>NZ_CAFB01000001.1 GCF_000227585.1 Candidatus Glomeribacter gigasporarum BEG34 | reverse complement strand
CCGGCATCGACCGGCGCTATTACGAGCTGTGTGCGCTGTCGGAGCTGAAGAACGCGCTGCGCTCTGGCGACATCTGGGTGCAGGGATCACGTCAGTTCAAGGACTTCGAGGACTATCTGGTACCGCCCGAGAAGTTCGCCAGCCTCAAGCAAACCAGCGAATTGCAGCTGATCGTGGCCACCGATTGCGACCCGTACCTGCACGACCGACTGACGCTGCTGGAAACGCCGCTCGCCACCGTCAACCGCATGGCGCTGGCCAACGACCTGCCGGACGCCATCATCACCGAGTCGGGCTTGAAGATCATGCCGCTCGATGCGAGGGTGCCCGACACTGCGCAGGCCGTGATTGACCAGACGGCGATGATCCTGCCGCACGTCAAGATCACCGAACTGCTGCTGGAGGTAGACGAGTGGACGGGATTCACCCGGCACTTTACTCACCTGAAATCGGGCGACTTGGCCAAGGACAAGAACCTGCTGCTGACCACCATCCTGGCCGACGCGATCAACCTGGGCCTGACCAAAATGGCCGAGTCATGCCCCGGCACGACCTATGCCAAGCTCGCCTGGCTGCAAGCCTGGCACATCCGAGATGAGACCTACTCGACAGCGCTGGCCGAGCTTGTCAATGCCCAGTTCCGATATCCATTTGCCGAGCATTGGGGCGACGGAACCACGTCATCGTCGGATGGCCAGAATTTCCGAACCGGCAGCAAGGCCGAGAGCACAGGTCACATCAATCCGAAATAGGGCAGTCACCCAGGGCGGATGTTCTACACCTACATCTCCGACCAGTATGCGCCGTTTCATACCAAGGTGGTCAACGTCGGCGTGCGCGATTCGACCTACGTGCTCGACGGTCTGCTATACCACGAATCCGACCTGCGTATCGAAGAGCACTACACCGACACGGCAGGCTTCACTGATCACGTCTTCGCGTTGATGCACCTGCTGGGCTTCCGCTTTGCGCCGCGCATCCGCGACCTGGGCGATACCAAGCTCTACATCCCGAAGGGCGATGCCGCTTATGATGTACCAAGCCGTTGATCAGCAACGACCGGTTGAACATCAAGGCCATTCGCGCCCATTGGGACGAGATCCTGCGCTTGGCTACGTCGATTAAACAAGGCACGGTGACAGTCTCTCTGATGCTGCGCAAGCTTGGCAGCTACCCGCGCCAGAACGGCCTGGCGCTCGCCTTACGGGCGCTGGGCCGCATCGAGCGCACACTGTTTATCCTGGACTGGCTGCAAAGTGTTGAGCTGCGCCGCCGCGTGCATGTCGGACTGAATAAGGGTGAAGCCCGCAACGCGCTAGCCCGTGCCGTGTTCTTCAACCGCCTTGGCGAAATCCGAGACCGCCGCTTTGAGCAGCAGCGCTACCGAGCGAGCGGCCTCAACCTAGTGACGGCAGCCATCGTGCTGTGGAACACGGTCTATCTGGAGCGGGCCGCCCACGCCTTGCGCAGTCAAGCCCAGATCGTCGATGACACGCTGCTGCAGTATCTGTCGCCGCTAGGCTGGGAGCACATCCACTTG
>NZ_CAFB01000002.1 GCF_000227585.1 Candidatus Glomeribacter gigasporarum BEG34 | reverse complement strand
CAAGATCGCAAGTTTCTTTGGCCGAGGCGTGCTTTTCTTTCTGGAGCCAGGGCCAGTCGACGCAACCCAGGTCCATACCCCCGCTTTCCGTACCTTGGCAAATCAAAAACCTGAACTCACGGGCAAGCTGAAGCTGCTGATCGAGCGTGTTGAGAGACAGCGCGAAATATATCTAAGCCTTCGCGAAGATTTGGACAACGTAGATTTACCTCGATTTAAAGCGCCAGAGCTGCCGCGCGATCACCCTTCCAAAGCAGCCCATATTGCCCGCCAATGGCTGGGGCTTGCGCAGAACAATACATTTGATAGTTATAGGGCAGCGGTAGAAGCGCGCGGTGTACTGGTATTCCGTAGCAATGGATACAACGGCAAATGGCAGATTGCCAAAAAGAGCCTGATTCTGGGCTTTAGCCTGTATGACCGTGATTGCCCCGTCATCGTGGTCAGAAAGCAGGATTCGGAATCCCAGCAATCCTTCACCCTCATGCACGAGCTGGGGCATTTGCTGTTACATCGGAGCAGCTCGATTGACGATGAGAACGATATGCAGTCTCATCAAGGTGACGAAAGGGACGCGAACGCATTCGCTGGACATCTGCTTGTGCCTGAAACGTTTCTCGTCCAGGTGAAAGATGGAGAGCGTCCACGGCAGATCTCCGAGTTCGATGAGTGGTTAAAGGCGCTTCGGAAAACATGGGGAGTGAGCACCGAAGTCATATTGCGGCGATTGCTTGACACAGACCGATTACCCCAAGCGCAATATGCCGCTTACCGAGCATGGCGGTCTACCCAGACTATTTCTGAACAAAAGGGGGGCAGCCGGAAGTACCGCCACAGAGAACCCTCGCACATTTTCGGCAACACATTTGCGCGCACCGTATTGGATGCGCTTCATGGCCAATATATCACCCTGGCAAAAGCGAGCCATTATTTGGATGGTTTGAAGATCAATGACCTGCATCAACTGGAACGCTACTATGCAGGTGTTTGATGCCTCTTCCATGATCCATGCTTGGGATCATTATCCCATCGATCAATTTCCTGGATAATGGACATGGAGAGCGGTCGAGATTCAGGCAAGAAGACTGAGGATGCCTGCGGTAGCGTATGCGGAGGTTTATGCAAAGGATACTGACTGCAGCAAATGGCTGGTGAAGGAAAATTTAGAGCAATTAAGCGTAACGAATGTGATTGTGCAGGATGCGATGCGTATTAAGACGCTACTCGGAATCGTAGATGACCAGTATAAGTCAGGGGGCGTAGGCGAGAATGATCTACTCATTATTGCTACCGCTCGCGCTCATGGGTACGAGCTGGTCTCAAATGAGAGGCGGCAGAACATACCGCCAGCTATAGCCCCGAAAAGAAAAATACCGGCCGTATGTTCGATGGTTGGAGTCGCTGTGCCGTGTATTGACTTTATCCAATATATACGGCGATCAAGGGCCGTTTTCCGCTAGTGGATGCTGATCTCACTGACTTATGCGCTGCCCGTGAATTGAGTATGGGGCTATTCGAATGTGC
>NZ_CAFB01000003.1 GCF_000227585.1 Candidatus Glomeribacter gigasporarum BEG34 | reverse complement strand
AATCACCGGCATCGTCAGCATTCTGTGCTTTATCGTGCTGTACGTCGGCATGTGCCTGACGCTGTGCAACACCTGCTTTGGTCTAATTAATGTCGTGCCCGATCAAGTCTTGACCTGGATCGGCGGATCAATGAGCAGTCGTATCGGAACCGATATGGACGACAAGACTAAAGCGCATCATGGACAGGCCGTATCGCATGCCGGCAGCCATGCGTCACGCGTATTCGGGAAAGATAGAGGATCTGCAGGGAATGGCTCTGGTGGCAATATAGGGAGACCAGGACCGACTGAGAGACGGAAAGGATGAGTGATTATTGACCTGCTAACATAGCGTCATATGCAGCATCAAAGATTTTCTGGCGGTTTTGTTGAATGAGCAAATAGCTTTTCGGATCGAGCTTTGCCAATTCTTGCAAAGCAGCTTGTTTTACCGCCTCGCTGCCGGCTAGGTTAGCTTCGACGCTTTT
This sequence comes from Candidatus Glomeribacter gigasporarum BEG34, assembly GCF_000227585.1. GTDB lineage: Bacteria > Pseudomonadota > Gammaproteobacteria > Burkholderiales > Burkholderiaceae > Glomeribacter > Glomeribacter gigasporarum_B. The sequence goes on along the minus strand of NZ_CAFB01000003.1, from coordinate 1,012 downwards.
AGCATAGGTTTTCCATTCCTGAGCGAGTTGAGTGGCTTTCTGAGCTTCGCCTTCCGCCACGCCGAGCCAATATGAATCGGCAATGTTTGTTGGATTCAACATATTTTCGTCCTTTGCCAACACTGATATGAGGTTATTTTTTAGAAAATATAACGCAAAGGATTCGCCACTGCAAATAAGGTAAAAACCGTAGGCTGGCCTTCGCTACGCGGTCTCCAGAATCCACGATCTCCATCAGCCGTTCGCTTTCTTTATTGCAGAGGGTAGGGGGAGGTAAAGGAACTGCGGTGCCAGCTGGTGCGTCGTCTAAAACAAAATATCCTACAGTCAAACAATAATCCTTAGGTTATGATGTACGACGACCTTCCATGATTGGGTTATATGCAGCGTCAAAAATCCGAGTACGATTTTCTTGGATCAGCAGGTAATTGTTTGGATCAAGCCGCGCCAACTCTTTTAGGGCAGCATCCTTTATTGCTCTTTGGCCTTCTGCGTTACCTTCACAAACACGGACGTCGCGTTCAAGCTTTTGGGCATATGCCATCCACTCATCGGCATTTTTTCTCTCTCGCGCATTATTCATGCTGATGGCTGCGGCATCCATCATGGCGTTCATGAACATTTTTTGTCTCCTTTGCTTTAAAGGACTATTCAGTTAAGGAATGTAACGTCAGGGTTCATAGCCGAAAATAGGGTAAAGTCGCAGTCGACTGTCACTAAAGGCGTGGCGTTATTGCTTTTCAGATGCTAACAACACCGTTGAAAGCGGTCAAGTCGCTGGATGAGGCCAATACATATAGCACAGGTAATGATGATGAATGAGGAATTGTATGGGAGAGAGATTCACGCGCGGCACGGCTCGTTGTGGATTTGTCTTTTGACGCTGACTTTCATCATACTTCTTACCAACATATGTTGGTATGTTTGACAACGATTCTTTACGTTGGCATTATTATCAACATGAAAGCCCAGTTGTTGTTTAACCGCATCGAGAAGCTGCCATTCTCAGCCG
>NZ_CAFB01000004.1 GCF_000227585.1 Candidatus Glomeribacter gigasporarum BEG34 | reverse complement strand
GCATCCAGCGTTCGGCCTACGATGCCGCGGATGTCGTAGGCTTTAAAAATGGAGGAGGAAATCATGCTTCAGCTTTTCTTCGAGCGCATCTCAAACGCTGCCACGCCGTCCACAACTCCAGCCGAAACAGCGGCCGCATAAGCGGTGATAAAATGTTTTCATCTGCCAAAATTCGTCTTTTTCTATTTTAGAGAGGTTTTGCATGAGTGCCGCAATCACCTCCTGCGGCGCTGCCCCGGTGATTTTGACCGGAGACCGGCCAACCGGTCCGTTGCATCTCGGTCATTTCGTCGGCAGTTTGCGCAACCGCGTGAGATACCAGGACACATGCCGGCAATACATCATGATTGCCGACGCTCAGGCGCTCACCGACAACATGGACGATACCCGCAAAGTGAACCTTAATGTCATTGAAATGGCGCTTGATTATCTGGCCGTCGGCATCGATCCCAAGAAGTCTACGATATTTATCCAGTCGCAGGTGCCGGAACTCGCCGAGCTGGCTTTTTATTATCTGAATCTGGTCAGCGTTGCGCGTTTGGAGCGCAATCCAACTGTCAAGGAAGAAATCCGCCAGCGCGGCTTTGAGCGCGATATCCCGGCGGGATTTTTGACTTATCCAGCCAGCCAGGCCGCAGATATCACCGCATTCAAAGCCAGCTTGGTGCCGGTCGGGGAAGACCAGATTCCGATGATCGAGCAAAGTAATGAAATTGTGCGCCGGTTTAACCGGATCACAGGACGGGACATTCTGGTCGAAGCGAAAGCGCTGGTGCCTGAAATGGGCCGTTTGCCGGGCATTGACGGCAAAGCGAAGATGAGCAAGTCGCTGAGGAATATGATTCATCTGCATGCAAGTCCGGATGAGATTCGCGCTGCCGTGAAGCAAATCTATACCGATCCTTTACATTTGCGGATCGAAGACCCTGGACATCTGGAAGGCAATGTCGCGTTTATTTATTTAGACGCTTTTGACCCTGATGTCGCTGGATTGGCCGAATTGAAGGCTCAATATGTACGCGGCGGACTGGCGGATTCCATCGTCAAAGCCCGTTTGGAGGCTTGTCTGCAGGAGGCGCTGGCGCCAATCCGGACGCGCCGCCAGCAATTCGAGAAGGCGCGCGGCGATGTGCTCCAGTTGCTGCAGGAAGGGACTGCCCAGGCGCGAGAAACGGCCGCCCAAACGATTGCAGAAGTGAAGGCGGCGCTTGGGTTAAGGTATTTTTGAGCTTTCCGGAATAAACAGGACAATCCATGCAGATCAAACAGGCGCGCCGCCGCGCAAGAGCATTTGCGCTGCAAGCGGTGTATCAATGGCTGCTTGCAGGCGGGGAAGCGGCTGAAATCAGCCGGTGCATGCAGAATGCCCCTGGCTTTGGCAAAGCGGACGGAGCGCACTTTAATGCCCTGCTCTCTGGCATTCTCCAGAATGGCCAATCCCTGGACAGGCAAATCGCGCCAAATCTGGATCGGGCCAT
>NZ_CAFB01000005.1 GCF_000227585.1 Candidatus Glomeribacter gigasporarum BEG34 | reverse complement strand
ATACGGATGATAACCTTGTCTGGTTGCACAAAGTCTGCCATCAACAGATTCATGCTCGGCCATAACAGTATGCAAACAGCTCGAAGGCTTGAGCCGGATGATGGGAAACTGTCAAGTCCGGTTCTTAGGGGAGGGGTGCAGGGCGACCTGTCACCTCTTACCCGACCCTAAAGCGCGTGACCGCTATATCACCGATGCAGAGTATCACCGCATTCGGGATGCTTTACTGATCGGTGCGGACGGCCGCCCCACTTCTAGCGGTGCAATGGTGCAGTGTTATATCGATCTGTGCTATCTGCTTTATCAGCGCACTACGGAAGTTCGGTTATTGCGTTGGGATCAAATAGAGGCGGACGGTATTTACTTCAAGCCGACCAAAACAGAGGCATCGAGCGGTGCAAAAGTGCGCATCCCCATCACCGCAGCGCTTCAGCAAGTATTAGAGCGTGCCCGTCAGCTCGGCCCGATTAAAAGTCTGTATGTGATTCATACACGGAATGGCTGCCCTTACACCTCACATGGGATGAGCAGCGCATGGAGACGCGCCTGTGCGCGCGCGGGGATAGAAGATGTCACGCTCAAGGACATCCGCGCCAAAGCACTGACGGATGCCAAGCGCCTCGGCTACAGCATTGAACAACTGAGGGTCGGAGCGGCGCATACCGATACCCAAACAACTCGTCACTACATTAAACAGCGCGAGATACCCGTTTCCGATGTATGTCTCAGCCTTCCTCTTAAGTGAATACAGATGAGGAAATATTAGAACAACGTTCTAATATTCTTATTAGAACGCTCTAGGTTAGAATGCCGTAACCCCTTGATTTTATTGGTCGGGGCGAGAGGATTTGAACCTCCGACCACCTGCACCCCATGCAGGTACGCTACCAGGCTGCGCTACGCCCCGAAAATGTTAAGCGCCTCGAAAATTATATCTTGAACGATTCTCTCAAACATTTCTTCATCCAAATCTTCATGCTTGATATTCAGTTGCTTCGCAGAGACCCAGACATGATCGCGCATCGCCTGAGCAGCCGCGGATACCGGTTTGATGCCGCTGGGTTTATGCGGTTGGAAATAGAACGCAAGACGCTGCAAAGCGAAACCGAAGCGCTGCAGGCGCGCCGTAACCAGCTTTCCAGGCAAATCGGGGAGTTAAAGCGTAAAGGAAAGGAAGCCGCCCCTGCATTAGACGAAGCGAATGAAAGCGGCGCGCAACTGCATGCGCGTATTGCGCAGCTTGACGCGCTCCAGGCGCGGCTGTCTGATTTTCTGCTTGAGCTTCCTAACTTGCCGCATGAAAGCGTGTCATCCGGCCGGGATGACACGGATAATGTTGAAATCAGCCGTTGGAGCGCGCCGCGTCATTTTGATTTTGCGGTGAAAGATCACGTCGAAATTGGCGCGCCGCTTGGGCTGGATTTCAATGCCGCCGCGAAAATCAGCGGCGCGCG
>NZ_CAFB01000006.1 GCF_000227585.1 Candidatus Glomeribacter gigasporarum BEG34 | reverse complement strand
CAACACTCTCCCGGAATTCTTAAAATGAATAGCCCTATCATATTTAAAACATTCCGAGCGTGTCTTGAATCTTTCCGCCTACCTTCCCATCCTATTTTTTATCCTGGCCGGCGCGGGATTCGGCATTGCCTTTCTCAGCATTGGCAAATTATTGGGGCCGAACCGGCCCGATCAGGCAAAAAATGCGCCGTATGAATGCGGATTTGACGCGTTTGAAAATGCGCGAATGAAATTCGACGTACGATATTATCTGGTTGCCATTCTCTTTATTATTTTCGATCTGGAAACGGCCTTTCTTTTCCCGTGGGGCGCTGCGTTACGCGATATTGGCTGGCCTGGTTTTTTTGCGATGATGTTTTTTCTATTTGAGCTGATTCTCGGTTTTGCGTACATTTGGAAAAGAGGCGGTTTAGATTGGGTATAGCGCAGTTTTCAAACGCGGCAGTAGAACAATGGATGTCGAAGGTATATTAAAGCAAGGTTTTATCACGACCACAGCGGATCGATTGATCAACTGGACGCGCACTGGCTCATTATGGCCGATGACCTTTGGTTTGGCGTGTTGCGCGGTCGAAATGATGCATGCCGGCGCTTCCCGCTACGATCTGGACCGTTTCGGGGTTGTCTTCCGTCCGAGTCCGCGGCAGTCTGACGTGATGATCGTCGCCGGTACACTGTGCAACAAAATGGCGCCTGCACTGCGCAGAGTCTATGATCAGATGGCCGAGCCGCGCTGGGTGATTTCAATGGGCTCGTGCGCGAATGGCGGCGGTTATTATCATTATTCCTATTCGGTTGTGCGCGGCTGCGACCGCATTGTGCCTGTCGATGTCTACGTGCCTGGATGTCCGCCAACGGCTGAGGCGCTGGTGTACGGCATTCTTCAGCTACAGGCCAAAATCAGGCGGAAAAATACGATTGCCCGGCCGTAGTCTCGGCTGCCGTTTCTCAATGACAAATATTCGCCTGAAAAATCTTAAAGCGCGTCTCTCCGCAAAGTTAAGCGACCGTTTACAAGGCATGACGGATGATCTAGGAGAAATCACACTCACCATCCAATCGGACAAGCTGATTGAAATCGCGCAAATATTGCGTGACGACGCATCGCTGCGCTTTGAGCAACTGATTGATCTATGTGGTGTGGACTACTCAGCCTATGGTAATCGTGAAGACGATAGGGATGAGGATTCGACAGATTCGCCTCGCTTTGCAGTCGTGATTCATCTATTGTCGATTCAGCATAACGCGCGCGTGCGCATTAGAACCTTTGCGCCGGATAATGCGATGCCCGTGTTGCCTTCCTTGACTGAAATCTGGCATTCCGCCAACTGGTACGAGCGCGAAGCATTTGATTTATTCGGCATCGTGTTTGATGGCCATCCCGATTTACGCCGGATTCTGACGGATTATGGCTTTATCGGTCATCCATTCCGTAAAG
>NZ_CAFB01000007.1 GCF_000227585.1 Candidatus Glomeribacter gigasporarum BEG34 | reverse complement strand
CGCAGAGCACGTAGCCTATGCGCGAAAGAAGGTGGCCACGGTGCGCAAGCTGCACCGGACCAGCCTCCCCATACCCTATGCGAAGGGAACCTATCCGGCGAAGCCCTTGAGCCCCATTTTGGGCGGCATCCTGACGTTAGAGAGTGACTGGACTCCATGCGGCGGTGATCCGCTCCGGAGGGCGCTCGGTAACGATGCTGTTGATGACGACCGACTGGATCTGGGATGCGTCGCAGCGCACGGGCATTTTGTCTGGGAGCCTGCACGCTGCACTTACGAGTTCACCAAAGAAGGAAAACCTGCGACGGCATTTCTCTTCAAGCTGATCTCGATGCTGCAGTTCAGCGGTACGGTTCCTATGATTGACGTGAACGCCTACGCGGAATGGCTCACGAAGTAACTGAGGATCGCCGCTTTCGTGGGGCTTGACTAACGGGTCGCTTCTGGCTGTTGTGAATTATTCGCCTCCAAGCCATGGTCAGGCGCGTGAAAGCAACTTCATGCCATCCGAACGCAGCTCGCCCTTTGGCGAGACGTGACGGTACAGCGTTTGCCGGGTGATGCCGAGTTCGTCACACAGATCGCCGACCTTGGTTTTGGGCTGCCCCATTGCCGCCATAGCGAGTCTCAATTTGGCGGCCGTCATCTTGAACGGCCGTCCGCCTTTTCTGCCACGTGCTCGCGCCGAAGCCAAGCCTGCTATCGTGCGCGCCGTAATCAATTCACGCTCGAACTCAGCGAGAGCGGCAAAAATGCCGAAAACCAGCTTGCCGGCAGCAGTCGTCGTGTCGATCGCTGCGCCGTGTCCGGTCAGCACCTTGAGGCCGATGCCACGCCCGGTCAGATCGTGTACGGTGTTGATCAGATGCCGCAGATCGCGCCCGAGCCGATCCAGTTTCCACACCACCAACGTATCCCCGGGCCGCAATGCCTTCAGGCAGGCTGCCAAGCCGGGACGGTCCTCTCGTTTGCCAGATGCCTGATCTTCGTAGAGATGCGCCGGATCAACGCCGGCAGCGAGCAGCGTGTCGCACTGTAAGTCGGTGGTCTGAGAGCCGTCCGCTTTCGATACTCGCATGTAGGGGTCAGCTCACGAACGGAAAAAATCGTACGCTAAGCCTCGCTGAGCATCCGTAGCGGCCTAAACTTGCCCTGCTCGACCAGCTTGTGCTGCCGCCAGATGTAATCGCCGGTCAGATTGATGTGCTCCCATCCCAGGGGCGACAGGTGCGGCAACAGCTTCCTGTCGACGGACTGCTTGGCGTCGCGTAGTGCTTGCGTCGCCCGCCCCAGATAGACCGTGTTCCACAAGATGATGGCGGCCACCACCAGGTTAAGACCGCTGGCGCGATAGCGCTGGTTCTCGAAACT
>NZ_CAFB01000008.1 GCF_000227585.1 Candidatus Glomeribacter gigasporarum BEG34 | reverse complement strand
GCGCAGGAAGCGCTGCGCGCTGCGATTCATGGCGCACTGATCAACGTCTGGACGGCGCTGCCCGGTATTGTGCAGTCATTCGACGCGCACGCGCTGACCGTCACCGTGCGGCCCGCGATTCAGGGCGTCGTGCGCCGGCTGGATCGTGAAACGGCCACGGTTCGCACGGAAGCGGTGGAGCTGCCGCTGCTCGGCGATGTACCGGTGTTCTTTCCGCGCGGCGGCGGCTGCACGCTGACCTTTCCGGTTCAAAAAGGCGATGAGTGCGTGGTGGTGTTCGCGTCCCGCTGCATCGATGGCTGGTGGCAATCGGGCGGCGTTCAACGACCGATGGAACCGCGCCGGCATGATTTGTCGGATGGCTTTGCGTTCATCGGGCCGTTCTCGCAACAGACAAAGATCAAGGGCATACACACGCAGGCCGTTCAGTTACGCAGTGACGATGGCGCGACTTATATTGAACTGAACCCTGCAACGCAAAAGATCAAGATGGCCGCGCCGGGTGGCCTGGAAGTGGATGCGCCGACGGCGGACTTTCTGGGGCAAGTGTGCGTGCATGCGCTGTTGACCTATCTGTCTGGACTTTCTGGCCGCGGTGGTGAGCGTGCAACGGCGGTGATCAATGGAAATCTTGAGATTCAGAACGGGCAGGTCAGCGTGAACGGCAAACGAATCGATGACACGCATACGCACAGCGGCGTTGAACCGGGCGGCGGAACGTCCGGCCCCGTGGCTTAAGGAAAACATTGAATGCGTTATCGACGACTCGACGCCGCGGGTGATTATGCCTTCGGACGTGGTTTGAGTGACTTTGAACAGGATACGCCGGAAGCCGTTGCGCAGGCGGTCAAAACCCGTCTGGCGTTGCGGTTCGGCGAATGGTTTTTGGATACATCGGACGGGACGCCGTGGGCGTCGCGCGTGCTCGGCCAGTCCGCGCGGGAGGCGGTCGACTGGACGATTCGGGAGCGGATTCTGGGGACGGAAGGCGTCACGCGCATCAACCGCTATGTACGCACCTTTGACCCGAACACGCGCGCATTGTCGATTCAGGCGGACATCGACACGATCTATGGCCCGACAATGGTGAATATGTCTGATGACCCTTTCCGTCACGATTGATGCCACGGGCATTCACGCGCCGAGCTACGCGGATGTGCTGAACGCGCTCAAAGCGCAGTACCGCGCAATTTACGGGCCGGACGTGTATCTGGAGAACGACAGCCAGGACGGGCAATGGCTCGCTGTGT
>NZ_CAFB01000009.1 GCF_000227585.1 Candidatus Glomeribacter gigasporarum BEG34 | reverse complement strand
TCGAAACCAAATACACGATGCGCGAACTGATGAGCGCGCAAAAGCTCGGTCGTTCCATCGATGAGCAGCAATTCAACGCGATGCGGATGAAATATCAGATGGATGTCGATGAGAACGTCTATATTGGCGACAAGGATTTGGGCTTCTACGGCTTGTTGAATGCGCCCATTGTCGAGAACACGTCGAATGTCGCGAACAGCAAGAACGGCACGCCGCAATGGAAAACCAAAACGCCGCGGGAAATTCTGGCCGATGTGAACGAGTTGCTGAACGCCACCTGGAAAGCCGCTGGATGGGCGGTGATGCCGAACCGGATATTGCTGCCGCCGGAACAGTTCGGCTATCTCGCGTCTCAGATTGTCAGCAGCGCGGGCAATCGCTCAATTCTGAGCTATCTGCTGGAGAACAATATCTGCACGCAACGCGGCGGCAAACTGGAGATTCTGCCGGTCAAATGGCTGATTGGCTTAGGCGCGGGCGGCACGCTGGGACACCTGGGGACGGTTGACCGGATGATCGCGTACCGGAACGAATACGAGCGCATCCGCTATCCATTGACCGAGATTCAGCGCACGCCGCTTGAGTATCGCTCACTGTTCCAGGCCGCGACCTACTGGTGCTTGTTGGGTCAACTGGAGTTTGTCTATCCGGCCACGATCGGCTATCGGGATGGGATTTGAAATGACGGCAATCTATATTGAACGCCCGTTCTTGCTGAAGCTGGACAACGGCGCGCAGCGGTCTTTTGCAGCGGGTGAACAGGAAGTTGAGGAAGCGATGGCTACACACTGGTACGTTCAAGCGCATTGCATCGAAAAGCCGGTCGCGACGCCTGAGCCGGTGAGGTGGCCTGAGCCTGTACCCAATGCAGAGCAGGCGCCCGCGCAGAACCCAGAGCAGGCGCATGACGCGCCTTCAGCGGGGGATGAGGCGTTAGCGCAGGAAACGCCGCAGAAGTCCGAGCCTGTACCCCATCCCCCGAAATCGGGCAAAAAGGCCAAACCGTGACGCCGGCGCAGTTTCGGGCCGTACTGCCTGAGTTTGCCGATCAGAAGCACTATGGCGATGCAACAATTGCCTTCTGGCTTGGCGTTTCAGAGTCGTTTGTGAATGCGCGGCGCTGGGGCGCACTCGCCGAGCTCGGCATTGCCCTGTGCACCGCGCATCATCTGGTCATCGCCGCGCGCGATCAAGCCGATGCAGCCAAAAGCGGCGCGTCCGGTCAACTCAAAGGGCCGATGGCTGCA
>NZ_CAFB01000010.1 GCF_000227585.1 Candidatus Glomeribacter gigasporarum BEG34 | reverse complement strand
CGCTGAGATAGGGTAATTTCAGACTTCCATTTGACTTCTTCTGGTTTTTTAGGTTCCCACCACAACTTAATGCTGTCAGAAATATTAAAAAATTCTCTTTGGAATAAGCATTCAGATGTATAGAGATAGGATATGAAAGAGGAAAAAAGTCTTATTTTCTGTTCTTTAAGCCGTGTAATATCTCCTCTTTTTCCACCTTGCCTTGATAATCCTAGCTTTGAAATGAATTCAGATAATGTTTGTCCCAATATAAGGGTACGTTCTTTCTTTTTGACAACTTCCGAGGATATCCAAGCTAATAATAGTCTTGGGATGCAGCCATAAGGTAAACCTATAGGAATAGGTTCTTTGTTGCCGTGCATGAGGCCTGACTGTATGAAAAGGGCAAAGTTGCCATTTACTCTTTGCCACGCAGAAACGTTGCCAGGGTCACTATGCGGCATGGTTGCTTGTATCAGCGCTCTAGCCATGAAGCCCAATCTGCCTGTTTCTTTTGCGTCTTCAGCTTCCATTGCGATGGAATCGGATATTATTTTTTCAATGCTTGGAGGTATGAGCAGGCTTATCCTTTCTTGTCCGGGTTTTTTGGTGGAAGAGCCTTGTATGACCTTGAGTGACATCTATTGTTCCCTATTTCGCGACCTGTCTGTTTTCAGCTTCCAGCGAAGCGTCCCGTGTTGACAATGTGCCTTGAATGATTTTATACTGTATAAAATATACAATTGATAATAATGATATTAACAGTTAATCTTCTGAATGTTCCAACCGTTTATGGAAACCAAGGTAATAGCTGTAGTAAATCAGAAGGGGGGATGCGGGAAAACGACCATCAGCATGCAGCTTGCAGGCGCTTTAGGAAAAGATGATTGCAGAGTGTTGGTCGTCGATGCCGATCCGCAAGGGACAGCAACCCGTTGGGCTGCAAATGCTGAGGATGATAAGCCATTTCCTGCCGCCATTTCTGGATTAGGCGCAGCGGGCGGGAAGGTTCATAGGGAAATTAAAAAATATGTGGGTGAGTACGATTATATTTTGATTGATTGCCCTCCTGCTGTAGATAGTCTTGCGCCTCAGTCAGCTTTAATAATTTCTGAATTAGCGCTGGTGCCTGTAATTCCTAGTCCCTCTGATTTGTGGGCGGCTGTCGGAATCCAAGAGCTGATAGAGAGAATGCAAAGTATCAATGAATCTCTTAAGGCAAGGCTAGTCGCTAATATGTGTCAATCCAATGTCAGTC
>NZ_CAFB01000011.1 GCF_000227585.1 Candidatus Glomeribacter gigasporarum BEG34 | reverse complement strand
TGGCTTGTTTGTCGATGGCCATGTCCAGTGCGCGGCGTATCCGCACATCATCCAAAGGTTTATGAGTAGTGTTATAAGCCAGAAAGCTCACATTGAAGCCTGACTGGCTGAGCACGTGAAAATTGGGATCGCGTTCAAACGCGGGAATATCCGTTAGACGCGGGCTAGTGACAGCTTGACACTCATTTGCCTTGAGTTTCTGCATACGTACCGCTGCATCGGGCGTGATATCAAAGATGAGCCTGGACAACTGCACATCGCCAGGTTTCCAGTACTCAGGGTTGCCCTTGAACTGAATTCTTGCGTCCTTGGCATATTCCTGGAAAACAAATGGGCCAGTGCCGACCGGTTTCCAACTGATATCAGAGGGATGGCCCTCCTTCAGCAATTTTGCAGCGTATTCAGAAGACAAAATCGATGCAACAGCGGGCGCTGCTAGCTTAGATAGAAAGGGCGCATGAACAGTATTCAACGTAAATCGCACGGTGTGACCTGCGTTCAACGCTTCAATCCTGGAGATGATTTTGTCTAAACCAGAGTAATAAAAACTGGTAAATTCAACTGGATACGCTTTACGGAATGGCATATTCAAATTACGCATCCGCTCGAAGGTAAAAAGTACATCCTCAGCGTTGAATTCGCGCGTCGGCTTAAACCAAGGCGTGGTATGGAATTTCACGCCGCGCCGCAGATGAAAAGTATAAACCTTGCCGTCTTCTGAAATATCCCACTGCTCGGCAAGACCCGGTTCAAGCTTCGTCCCGCCGCGCTCGAATTCAACTAATCGGTTATAAAGAGGGGCTGCGCTTGCCGTGTGATCTGGAATGGCTCCGGACCGGTTGACATCGAACCCTATCGGGCTTGCTTCGAAACAGTAGATAAGCGTTTTATCTGGCATTGTAGCTACACTGCTTGACAACATATTCGTAGATGCATTCGTGCTGAAAATCAGCACCGTTAGAAGTAGATTTTTCTTAAACATATGCATACATGCTTTGTTCACTTTCCGGTATCGCGGGCAATTTGAGCAGCACATCGTGCAAAGTCCCTGAATTTAATTTGCTCCGGATGTTACTGATGTGATTGCTGGCCGTTGCAACGGATATTCCAAGTGCATTGGCAACCGCTTTGCATCTGGAGTCATCGCGCATAGAAATTAAAATTTGTATTTCTGTATTAGTCAGAAGCGCAAGAGGCTCGAAATATCCCTCTATATTGAAATGATTCAGAAATTTTTGGATGGCTTCTTTCCTTGGATAAAACTCTTGATAGAGTCTGAACAGTTTATGTAAAGAGACTTGGCGCGTGAGATCAAAAAAAACGGATAAGAAGGCAATGATTTTATGTTCGTAGTTCTGAACTCCAACCTTAGTGACGTTTTGAAATTCAACATTGCCCCTACTGCTGAGGATAAATCGTTCAGTGCTTATAGAATGTTTAGTCGATAGAATCTGTTTTTCAATTTTGTCGTTAAACTGTATGCTCTTGCTATGATTTGATATCGTGATTTGATTTAAATTTCTTTTCTGTTGAATTGTGTTATCAAACAAAATGTCTTGCGGTGTAAATCCAATGATGTCATCCACAGTTTGCAATCCACAATTGACGACCATGTGATGATTGGTCACTAAGTATTTTTTTGTGTGCGCATCCTTCACATGAGATGAGTGTGGAAATTTCTCCACGAAATCTGACAAGAACTCGCCGCTACAGCTGATTCTTTTTAGATCGGGCAGAATATGAGCTGCATTCATAATGCTTTCTCCAGCCGGTAAAATAATTTTACTGACTGAACACTAACTCTAATTTTTGATATTTGGTTCTACTCACCAATTTATAGTTAAACTGAAACGTTGATATTTGAGCGGTTTCCTAAGGCAGATTGAATTTTCATATCAATCAGGTATTGGCCTGATTTGAAAATATCGGAGAAAAACGAAACATCCCATGAAAACCTCAACGGCACATTAAAAAATAACCCAGATAGATGTGGTTCTCTTTCACGCGCTTTCCTTCAGATCGGGCAACGATGCAGCCTATGAGCACATCGGCCTGTTGTGCTCGAAATAGATCACCGGAGGAACGCCATGCCAAACCTGAGCAAAGAAGCGCTGACGCAAAAGATTTACGAAAATAAGTGTGCCCATCCAAGCCTGGAAGACATCCTGAACTGTTTTTGCGAGCTGCAATGCAGTGAGCTGGTGTCTCTGTTTCATGATCTGGCCTCTGTGCTTCATCAAGCCTGGCACGCGGAGAATATCGAGCTGAGCGCATCGATCCGAGAACGGTTTCAGCAGGATTTTTTGGAAGTGTCAGACATTGAAGCTTTAGGCGCTGAGCAGACGGCTGCCGACCCCAGTGCCGACGCCGGCCATTGAACAGAGGCGGTTTGAGCGAACGGTTGAGCGCCGCCGGCTGACGCATGGAGAATTCAAAAGAATGCCATTGGACGCGCCGGTGACGAATACGATCATGGAAGCGACAGCCTCCTTGCGCTCACCTGTTTTAGACCGGCAGTTCCGCCGGCGTATGCCCTTTCAGCCAATCGGCCAACGCCGCGTTCATGCGTGTTTGCCAGCCCGGGCCGGAGGCGCGGAAGGCAGCCAGAACATAGGGATCGCATCGGAAGGCAATGGCAATCCTGGGTTCGCCAGAGACAGGGGGTCTGCCGCGTTTGCGCTTGAGCGTGTTGAGATGCGCGCGCATCTCGGCGCTGGCGTCTGGCGCATCTTCATCCTCGGCGGGCTCCTCGCCCCGCGCAATCGCCGCGCGCACCCGCGCCCAATCGGTCTTGCTTTCTCCCCGCGCGCACGCGGCACGCATCTCTTCAAGCGTCATCGTCGTGAGTTTTGAGCCACTCATCGTATACCTCTCTTTCTTTCCGGCTCGCTGGCCGGAAACTGATGATTCGCGATGTATCGCGTTCGGTAAAAATAACCGTTAGGACAGCCGATACTTCAGTCACATAGGCAAACGCCTGAATTCTGCGTTCGCCCTTNCGTTCACCGGAGACATCCATTCGTAAAGGATTATCCAGCACTCTGTGCGCATGGAGGAAGTCGAAACCATGCTTTTTCNGATTGCTCCGGCGCTTGACTTCATCCCACTGGTATCGTTCGGCCATTCTNGATATTGTATATANTAAATTATAGAGAAAGGCAAGACGCTTTCCTCCACCATACAAGTCAATGAGCGAGAACAGAGCAAATATGATGCAATTCGAAGTGGATCCAGCCAACCCGCCAAAGCTGAGCAAGGCCGCAATGCGCCGTCTGGTACAGATACAAGATAGGGCAATCGACTATAGCGACATTCCGCCCTTATCGGACAAATGGTTTGAGCAGGCGGAAAAAAGGGCGCACGTTTCAGTTAAACGGCCTATAAGTCTCAGGCTCGATCAGGACATCATCGACTACTTTAGAAAACAGGGCCGCCGTTATCAAACCCGCATTAATGCCGTGCTACGCGCTTATGTAGAAAGCCAGAAGCATGCCTAGCCGTCATCCACGGGTCTTTACAAGAGTTGCGTGCTTTCGCCCGAATACTTTGCGTGGATTTATACAACGCTCAAATGATTTGCCTGAGTTCTTATTGCTTCTGTTTCTGCTCTTTGCAATTCCGGAGTATTTTGATTTTCAGTGCGAGACGCCAAAAGTATCTCGAGCGTTTTCCAGTGTTCTTCTTTTAATTGGCTACACAATTGTTCAGCGGATTGAGATAAACAAAGCGCGGCTAGAATTTCCAGCAGGCGGCGTATTTCTTTATATTGTTTCGATTCTTCATGAGCAAACACTTCTGGAAAAGTAGTGACCACAAGCGCAGGCGCTGCGGGAACCGAACAATGATTGACATCGGCCGTATCCATTGTAGAGAGCGTTCCGGTCAGCGTTAAGGGCTGTAATGGAGTGCGTTCTGTCAATGTGTTTTGCACAGAGGACTCGCCTTCTGTGGCGGGCAGCGATTGTGATCTTTCAGCAAGGATAGCCTTTAATATCAGTTCTTTGAGAATATTCTGATAAATCACTTGTCTTTCATGTGGATCCGCTTGCAATAATTTGAGTTTGAGATCTTCTGTTTCCCGTATATCGAATTGTGCAAGAATATCGCGTAAAGCAGCGGTCAGATCGTTAATGCGTGCGCACAAGAATCGGTCTCTTTCTTCTGCAACGCCATATCTTTCGTTTGCCCAGTGGACGATTCTGTTCGCCACGGGAAGCGCTTCCAAAAAATTGTTTGCCGTTTCTCCAATGTGGTTGCCGATATTGGCAAGAACGCTTTTTTTGTTCGGCTGCACAGGATCGGACGAGATCAGAGGGACAGAAGAGGAAACGTTGTGATCACCGACGAACATTTAAATACTCCTTTTATATTCCGCTCTCCATACCGTCCGCCTTGGGCGCTGAAAGATGCGGGTAGGCTGTTTTCCAAAATTGCTCGAGCCGGTCGATTTTGTCGTTTGCGGTTGAGCAGAACGCTTTAAACAGGGACGCATCACACGCCTGAAGACGCGCGATATCCGCGCGCATGCCTGTCAAGCCCTCTGCATATTCATTTTTCAATTGATTCAGAATGCGCGTGAGTACATCCGCAGTCGACGCATCCATAGATCGATGGGCGCGCGCCGCTTCAAGCGATTCAGAAAATGTGCGATAGGACGCGACGAAAGCTTGGGTTACGGATTGGATACACAATGGATCGTGTTGCGCTATTGCGGCGTCTACTGCCGACCGAAACGACGCTGCGGATGGACCGATGTGCTGCACCGATTCACGCGACGATCCGTTCGAAAGCGCGCCAATTGCTGCGCGGGCGGTGGAATAGGGGGGACTGAGATCATGGTGCGTCGCGTGAGCGCAACTGAAGCCGTTGCGCTTCGATTTTCGGTTGCTCCATCGTGCGCGTCAGCAGAGCAAGAATCTGTCCGAGCAAGACCTCGATATGCTTCGATTTCTGCAAGCGCTGGTATTGAAGCTCAGCGATGAACGCGGTCGTGAACAACTGTTCGCGGGCGAGCTGTACCGGATCCGCCTGCGCGGCCATCTCGACAATCCAATACGGATTGCGCCAGCGACGGCCCGCTTCGAAATCCTGCAGCTCGGATAAGCTCATTGCACCGGTCCGCTTCGCCGTCCTGGAGGCCGTCGCATCGAAATAGCGTGCTGCGGCATCCGATTGCTTGATCTCGCGGATCAGTTGTGCGCTGCCTGGAAACGGCGTGTGCGACGCGATTTCGTCGAACATCGCTTTTTCGCTGGAACTGATGCTGGTCTGGTATGCCTTTTGCATCGCAAGGTACAGTCTGCCTTTTTCAGTGCGCGCCTGTTCCTAAGTGATGTGCTCCGGCGGATTCGGATCGAGCGCTAAACGTGCATACGCGCGTGCGGCATCGATTTGCTCAGGGGTAAAAGTCAAATCCGCGGGCTTGTCCGGCTTGCCGGCTCCGGTAAAAAGCGATGCCGCATCGGTATCGCCATCCGGCAGAGTAGAGGCCGTACAGTAACCGAGTTTTGCTTCGATGGCGCTGCAATAGTGCGCAAGATGAATTGTGGCCGTCGTTTGACGCGAGGCGTCGATCGCGGGCGCCGGTTGATTCAGCGCTACATTCAACGCGCGGTTGCTCGTCGATGCGCCGCCTCGACGATAGCGTGAAGCGGCCATTTGGGTATGACGTACCGCGGATGCCGCATAATTGCTGCCGGATGCGCCGCACGCATCGATGGGCAATTCCGTCTCGCGCGCGACGCGCTCCCGTTCCGCCTGCCGCTGGATCTCAACCGCCATTTCGCGCTGCGTATGGCTGGCCTGCACCACGCTGTCTGCAATCTTGGAACCCGCGCTGGACAGATTGGTATCGATCTCGCCCAGCAGCTTTAACACCGACGCGATGCCTGTCTGGATCGCATTCACGACAGCGCTTGAAGCGGATTGCACGGCATTGACCACGCACCCGTCACATGCCGCATGGGCATGCACCGGCATCCACAGCAGGGCAGCAGCGGTTAAAGATGCAATGGACGCTCGCTTTTTCATTGAAATAAGCGTTTTAAGCGATCCATCATGCCGCGTTGCGCTTTAGGCGCAGCGGCTTTACGCGGAGGTTGGAGGTCCGCTGGCCGGCGCATATCCGATGGGGAAGGTGTGGATGATGCATTCAGGAGAGGGCTTTGCGCTTGTGCGCGCGCCGCCTGAAGCGCTGCGGGCGGCGTTTGCCGGGCTTTTTCTGCCAGCGCCTGACAGGACTCTTGCCGGATTTTTCTGAACGCGGCGATCATGACGGCACTGTTGCCCAGCCATTGCGTCGGATATTCAGGAAAATGATCCAGACAGGCGCGCTCCAGATCATCGAGTAATTGCAGATGTTCGAGCCGTGTGTCGATGCCGTTTAAGCGCCGCTGTTGTTCCTGCTGTTGCGCAGCCCTCATTCGGGTGCGCAATGCGCAAGACCCCGCGCTGACGTCCAGAGGGAATGCGGCAGTACTTGCGGCGATCATTCCGATGAAAAGGCGTCGAATCATCCAGATGCGCTCAAACGTCCGGCAGCCGCCAGGCGCCTTGGGTGCGCATGGAAGTCGGCGTCCAATGATAGGCATAGATCGGATACAGCTCGATGGCCTGCGCGGGCACGGGCTTGAACATCTGTTCGGCGGCCCACACGAGCAGCAGCACGACGGGCAGTTCCGTCTTCTCTGGCAACACAACGGTCTTGCCCAGTAAAGCGTTCTCATGCGGTCGGATTTGAGCATCGATCGGCCGATTGAAAATCCGCTGGCTCTTGCGACTGGCCAGTTCCACAATGAACGGCAAAAAGCCATTCCGGTGAAAAATCTCGGACGCGGCGCAAGGCTCGCCCTGGAGCGCAAAGGAACAGTTCCATACGCGCTCGAAATAATCGCCCAGCGCGCGGTGCAGTTCGACTGGAATCCGAACACGGCTCATGCGCTAACGTGTGTCTTTAGATGGCTTCACGCCGAACCGGTTAAGGTCGAACTGGACGCCTTTTATCGCTTCAACCAACTGAGCCGTCATCGTGCGGATCATCGCGCCGAATTGCTGCGGCGTCATTTTTCCCTGTTCGATCAGCCCAAGCGCTGTTTCCCACTTGGCGGTTGTGACTGGGTCAGATAAAGCGCGAGGACATTTGCGAATCAGCTCGATGCCTCGCTCGGTAGGACGCAACGCGCCGTTCTTCTCGCGTACCACATAGCGGCGCTGCTTCAGCCGTTCGATGATGGCATTCCGTGTGCGTTCCGTGCCGATCCCCTTCGACTCGCGCAAAATCTTCCGGTCCGCGTCTGAATGGACAAAGCGGTGAATGTGGGTCATCGCCGAAATCAGCGTCCCGTCCGTAAAACGCTTCGGAGGCGTCGTTTGCGCACAGCGCACACGCGCGACACCCCCTTTGAGCGGTTGTCCCACCTGCCAGGAAGCGGGCAGCGATTCGGTTAACATGGCGGCGCTTGTACGGCTGCAGGTTCAATCGCGGGTGTGCGCACTTCGTCTGGTGCAGCTGCACCGTTGTTCTCGGCCTTTCTTTTGGGACGCGGGAGGCGCGCATGCGTAAAGCCCAATGCGCGGTGCAGCGCGGCATCACAGGCATCGGTGACCCACCCAAGGTCGATATAGCCCGTCATCGCATATCTGCTTTCAGGGTGGGTCGACGGCCAGAACACCGCCGTCTCGAACCATTTGTCCGCGCGCTTAACGACGGCGCGCAGTATTCGGGCTTTACGCTATTCGCCTCCGCGTATGCAGGTTTCATCAAATACCTCGAAAGAGTGGATGCCTATAGACTGTCGAACACGATATGGATGGAGTTTATGCCGACCTTGATTTATCCCTATCATATAAATGATACATATTTATGGATATTCCAGCAAGAGCACAGGGAGAAAGCGTCGAAGCGCCCTTCATAGCGTCTGTATAATCTGTTTGGTGCGTACTATTCCCTACACATCTTCATATGGATTCCGATACCCAACGGGGCGCTCGGCATGCGCCGTTTGATGAAGAAAGCATGTTTGCGCTTTTGGTGAAGGCCATCAAACGTTTTCTTGCGCGCCTATGCCAGGGCTTTGCTCCGATATCGTCTTCTCCAGTACAGCGCGCCCCAAAACACCCATGCACTCAAAAAAAAGCCCAGACCCCATTTGCGCGCTCGATCTTGAGAAGTGGCGCATCCGGCATGGACTCACCATTGCCGCCGCCTGCGAGCTGCTTGGGTTGCCTTATCACAAATGGGGCGCGCTTTCGAAAACCCCGGCCGCGCCGATTCAGGATGCCACCGTGTGCATGCTCCTCACGCTGTACGATCAGTATCCAGAGACGCTGCCGATCCAGCGCGCGCCTGATTTTTTGTCATTCATGAGGGCGCTGGGTTATGCACCGGACAAGCCCGCTGACCGCACGCAATGCGCCAGCGCGTTAGGGCGGGAAGGCGTCGCCGCCTATCGCTGGTTCGATGAAATCAATCGCTTGAGCAGACCGGTCGAGCGTCTGATGGAAGCCATCCAGCGCCTGCCTGCCCCATCGGGCCAGGAAAAGCGCCGCATTCTGGAAAGCACTGCTCAGGCAGTCGCGCAGCGAATGGGCGTACCGGATCCGATCCAGCGTAAATCCTGGCGGGTACAACGATGAACGTCCAGGTGTATGACGCGCCCAAAACAAGACAGATCCGCTCAAAACCGCGCGGCATTGAAGTCACGGTCCCGTTTTTTTGTCCGCCTGAGCGCATTCC
Organism: Candidatus Glomeribacter gigasporarum BEG34; assembly: GCF_000227585.1. Lineage (GTDB taxonomy): Bacteria > Pseudomonadota > Gammaproteobacteria > Burkholderiales > Burkholderiaceae > Glomeribacter > Glomeribacter gigasporarum_B. The sequence goes on along the minus strand of NZ_CAFB01000011.1, from coordinate 17,830 downwards.
TGCGCGCATTTGCCTGTCCGATATCACGATGCCGACCCTGAGAAAAATACCCAGCTATATCACGGGCCTCTCAGGATTCAGCGTGGAGCGCAACCTGCATCTAGCGGCACAGTACGCTGCCGCGCGGACTTTGGAGATGGTCGTCATCGATCTGTTGGTCGGCTATACGCAACCGTTGTCCATGCACTTTCGGTCGCTCGAACGCATTCAGGCGCATGATGTCCTGAGCCTGTTCCGCGCGTCCAGAGCATTAATTGAAGCACTCGCTGCGTACTGGAAAGCGTGGATCGTTGAAGACGAAGGCGCACAGGCCGAAGCGTGTTATGACTGGAGACGCCCCGCGGACTTTATCGCGCGTCGTCCGGATTTCATTCCTCATTTGCTACAACAGGATGCGTTCGCGCATCTTCATCTGCTTACCCATCCGGTGATGACGCCGTTTCACGATAAGCCGCTGACCGCCACGTCATTTCGAGCAGATTATTCTCATATTATGCGCGCCCATGCCCGTCTGCATCCGGAGATGGAGGTGGTGATATAGGATTTGTTGATCAGCGCAATCTAGTGTGCTGTTCAACCCTTTCATGCTGCACTGTTTTCCAGACGACTTCCAGATCAACAGAGAAATATCCGTGTGATACACGGTTACGCATCAGATCAGCATCTTTCCATAGAACATCGGGATATTGTTCAGCAAACTCAGGATCATGTTTTTCGATGTTGCATGCCGCTTCGCCAATAATCTCAATATTGCGGATCACGGCATCCTGTACCATCGCATTTTGCAGAAAACTGACCTTATCCATATTTTCAGTATATGGCATGGATCCGGTTTCAAACGGGCTCCGCTGTTTTCAATACATCAGTCAGTTTGCGCTATAATTCGCCCCTTGCGTGCAAAATCCTTATGACAACCAGAAAGGCGGCATTAAAAACCTATTTTCTGACCGGATTGCTGATTCTGGTCCCGCTCGCGATTACCCTGTGGGTCATCAGTTTGATTATCGGGGCGATGGATCAAACGCTGACGCTACTCCCGGAAGCCTGGCAGCCTGAGCGTCTGCTCGGTTTTCATCTGCCGGGGCTCGGCACATTACTGACCATCGCGTTTATTTTTACCGTCGGTCTGCTCGCGCAGAACTACATCGGCCAGACGCTGGTGCAATGGTGGGAAACGTTGTTGCGTTATATTCCGGTGTTCGGGCCGCTTTATACCAGCATTAAACAGGTCTCCGATACCCTATTTTCGGACAACGGCCATGCCTTCCGTAAAGCGCTGCTGATTGAGTATCCGCGCCGGGGCGCTTACACGATTGCGTTTCTGACCGGCGCGCCGGGCGGCGATGTCATCAACCATTTGAATGGCGATTACGTCAGCGTGTATGTGCCGACAACACCGAACCCCACTTCAGGCTTTTTCTTAATGCTGCCGCGCGTCGATGTGATTGAACTGGATATGACAGTGGATGCGGCGTTGAAATATATTGTTTCGATGGGCGTGGTGACGCCGGCGACTCCGTTGAATCGCTCGGAGCCTGTGCATGATCTTACTGCGCGCCCGTGAGCCTGCGTCGGGCGGCGTTCGGAATCGAATGAGCACTCAATATTGTGGTCTGGTGAGCCAGACGGATTTAGGCAGAATCGTATCTTTATGCGGCTGGGTTGCGCGCCGGCGTGACCACGGTGGTGTCATTTTTATCGATTTGCGTGATCGGGAGGGCGTTGTTCAGGTCGTATGCGACCCAGATCATCTTGCGCATTTTGAAATTGCTGAAAGCGTGCGTAACGAATATTGCGTGCAGGTGCGCGGCGCAGTGCGCGCGCGGCCTGCAGGCAGTGAAAATGCAGAATTAGCCAGCGGACAGATCGAGGTATTGTGCGAATCGCTGACGATATTGAATCCGTCCAGTCCGCCGCCGTTTTTGCTGGATGATGATTCGCTTTCTGAAAATACCCGCTTAACGCACCGCGTGTTTGATTTGCGTCGTCCGAGAATGCAACACAATCTGAGGTTGCGTCATCGCGTCGTGATGGAGGCGCGTCGTTATCTTGATCAAGCGGGGTTTATCGAAATTGAAACGCCCGTATTGACCAAAAGCACGCCTGAAGGCGCGCGCGATTATTTGGTGCCGTCGCGGGTTCATCCCGGCAGTTTCTTCGCATTGCCGCAGTCTCCGCAATTATTCAAGCAGATGCTGATGGTGGCGGGTTTTGACCGTTATTATCAGATTACAAAATGCTTCCGGGACGAGGATTTGCGCGCGGACCGCCAGCCCGAATTTACGCAGATTGATTGCGAAATGTCGTTTTTGAATGAGAACGAAATTCGTGCGCTGTTTGAAGCGATGGTTTCTACTCTTTTTAAAAATGTGCTCGGTGTCAGACTGAATGAACCGTTTCCAGTGCTGCGTTACAGCGAAGCGCTGCACCGTTTTGGCACCGATAAACCCGATTTGCGAATTAAGCTCGAACTCACTGAACTGAGCGATGCCGTGAAGGATGTCGATTTCAAAGTCTTCAGCGGACCGGCCAATCAGACCGGCGGGCGCGTCGCCGCATTGCGTATTCCTCAGGGTGGCGCGCTCTCGCGCGGGGAAATTGACGGCTATACAGAGTTTGTGCGTTTGTATGGGGCGCAGGGATTGGCATGGGTGAAGGTGATTGATTCCGCCAAAAGGCGCGAAGGCTTACAAAGCCCCATTGTTAAAAATCTGCACGATGCGGCGCTTGCGGCCATTCTGGAGCGCACTGGCGCGCAAAACGGCGATTTGATCTTCTTCGGCGCGGATCGTGCAAAAGTGGTCAATCATAGTCTGGGCGCGCTGCGATTGAAGATCGGCCAATCTGAATTTAGCGTAGCGCACGGGCTGTGTGAAACGGGCTGGCAGCCGTTGTGGGTGATTGATTTTCCGATGTTTGAGTACGATGAGGAAACGGCGCGCTGGAGCGCGTGCCATCATCCCTTTACCAGCCCGAAAGATGAACATCTAGAGCAGCTGGAATCTGACCCAGGCCGTTGCTTGGCGAAGGCGTATGACCTGGTGCTGAACGGCTGGGAACTCGGCGGCGGTTCTGTGCGGATTCACCGGGAAGATGTACAGCGCGAAGTGTTCAGTGCAATGAATATCAGCGCGGATGAAGCGCAACAGAAATTTGGTTTTCTGCTGAATGCGCTGCAATATGGCGCGCCGCCGCATGGCGGCATTGCCTTCGGTCTGGATCGCATTGTCGCAATGATGGTGGGCGCGGATTCGATTCGCGATGTCATTGCCTTTCCCAAAACACAGCGCGCGCAATGTCTCCTCACACAAGCGCCGAGCCAGGTGGACGAGCGCCAGTTACGCGAGCTGCATCTTCGCGTGCGCCAGTAATCTCAATCAGCATACCTGCTTTCAATGGCTTTTCAACCATTGAATCAACATTGGCATCTTGCCGCGTTGATGCAAAAACTTCTTCAGATTATCCAATGCCTGCATCATTTCCATAGTTCATTGCTCTCACATAGTTCACAATCTCTTGCGCGTCTTTGGGTTTTCGATGCCCCTCCCCGGAGACCTCAAATTCCAGCACATCCTCTAAAGTACTGTGCGTGCCTTCAACCTGAGAACTTAATGTTGACTCATGACGCGCAAACATTACGACAAATATAATCTGCCGGCGCTGTGATTAGGCGATACTCCAGCACCAGTCCAGTTGACATAATGTCTGACTCACCAGGTCCCATTAAGTACACTGCTCAAAATTTACCAAAGCTTTTATCCTCATAAGGAAGCCATCCAAAAATTCTTGAGTCATTTTAATATAGAAAGTTATTTTGATCCTCGTGCGCCTCTTACTCAGAAAGAAATACAAGTACTCATTGCGATGCGCGAGGATTCCAGATGTAAAGTCATCGCCAATAAATTCGGATGCAGTGTACCGACAGCCAGCAATCACATTCATAATATCAATGGAAAGTTAACGTCGGGTATCTTACACGAGGTACTACGCAAATTACCCCCAATACCTGAAGATAAACAAAACATGTATACATACCTTTAAAAAAGGAATTACATACTTTACTAACCAAAATCTCCTCTATAATACGAACTATAGCAAATGGAGATTGCCGTGAAAGTGATTAAAAAAAACCGGAAAAATGAGTCTATACCAGTTCTTCCAGCAATTCCCCAATGAGGAATCGGCTCGTACTTTTTTCGAGGAAAGGCGCTGGCATGGAAACCTTGTTTGTCCACATTGCAGCTCGGTTTCCGTTGCCACGATCAAATCAGGAAAACCGATGCCCTATCGCTGCAAGGACTGCCGGGAACATTTCGGCGTCCGCACGGGTACCGTGCTTTCCAAAAGCAAACTAGCTCTCCGCAAATGGCTCATGGCTATCTACCTGCTGCACACCGCCCGTAAGGGAATATCAAGCATTCAGATAGCAAAGGAATTAGGCATCACTCAAAAGACGGCATGGTTCCTCAATCATCGCATCCGCGAGGCCATGAAACAGCGCGGGGGATTATTCGGCGGGGCAGTCGAGGTTGATGAGACTTATATGGGCGGCAAAGAGAAGAACAAGCACGCTTTCAAAAAGCTGAAAGCTGGACGCGGCACTATCGGTAAGAAGGCCATCGCAGGAGTGTTACAGCGCGGCGGGATGGTCGCTGCCAAGCCGATAGACTCAACCGACCGTGAAACGCTGTATGGCTTTATCAAAGCCAGTGTGCAGAAGAGTGCTACGATCTATACGGACGATCATCGTTCTTATCTCGGAATGGAAGGCGATCATCATGAGGCCGTAAAGCACAGCATCGGCGAGTATATTCGCGAGCAGGCCCATACTCACTATTCCCAATCCCCTGCACGGACGCTTTGTCGAGATGGTTGATGCCGTTCTTGGAAAAACCGGCGGCACAGAAAACGCGACTGTGAGAAAAGTGCCGGAGATTGAAACATGGGCGGTACCTCTGCAAGATATTTATGACAATGTTGCAGTTCGTCTCGATGCAAGTCATTACAACCGGGAAACGGCTGTTGCCCTACAGGAACTTCAAAAGAGCAAGTCCTCATTGAATCCATTGTCCGAGTTGGCGGATGTAAGACTCCAGGCCAGTTTGTCCGTATTTGGGCGGAAGAAAAGACATATGGGCTGCCGTATGTGAACGCTACCGACCTGATGAGCCTCACAGGCATCGGAAATTTCAGCGGCAACCCTCGCTACCTGTCGAAGGAAACCGATGTTGACATGGAAGAACTGATTATCCATGAGGGCTGGCTTTTGATAACGTGCTCAGGGACTATCGGGCGTGTTTTCTATGTTCCCAAGCGGCTTGACGGATAGGTGTGCGACACATGACCTAATCCGCATCATTCCCAAACCGGGAATCCCAGTTGGCTTCCTTCATGCGTATTTGTCTTCCCCTGTAGCACAAAAACAGATTACCGGGCATACACACGGCGGCCAGATTGATCATGTAACGCATATCAGATTGGCGAAATGCTTGTCCCTATATTGCCAAAAAACACAATGGCTGAATTGCATGAGCGCACCGTGCAAGCCCTTGAGAAGCGTGAAGAGGCAATCGCCATGCTTTCCGAAATAGCCAATGATACACAGCGTTTGATAAAGAAATGAGCGACGATAATATCATCTACCTAATCCCGCCTGGCAATATCCGCTGCTTCATAACTGACAAGCTGCGCAAGGACAAGCCGGAAGAAAATGTCCGCCAGCGGTGGGCGCGTAGTTTGGTAGATGAGTATGGGTATTCCAAAAACGATCTGGCGATTGAGTTCCCTATCCGCATGGGAACTGCGAAAAAAAGCGCCGACATTGTGGTTTTCAAAGCAGGAGGCAAAAAGCAAGAAGACATCATCATCATTATTGAAACAAAGCGGGAAGACATAAAGGCATCAGATAAAAGCAAGGGCGAAGGCCAGTTGAAGAGCTACATGGCCGCAAGCTCGTCCTGCAAATACGGGCTTTGGGTTGGGAAGGAACGCTATGCTTTTGAGAAGCTCCCCGATGGGTGACATTGCACTGGTAAGCGACATCCCACGCGCCGGAGAAGAAAAGCCGCACCGTCCGGAGCGCAAGGATTTACAGATTGTTCATTTCACTGACGGATACGAAAACTGATGTGAAGGGCGCGGTGTATGAAGAATTGGTAGGGCAGAATCTTCGTGGCGATCGGGGCGAGTATTTTACCCCGCGCAACGTTTGCGACATGACGGTACGCATGATTCAATCCCTGTTCCCGGAAGAAAAGCTCACTTCTCTTACAGTCATGGATTGCTGTTGCGGGACAGGTGGCTTTATTGCGTCATGGATTGACAACTTGCGGCATATCATCCGGAACCAAGAACAGAAACGTCAAAGCAAAAACCTTGAGAACAAAGTACGCGACCGAATACGGGAAGCCTGTTCCCGTAACCTGTACGGACTTGATATAAACCCTTCCTTGTGCGCACGGCGCAAATGAACCTTGTCATGCACGGGGACAGCTCCACGAATGTTTACAGAGTGGATTCAACCCGCTCCCTTGGCGAATGGTCTGATGAGGCCAGAAAAAATTCCGTATGGGAAAGCCGATGTCGTTCTGACTAATCCGCCATTTGGCGAGGAAGTGAAAATTGACGACGCGCATATATTGGACAGGCACGAGCTATCGCGCTGGGAAGCGCAGAATCCCCGTACTGCCATGCCGGCAGAACAATTGTTTGTTGAAACCGCTATGATGTTCTTGAAGACAGGCGGCATATTAGGAATCGTATTGCCAGATGGAATACTGAATAATCCTGGGTTGCGCTTCCTGCGCTCATGGCTTTTGAAACGCGGGCGGCTTATTGCCTCTATAGACCTCCCCAAGGAGACATTCAGCAATAGCGGCGGCGTCAACAATCCGAGCGTGCTTATCGTGCAGAAATTCACAAAAGAGCAGGCGCAACAGGCCGCTGCCGGCATCATTGAGCAGAATTACAAGGTCTTTATGGCAACCCCGCGCACAGCTGGAATAGATAAAAGGGGGAAACCCATCTATTTACGCCATCCGGACGGACGTGAAATCACGGATGATGAAGGTAACCGCTTCAAGGATGATCAGATAGCGGCGGTTGTGGAAAAATTTGTTAACTGGCGGAAGGTAGAGAGCCTTGGCTACTAAACAACCCTCGCTTACAAAGCGAGGGGTTAGAAATCAGGAGTCGATTTGAAATCGACCGTCATCGTGCACAGGCTCGCCCGCTTGTTCTTGATGTACCGCTGTATCCTTTCGTCGGTAGTGGTGCCGGAACTGACAGCCAAATAGTCTCTGGCCTAGAAGTGCCTTCCCCAAAATTGCTTCCGCAAATGTCGCATAGCGACAAGCTTAACTTTCACTTCGCCTAAAGGCGAAGGCTTTCAACCATCCCCGAAGAAAACAGTAATATATATAGTTCCCAAAAGTTTACACACTCCATCTGCGGCGCGGCGTGAAATTCCATACCACGCCTTGGTTTAAGCCGACGCGCGAATTCAACGCTGAGGATGTACTTTTTACCTTCGAGCGGATGCGTAATTTGAATATGCCATTCCGTAAAGCGTATCCAGTTGAATTTACCAGTTTTTATTACTCTGGTTTAGACAAAATCATCTCCAGGATTGAAGCGTTGAACGCAGGTCACACCGTGCGATTTACGTTGAATACTGTTCATGCGCCCTTTCTATCTAAGCTAGCAGCGCCCGCTGTTGCATCGATTTTGTCTTCTGAATACGCTGCAAAATTGCTGAAGGAGGGCCATCCCTCTGATATCAGTTGGAAACCGGTCGGCACTGGCCCATTTGTTTTCCAGGAATATGCCAAGGACGCAAGAATTCAGTTCAAGGGCAACCCTGAGTACTGGAAACCTGGCGATGTGCAGTTGTCCAGGCTCATCTTTGATATCACGCCCGATGCAGCGGTACGTATGCAGAAACTCAAGGCAAATGAGTGTCAAGCTGTCACTAGCCCGCGTCTAACGGATATTCCCGCGTTTGAACGCGATCCCAATTTTCACGTGCTCAGCCAGTCAGGCTTCAATGTGAGCTTTCTGGCTTATAACACTACTCATAAACCTTTGGATGATGTGCGGATACGCCGCGCACTGGACATGGCCATCGACAAACAAGCCATCATCGATCAAGTCTATGAAGGACGCGCGCAAATTGCGGTAGCGCCGATGTCACCATTGCAATGGTCTTACGACAAAACACTGCAAGACGCGCCGCGTGATCTGAAACAGGCAAAAGCCCTGTTAACGCAAGCCAGCTACCCGAACGGTTTTGAAATCGCTTTATGGACGCCGCCTTATCGATCCTATAATCCGAATCCGCGGCTGATGGCCGAAATGATCCAGGCAGACTGGGAAAAAATGGGTGTTAAAGCAAAAATCGTGGCATACGAATGGGGCGAGTACGTTAAACGGGCAGCGAAGGGTGAACACGACGCCTTGACCATTGGCATAGTCAGCAACGTTCCCGATCCTGATAATTGGCTCAAAGTGTCTAGTTGTACTGAAATAGGCAGTAGTTTTAATTTCTCTAGATGGTGCAATCCATCATTCGACGACTTGATTCAGCGCGCCACTCAAACACTGGATATCGCTGAGCGCACTCGTCTCTACACGCAGGCGCAAAAGGTATTCAAACGCGAACAGCCGTTTACCCCCATCGCCTACGCGACTGACTACCAAGTCATCAATAAACGTGTGACGGGTTTCAAAATCAATCCTCTTGGCCCAACGATTTTTTCCGGGGTTGGCCTGAAGTAATTTGCAGCGTTCCATTTTTCCAGAGCACCTCAATTTGTGCAGCCTCTAAAAAATTCTCTTTAAACCTTTTGCGTATCTGGTTTCCAAACGTTGCATCCTCTTCATTCCAGTATTGATGAATGAGGGATGCAAGCCCTCCGTGTTGAAGTTCATAGATGCAATTCAGGAAGTCATCTTTGCCTGGATGACGACACTTCTCCTCATAGATTTCTTGTACCCATGATGTGTGCTCGGAGAGCTTTTATTTTTCTTCATCACGAAAGTCTATATTTCCGCCCAGATTCAATGTCAAAAACAGAGCGCCCAGGCGGCTATGGCGGAGTTGCGGGCATGGCGGGTTCAACCAGCAGGGTGAGTACGTCAGGTGAGATGATCAAAACACTTGCACATCGAACTCAAAGTGTTAGGCTCGTTCCAATTGCGCAGTGGAGGCGATTATGCTGCGCTGCGCGCCCGTCTCTCAAATCATTGCTTCTTTCCGATGCTGGACGCGCTGACTTTGTATTGCCCCAACGTGGAGCAGCACGCCGCCGTGCAGTGTGGAAAGGGCGGGCATTGAAATGATGCGAGAACAGGATGCAGGAAAAGCAGCGGAAATAGAAGCATGGGTTAATCAGGTTGCGCTGACTTGCAATATCCTGCCTATGGATTCGGCAACCTTTCGACTGTGGGCAAAACTCATGCGTCGGAAGTCGGATTCCTTTTATGAGGACGCAATGATTGCAGCAAGCGCGCTGATACATAAACTGACCGTTGTCATTCGGAATGTCCGAGACTTCGAGCGCTTTCAGGTACCGTTGTTCAATCCATTTTGAAATGAATGCCCAGCTCCAGGGAGCGCTATGATGGGAATCGGGAAAGCGCACTCAAGACATCGACACCATCAAAATCAGTTTTGTCTTGAGCGCTTGTTCCGCAATGGATGCCGCAACAGATTAAAATGAAGCAAAAGCGCTTCTTATGATTAGAGGTCGGCATGAAAAATAAAATGCTCGTTTCTGATCCTGACACCCTGGGAAGCGCGCCTGTATTCGCTGGCACTCGCTTCCTGCTGCTGTGCTATTTGAGCACCTGGCCGATGGGATGACACTCGACCAAATTCTTGAATCGTATCCTACTCTAAGTCGGGAGGCTGCCCTTCAAACGCTGCATGAAGCTGAACGTCTTTTTGAACGTAAGCAGACAGCGGCTTGATGCGTATTCTGATGGATGAATGCTTGCCACAGCAACTGAGGCAGTGGTAATTGTCTGCTCAACCAGAATGGGAAGTGCGCACCACATAAGCAGCGGCGTGAATCGCCAGACAGCTGTTGCTCGTGATCTGATGCGCAGTGATGCCGAATTTCTGATTGAAATACCGCATCCAGACCGTATTGATCTGCGTAACGCCATAATCCCGGGTGCCGTTTGTATTCGAACGCATCAGGCCCGGTCGGTGACTGCCACCGGATTCGATCTGATGAATCGCGCGCAAGATGCACGCGGGCACCTGATATTTTTGTTCGGCCCGCACGACGCATGCCTGGAGGGGCGGTGGGGCCATCACGGGTAACGGCATCGCTATTGTCCTGCCTCGATCTCGTTTAAACAGGTCAACATCGCTTTGAGCTTGCGCGGATCGAACAATTGCGCATATTCTCCGCCCTTGCGGATGAGGTCTAAACGTTCACGTGCTTCGATCAGGGTTTCAAACGCATGCGGCCATTTCATTTCCATCGCGATCAGGATGGGGATAGCGGCACCTAGGGGAATCCAGTGAAAGAAATGATTCAGTTCCGTGTGGCAGTCTTCCATCTGACGCCGGTTCATCCGATTCAGGCATTGGGCCATACGGTCTACGGCATTGCGAACGACGGGCGCACTGGACGGCATACGGTAAGCCTGGTCGATGCGCCGCGTGATCATGTGACCGACGGTTGACGTCATCAGATCGATCAGCGCATACCTGGGAGGAGCAGGATGAGTCATCATCTTATGTATTCTATATAATATGCGTATTATACACAACGCATGTTTTCACTCCGTCCAATGAATACACCGGATCAAGCAAAGCGCACCGATACGGGCAAGCGCCGTTCAAAGCCGCCTGAACCGATTTGTGAATGCGAAAACAGCGTTGCGCTGAACCATCTGGCGATACTGGGCGGCCTTGGTTTGCTCGCGCATTGCGCGGAATTCGGCGAATGTCTGTCTGAAGGCAGTCCGGCGAAGAGGGTGGGGAATCCTCCTGTGCGCGCGCTGGATCCACGCCATCGCATCGATCCCCGCACACGCTTCATCCCCCGTTGAACATGTCCGCCTACGGCGCTTCTGAGAGGCAGGAACTTTCGCAACACCGCATCACGCTGGATGCGCGCCCGTTCTCTGAACGCATCGGCGCATGGCTGGCGTATCCACGCCACTATGCGAAGGTTCAGATCGGTCTCGCACTCTGCGCCATCCCGCTGGCCTGTTTCTGGCTCGCGTTTCTGCTGGCATCGATCGGATTGCACCTTTGGTTTCATCAGCAGCGGCAGGGTCTGCCGATGCGCATGCCGCATGACCTGGGCGGGATCGACCCTTCGCTGGACGTGGTCAAGCGCACGCCGAATGGGCGCGGCGAACGCGTTGAGCAGCACGCGGCCGAGGGTATTTTTTATCTGGGCAATCAACGGTCTCAGGATCGCACCGAGCAGATGAAGGAACTTTGGGTCACGAATTCGGATGCGCGCACCCATATGCTGCTGATGGGGGCCACCGGTTCGGGTAAAACCGTGACGCTGCTCTCCCTATGTTCAAACGCGCTTACCTGGGGTTCGGGCTTTTTTTATTCCGATGGCAAAGCGGACAATAGCCTGCATGCGGCCGTCTGGTCGCTGTGCCGCCGTTTTGGACGCGAAGACGACTATCTGGTCCTGAACTTCATGACCGGTGGCGCGGATCCGTATAAAAAACGCAAAAGCACCGAAAAATCATCGAACGGCGCCAATCCCTGGTTTGAAGGCAGTCCGGATTTTCTGTCTCAACTCTCGTCATCCCTGTTGCCGAAAGCCAGCGGTGACGGCGCGCAATGGCAGCAGAAGGCAGTCAATATGATGGATGCGCTGATTCGCACGCTCTGTTATGAACGGGCGGCCGGTCATCTGACGTTATCAGTCGGCGTGATCCGCGAGTATCTGGCGTTGCCGAATCTGGTGAAGCTCTACCTGAAAGGTAAAAGAGGGGAGATTCCGGAATTCGCTTTTTTGCCGATCAAGGCGTATCTGGAAACCGGTTTGCCGGGCTTTAAACCGGATTTGGCGGATAAGCCAGATAAATGGGAACAGACGGTCTGGGATCAGCATGGCTATCTGACCGGGCAATATGCGCGCACCTTATCCATGCTGGTCGATACCTATGGGCATATCTTCAAAGACCAATACTCCGAGGTCGATATGATGGACGTGCTGCTAAACCGGCGCATTCTGGTGGTGATGATCCCGACGCTCGAAAAGTCGTCCCAGGAAGCAGCCAACCTCGGTAAACTGGTGGTCTCCAGCATTCGGCTGATGATGGCGATGAACCTGGGGCACACGCTCGAAGGGTCGTATGCGGACGTGATCGCGACCAAGGCGACGAACTCGCCCGCACCGTACATCATTGCGATGGACGAGCTGGGTTATTACTTTGCAGAAGGCATCGCGCTCATGTTCGCGCAGGCGCGCAGTCTGGGTTTTATGATGATCGCCGCGGGTCAGGACTTCGCGGCGATGGCAAAAGGCGAAAATAAGGAAGAAGTCGACTCGATCATTGCGAATACCAAGATCAAATACACCCTGGCGCTTGAAGATCCGGACAAGACGCTCGATGTATTTAAAAAGGTGGCGGGCCAGGCCATTACCGTCGAAACCGGTTCTTACGAGGGTTCGGTCAATCCCTTGACGGCCACGAACTACCGGCAAAATCTCAGCGGCTCAATCCAGCGGCGCGACCGGATCGAATTGCAGGAATTAAAAGCGCTAAAGGAAATGGAAGGCGTGCTGATTTTTAAAGATCAAGTCATCCGTGCCCGCAGTTTCACCTGGTTTCATTCGGCCAAATTCTCGGCTCTGCCTTTCCGGCTGAACCGGTTCTTGCAGGTGGATGCTCCGACGCTTGAAGCGCTGACTGGGAAGCTTGCGCCGCGCCAGTCCGGCGACCCACGGTTCAAGACGATTGATCGAATGATGGAGATCATTCAAAGCGGGCAAGCGCCGGACTATCCCCGTATTGTGGACCCCGTCGCGGATGCGATTCGGGCGGCTTATCGGAGAATCGAGACGCACAACCCCAATGAGACGCCCATCAACCGCGGCATCGCTTATTACGTGGCCGCGATCCGCGCGATGCGCGCGCATACGCCAGATGCACAAGGCCGGTATTGGGAACCGGATAAGACCGCTGCGTCGAGTCAGAACGTTGAGATGCACAATGAAGCAATGGCGCGCAATCCCGTGTATCACGATCCGCCGTTGCAGGAAAAAAAGGCGGCTGAATCTTCAATGGAGGCGCCGCCGGAACGCCTGTTCCCGGAAGCAGCGGACCGCACGGAGCAAACCGCCGACGCATCCGCACCTGAAGAACCGGCCGCGCACGCTGCGCTCGACGCCTTTCTGCACCAGGCGGGCGAATTGCACATGGCTGAAGGGCAGACGCCTTTGCCTGAAGCCGCGCCTGTGGAGCCAGTCACGGCGTCTGAATCCCCGTGCACGCCCGCCTCTACCGCAAACGTTGCGCCACAACCATCGGCAGCGGCCTCTGACGCGCAGACGTTCGAACAGCGCAGGGATAATACGGTCATCGGCTTTACTGAAGAAACCGCCGAGACCTTTGTTCAGATTGAACGCGCGCTGGGTAATGACACCCCGCTCCAGTCGATGCAGCGCACCGAAGCCGAAATCTCGGAACAATTGACATGGACAAAGCCGGTTGAAGACATGTCACCTGCCGAGCTGGATCGATTATTCGATCGTATTGAAGCCCATATCCAGCAGTCAGCGAGCACGGTGGAGACCTAAATATCGTTTACACATGAGCACCGTATGCTGCATGAAACACGCCATGCGACTCCATCCTGCGTATACCTTAGAGCAACTGCATCAATATCTCGCGGTACCTGCCTCCAGTCGTCCATTGGTCAGTTATCAGCCGGACTCGCTTGAACCTGAGAACGCATTTTCGGAGAAAGAAAGCGCACGGCTGAGGGAGATCGTGGATTCTGGAGACGGTGTTTATCCGAAAGCGAAAGTCAGCAAGCTGCTCATTGATCTATCGTGGGCTTCTTCACGGCTGGAGGGGAATACGTACACGTATTTGGATACTCAAACGCTCATCGAATACGGACAACGGAATGAAGACAAGCCGCTTGAAGAAGCGGCCATGATCCTCAATCATAAACGCGCCATCGAGTTCATACTGACCCATTCGACGCTGACTGTCGATACGATCCAGCAGATTCACGCCCTGCTTGCAGATAATACGCTGGCTCCGAATTCCCGGCACTTCCTGGAAAAAGACCGATGCGGCGTGATTCGCTCCTATACGCCGGAGGGTTTTGAAATCGATGGCTTCTCTTATCTGCCGCCGCAGGCAGAAGGCCGCCCGCCCGGATTTATTACGGCGCAACTGGATCGACTGATCGAAGCCACCCATACACTGGACAGCCCAGTGAATCAATCGTTCTTCCTGATGACCCGGCTACCCTATCTACAGCCTTTTTATGATGCCAACAAGCGCACTTCCCGAATCGGGTGCAATATTCCGCTGATCTCGCGCGGATTAACGCCGATGTCCTTCGTTGACTTCGATAAAGGCCGATATTTGGCCGGGATGATCGCATTTTACGAACTAGGCGACGAACGCCTGGCAAAAGATGCGTTTCTGGATGCCTATTTGTCCTCCGCTTTCCGTTATTTGCCGTTCACAGAGGCGCAAAGAGTCATTTTGGCGACTGAAAAAGATCAGCATGTCGCTGATGCAAAACGCTTTATATTAGAAGGCGTCATGGAAAATACACCCATTTGGCGGAAAAAGGCGAGCGATGCACCGCTTCGCCCCTCAGTTGCTCCGCCGTGAATGATTTAAAGCCGATCTTCTTCGTGGAAATTTTGGATATCTTTAATCACAATAGCCATGTTTCTCTTTTGTGATTCTGTGTCGAACTGCTCTTGAGGTATTTATGGGCCACAACCACGTGTAATACAGCCGCAGGTCGAGCTGGCCATTCCAGTTAAGACCGGCAAAAAGCTCAGCGGGGATCGCTTTAACAACAGAGCATGCAAGCAGACCGATCATGACATATGCACTGAAGAATAAAATGAAATGATCATCATATCAATCCCAGGCGCAACATAGGCAGAAAAACACAATGCACCTGTCAGCACGGCTGCACTGGTCAGTTTGATCTGTATCGCTTTTTTCTGCGGCAAGTTTAAATTAAACTGGAATTCTCTTTTCTCCTTCTGCTCTTTGGCAACACGCTGAAAGCGTCCAATAAGCGCCTCACCTTTCTTGTAGCTCCACAGGTAAGGAGCAATCTGCTTATAAACTACCGTCGCGCATATCATGCTTACAGAAATCCACACCAGATCCTCAGAGAAGATATACATATATTTCTCCATGTAAAAAGCTTGAATTTCGAAAAACGCTCGAAGTTTTACAAAGCGTTTTTTGAATGCTCCTCAGTATCTCGAGCCAGTTTGTCAATATATGATCCCTGGGACGAAATCCAGAGAATTTATGTAACGTTGCTTCCGAATGATCATACGACTACGGGCGAACCGACACTGCTCGACTGTCAACAATCACTGTGTTCTTCATTTAAAAGGGTTCACTTATTTATGATAAAATTAGAACTTTAAAGCTAGAAAGATGTACAATGGCATTAGGTTTACCTAAATTGGGTGCCAACATGGTTTTGCCCCTTCTGATGAGACTTAACTCCCGTTTTTTAAATGGGTGGGCAGGCGCTCAAAGCCGTCAGAAGCCGGCGGGCATATTTCCCTTTCAGGTCTTGTATTAGCCCACGCCCGCCCGTAGAAGCAAAACCGATAGGCAAAATAAAAGCGCAAAACTAACCACGCTGCACCTTCGGCAACAGTCAACCTACGCACTACGGCTTAACCCTATTTGCGGTTGCTAATCCTTGCGTTATATTCCCTACCCGCATAGTCCTTTAAAAAAGGAGACAAAAAATGTTCATGAACGCCATGATGGGTGCGGCAGTTATCAGCATGAATAATGCACGGGCGAGAAAAAACGCCAATGAGTGGATGGCATATGCCCAAAGGCTTGAGCGTGATATTCGTGTGCATAAAGCCAATAGGACAGGTCAAAAAGCAATAAAAGATGCCGCACTAAAAGAATTGGCACGGCTTGATCCAAAGAATTATCTGTTAATCCAAGAAAATCGTTCTCGGATTTTTGATGCAGCAGCCAATCCAGTCTTGGAAGGGCGCGCAGAATAGTTCAATGCTCTGTATCTATTGATGCGGAGCTGTGACTAGCTGGCACCGCAGTTCCTTTACCTCCTCCCACTCTCTGCATGGGTGAGGCATGCGCTCTCGCAAGCGATACGGCCTGCCCATGATGCGCTTTAGTCTTGTCGTCCATATCGGTTCCGATACGACTGCTCATTGATCCGCCGATCCAGGTCAAGACTTGATCGGGCACGACATTAATTAGACCAAAGCAGGTGTTGCACAGCGTCAGGCACATGCCGACGTACAGCACGATAAAGCACAGAATGCTGACGATGCCGGTGATTGAATCGTATTGCGCATTCTGCATCGCCACGCCGAACATCGCGTTGAGCAAGGTGCCGAGTACCATGATACCCGCCCCGGCCAGCACGAAACCAATCACCATGAAGACCGGCCGGAATATCAGGTTCAACAGAAAAATATACCCATGCGCCGTGCGTGGCCCCATCCCTTCGCCGTCGCCATCCAGATGCGTCATCGCCCATAGAGGTGCGGCGATCATCGCTTCGCCCACAACGGCGAACCAGGACACCACACCGCCGAACCAGATGATGAACGGCAGCATCGGCACGTAAATCGATCATGTCGCCCCAAAAAAGAACAGCGCCACGACCATCATCACCACAAAAGGCCCGATGGCGCTCAGCACCCCGCCGACCGCGCCGTGCGCGATGCCATACGTGCCACCGCTCGCGATGTCCGCCACAAAGCCAGCCAGTTTGCCTCCGTTCGACTTCGAGGCTTCATACAGGGCTTTGATGCCCGCCCAGGCGCCGAGTGAGCCCCAGCCGGCATCGAGGATGTAATCCCCCAGATTCTTCATGCCGATCAGCGGATTCGTCATCCCGGACGGGCCTTGCCCGCTATTCATGTGAACAGCCCTCTGGACCAGCTTTTGACCAGGAAAAATCTTGGATAAATAACTTTTCGGATCCGTCGTGCCAACGGACAGGTGATTCGCCAGAGCCTGCGGGGAAGCCATCGACGCCGCCTGCCGCATTTGATTTTTGAATGAGCCGTGTTTATGCGGCTTCTTTTCCACAATAACTCTCCCAATCAAAGGGCACCCAAATGCCGCCTTCGCGCAAACGGTCAAAACTGCGTTCGCCCAGAAATACCTTCATGCCTGCTTTACCTAGATTGGTGAGTAAAATTGTTGGGCGCACATCTCGATAGCGCCGGTTTAGAACGTCAAACAAAATGACCTGCTCGCTATCGGTGCCATATTGCGCACCGACTTCATCGAGCACGAGCAGATCGAGCGTGCTGAACAGCATAAGCGTTTGAGTCTCGGAATACTCGGAATCCCGCCGCCAGGTATCGCGCACTCGGCGAATCAAATCCATCGTATTAATGTACAGCGCCGTTCCGTTGCGCATGACGGGGTCGCGTCACGCAACGGAGGACAGAGTACGCTAAGCCTGAGGGAAGGGTCGCAAGGGCCTGAATGTTCCTTTCCTGGGCGTTTTTCCCTGCTGCAAACATCATTCCCCGTCAAATTGATATGCTCCCAGCCCAACGGTGACAGATATACTAGAAGGTACGCCTCAATAGACTGGCTATGCTCCCTGAGCGCC
>NZ_CAFB01000012.1 GCF_000227585.1 Candidatus Glomeribacter gigasporarum BEG34 | reverse complement strand
GTAGGCGCCAGCCCGTAGAGGCATTCCGTTCGCAAGTTGATTTCTCAAAGAGTCTGGATCTAATCCGTAAGATCCTGTGCCATATGGAACATGGGAATTGGGAAGGGCAGGGAACATTTCAATTCTCTCTATAGTCGGTTGCGTGATCTGATTATTCAGAATCCAGTCTGAGTGCACCGCATAGACTGGAAATCAGGGCTGATGAACGCATTTCTGAGCTTACTTATTTCACTTATGCATCGAGTGAAATATTAGCCGCCGCGCTTTGAGCGTTTTGTAATGCTTTGTAAATTTGTTTTGCAGTTCAGAGGAGGCGATGCGCTCAACGCACGGCATGGTTTATGCGGACGGCTCAAGTTGCTCTAATCCGCCTAGATAAGGCCGCAGCGCCGCCGGTATGGTCACGGCGCCATCGGCGTTCTGGGCATTTTCAAGGAGCGCGGCGAGCGTGCGTCCGACCGCCAGACCAGAACCGTTCAAGGTATGCACCCATTCGGTTTTTCCCTGCGCCGTGCGGAAGCGCGCCTGCATGCGGCGCGCCTGAAACGCTTCCATATTCGAGCAGGAAGAAATTTCGCGGTATGTATGTTGAGCCGGGAACCAGACTTCAAGATCGTAGGTTTTCGCGCTTGCGAAACCGAGATCGCCAGTGCAAAGCGCCACTTTGCGATAAGGCAATTCGAGCTTTTGCAGAATCGCCTCGGCATCCGCAACCAATTTCTCCAGTGCGGCGTAAGAAGACTCGGGCGGCACGATGTGCACCAGCTCAACTTTGTCAAACTGATGCTGACGGATCAGTCCGCGCGTATCTTTGCCGTAACTGCCCGCTTCTGAACGAAAACAGGGCGTATGCGCGACAAACTGGAGCGGCAGCCTATCGTGAGTCAGCCGCATATCGCGCACTAAATTCGTCAGCGGCACTTCAGCCGTTGGAATCAAATAGAAAGCCTCTGTGGATTCCGCGACTTCAGGCGCGGCAACAGGCGATATGTGGAATAAATCCCCGGCGAATTTCGGCAGTTGACCCGTACCGCGCAGCGCCGCGGCATGCACAAGATAAGGCGCATAAATTTCGGTATAGCCGTGTTCGCATGTATGCACATCCAGCATGAAGTGCGCGAGCGCGCGATGCAGCCGCGCGAGCGGCCCGCGCAGCACTGAGAAGC
>NZ_CAFB01000013.1 GCF_000227585.1 Candidatus Glomeribacter gigasporarum BEG34 | reverse complement strand
TCCTTGCCTGACGCCTGCTCGCTACAATTTGCGGACAATTCCTTAAGCAGGCGGTCAATCCTGTCAGATGTCATAAAACCGCACATCCGTTTATGGTTGACCAGTAAAACCGGCGCATCGCCGCACGCGCCCATGCATTCGCCCTCTTTGAGCGTAAACTTGCCGTCTGGCGTTGTGCGGTTAAAGTCAACGCCGAGTTTGCATTTCAGATGCTCGGCGGCAGACTGTGCGCCGGACAGTGCGCATGGCAAGTTAGTGCACAGGGTGATCATGTATTTTCCGGCCGGCGCAGTGCGGTACATCGAATAAAAAGTCGCAACTTCCTGCACCGCAATCGCGGGCATGTCCAGATAATCAGCGACATAGCGCATCACCTCGGTCGAGAGCCAACCGTGTTCATCCTGCGCAACTGCAAGCGCGGCCATCACCGCGCTGCGTTTGTGTTCAGGCGGGTATTTTGCAATCGTGCGGTCGATTTCTTTCAATGCTTGAGCGCAGAGCATGGGTTGAGTTTGCCTCAAAGTCATTGCAGTCCTTAACGATCAATCTCGCCGAACACAATATCTTGCGTGCCGATAATCGTGACGGCGTCGGCAATCATGTGACCGCGCGCCATTTCGTCGAGCGCGGCCAGATGCGCAAAGCCCGGCGCGCGGATTTTCAGCCGGTACGGTTTGTTGGCGCCGTCCGAAATTAGATAAATGCCGAATTCGCCTTTCGGATGTTCAATCGCCGCATACGTCTCGCCTTCGGGCACTGAAAAGCCTTCAGTAAACAGTTTGAAGTGGTGGATCAGTTCTTCCATATGGCTTTTCATCTCGATCCGTGACGGCGGCGTCACTTTATGGCTGTCGATCATCACAGGGCCGGGATTCGCACTCAGCCAATTCACGCACTGCCGGATAATCCGGTTCGCCTGCCGCATTTCTTCAACGCGCACCAGATAACGGTCGTAACAATCGCCGTTCACGCCGACCGGAATGTCGAAGTCAAGCTGATCGTACACTTCATACGGCTGTTTCCTGCGCAAATCCCATTCAACGCCTGAACCGCGCAGCATTGGCCCGGTGAAGCCGAGTTGCAGCGCACGTTCTGGGGATACGGCTCCGATGCCGACCAAACGCTGTTTCCAAATCCGGTTATCGGTGAGTAAT
>NZ_CAFB01000014.1 GCF_000227585.1 Candidatus Glomeribacter gigasporarum BEG34 | reverse complement strand
TTGGGTTTCCTTACGATCTCTCTCCACACCATCGATCATCAGCCTCGCGGGGCGATCACTTTCGCCCACAACGGGTGCAGAAAATTGAGGGCTTACGCTTACGATTCTTCCTGTCTCACGGTGTCCACCTTCAATTTGGGTGGACACCCATACTCCGCCTCCAACCTGCAATAAGCGAGGTGCAGAAAATTGAGCGCTTACAGTACGACTTCCGCCACGGTTTTCCAGCCGCCGATCGCCTCAGCGCCCTTGCCGAGCCAGTCACAGAGCTTTTTCAGCGCATCGAGGGCCGCGTTGATCGCGGGTTCCCACCGGCTCCAGTCAATCAGGCTCCGGCCCCCTTCTTTCCACGTCTGGTAATCATCCCAAAGCAGCAGCAATGCGGCGGCCAATGCCGTGATCCGGCCCAGCGGCGTAATCATGAAGCCTGTGCTTAATAATCGCCAGGCAACGAGCATCAGGCCGAACACTTTGATCAGATTCTGTCCAGACCCGCTTAAGCTATTGAACCAGTTTGCAAGCGCGTCGATGGCTTGCATCGCGCGAATCGAGAGCGTACTTGTCACCTCCGCCGCTTTCAGAATCCAGCCGACGACGATCTGGATGGCTTTGGAAATCTGGCCAAAATGCGCAACCAGAAATTTACGCAGACGTTTAATATCCGCACTCATTGCTCCGGTGAGTGATGCGGCAACCTGATCCCGCACAATGCCCGCCGTCGCACCGAGCAGGCGCAGCTCGTTCATAAACGCATGGCTGGACTTCGCCGCCGCCTGTGCGTCCAGTCCCGATGCACGCAGCATGTCGCGGTACATCGCACTGAACCGGCCTACCCCCTGTTGCAATGCGTTCAGCGTCTTTTCGTCGATACCAAGCGCCTGTGCATAGGCATAAGCACGGTCATACGGCATGCGCTTTAACCGCTCGCCTAACGCCGTCAAGAGCGTGGACGTGTCGCGCAATTGCCCCTGCGCATCGTGCGTCTCAACCCCTAAGCGACGCAGTAGACCGGATGCGCCTGGATTCGTGCGCATCAAGCGCGCAAGGTGCTCCAGTGATGCCCGCGCGCCTTCCGCTGAGCCGCCCAGCGCTGGGTTCGGCGCTCCGATAAGCCCACATGTAGCTTTTGCTCTGGGCGTGCCG
>NZ_CAFB01000015.1 GCF_000227585.1 Candidatus Glomeribacter gigasporarum BEG34 | reverse complement strand
TTTTTCAGCGAGATTGCATTGGCGCGAGTGCGAAGCGGCACGTGCAAGCCCTGCAAAATGCTCTAGTGATCAGGCTCCCTATTCTTCGCGCCTATATTCCTATGGTGACCGTAGCTCAGTTGGTAGAGTCCTGGATTGTGATTCCAGTTGTCGCGGGTTCGAGTCCCGTCGGTCACCCCATCCTAAGTAATTGTTTTTATTAAAGTTTCTGAATTTTTGCTTACCTCGGAGATTCCATTTTTCAATGTCATCTTCCCAAATTGGGAACATGAATCAATTTAATGGCGTTGCTTTTCTGATGCGCCTGCGGTCATATACTCGATTTGTAATCGCTTCGGATTTATGTCCTGTTGCTTCAGTCACTCGAATCCCAGCCTCTTTCCCTTCCGTCACATAATAGGCTCGCAAATCGTGGAATGTAAATCGTCTACCTCCCTCCTGAGCATACTCAACCTGTAGCCGGTTCCACATCGCCTTAAATCCTCGATCAGTGTAAGGCTGCCCCTTCCGATTGCAGAATAGAAAAAAACCTCCTATAGGACGAGGTAAAGCTTTCGCTCGAATCACGATGTCACGCAAATGAGTACTCCATGCAATCAGAATCTTGGTCTGTACTTCGCCGCGTTTTCGTTTTTTTGGTTCGATATAAACGCCCTGCTCCGTAATTTGCGATAAATGAAGCAGCAGTACATCTTCTCGGCGTTGGCCTGTAAGAGCGCAAAATTCAGCAATAAGGCCAATTAAAGAATAGGATGCCCCCTTTCGTTGCGCGATTTTTAAGACGGCCTGGAGTTCTTCCGTTTCAACTTTGCGTGTTCGAGGCGTTTCTCGGTTACGCCGCACTTGTCGACAAGGATTTGTCCGCACACGCCCACATTCAATTCCAAATTGCAATACAGTAGATAAAAAAGCAATTTCTCGATTAGCCCGCACAGGGGAATTCGCTCTCTCAATTCTCAGGTAGCGCGCAATGTGATGCGGTTCAATCTGATTGAAATCCATCTTTGCAAACCGCTTCAAAATTTCTTTTTGCTGTTCTGATAATCTGCTTGCGTATTCAGCGCGAGCTGTTAGAAAACTGGAGTGCCGAGTCGGCCGGAGGAATTTCACCTCCAG
>NZ_CAFB01000016.1 GCF_000227585.1 Candidatus Glomeribacter gigasporarum BEG34 | reverse complement strand
CAATGACATCGCCATCCCGCAAGCGGCGTTGCCAATACTCAGACGGCTCGACTTCGCGCCCCGCCTCAGGCAAGACATCATGAAAGGCCGGGTCGCGCACGAGGCGGCCTGGTGCAGGTTGAATCCACATGGTGTTACTCCGGTCGTAGTGCGTGTTGGACATCGATCCCTTCTAAAGGCGTTGCAATGGGTTGAACCGGCGATTGCGTCACAGGGTCAAAGACTTCGTAAAATTCCAGCCCGAAATCGATCTGCACCTCGCCCAGATGACCTTTGCTTTGCGCGTTCACCTCTATCCGAGTGTCCACAAAGGCGATGTGCTGAAGCTGGGAAATCAGGTTGAAGTCAGTGAGGAGGGCCGCCTCGATCTGCGCGCCCAGCGTCTCCAAATCCGCATACGCGGCTTCGGCGCTGTGCGTCTCGACGCGCGCGCTGACCGCCAGCCAAAGCGTGGTGTTGAACTGCGGGATGCCGCGCGTGATGGATGCCTTGCGCTCGCGCGGCGTGTGCACCAGAATCAGCGGATATTCGCCGCGCCAAGTCGGCCAGTCGCGGGGCGAAAAGACGTTCTGGCCCGCGGTGGTGTGGGCCGCTTTCAGGGTCGCAACCGCCTGTTCGCGAAAATGGGCGCGCATCAGCATCTCAGCCCTCCCCATTGAGCCGCAAACATGCGCCGCCGTGTCCGTCTGGGCGCACTTCCCGCACCCAATAGGTCTGGCCGGTGCGCCGCACCGTCAACGTATCGCCTGGCTGCGGTTCGATCTCCATGAAGGCGGACAATCGCACGTTCAACCTCGACTGCTGGCCGCTCATTGGAACCGCATCGCCCACGGCATCCACTTCCAGATACGCCTCGGTCAAGATGCCGGTGATCTCAAAGGGCGCGCCGTCTTTGGGCCGATACGTCACCGCTTCGCCGAACACGTCCATCACCGGCGCGATCACCGCGTCATCCCAATCGATAGACATCTCAGATCACCGTCGCGGCCAGCGCCGCGTTCACGCGGCTTGGAATCACAATCGGCGAGGACTGCATCATCA
>NZ_CAFB01000017.1 GCF_000227585.1 Candidatus Glomeribacter gigasporarum BEG34 | reverse complement strand
TTTGAGTGACAATTGAATGGCGCGCGCTTTGCGGTCGATCCCGATAATGACCGCATCGACGGCATCGTCTTCTTTCAGTGCAGCGCGCGCATCCGAGACGCCCGGCGCAATTTCCGATGCGCGCAGCGTCCCTTCAACATCGTCCGCCAATGTAATGAGCGCGCTTTCCGCATCTACGGTTTTCACCTTTCCGCTGACGCGGGCGCCTTTATCATTCATTTCCACAAAGTGATTAAACGGATCGCTTTCAAGCTGCTTGATTCCCAGCGAAATACGCTCTTTGTCTGCATCAACAGCAAGCACCATCGCTTCAGCCGTATTGCCTTTTTTATATTTGCGCACCGCTTCTTCGCCCGGCTCATGCCATGACAGATCGGACAGATGAACCAAGCCGTCAATACCGCCTTCAAGCCCGATAAAGACGCCAAAATCGGTAATCGAACGAATCAGCCCGCTGACTTTATCGCCTTTGCTGAAATGGCGCGCGAATTCCTCCCACGGATTCGGTTTGCACTGTTTCATTCCCAGGCTGATCCGGCGACGCTCTTCGTGGATTTCGAGCACCATCACTTCCACTTCCTGATCGAGCTGGACAGCTTTGCCGGGCGAGATATTTTTATTTGTCCAATCCATTTCGGAAACATGCACCAGCCCTTCGATGCCTGATTCGATTTCAACAAATGCGCCGTAATCGGTCAGATTGGTGACTTTGCCGAATAGCCGCGTGCCAGAAGGATAGCGCCGCGCAATCCCTTGCCAGGGATCATCGCCCAGCTGTTTAACGCCGAGCGAAACGCGGCGTTTTTCAGGGTCGAACTTCAATACTTTTGCGCTAATTTCCTGTCCGACAGACAGCGCTTCGCTTGGATGCCGGATACGGCGCCACGCGATATCCGTGATATGCAGCAGACCGTCGATTCCTCCCAGATCAACAAACGCGCCGTAATCGGTAATATTCTTCACCACGCCTTGAACAGTCGCGCCTTCAGTCAGTGTTTCCAGCAGTTTCGCGCG
>NZ_CAFB01000018.1 GCF_000227585.1 Candidatus Glomeribacter gigasporarum BEG34 | reverse complement strand
GTGATCGATGCGAACGACCTGAGCAGAGATGACTTCGCCAGTCCGCATCTCCTGATGGGCTACAGAGGCTTGAAACAGTGCGGCAAAAGATTCTTGATCGGAATCGGGAGAAGAGGAAGAAAGAAGTTGGGCAGACATAAGAAGCAGAAAATTCGCGACATTGGGCCAATATGAGGCGCTCAATATCCGCGGGTTAAAGGTTAAACACTCACGACTCTCCGGATGCGGCTCGCCACCACTCCAATATCGCGTCCACCGCTTGACCGGCAGACAAACAGGAGGTATCCAGCGTTTTCGCCTCCGCCGCAGGCACAAGCGGCGCGACCGCACGGGCGGAGTCGCGCGCATCGCGCTCGGTCAAATCGCGTAAAAGGCGGAAGATATTAGCAGCAAAACCCTTGTCAATCAATTGTCGATAGCGTCTTTGTGCGCGTTGCTCAACGCTTGCCGTCAAAAAAACTTTGAGACGCGCGTCCGGAAAAATGACCGTTCCCATATCCCGTCCGTCCGCAACCAGCCCCGGGTGAACGCGCCAGGCGCGCTGCCGCGCAATCAGCGCCGCGCGCACTGGCGCATGCGCGGCAATCCCGGATGCGCGTTGCCCCACGTCCTCGGCGCGGATGTCGTGGGATACATCGACGCTTTCCAGCG
>NZ_CAFB01000019.1:420-1153 GCF_000227585.1 Candidatus Glomeribacter gigasporarum BEG34 | reverse complement strand
TAAGGAGAGGGGGCCAGATAAATGCCGTGATCCAGCATGGCGTGGAAAAAGGCTTTGAAGCGCGCCATATCGCAGCCGGCAACCTCACCGAGGCAGGCGGGCGGGGCGGGCGCAAAATACAGGCCGAATAATCCGCCCAGGCCATCGGCTGAGAATACAATGTCCGCGTCGCGCGCGGCCTGGACAATGCCGGAGATTAAGCGTTCGGTTTGCGCAGAGAGTTTTTCATAGAAACCGGGCGTTTGGATGCGTTTAAGCGTGTTCAAGCCGGCGGTGACGGCCACGGGATTGCCTGAGAGCGTTCCTGCCTGATACACCGAGCCAAGCGGCGCAAGATGCGCCATAATATCGCGCCGTCCGCCAAAGGCGGCGAGCGGGAAACCGCCGCCGATAATTTTCCCCAGGCAGGTCAAATCGGGCCTAATACCGTACAGAGACTGCGCGCCGCCGAGCGCGACCCGAAAACCGCTGATGACTTCATCAAAAATCAGCACGGCGCCGTATTCAGTGCACTGCGTGCGCAATGCGCGCAAAAATTCTGCTGCGCCACGCACCAGATTCATATTGCCTGCAATGGGTTCGACAATCACGGCGGCGATTTGGTCGCCAAGCTGCGCAAAAGTCTCGCCGATCTGCTCAAGATTGTTGTATTCGAGTACAGTGGTTGCGTGCGCAATCTCGTCCGGCACGCCGGCTGAGCTCGCTTGCCCGCCCGTGAGCAGTCCGGAGCCTG
>NZ_CAFB01000019.1:0-367 GCF_000227585.1 Candidatus Glomeribacter gigasporarum BEG34 | reverse complement strand
CGGCGAGCGTCGGCCCGTCCAGATGGCCTGTGATCATTGCGCCCCAGGAGCCGACATAATCGATATAACGTTTGCCTTCGGTATCCCAGAGGTAAGGCCCAAGCGCGCGCTTGATAAAACAGGGGACGCCGCCTACGGCGGTGAAGGCGCGCACCGGCGAGTTCACGCCGCCCGGAATGCTTTGTTTGGCTCGCTCAAACAGGATTGAGTTACGGGACATGCAAAATCGACAAAGTCATCAGGAGTTCCGCACAGCCGCGCTGGCAAGGCGCGCCTCCTTGCCGTACGAGTTGTACTGTCTGCGTCGGCGCGCCTTGCCAGCGCGGCTGTGCGGAACTCCTAGTCATTATTTTGGAAAATACATTCT
>NZ_CAFB01000020.1 GCF_000227585.1 Candidatus Glomeribacter gigasporarum BEG34 | reverse complement strand
CATTGGGAGCATTAAGCGTTCCGCAAGCCAAGCGGCGTATGGAATGCCTGCGGTTTCTCCGCCGGCAATTGCATCGATCTGTTCAAAGCCAATTTCGGACAAAATGACGGCCTCAGCCATTTCCATCAAAGCGCGGCGAGCGCGCACAAATGAGATGATTTTGCGGCAATCGATATAGACCGGGCTTGCCCAGCCGGAGGTCAGTTTAAAAGGCGACTCGAGGTTGGCGTGTACTGCGCGCATTTCAAGCAGGATTTTTGCGG
>NZ_CAFB01000021.1 GCF_000227585.1 Candidatus Glomeribacter gigasporarum BEG34 | reverse complement strand
GGGGAGATTGAATGGTTGCGCTCGCCTTGAGTTTTTCCCGGAATGCTTTGGCAAGATCGGTCATGCCGTCGAAATCCACCGCACCCGCCTGGTGAATCCAGCGTTGAAGCTGCCTGGCGCGAAAGGCTGCCTCGCCCAGACAGGCGCAGTATTCAGTCAGACCGCGCGCGTCCAGATCGAGCAGATTGGTGATTTCAGCAGTCGTCGTCATGCGTGTGCTGGCAAAAGAACGGGCTAAACAAGTGCTTAGCGCGCGTGGAGTTCCATGTGTGCAAAGAAAAAGGTAATTTCAGCCTGCGCATTTTCCGGACTGTCCGAGCCGTGGACGGCGTTCGCATCGATATTGTCCGCAAAATCCGCGCGAATGGTGCCCGGAGCCGCTTTTTTCGGATCCGTTGCGCCCATCAACTGGCGATTTCTGGCAATCGCATCTTCGCCTTCCAGCGCCTGAACCATCACTGGCCCCGAAATCATAAAATCGACCAGCGCGCCAAAGAATGGCTGCGCCCGATGAACGGCATAAAACTGTTCCGCTTCCTTGCGCGACAGTTGAATCATCCGGGCGGCAATGATCTTCAAACCCGCTTGCTCGAAACGGTTATAGATCGCGCCGATGGCATTTTTTGCAACCGCATCCGGTTTGATGATGGACAAAGTACGCTCAAGCTTCATGAAAACTCCAGTCAATGTGAGCTGCCATTTTACAATCAGGTGCGCTGCTTCAGGGGAGCCTCAAAGGCATAAGGCTAAGAACCCGTTCACGATCTGACTGCGCGCCCGTGAGCCTGCGTCGGGCGGTGCTCGGAATCCTCACATATTACGTATATGCTCCGGTTCCTGCGCTCCGTCCTCCTTGGCTGACAGGCGCTCGTCACAGACCGTGAACAGGTTCTAAGTACTGATCTTTTCTTTCAACAGCAAGCGCAGATCGTGCAGCCACGACTCCGGCCTTTGTCCATACAGCACATACAGGCGTAACCGTCCGCGCGGATCGAACACATAGCTTGCGGCCGTATGTTCCATCTCATACTCTCCGGATTGCGCGCCGGGATTTTTGGCGTAATGCACGCGAAAATCCCGCGTCACTTTTCTCAATGCGGCGGGATCGGCGGCGCGCAGCGCGCTGAAGTTCGGCCCAAACGCCTTGACATAGCGCTCAAGCGCCTCCGGCGTATCGCGCGATGGATCCACCGTGACAAATACCACCTGTACGTGCTGCGCATCGGATCCGAGCCGCTTTGATACTTGCGCAAGCTCGGCCAGCGTGGTCGGGCAGACATCCGGGCAATGGGTATAGCCGAACAGCAGAACCACCACCTTTCCTTTGAAATCCGCCAGCGTGCGCAGCCTGCCTTGCGTATCCGGCAGCGCGAAGTCGCGGGCGAAGCTGGAATTGCCGCTCAAATCGATATTCTGGAATGCGGGTTTAGAGAATAAGCGCGCATCATGGTCCACCAGCAGCGCTGCAAACAGCAGCGTCAGATACACAATTGAATAGCGAAACAGTCGATGCGCCCGCGCGTCGGAATATTGACGCCATAATCGCCACGCATAGACGATAAAAAGAGCGCCGAGCGCGAGCGCGACGACCAGGTAAACGCCGCCGCTCATATGCGCTGCGTATGGCAGCAGCGCCGCGCCAAACAGAATCCAGCTATACAGCAGAATATGGAGCCGGGTAAATTTTTCGCCATGCGTGAGCGGCAGCATCGGCCAGCCGGAGCGCGCGTAATCATCGCGGCGGGCCAGTGCGAGCGCCCAGAAATGCGGCGGCGTCCAGACAAAAATAATCAGCACCAATATCCAAGCCTGCACAGGCACGGTTCCCGTGACCGCCGCCCAACCGAGCGCGGGCGGCATTGCGCCCACGGCGCCGCCAATCACAATATTTTGCGGCGTGGCCGGCTTCAGAAGGACTGTATAAACCACCGCGTAGCCGAGAAAGGTCGCGAGCGTCAGCCAGAGCGTGAGCGGGTTAGTCAACGCATAGAGTAAACCGGCGCCCAGTGCGCCGGTCAGCGTTGCAAAAGCCAGTATCTGCGCCGAACCCAGTTCGCCGCGCGCCGATGGCCGCCAGGCCGTGCGGCGCATCCGCGCATCGATATGACGCTCGACCCAGCAGTTCACTGCAAATGCCGCGCTTGCGCACAGCCAGATGCCAAGCGCGCCGCCGCATAGAACGCGCCAGGGCACTGCGCCGCGCGCGGCCAGGCACATGCCGATCACCGCGCAGAATACGGCGAGTTGCGCCACACGCGGCTTGGTCAGCGCGT
>NZ_CAFB01000022.1 GCF_000227585.1 Candidatus Glomeribacter gigasporarum BEG34 | reverse complement strand
TGCGACACGCACCCGCAACGCAAACTGCGCTTCCAGTACGCTCATCGACTGCCGCTTGCCGCTCCGGTCGGGAATGTCCAACCGGCGCTTCTGGCTCAGGAATTTGACCGCCACGAACGGGTCTCGCCCTGGCAGTTGCACCTTAGCCGGCAAGCGGGCGGATTCAGGCGTCATCTTTGCTTTTATGCGGCTTTCCGCTTTGCCTGTGCCGCTGGCACGGGCATTGGACACCTGCATTCGGGCCGTACCCGCGCAGATACACTTTGGTCATAGGTCAGCAAGGGAAAGACAGGGAATGTGTCGGGATAGAGGTACGCATAACGCCATATCTGCTCAAGCATGCCGCTTTTCCGCGCTCGAACCGTTTGCCGTTGTTCACGCAATCGGGCCGCACGCGCTGCGCGGGCGCGCTGCAACGGAGACGGCAGCGCGGCCAACTGTTCGCGGATGCGTTGCAGGTTCGCCCGCACTTGATGCGCGCCGTCGCCCTCGTCGATTCGATCTGGCGGCGGCAATAAAGCGGCTGCCGTCGATGCCGAAATCCGGCGCCTAGCGACCGCCTGCGTCAGCGCAACTTCGCGCTGTTCAGCATCCCAACCGAGCGAGGTTTGCCAATGCACCGCGCGCCGCGCCTTCCGCGCCGCTTCCACCAACCGCTTGTAGGCGTCCTTGAACGCCATGCGCGCGCCCACCTGATCGCCGCGGTCGAGCACCACACGGGCAATGCCAAAAGCCTCCATCATCTCCGCCGTCCACACGAGCGTTGCCGCTTCGTCCTGAGCCGCCAGCGCTATCGCCCAGGCTTCATCGGCTTCAGGGCGGCCATCGTGCGCGGTATAGCCTTCCCATTGGGCGATCAAGTCCGCAGGCTTCGGTGCAAACTGCCCGCGCTGTGCATCCCGGACGTGTGCATTCAACGCCGCGCGCACCGTCTCCATCGGCCAGTCCTTCAAGGACTCGAAATACGCGGCCTTGGCCTCTGCCGGTAGCGCTTTGCCGTACAGCGCATACGCCGCATCGAGCAACACCGCAAATACATCAAAATCGTTTTCAGACATCGATCACCTCAGTTTTCGGGCCAAACAACATCGCTTTTGCGCGGGCGTTTTCAGCCTCCAGCGCCACCTGCCGGTTCAAGCCCGGCGGCCCCGTGCCCGCGCGGTCTTTCAGCGGAAACAGCCCCGTCCAGCCTGACAAAATGCTCTGCTCGATCACGGCGCGCGGCTCAAATCCCCGCTCGCGCAGCTTCGCCAGTTCGCACAGCGACAGCTCCGCCGCTTTTTCGGTAAACCTCGATTTGTGGGTCTTGCGATAGCTCACCCAATCCCGCCAAGCATCTTCCGGCAACCAGTCGGGGCGCTTCAGCTCACAAAGCGCGGCGCGACTCGCGCACGCGCCCTTTGATGGTTCCTCTGATGGTTCTAATGACGGTTCTTTATGGTTAGACCGCAGCTCCTGCGGGGGTTCACTGTATTCTTGCGGCGTGAGGATGTAGCTGGTATGACGGCCATTAGATCGATTCGCACGCAGTAGTGCACGTTGCTCAAGCCATTTAATGGCACCATGAACCGTGCGCTCTGAAAAACAGGTACGCTCACAAATCTTTGGGATGGAGGGCCAGCACACCCCCTGATCATTTGCGTTATCTGCCAGTAAGATCAAAACGAACTTAGCGGTCGGTGGTAGCTGGAGCGGCCAACAGGCTGCCTGGATAATCGTGCTCATCCCTTATTTCCCATACTGCGCGCTTGAATGCGCGCCGCCAGCCATGCCAGGCAATGCGCCGCTCGTGTATCCAGTCGGTGAAACGTTGAGTGATATAGACCTTCATTGCTTTCATTCCTACGCCGCCTCGCGCACAGCGGATTCGATTGATTCATCTCTTGAATCTCTTGAATCTCTGTTCTTTATCTTTAATCTGTTCTTTAAATCTCTTCTTTCTGAGCGCTCTTCCTTGGTGAGCAGACGCAGCTAGCCTTAAGCGACGCCTTTACATGTGTCTCCCTCGGAGCCGCATGACGCGGCAGCCTTGTAAGGTCAGTGGTGCTGCCTTCGCCGCCACTCGCCCCTGTTTCAGACCTGCCTCACAGTAGGGGCCTCTTCCCCATACGCTGCCGTATTTGCGCCGACCGTATGGGTGCTTTTTGTCATGGACGCCGTGGTGCTGACCCTCCACATTTCACTCAAGCAGGTTCGGTCTTGAGCCGTCCAATACCGCTCTCCGTTTAACGGTTCATCCGTCACTCCCCTTCGCCACTTCACACGTGGCAATGGCTTGTGGATGCGTGGCAAACCCATCCGCATCCGTTGCGTGATACGACAGCCAGGCCTTCTTGGGGCGACCGTGTTTGTCACGGGCCGGGCTTCCGTCCGAATAGGTGTCTACTTTCCAGGCCATCACCTGCGCGTCTCGAATCAGGCCGTTTTTCTCGGCAACCCGTATCCAGTCCAGGCAGGACTGCGGTATATCGAACAAGGGACTTGCGCGCACGGGTTTCATCCGTTTGAATATCCGCTGCGTCTCTTCATCGACCTTGGCTTTCCATTCCTGCAATGTGAGGACGTGCTGCACCCCTTGGCGGAACTCGACATTGCACACCTTCTTCTCCGCGCGCTCGCGTGCAATCCAGGTTGCGGCGGCATAGACGCAAAAGGCACTCATCTCTTGACGCCCGCGCTTACTGCCCGGCGCTTTGAAGCGGGCGCGCTCATGGAGCCTGCGGGCATGCGGTGTACCAATGAGCAGGTGGGAAAGATGCGAAACAGACTGGAAGCGGAGGACGCGCTGAGATTCCAGTGTCGAAGGCCGTTTATCCGGTACAGATTGCCGCGGCGGTGCGGATGCGGCTCGATGCGCAGATAGCTGCGCTCTGCCAGGGCCTTCACACAACGGTTGACCTCGCCGAGGGAAAGAGAACAGGCGCGGGCAAGCGCTCTCTGCCGCAGATCGCATACGCCCGCCTTCGTGCGGACTTCGCACAGCGCGAGCAGCACGCGCTTTTGAGTGGGCGGCAACTTCGCCTTGTGCGCCGCTTGTATATAGGCAGCGCTCATGCCACCCTCCTCCGGAGGGGGCTGGCGTGTACGTAGTAGGCTTTAAAGGACATCGATCTGCACGCTTTTGTTAAAAGGGCCGCCCCCAGAGCACATGAGAAAATCGTTGCGCTTCACTTCAACCATCACTCATGAACGGGGGACGTATGAACGAACCAATCAAAAAGCGCGATTGGACTGACAAAGTTTTTCCCATCGGCGTTGATGCACCTTTAAAGATCACACTCAACCGGGATACAGGAGCACTATCGATTCAGCAAACCCAGCTTCATCCTGCCGTGAAGGGTGGAATAACGATGGCGTTTTTATTAAGTCCGGCAGCAACACGAGAACTTGTTCTGGCTTTGAAGCGCCTTGAAACCGAGTTGGGTAAGCCAATCGAAGACCTAGCCATGCCAGATTCCGTCCAATAACACTGCGAAAACGGTTTATTGCGGATTTCATTTCATGACTCCTCTTTAGAGGTATCGCGCTTAACTCACTCATGAACGGGGGACGTATGGAAAACATCAAACTGAAGCCTGATTTATTCGTCATCGAACCGTATGGCGATATGTTTCTGCGTGTTAGAACTACGTTTTCGCGCACCAAGTCAGAAACTCAAGAAGAGGTTTCGGTAGATGTTCTTGTTCCACGAGACAATCAATCGTTAGAGGAAGTTGAAAAACAAGCTCTTTCGCGGTCGTTGGAGTTGTGAGTAGAAAAATGGAAATCTTGCGTCGATCCGATGAAACCCGTGCAAACCAAGACGGATTGGTAGACAACTCGGCAGCTTCTGTCTTCATGCGATTAGGAATATCGGCGTTCTCCGATGAGGTCTCTTCAGCCGCTTGTCCGTCAGCCGATTCGCTGCAATCCGACTCGAAATCCTGGTTGAGCAATCGAAGCTGGGGGATGAGTGCTCTCCTGAATCTTTTAAAGGCTTCGTCACCCCAAACAGGTTCTGCTTTGACTCTTTCGATCACAAATCGGCACAGCGCCTCTGATGCGATTTGGCGTTGACGGGCGTTGAGTTCCATTACAAACTCCATTCAAAAATTAAAGGTGAGATAGAGGCTGAATTTCGACAAAGAGTCACTGGATATCTCCTGTTCCCAATGCGGACAAAAACATACGGAGATCATCGGACGGTTTCAACACCAGCCGAAATTCGCCCTCTCCAATTGCCAGGCTTCTATCTGAGTCAATGCGGATGAGTTGAGACGGGGTATCGAGTCCGCCCAGAAAGCGCCGAACGTTTTTAGGGAACTGCGCGGCCAATTGCTCAAGTGAGCGCAGTGCAAACCACAAAGGCCGGTCGTCACATCGAATACGCAGATCAAAGTTTTGGGATGGTTTTGTCATTCAATGTTCCGCTTCAGACTCATCGCGCCACGGCTCAAAGTGCTCCAGAACGCAGCACGCACACAGCGCCGCGCCGTTCTGGATGTTCACCCGCATCTCGTGCGCGTGTTCCAGTTCCCCGCACAGATGGCAAGGGTGATATGTACTGCTTGGATTCATGAATCCCTTTCTTGAAATTCGAGGGTTGGGTCATTGCATGGCCCCTATGCCTGTAAGGTGTGCGTCGCTTGCGTCTGAGATCGGGATGGGCCATTACACAGACGCCCCGCTTTGCGCCGCTTCTGAAGCCGCCGCCGCAGGGTCAAACTTGTATATTGGATTGGCCCCATAAAGCTGATCACTTTATGAGGTGGCAGAGAGGAATCGCGTGCAAACAGGTTAATGAAGTACTGGGAGAAAGACAGGATGCTCTCTGCTTTTTATGTTGGTCAAGCTCCGGACAGATGGGAGAGGCTCAAGCCTCGCATCCAATCGGCAAGTATGGAGAGAGCCAACTTTTCAAGCATACAGCTAGAGGAGGATGCAATCCAATGGCAGCTTATATAGGGGTAGATGTCAGTAAACACGTGCTGGATGCACAAATGGGTGCTCATTATTTCCAAGTAGAAAACACAGCCAAAGGACTGAAGAAATTCATCCGGGCACTAGAGAAATTTATTCAATCAGGGAATCCAGTCAGTACGGTGGTCTGTGAAGCCAGCGGTGGCTATGAAAGGGATTGAATGTTGACCGTGCGCAAGGCTGGGTTCC
>NZ_CAFB01000023.1 GCF_000227585.1 Candidatus Glomeribacter gigasporarum BEG34 | reverse complement strand
GGATGTCGGATTTCTCGGCTTTAAGCATCATGCCTTCCGGTTCCATCGTGACGGGCTGCAAATACACAGCGGCGATTTCCATGCCATTGTGAATGTGCGGTTTGCCAATCGGATATTCAGCCGCCCGCGCGAAAGAAGACAGGCTGGTCAATAACGCCGCTGTGAGGACATAAAGAAATGTAGAAGTCATTGGGCAAATGCGGAAAAGATCAAAAAATAATAATGCGAATCATTCTCAGTTTTGAAAAAGTGTAACGCCCTCTCAAGCCTAATGCAAGGCTTCCAGGCGTTTCGCCCAGCCGCGCTGGCAAGGCGCGCCAATGCAGACAGTGCACCTAGAGCATTTTTCAGCGAGATTGCACAAGAAGCGCGCGAAGCGACACAGGGCAAACCGCTGAAAAATGCTCTAAATAATTGTAGGTTCCGGCTCTAACCGTACTCCAAAGCGCCGGTAGACATCGCGCTGGATGACTTCAGCCAGTTTGAGAATATCCGCGCCGCAGGCATTTCCATTATTGATAATCACCAGCGCATGGCGCGCGTGCACCGCAGCGCGCCCCAAAGCGCGCCCTTTCCAGCCGCAGCGCTCGATCAATTGCCCGGCGGCCAGTTTGATCTGTCCGTTCGGTAAAGGATGGGCGGCAAGATCAGGTTCGCGGCCCGATAGCGCTTCAAAATCCGCTGGCCGGAGCAGGGGATTCTTAAAGAAACTGCCGGCATTACCCGCTTGAGCCGGATCCGGCAGTTTTGATTGGCGCGCCGCAACCACGGCGTCAAACACATCGCGCGGCGAGGGTTTCACGATACCCCGTTCTGCAAGGATGCGTTCAATCTCTGGATAGGCGCAGCGCGGCTGCCATCTTTTGGGCAGGCGGAATACAACCGAAACAATGACGAAACGCCCCGACTCGCACTGCTTGAAAAAGCTGTCTCGATAAGCAAAACGGCATGCAGCCGCATTGAGATGCAAGGCCTTGCCGGTTTTCATATCCAGCGCGCGCAACTGGAAGAAGCGTTCGCTCATTTCCAGACCGTAGGCGCCGATATTTTGAACGGGCGCCGCGCCGACTGTGCCCGGAATCAGGGCCAGGTTTTCAAGGCCGGGCCAGCCGCATTCAAGCGTCCATTGCACAAAATCATGCCAGCGCTCGCCCGCGCCGGCTTCGATCAACCAGGCATCGGCATCTTCATGCACTAAACGCCGACCGCGCTGCGCAATGAGCCAGACAATGCCGTCAAAATCGCGCGTCAGCACGATATTGCTGCCGCCGCCCAATATCAGACGCGGCAGACCTTTAAGGCGCGGATCAACGCGCGCACAGGCAAGCGCCGCTTCGCATTCGATCGCTTGCGCATACCGGGCGCGCACTTCAAAGCCAAAGGCGTTGTGCGCGCGCAGCGGATAATCCGTTAAAAGGCGGGGCGGCTTAATATTCCCCCCCGTTTTACTTTGACCCAAAGTATTGAGATAGACCGGTCCGCCAAATAATCTTTCCAGGTCAAGGCGCGCCTGCACGCCCATCTGTTTCAGTTTCTGGCCCCGCTCGCCGATGATCATCGCTTTATGCGAATCCCGCTCAACCAGAATGGCGGCGAAAATGCGGCGCAAGCTGCCCTTTTGTTCAAAGCGCTCAATCCGCACCGCACTGGTATACGGCAATTCATCGCCCGTGAAGCGAAACACTTTTTCGCGCAGCGTTTCGGCGGCAAGGAAGCGTTCGCTGCAATCGGTCAGCGTATCTTCAGGATAGACCGGAGCTTTAACCGGTAAATAAGGCAACAGTATTTGCCGGCATTTTTCAATATCGTCTGGCCGTTTCGCGGATATCGGCAGCATCTCGCAGAACGCGCGCGCCGCGCGCAGGCGCTGCAGAAAAGGGAGCAGCCCGCCCTTGTCGGCAAGCCGGTCGACCTTGTTGGCAATCAGCAGCGTTGTGAGCGCAGCGTCGATCTGTGCCAGCGCCTGTTGATCTCGCGCGTCATAACGCCCCGCTTCAACGACAAACAGGCATACATCGACTGCGCTGAGCGCGGCGGTCACAATGCGATTTAAGGATTGATTGAGCGGGCCGCCGTAGCGCGTCTGGAATCCCGGCGTATCGACAAAAATATATTGCGCTTCAGCGCAGGTATAGATCCCTTGGATACGATAACGGGTCGTCTGCGCTTTGCGCGAAGTGATGCTGATTTTCTGCTGGATGAGCGCATTCAGTAAGGTCGATTTACCCACGTTTGGCCGCCCGACAATGGCAATGGTTCCACAGCGGAATGTCATCTTTGGACAATTTTTGAAATGTATAGCCAAGCAACTTTAGTTTGAGACAAGGAAGCAGCCGCGAAGACAGTATGAATAATACGGCGAGCGGCGATGACGCCGTATCAAATTAAAGTTGCTTGGCTATATTTTCAAGAACGCTTGATTTCTGCTAAAGCCCGCGCGGCAGCCTCCTGTTCCGCCGCGCGGCGGCTCGCGCCGCGACCCCGCGCTTGAATTTCCAAGGACGGCACCGTGCATTGAATTTCAAACTGTTGCCGATGCGCAGCTCCGCGCGTTGTGATCACAGTATATTCCGGCAGCGCGATCTTGCGGCCTTGCAGCAATTCCTGCAAACATGTCTTTGCATCTTTACCGGACATCTTCAGATCGAGATGGTCAAGGATAGGCGCATACAGGCGCTCGATCGCCGCGCGCGCCGCGCTGAAACCGCCATCCAGATAAATGGCGCCAAAGAGCGCCTCAAGCGCATCGGCCAGCATCGACGGGCGCTTGCGCCCGCCGCTTCTCAGTTCTCCCTCGCCCAGCCGCAAATCTTTGGCGAGTTCCAGTGTCTGCGCAATCTGGCAGAGCGTTTGCTGTTTCACCAAATGGGCGCGGATGCGCGACAAATCCCCTTCCTTCAGCGCCGGAAAACGCTGGAATATCAGCGCGGAAATGACGCAGTTCAGCACTGCATCGCCAAGAAATTCAAACTTTTCGTTATGCGGTGCGCTATGGCTGCGGTGCGTCATCGCCCGGCGCAGCAATACCGGGCGGCAGAACACGTAATCTAGCCGGCTTTGCAAAGTATTTTTGGAAGTCATTCTAAAAAGTGTATGGTTCTTGGTTCTCTGTATTTTTAACCTCACGCCCAATGAAGACGCCTGAACTATCGGTCATTATTCCTGTCTATAACGAAGAAGCGGGGTTGCGCGTTCTGTTTGACCGCCTCTATCCAGCGCTGGATGCGCTTGAACTGAGCTATGAAGTGATCTTTGTGAACGATGGCAGCCGCGACCGCTCCGCAGCCCTGCTCTCCGAGCAATTTCACGCGCGCGACGATGTCACGCGACTCTTGTTA
>NZ_CAFB01000024.1:660-1431 GCF_000227585.1 Candidatus Glomeribacter gigasporarum BEG34 | reverse complement strand
CAGAGATGTGCAGTATGGAAAGCAAATAGTGTTTTACGCGCGGCGTCATTGACATAAAGAATCTCATTGAAAATTTCGCTTTTATTGTTCAATTTTAAACCAGTCTTTCTTGGATAGTCATCCGGGTCTTTCACTGAGATCAGCCGGCAATGCAGACGCGCGCGTTGACGCATAGTCGCTTGATAAAACATAATATTTAGAGGCTGGATTCCGTTCTTCCAAGTATCAACCAGGCCAACAGCCACGAAATCAGGCTATACAGAATGGAGCCGAACAACGCGGACCAGAAATCCGCGACCTCAAAACCTTTCAGCATCCAGGCGGCAAACTGGAAAAGCAGCGCATTAATCACAAAAATAAAAAGGCCCAGCGTAATCATCGTCACAGGCAAGGTGAGCAGCACGAGCAGTGGCCGGATCAACGCATTGATCAAGCCAAGCACAACCGCTGCAACCAAGGCCGTGCCAAAGCCGCGGATTTGGATGGATGAAATGATATACGGCAAAACAAACAGAGCGAGTGCATTAATCAACCAAATAATCAATATACGTATCATAGATTTCTCCGATGATCGGTTTGTAAGATCTGGGCAATAGACTTACTGCTCCAAATAGCGCTGCGCATCGAGCGCGGCCATGCAGCCGGAGCTGGCGCTGGTAATCGCCTGCCGATAAATATGATCCTGCACATCGCCGGCCGCGAAAACGCCGGGAACGCTGGCAGCGGTCGCATTCCCGGCGCGCCCGCCGCGCGTGACAATATAACCGTTTT
>NZ_CAFB01000024.1:0-585 GCF_000227585.1 Candidatus Glomeribacter gigasporarum BEG34 | reverse complement strand
GCCGGTAGAAAAATCCATCGCAGGTCGCGCAGGCGGATACGCCCTTGCCCATAAAGGCCGTCTCGGACGGTAAACCCAGATATTTCGCTGACGCGCCGGTCGCAATAATCAGCGCATCGCAAGTATAGGCGTTTGCATCGCCGGTCAGCCGGAACGGCCGCTCGTTCAGAGAGGCAGTGTGAATCTGGTCATGAATCATGACCGTATTGAAGCGTTGCGCGTGCTCAAGAAAGCGCTGCATCAATTCCGGCCCTTGTACCCCCGCTGCGTCCGCGGGCCAGTTTTCAACGTCGGTGGTCGTCATCAATTGGCCGCCCAACGCATGGCCGGTAATCAGCGCCGGCGCCAAATTCGCGCGCGCCGCATAGATAGCGGCGGTATACCCCGCCGGGCCTGAGCCGAGGATCAGAACTTTGGCGTGTCTGGCTGTGTTTGGAATGGCAGAGGGATGTTCAGACATGGGTTATTTTGACTTCATACAGGGCCTTGATTGAATCTCATTTGAGAGACATAATAATTCGATTTTCGCTTATTCCTGGCGCCGTGTGGCGGCGGATCAGGCGTTTCCGCTTGAACTCAAAGTAC
>NZ_CAFB01000025.1 GCF_000227585.1 Candidatus Glomeribacter gigasporarum BEG34 | reverse complement strand
TGTTCTTCATCCGCAATTGCCATTGTCAACAATGTATCGCGCGCACGCGCGCGTAACTCCTGAACCGTGTCTTCGTCCAGCGCGCTGATGCCAAGCATTTCGCCAAGCGGCACATAAGCGATTTCTTCAAGGCTGCTAAACCCTTCTTCAATCAGCGCGCCGGCGACTTCTTCATCGGCGTTCAGACGCTCCATAAAGAGCGCGCGCAGCATGGAACGCTCTTGCGCCTGCTTTTCGGCGGATTCCGCCGGGGTCATCATATTGAGCGTCCAGCCCGTCAGTTCACTCGCCAGACGCACGTTCTGGCCGTTGCGGCCGATTGCAACGGCCAGTTCATCGTCATGGACGACGACATCCATCGAATGTGTTTCTTCATCGACCATCACAGACTGGACAACAGCGGGCGCAAGCGCATTAATCACAAATTGCGCGGGGTCTTCGGCCCAAAGCACGATATCCACATTTTCGCCTTCGAGTTCATTGCGCACTGCCTGCACGCGCGAGCCTCGGATACCCACGCACGTGCCGATGGGGTCAATGCGCTTATCGTGCGCAACGATGGCGATTTTCGCGCGTATCCCCGGATCGCGCGCGGCTGACTTGATTTCAAGCAGCCCCTGTTCAATTTCTGGAACTTCTATTTCAAACAGTTGAATCAGAAATTCAGGCGCAGTGCGCGACAGTTCGATTTGCGGGCCGCGCGCGCTTCGGTCAATCTTGAGAAGATAAGCGCGCACCCGGTCTCCAATGCGCAGATTTTCCCGCGGAATCAGTTGA
>NZ_CAFB01000026.1:780-3418 GCF_000227585.1 Candidatus Glomeribacter gigasporarum BEG34 | reverse complement strand
GAGGCTTTGTTCAAACAGATAGAGCGCAAAAGGCAGAAGGAGGAAGAGCAATGCGCCGCTGATTCGATGCAGAATGGACGCGATACCGGCCAGCGGAAGCCGATAAGTCAATATCTGCGTAAGGCCAATATTGCGGAACTGCTTCACGTTTTTTTGAGCTTTGATGGGCTTAATCATATTTCAGAGGGTGAATATAGGGACGCACGCAACGCTGAAATTCTAATGCTTTTTGCTAATGCTTTTTGCATGACGTCATGTGCTACTTCCGGACACATCACCAGGGTCTTGCCCGCTGCGGGTCGTGAAAATGGAACTGTCAGGCAGCGTGGGTAAAAAGCTGATGTTCCAGCTGCTTTGTAATGCGGATTGGTTGGAACCGCTTCGCCGGGTACAGGTAGTCTTCACCGGACTCGTCTACTACGCGTACCATATCTAGCGCATCGGCGTGCGCGTCATCAAGGCATCGATACAGCTTACGGACTTCCAGCGATGCCTCATAACCTTTGTTGTTCACACAGATTAGGAAATTCATAGCAGCGTTTTGATCTTCATTTCGATTTTGCCTACGCCATGGGCTTCATACCCGTGTACTTCCGCTTTAACCGTCGGCCCGCCGGGCAGAAAGCGAACCATTGCGATTCCCTTTTTCTTACGCCAAGTCGTGCCGCCGTAATGGTCGCGCAATCGCTTCAGCTCACGAATGCTATTACCTTCCGCGATAGTTTCACGGTTCGTGATCAAACCAACAACGTCCCAATTCATCCAAACCCTTTACATCATTGACGACTGGGAACGTTGTGTACTCAATTCATTAAAATCGGCGAAAACCTAACTTATCATAAAGCAGTCGTTTGTTAAGAATGTTTTCCGTCACGTCCAGCTTTCTCTTTCTTTTCAAATTCGAAGCCAATGGAACCGTCTTTTTGCTGCACCAGATACGCCTTGAAATGGCGGCCGGTGCGCGACGATTTAAAGCCGGTCAGCAAATCGGTGCGGCCCGCGCCGAGCAGTTTTTGCATCTGTTCGCGCGAAATATCCTGTTGCAGGATGATTCTGCCAGAGCGGAAATCGCACGATTTCGGATGTGCGACGGTACTTTCGCAGACATAGCCGATGCTATGTTCAAAAACGCGGCTGCGGCATTTCGGACACGGGCCGAGCGACGTTTGGCCTGAAAAGTCTGGCGCTTCGCTGGCTTCGTCCTCATTTTCCTGACCGAAATCAAAGGCGAGCTTGAGGTGTTGAGTCTCATGGTCTTCAACCAGTTTCAGCGCCGCAGCAAAAGGGCGTCCCATTTTGCTGCGGAATCCTGAGAGGGGGCCGATCCCTTTATTTTTCAGTAATTCTTCCGCTTCTTCGATTTCAAATTGCCGGCCTGCGGGCGTTTTGGTGATTGAGAACGCGCAACCCGTACAGGCAAAACGCCGGTAATTTTCCTTGACTATGCCGCCGCACTGCGGGCACGGCGTTTCCAAGGTGACATAATCGCCCGGCACGGTATCCGAATCATATTCTTTCGCGCGACTGACAATGGTTTGCGTCATTTGCGCGATGTCACGCATGAAGACATCGCGCGCAAGCGTCCCGCCCTGCATCTGTGCGAGCCTGAATTCCCATTCGCCGGTCAGCTCCGGCGCGACCAGTTCGTTGACTTTCAAACCGCGCAACAGGGTCATCAATTGATGCGCCTTTGCGGTTGGCGTCAAATCACGGGCTTCCCGGATCAGATATTTTTCGGTCAGCAGTCCTTCGATAATCGCCGCGCGCGTCGCGGGCGTACCGAGTCCTTTGGCGGACATCGCGGCGCGCAACTCATCATTTTTGAACGAGTTTCCGGGCCCCTTCCATCGCGGAAAGCAGGGTCGCTTCGGTATAGCGAGCGGGCGGTTTGGTAGTGAGTTTGTGCGCCTCGATGGCGTCCGTGCGCACGATTTCGCCTTGCGCAATGGGCACAAGCATTTCGTTCGCATCGTGTACATTGCGTCCGTACACCTGCAGCCAGCCGGGCGCTGTCAATATTTTTCCTTCGGTTTTAAAGCAGTGCCCGACAATGTCGGTGATGCGCGTGGTCAGCAAATATTCAGCCGCTGGAAAAAAGACCGCCAGAAAACGTTTGACAACGAAATCGTACAGTTTCTGTTCCGCGTCGTTCAGGCTTTTAGGCGCTTGCGTTGTCGGGATAATCGCAAAGTGGTCGCTGATTTTGGCATTGTTAAAAATACGCCGGTTTGGCTTCACCCAGCCTTGATCGAGAATCTGATTCGCGAAAGGCACATAAGCGTTATGTTGCGCGAGCGTTTGCAGCGTCTTTTTGACCATGCCGCGCGTATCTTCAGGCAAGGCGCGCGAATCGGTGCGCGGATAGGTCAGCGCCTTGTGCTTTTCATAGAGCGTTTGCGCGAGCGCAAGGGTCGTTTTGGCTGAAAAGCCGAAACGGCTGTTGGCTTCGCGTTGCAGACTTGTCAGATCGAAAAGCAAGGGCGAAAGTTGCGTCGAAGATTTCGTTTCTTCGCGCGCCGGCCCACTTTTGCCGCGGCACGCGGCAATGATCGAATCCGCAGCCGCTTGACTCCATAAGCGCGATTCGCGCTGCTCCGGATCGAATGCGTTCTTTTTAAACTTGGGATCAAACCAGCCG
>NZ_CAFB01000026.1:0-707 GCF_000227585.1 Candidatus Glomeribacter gigasporarum BEG34 | reverse complement strand
GACAATCGATAACGTCGGCGTTTGCACGCGCCCGACGGTCGTCAGAAAAAAACCGCCGTTCTTGCTATTGAAGGCGGTCATCGCGCGCGTGCCGTTAATCCCGACCAGCCAGTCGGCCTCTGCGCGGCAGCGCGCGGCGGCGGCGAGCGGCTGCATGTCCATGTCGCTACGCAGCCGTTCAAACGCGTCACGGATGGCCTGCGGCGTCATCGATTGCATCCAGACGCGCGCAACCGGCTGGCGCGCTTTGGCATATTGCACAATCGTGCGGAAGATCAATTCACCTTCGCGTCCCGCATCGCATGCATTAATCAAACGGTCGATATCCTTGCGTTTAATCAGTTTGCTCAGCAGTTTTAAGCGCGCTTCGTTTTTAGCGATGGGGCGCAATTCAAAATGCGGCGGAATCACCGGCAAATGCGCAAAACTCCATTTGCCGCGCTTGACTTCATATTCTTCAGGCGCGGTGATTTCAAGCAGATGTCCAAGCGCTGCAGAGAGCACATAGGACTCGCTTTCGAAATAGTCTTTGTGCTTGGTAAAGCCGCCGAGCGCGCGCGCGATATCATTCGCAACTGAAGGCTTTTCAGCAATGATCAGGGATTTGGGCATGTCTGAGGGCCTGTTTTCAATTAAAACGTGTGCGCGTTGCGCCGATATGCGAGGCTCGCAAGGAATGTAACGAAGCGAATATTCGATATATTCGC
>NZ_CAFB01000027.1 GCF_000227585.1 Candidatus Glomeribacter gigasporarum BEG34 | reverse complement strand
GGGTCAGCGCAGACAGCGCAAATATAGGCCCCTTCCAGTCCAGACGCTGGATAAAGTTTTCAATACATGTTTTTTTGGAGTTCATCCGGTATCTGGTCTGTCTTGTTGAACACGAGCCAGCGCGGCTTTTCATACAATGCAACATCATATCTGCGTAATTCATCCATAATGGCGCGCGCGCCCATCGCCGGGTCGATGGCCTGATCAGGCGTGATATCCACCAGATGCAGCAACAGCCGCGTGCGTTGCAAATGTTTCAGGAAACGATGCCCCAAGCCCGCGCCCTCTGCCGCGCCTCCGATGATTCCGGGAATATCCGCCATGACAAAACTTTGCCCCGCGCCGACGCGCACCACGCCCAGATTCGGCGTCAGTGTTGTAAAGGGATAATCCGCAATTTTTGGCCGGGCATTGGACACCGCCGCAATCAGC
>NZ_CAFB01000028.1:969-4571 GCF_000227585.1 Candidatus Glomeribacter gigasporarum BEG34 | reverse complement strand
GAAAACAGGGGCTTAAGTCTCTCAACGAGGAGCAAAGCCATGTCGGCATCCNCTCAAGGTACGTCCGTACCGTCGATCTTTTCTTTTGAAGAAAAACCACTCCGCGTTATTGTCATTGATGGCGAGCCGTGGTTCGTTGCGGCGGATGTCTGCGCTGCGCTCGAAATTAGCAATCCGAGTATGGCGCTTCGCGTTCTGGATGACGACGAGAAGGCCCTAAGTTTAATTGAGGGCCTATCAAAATTGGTTGGTGGTAACGAGCAGGTCAACATCATCAACGACTCCGGCCTCTACACGTTGACGCTGCGCTGCCGCGATGCGGTTAAAAAGGGTTCTCTGCCGCATCGATTTCGCAAGAAAGTGACCGCTGAAATTCTGCCGGCGATTCGGAAGACGGGGCGGTATGAAGCGGCTTCATCTGAAGTGACAAAAGCGCAGCTCAAAGACGCCTTCCG
Source organism: Candidatus Glomeribacter gigasporarum BEG34 (assembly GCF_000227585.1). Classification (GTDB taxonomy): domain Bacteria; phylum Pseudomonadota; class Gammaproteobacteria; order Burkholderiales; family Burkholderiaceae; genus Glomeribacter; species Glomeribacter gigasporarum_B. Next base: position 4,116 of record NZ_CAFB01000028.1, on the reverse strand, counting down.
AAATGCGCGCTGGCTAGCCCGATACCGGGACGGCGAACTGCGCTTTGAGTCACTGCCTTCCAATGCGTTTGTCACCACGCCGCAAGAATACATTTCTGTGTTGCGCGCCCCGCATATCTTTCCGGCGGTGTGTTTGCCGGATGTCTTGGCGGCCTGTGCAAAAAGGATGGAGGCCATTGTTGAGGATGGGAGGACTGTGCCTTGAGCGCCGCGCTGTACAAAGAGTTCGTGCTCCGTCATGGCGGTGTCTGGGCGGCCTTGATCGAGTTCGTGAAGACGCATGCCAAAGCCTGTGTCGATCAGGGCGCGCCGCTGCGGGTCATTGTCACGGCTGAAGAGAGAAAACGGAACGCGGAACAAAACCGCTACTACTGGAGCGCGGTATTGCAACACATCGCCGAGCATGCGGAAGTGGGCGGCAGGCGTTACGACAAGGACGTGTGGCATGAGTACTTTGCGCGTCGGTTTGGCCTGTGCGATGAGGTGACGTTGCCGGATGGGGAGGTTGTGGTACGGCGCAAGTCCACCACGCAAATGACGGTCGGCGAGTTCTCCGATTACCTCCACGCGGTACAGGCGTATGCGGTGATGCGTCTGGGGGTGGCGTTTGAATGATGCGCAGCGAGAAACTGCGTCGCTTAGTCGCTATGCTGCCGTGCATGTGCTGCGGCCAGAAAGGGCAGACACAGGCGGCGCATGCCAACTTCCAGTCTTTCGGCAAGGGGATGGGGATTAAAGCGAGCGATGCGGCGCTGATGGCCCTGTGTGTGCGCTGCCATGCGGAGTTAGATCAAGGTCAGACGATGACGAAGGAAGAGCGGCGCAATGCGCAGTACGAATGGATAGCGAAGACGTGGGCGGCGCTCGCGGAGCAGGGGAAGGTTGCGGTATGAAGGCAGAGCGCCATCAGGCCCGCAATTCCTCTGGCGCATGCGTCTTGAGCCAGTCGGCTAATGCGGCATCCATACGTGTTTGCCAACCGTTACCTGTTTCCCGAAAAGCGTTGACTACAGAAGGAGAAAGGCGCAGTGACAACGCGATTTTAGTCGGCCGTTTCTGCGGCCCGCGTACACCTAATTTCTTGAGCAAAGAAGGGGGCAACACCTCATATGCAGGGCGCGCCCGCGCAAAATCCTCTTCAGTCCATTCAGGATTCTCGTCATCAATCATTTCAGGATTGGGCTTTTTCATAGCGTTTGATCTCTCGCGAATTGGCTTTACGAAAACTAATCACTCGAATACCGCGCTCTGTTTCGACAAATATAAGGGCGTGCAAACGCTGATCGAGCAACCCAAGCGCCCGATAGCGTACTTCACCGTAGTCACGCCGGTTATCGATTTCAAAAAGAGCGGTTTTGAAATCGAAATCCTTGGCCCGTTCAAAAGGCAGCTGGCGCTCTGCAATGTTGCGTTTGTCCTTTTCGGGGTCAAAGGTAATGTCCATTAATCAAATTGTATATACGAAGCGCTGAAAAAGCAATGTTTTTCGTATCTACTATTTATTGAGCTAAAAGGAGAAATGGATGAGCATTGTTCTGAGCCAAGCCGATCTGGACTACTCCGGCATGAAGAAGATCGGGCGCGTGACGATTTGCGAACGCCCAAGTCAGCTTGGAGATCGGATTTGGATTGACGTGGACGGGTTTGAATTCGATGATCTTCCTACGTGTCGGATGCAAAGCGCGCGCGTGATTGCATGGGCGCGCGATCTGCTCTCGGCGCAGCTTGAGGCGCACCGGGTCGCGCCTGGGGGCAATATCGGGAGCTGTATCGGGCTTCTTCAAGAGGAATTAGAGGAAGAAATGAAGGGCAAAGCGGAGGATTGAACTCAGACGGTACGTTCTATTTTCGAAATCGGGCGATTTTGAAAATAGCCGCACCTTTCATTTCCACATGTGGAAATAGAACGTGCTTTTTTTCACAGATGAATAAAAACGACCTCCTCATCCCTTCCTGGGTCGATCACGAGATGCAGAATTGGGCGCGGTGGAGCTTGTCGGCGGAATATCCGGGGTGTCCGGACTGGCCGGGGCCAAGGATGGCGCGAGACCTGATCTCTCGTTTTTACCGCGCGCCGGATTGGGGCGATGATGTGCGCCCGCTGCCACCGAATGAAGCGCATGCGCAGAGGGTTGAGCAGGTAGTTCAGAAGCGGATGCAGCCGTTGGAGCGCCGGATTGTGGATGCCGAATATGTGCATCCGTGGGCGTCTGGACGTTGGCGCAATGGAAGGGTTGGCGCGGCGCGCCATCTGAAGCGATCCTTGAATTCGTATGAAGCGATCTTACGTAACGCTTGTCTTAAGGTTGAGCAGGCGTTGGGTCAATGAAATATGCGCAGGAGATTATCGATTTGATGGGCGCGTATCCAGGGCGGGCATTCCGGATGCGGGAGATCGTGAAGTATGTGGCGGGGAAAACGCTTTCTTCAGAAGAAAGGCATCGAGTCAGAATGCAATTAGCTCATGTGATGCGTGAGCTTGAGACAATGGGGTGTATTTTTCGTCGTCCCTCTGCATCGAAACGCGGTGGATATGCTTTATATCGCTGGCGCTCCTAAAAAAGTGATAAATCAAGTTGGCAAAAGTGATAAATTAAGTTCCGAAAAGTGATAGCTAAAGTGCTAATATTCGGGTGGGACAAATGCGCCCACAGTATTTGAGAAGCCCGCCTGGTGTTGAAACCGGCGGGCTTTTTTATGGATGCTCCGGTGTGTTAGTGATTTATGGAAAGGGATTGGCGAGGCAGATCGCCCGCCAGCCATGCAACGATTTTTTCATAGCGCATCATCCGAACATTGGGCTCCAGATTAAGACGAACGGCTTCGCCAAAGTGAGCGGGGTGATAAAGCGCTCCTGGTACGGCGGAATCTTGCTGTTGGAGCTTGTTGAGCTCGTCGTGTAACTGCCTGTCGGTCAATACATCTGCACGGGCATACAAATCATCGTAGGCGGCTCGCTGAAAATTGGCTTGCACGGCTTTTGCGGCGGGTTGGTACACGAGGGTGAAGAAGGTAATAGCGCACAGCATGACAGCAATCGCGTACTGCAGCCAAGAGGCAACGTTCGCAAAGATGGAAGCGCTGAGAAAGAGCGTAAGGAATGATGCGCCTCGATCNNNTCTTCNNANCAANNNTGNCGTCATGCGT
>NZ_CAFB01000028.1:0-964 GCF_000227585.1 Candidatus Glomeribacter gigasporarum BEG34 | reverse complement strand
GCNNNCANNNNGGNNNNTTNGNAAANNNNGNNNNGNTGAGAAAGAGCGTAAGGAATGATGCGCCTCGATCCATTCTTCCAAGCAATGTTGCCGTCATGCGTTCCAGGCGAGCAGACAGGCCAATTTGAANGCACAGGGGCACGCAGAGCGTGGTCGAATGTGGGTTGACTGAGCGGTTGCTTCGGATTCGACAAGTTTATCTCCTGATAGGGTGAAGGGTCGCACCATCATCCTATCACTCGACCCGTTGCAGCCAGCGGGTGAATTCTGGCTGCTTTTTTCTGAACCCGCGTTTTGTCTTTTGGCTGACGCGGGCTTTTTTATGGATGTCATCCATGACAAGAGCAATCGACTGGGAGAGCATCCGCGCGGAATATGAAGCGGGGTGCAACCAGTCTGAGTGTTCGCGTCGGCATGGCGTCTCGCGCACGGCGATTCAGAAGCGGATTGAGAAAGAAGGCTGGACGCAGGACGTTGAGCCACTGCTGTACCGCAAGGTAGCGGAGAAAGTTGCAGGGGTGGTTGCAGGTTGCACCCCCCAAAAAAAGGCCGAGGCGCTGGATGCGGAAGCGGGCTGCCGCGCGCAGGTCGTGAACCGCCATCGCGACGAATGGGACGCGCACAAACAGCACGTCGAGCGGGCGTTGACCGATGCGGATTTCGATGCGGCCAAGCTGGCGAAGATTACCGCGGAGACATTGAAGATTCGCCAGGAAGCGGAGCGTCGGGCGTGGGGGCTGGACCCGTCCGAGTTCAGCAAACCCGCTGAGGCAGGGTTAACGCTGCAGGTGCGGTTTGGGGATGCACGCGGTTGAGATCGTCTTCCCGCCGAAGTTCAAGGGCTTGTTTGAGCCGGCGCGGTACAAGGTGTTCTACGGCGGGCGCGGCGGGGGCAAGTCGTGGCAGATGGCGCGGGCGCTGATTCTGTTGTCTGTCGCACGGAAACGGCGCGTGCTCTGTGCGC
>NZ_CAFB01000029.1 GCF_000227585.1 Candidatus Glomeribacter gigasporarum BEG34 | reverse complement strand
CGTGCGGCATAGCGCATGCCAGCGGCGTGAATGAATCGGCGCGGGCGCTTCCGGTTATGCGCCAGCATGAGCGTATGCTTCCATCACCGGTGGTGGCGCTTCTTCCGCCGCGGCAATCTGCGCATCGTCTACACTGCCGAACAAGCCGGTTTCATGACTTAAGCCCCGCAGTTCTTTCATCGCACTCGCGCGGTCGAGCAGTCCGGCCTCCAGCGCTTCGACAATGCTACTCACGCTTTTTTGCGCAATCTCCGCTTTCTCATGGCCGGACAATTGCCACAAGGGGCGGAACTCAAAGCGCAAACTGTCCGCATGCGGCTGCCCCAACTCCGACATCGACAACACTTCGAGCAGCCGGTGAATCGGACTTCTGAGCCGCCGCTCCTGTTTTTGATGGATGTCGTCGTAATAGGTGCGGATATCCGATTCGCCGGTCGCATTTAACCCCGCGGGCGATTGTCCGAACAGGCGCACCAGCGGAATGCCCAGCGCGCCGGCGAGTTGCTGGCCGAACTGAATCAGCATGTCCGACAAGCCGCTGAACACATACGGATGCGCCTGAAATTCATCTTTCGCGTCAATCAGCGTCAATCCCTCGATGGTCTGCCGCTGTTTAATCAAATCGACATGTTTGAACAGCGCCTTTTCCGCAGGCCCGCCCTGCGCCAGCACGCCGCGCAACCCTTCAATTTTTAACGTGCGCAGATGCGCCTTGTAGACCAGTTGCGCCGCGCCCGCGGTCGTACTGTCGAAGGCCACCAGCCTGTCCCATAATGGCTCCAGTACCGACAAGCCCCAATCGTTCTCCCGCTGCCGTTCAAAGTACGGCAGATCGACGCCCTCCATCCGTAACACGCGGCTATGGTGGATGCGCGTGGCCGGAATGCCCGCGTCGCTGACCAGCAGCTGGTAATACTTCGGCAACCCCAAATCAGGGCCGTAGGCTGTGACGCGCTCATGCAGGCTCGGTTGAACCATCCAGCGGTCGAGCACCCGCAAGCCCTTCAATTGATTCCGGCCCATCCGGTCGATGCGCAGCGGCTCCCTGAAGTCCTGCCCTTCGATCAGCATCACCGCAATCGCCCCGCCATAGAGCCGCGCCCATTTGATCGTGTCGCTCAAACGCTCCCACAGCGCCAGCCGTTGAAACGCCAAATCCAGCGCTTCGATGGCCTCCGGCTCAATGCCGGACAGATCAATCCCCGCGCGCGTCATGTCTTCCGCCGGCGCGTCAATCGCTTTGCCGACAATCCACGAGCCGCGATATGCTGTCGCCAGTTGTTGGCCATTGCGACTCTGCGGATTCAGCGTATAGCGCGCGTGGCTCGACAGATTGTCCGCGCCAAAGCCCAGCGACGCTTCAAAATTGGTGAACCCGTCTTGCGTGCGAATCATGGAACGCTTTTTCTTCTTCACAGTTCACGCCCCAGTCTTTGCCACACGGCTAAACCGTCCGGGTCGCGGATATAGCCATCCAAGCTATAGCGCACCGCATCCCATCCGTGGTTATGCTTGTCCTCGATCAGCGGCAAGATATCGCCCGTGCGGGCATCCACCTTGTACGAATACAAGCGCGCTTCCTGCCGCAGTTGCGTACACCGTTCATGAATCACGATGTGCTTAAACCCTTTCAGATGCGCAATGCCATCTTCGACGGAGCCGGGCCATTTCGCCGCCGCTTCGATGCGGAATCCCTGCCGTTGCAGATAACTAATCGTTTCGGGCCGAGCGCTGTCCGCCTTGATCGGCCAGTCCCGCGCACCTGGAATCCCCTCAAACTGCCGTCCATCCGTTGCGCGTCCGCCGGCAAAGAGCTTCGGCAGATCGTCCAGTTCCACCTGGTACCCAAAGGCTTCATGATCAATGTACAGGCATTCGTCCTGAACAAAGCACCGAATCAACGCCGTCGGGTCGTTTGCAAAGCCCCAGTCCGCACCGAAATAAAAACGGGCGTCCAGAGGCGTCTCAAACGTTTCCACGCGCACCCGTTGACCAAAAATCACCGCATCGCTCAAGCGCCGGCAATGCCCTTCCCAGATGTGGTCATACGCCTGCGGGTCGAT
>NZ_CAFB01000030.1 GCF_000227585.1 Candidatus Glomeribacter gigasporarum BEG34 | reverse complement strand
CCGGTTTCTGTGCGCGAAAACACGCCCGCATTCTCCAGTTCACCGAGTAATCCTTTGATGGCTTTCTCGGATTCACCGACCAAGCGAGCCAGTTGTGCAGCATTCATCGCATGGCCATTGATCGATAGATAGCCGTAAGGCTCGCACTCGTGCATGATGCACATCATTTCAATCCATAAGCCACGCGCGGCAATCGAGCAGCTTTGCAGTGCAGAGTCTTTACGCCAATCCGCGGGATAAAACTGAAAGGAAGGGCGTTTCATCGGGCCGCATCCTCCCATCCTTTCCGGCTTGGAACAGATGCCTCCAAATGCGCCTGGTATCGAAAGATGAGATAAGAAATTGCCTGAATCACCTCATACTCCGAATAGCTCCGGAATAAATTTAAAATCTGCCGCACTCGAATCTCTTTGGATACACGCGCGGAGTAAATCGCATCGACCATTGGCTGCAATTCGACTTCCTGATTAACAAAATTCATTTGTATGCTTCTCCATCAAATTCGAGATTGGACATGTGCACATTGCCGCGCCATTGCGGAACAGCACGTACTTCACGCTGCGCCGGAAGTCGAAAAAGTGCCATTGCCGGACGGCCATGAAAAATGGCAGGAAACAGGTGAACGTATTCGAGCGTTTGTCGTGTGTGGAAACTGTAGACAGCCCAGCATGCTTGTTCTTCAGCCTGCTAAAGGCTTTTTCAACGATGCGGGGCATTTTGTTCAGGTCATTCAGAATCCGGCTGCGCATAGGAAGTTTCTTAATCGCATGCGTCCCTTGAGGGATTTGTTTGATAAACCCAATCCACTGACTACTGAACGTATGTATTGGGCAGTTCCTGCGAATGAGTGTGGTGAGGTACTGAATAAAATTTATACAGTTAAACAACAATTTCCAGATAGCGCTATTCAACGTCCTGATGCAGAACATTTGCCCGCAGATATTGATCAAGAGCTGGACGAACTTGTACAGGTACTGCATGTGTCTCCGAGACTTACCACGATTGCTTGCAGACGCATCCTGGAAAAAGCTTGCAAAACAAAATTGAAAAACGCCTTCTCCCCCAAAAAGCCGCTGCGCGAATTGATTGATGCGGCTTTGACTGCCCTTGAAACAACACGGCAAATATCGGATTGGGCGCATCAACTGAGGATTTTGGGAAATGAAGCTGTACATGAGAGTGACGAACCCATTACCGCTGACGAAGCGCAACAAGCCTATGATCTGACACGCCTGATGCTGGACCTGCTTTTTGCTTATCCAGTGAAAATTGCTGCTTTGCGCAATGAATCTGTCTGACCTATAAAAATCCATCACTTCATTCCTACGCCGCCTCGCGCACAGCGGATTCGATTGATTCATCTCTTGAATCTCTTGAATCTCTGTTCTTTATCTTTAATCTGTTCTTTAAATCTCTTCTTTCTGAGCGCTCTTCCTTGGTGAGCAGACGCAGCTAGCCTTAAGCGACGCCTTTACATGTGTCTCCCTCGGAGCCGCATGACGCGGCAGCCTTGTAAGGTCAGTGGTGCTGCCTTCGCCGCCACTCGCCCCTGTTTCAGACCTGCCTCACAGTAGGGGCCTCTTCCCCATACGCTGCCGTATTTGCGCCGACCGTATGGGTGCTTTTTGTCATGGACGCCGTGGTGCTGACCCTCCACATTTCACTCAAGCAGGTTCGGTCTTGAGCCGTCCAATACCGCTCTCCGTTTAACGGTTCATCCGTCACTCCCCTTCGCCACTTCACACGTGGCAATGGCTTGTGGATGCGTGGCAAACCCATCCGCATCCGTTGCGTGATACGACAGCCAGGCCTTCTTGGGGCGACCGTGTTTGTCACGGGCCGGGCTTCCGTCCGAATAGGTGTCTACTTTCC
>NZ_CAFB01000031.1 GCF_000227585.1 Candidatus Glomeribacter gigasporarum BEG34 | reverse complement strand
ATCGCCGATCCGGATATCTTTGCGGCGAATCTCGTCTTCATTATGCAGCGTTGCATGCGTGACCGTTGCGCCGCCAACCAAGACGGGTTCAAGACGCGCGACCGGCGTGACCGCGCCGGTTCGTCCCACGTTCACCTCAATTGCAATTAAACGGGAGAGCGCTTCCTGCGCTGGAAATTTATGCGCGAGCGCGAAGCGCGGCGCGCGCGCGACAAAACCCAATTGCGCTTGATCTTCCAGCCAGTTCAATTTATAGACGACGCCGTCAATTTCATACGGCAGCGCATCGCGCTGTATTTTGATGGACTGGAAGAAATCGAGCAATCCCGCTACGCCATGCACCACGGCGCGCTGGGTGCAGACGGGAACACCAAGTTCCAGATACCAGTCGAGTAATGCGTGATGCGTAAGCGGCATATCCGCGCCTTCAAGCGCGCCAACCCCATACGCGAAAAACGATAAAGGCCGTTGTGCTGTTATATTTGAACCCAGTTGCCGTACGCTGCCGGCGGCCGCGTTGCGCGGGTTGGCGAATTCACGCTGGCCGGCTGCGCGCTGACGCTGATTCAATCGCTCAAAATCACGCTTGAGAATCACGACCTCGCCGCGCACATCGATGAGCCGCGGCGCGCTTTTAGATTGCAGACGCAGCGGAATCGAGCGAATCGTGCGGATATTTGCAGTCGCGTCTTCTCCGCGCGCGCCATCGCCGCGCGTTGCCGCCTGCATCAATACACCGTCCACATAACGCAGCGAGACGGCCAGACCGTCGAATTTCAATTCACACGCATATTCCAGCACAGTTTTGTGCAATGCCTGTGCGCAGCGTTGATCAAATGCATGGACTTCCTGATCTGTAAATCCATTATTCAGCGACAGCATGGGGACTGTATGAACGACCGGCTGAAAGCCCGCGGCCACCGCGCCGGATACGCGCTGCGTCGGGGAATCGGGCGTCACCAGCGCAGGATAGCGCGCTTCAATATCGACCAGTTCTGAATAGAGTTTGTCGTATTCGGCATCTGGGACTTCAGGCGCATCGAAGACGTAATAGGCGGTGTCATGCCGTGCAATTTCAGCGCGCAATTGCGCCGCGCGCCTGGCGGCCAAATGAATCTCCGGCTCGGAAACGGGTGAAGCCATATGGGAACAGGTGTGCAGAGCTAGGCTGCTATACTCGGAAATTCCACACAGCCGCGCTGGCAAGGCGGCCTTTGCTGCCAGTACAGCGAGTACGGCAAGGAGACACTGTGCCGACCAGCGCGGCTGTGCGGAACTCGTATATTTTCGTCTCTGGAGAGATGGATGAGCGGTCTAAGTCGCACGCCTGGAAAGCGTGTACAGGCGAATAGCCTGTCGGGGGTTCGAATCCCCCTCTCTCCGCCAATTTTAATCCAAGCGACAACCGAGTCTGCCAAAAAAACCCTGAAAGATAAAGGCTTTCAGGGTTTTTTTATTGCAAAGGATAGCCAAGGCAAAGTGTGGACCCAAACCCTCTAACAGACTTATCAGGCTAGCAGATCGCTCAGGACTCGTGTTGTTCGTGCAGCCAAATGGGGCGCATTGGTGGCGACTGCGTGATCGCTTTGGCGGAAAAGAGAAGATGTTATCTTTGGGAACTTATCCCACAATCAGTCTCAAGGCAGCCCGTCTTGCTAGAGATCAGGCTCGATCATTGCGGGCGTAGGAGATTGATCCATCAGTGGCGCGGCAAGAAGAAAAGCAGCGCAATGCTCAGGCATGTAGCCATAGTTTTGAAGCAGTGGCGAGGCAATGGATGGCATTAACGTTTGTACGCACAGGTGAATTGATCCATGCGCAGTGGAGCGAATTCGACAATCACTCACGGATGACCGGACACGGCTTTAGGGGAATCGCCTCAACTGTTTTGCACGAACACGGCTATCCGCATGAACATATTGAACTGCAACTGGCTCATCAAGCGCGTAATGCGGTCAGTGCGGCCTATCACTATGCGCTGTACCTAGAACAACGCGCTGCGATGATGCAATGGTGGGCGGACTATCTAGTCAGAAGATGAGCGAAAAGTAGGTTATTTCGCCGTTGACACACGCTATCTCCTGCGCTGATCAACGATGCAGCGTCTTTATTCCGCTGTTTGCACGCGATAATGTATAGGATCGGCGAAATACCGATGCAATTCCCGATTCGGCCAGGCTGCACAGCGCGATGATAAATGGATGTGCTGAGGAAATCGGCCTGCTCGCTCAAGTTTACGCAGCTTTCACGGCAAAATGGCAGATACGCTTTCAAACTGCGCCAGCGCGTGTACCCGTCAATGGGTAAGGTTTGGGGAAACGTGTGTGGCGATAAGTGCGATAAGGGGGCTTGGATCAGTGTCGTGCTAATGACTGCACAGATGACCGCTTCGTGTCGGAATAATCGGCACACCGATGCATGAGAGCGCGCTTTGGAAGTTCAAATATGAATAGCTAAGATAAAGGAATCACGACAGCGCATTGCCGGTATCGACGACGCGGCTGAGGCGTTTTCCTAGGCAATAGCTGGATGACCTTTGCCTTTTTTAAGGGGACTCCGTTTCCTATGACTGTTGACGAAGAAGTTCAGCAACTCGACGGCCTGCGCGCGCAAGGACGGCGAGACCTGCTTGAGCAGCGAGACGGCTTCTAGGGGTCGCGTCACGCAACGGACGACAGAGTACGCTAAGCCTGAGGGAAGGGCCGCGAGGAGTCTAAATGAGGTTGCCCCAGAAAACGGACACCAGAGTGCGTTAAGACTTGCAGTAATTGATACAGGCAGAGAAGCAGCGGGCACCCAACGATAAAGCGTCGGGACAGAAACGCCCAGATTTCGGGCCACCTCCCGTGGGGCTACTCCGTTGACCAGCAGCTTTTGAGCAGATTTTAGTGTGCTGTCTGTCATTTTTCGCTTGCGTCCCCTCTTCGCCC
>NZ_CAFB01000032.1 GCF_000227585.1 Candidatus Glomeribacter gigasporarum BEG34 | reverse complement strand
CGCTGATCGGCGGCGCGATTGCAACCGGCTTTAATTATTTATTTCCGTATTGGGAATATCGCAGCATGGGGCCGCTGGTCCAAAAAGTGATTGGCTCAACAAGGCGCTATTTTGAAACCATCTGCGCGCGTCTGATCTCTGCGCCGTCCGGCAGCGCAGGCAGCGACCTGGATGGCCGGCTGGCGCGTAAAAATACCCATATTGCATTTGCCAATCTGGGAAACGCTTTTAAGCGCATGATGCTGGAGCCAAAGGCGCAGCAAAAATATGTCGCTGAATTGAACGATCTTCTGATTCAGAGCCATGCGCTTGCGGCCCACATCGCGGCCGTAGCGCCTGCGCTGACACAGACAGCGGACAGCGCAGCGCTACAGCGCCTCACTCGCTCCAGTCTTGCGCGGGCGCTGGATACGGTGCGCGAAAATCTAAAACAGGCGGAAGCGGGCTCGGGCGCACCGGGCAATTGGCTCCAATCCTATAAAGCGCTCGCGCGCGCACTGGACGAAATGGTTGTGAACGTAGAAAAGACAGGAATGGAAACGGCTGAAATCACTTCAGAGCTTAAATTGCTCGCGTATCAATGCAAGCAAATGCTGAGCTGCTCGTATCTGATTTGTAAGGATGCGAGCGCCATTCGCCTGCCGGTCTAGAGCATTTTCAGCGGCTTGCACTGCGTCACTTCGCGCTTGCCGTATTGTGCATACTGTCTTCGCGCTCGTTCCTTGTGCAATCTCGCTGAAAAATGCGCTAGACCCATTCCACTGCGCCTATTCCACCGTGACGGATTTCGCCAGATTTCTCGGTTTGTCAATGTCCGTGCCGCGCGCGCGCGCGGTGTGGTAAGCGAGCAGTTGCAGCGCGACCGCATGCAGCAGAGGCGAAAGCGGCCCTTCATGTTCAGGCATGCGGATCGCGCGTAAGCCGATATCGCTGTCAATCCGCGTCTCTGGTTCAGCGAGCGCATACAGTTGACCGCCGCGCGCGCGCACTTCATGCAGATTGGATTTCAGTTTTTCAAGCAGCGCATCATTCGGCGCAATCGCAACAACCGGCATGGCGTCTGTCACAAGCGCGAGCGGTCCGTGTTTGAGTTCGCCCGCCGGATAGGCTTCCGCATGGATGTACGAGATCTCTTTCAGTTTTAAGGCGCCTTCGAGCGCGATGGGATAGTGCATGCCGCGCCCAAGAAAGAGGGCGTTTTCTTTGCCCGCAAAAGTCTCGGCCCACGCGATCAGATGCGGCTCCAGCGCGAGCACGCGGTTCAGTGCAACGGGCAGATGGCGCAATTGCTGGCGGTAGGCATCTTCGGCTGAAGGCGCAACGCGCGCACGCACTTTGCCCAGCGTGACCGTCAATATAAAGAGCGCGGCCAGTTGGGCAGTGAAAGCTTTGGTCGATGCAACGCCGATTTCGGCGCCCGCGCGGGTCAGAAATGAGAGCGCGGTTTGCCGGACCATCGCGCTCGTCGCCACATTGCAGATCGCGAGCGACTGCGCCTGTCCAAGCGCGTGCGCGTATTTGAGCGCGGCAAGCGTATCGGCCGTCTCGCCCGATTGCGAAATGGCAACGACCAGCGTATCGGGATGCGGCACCGGGCTCCGGTAACGGTATTCGCTGGCAATTTCAACCTGCGTTGGCAGCGCAGCGATGGATTCCAGCCAGTATTTCGCGGTCAGGCCCGCGTAGTAGCTGCTGCCGCACGCCAGAATCAGCGCCCGGTCAATGCGCTCGAACACAGCGCGCGCTCTCTCGCCAAAACAAGACGGTAAAAAAGTATCGCGTTGTGCAATCGACTCTGCGAGCGCGCGCGGCTGCTCGAAGATTTCTTTCTGCATGAAGTGCTGATAAGGGCCGAGCGCGCCTATTTGATGAAGGCTGGTCAATACGCGCAATTCCCGTTCGGCCCGCGCGCCGTTTGAATCGGTAATATTCACAGTATCCGCGGTTAATTCAACGACATCGCCGTCTTCCAGAAAGATAAAGCGCTCTGTTTCACCCGCCAGCGCGATCGCATCCGAAGCCAGAAAATGCGCTTCCTCCCCGATGCCGACCACCAGCGGCGAGCCGCGCCGCGCGCCGACAATGCAATGCGGCTCGGCGCTGTGGAAGACGGCAATCGCGTATGCGCCGCGCAGTTGTTGCACCGCTGCGCGAACAGCATCCGCTAGAGCATTTTTCAGCGGCTTGCACTGTGTCACGTCGTCGTTCCGTGTATTCGGGATCGCTGCGGGGTCGCCTCCATCGCGCAGCGAGGCAGACCTGCTCCGCCCGCATCGATCCCCATACTGTCTTCGCGCTCGCGCCAGTAGCAATCTCGCTGAAAAATGCTCTAGACTGCTGGCGGGCAGCAGAGAGTGAATCAAATGCGCAATCACCTCGCTATCCGTTTGGCTGACAAAGGTATAGCCTTGCGCGCTTAAAGCTTTGCGCAGCGCTTCATGATTTTCGATGATGCCGTTATGAGCCAGCGCAATTGTTTCACGTGAAAAAATCGGATGCGCATTATCCGGAACTGGCGCGCCGTGCGTCGCCCAGCGGGTATGCGCAAGTCCGATTCCACTGGCAAAACCAGCCTTTTCGACTTGCGCCGCCAAGTCTTCAACGCGCGCGATGCTGCGCACGCGGCGCGGTGCGCCGTCTGTTAACACGGCGATGCCGCACGAGTCATAGCCGCGGTATTCGAGACGCCTTAACCCTTCGATCAAGACCGGAACAATATTGTGCCGCGCAATTGCGCTGACGATGCCGCACATTGAAGTCTCCAAATGACTGCTATTTAAAATCTTTTTTAGAACTTTTTTCAGGCCGCCGGTAGCCCAGTCTGGCAATTTGCGTTTTTTCATTCAGCGCGAGCGCGCGTTCGGGAACGTCTTTCCAAACCGTCGTTCCGGCGGCAATCGTTGCGCCGCGCGCAACGCGCACCGGCGCGACCAGTTGCGTATCCGAGCCGATAAAAACATCGTCTTCGATCACTGTGCGATGTTTGCGCGCGCCGTCGTAGTTGCACGTGATGGCGCCAGCGCCGAGATTGACGCGCGCGCCGATATCCGCGTCGCCGATATAGCTCAAATGATTGACTTTCGCGCCTTGCTTGAGATGCGCGCTTTTGACTTCGACGAAGTTGCCGATATGGACTTCAGCATCGAGCGCCGCGCCCGGACGCAGGCGCGCGTACGGGCCGATCACCGAACGCGCGCCGATATTCGCCTCCTCAATATGGGTGAACGCGCGGATCACGGCGCCGGCATCGATCACGGCATTTTTGAGCACGCAGTTCGGCCCGATGCACACGCCGTCACCCAACACAACGCGGCCTTCAAAAACGCAATTCACATCAATCGATACATCGCGTCCGCATTTGAGCGCGCCGCGCACGTCGATGCGCGCCGCATCCGCCAGCCGCACGCCATCGTTGAGTAAAGCGTGTGCGATATTGCGCTGCACGATGCGTTCAAGCTGCGTGCGTTGCGCCTGACTGTTGACGCCGAAAATTTCCCAACGATCTTCCGGCTGCACGGTCACGATTTCAACGCCATCCGCAACCGCGCATTCAACAGTATCGGTCAGATAGCGTTCGCCCTGCGCGTTGTGCGTATTCAGCGCCGCCAGCCAACCGGCGGCGCGTCCCGCCGGAATCGAGACGATGCCGGTGTTAATTTCATCAACGGCGCGCTCAGCGCCGTTTGCATCCCGATCTTCGACAATGCGCAATACGCACCCCGCTGAATCCCGCACGATGCGGCCATAGCCCGCGGGGCGATCGAGTATTGCGGTCAGAATCCCGTAACGGTTTGAACCGGCCGCCTGAATCAACCGTTTCAACGTTGCGGCGCAAATAAGCGGCACATCGCCATATAACACAAGGATTGGCAACGCGGGATTGAGACGGGACAGTGCGCACTGCAACGCATGACCTGTGCCCAGCGGTTGAGGTTGCACGGCGAAGTCGATATCGGGCGCAGCAACCACGCGCCGGATGTCGTCCGCGTTCTCGCTGACCACGACCACTTGTTTGACGGGCTGCAATGCGCGCGCCGTTTCAAGCACATGCGTTAAAAGCGGCCGGCCCGCGAGCGGATGGAGCGCTTTGGGACGCGCCGAGCGCATCCGCGTGCCGCCGCCCGCAGTCAGAATGACAATGTTCATGCTCAACATCTCTACAATTTAATCTGTCCATTCAAAAGTTGATGCAGTCCCTCTTCATCCAGCACTGGAAGGCCAAGCGCCTCGGCTTGAGTCAGCTTCTTGCCCGCGTCCGCGCCGGCAACCACGCACGCGGTTTTTCTGGATACCGAGGCGCTCACCTTTGCGCCCGCAGTCATGAGTTTTTCTTTGGCTTGCTCCCGAGTGAGAGTGGGCAATGCGCCGGTGAGCGCGATGATCTTGCCGGTGAGCGGTTTTTCAGCCTCTTTTGTGTTCTCTCTCTCGCGTTCAGGCCAATGCACCCCGGCGGCGCGTAATTGTTTAATCGCTTCAATATGGCGCGGCTGCGCGAAAAATTGCCGAATGGACGCCGCAATTACCGGGCCAACGTCGCCGACTTCGAGCAGCGCTTCATAGGTTGCGCGCATCAGTGCGTCCAGCGCGCCGAAATGGCGCGCCAGATTCGCCGCCGTCGATTCGCCAACGTGGCGAATGCCAAGCGCGTAAATAAAGCGCGCAAGCGTGGTGCGCCTGGCGCGATGGATAGCGTCAAGCAGATTCTGCGCGGATTTTGTCCGCAAAGCGTTCGAGCGCGGCCAGCGTTGCCA
>NZ_CAFB01000033.1 GCF_000227585.1 Candidatus Glomeribacter gigasporarum BEG34 | reverse complement strand
GGAAGGGCGCGCGTGCGGCGCGTGCTCTACATGGCGGCTTTATCGGCGGCTCGTTGCAACGAGGATATGAAAACGTTCTACGAACGCTTACGAGCCGCTGGAAAACCCATAAAAGCTCTGATCGCTGTGTTGCGTAAGCTGCTCTCTATCCTGAACAGCCTCGTCCAGCGCCGCTCCCCCTGGCAGGAAAATCCAGCGCCAACCACTTGACTTGCAACACAGATGCTTTTTATCGATGAAGAGACCGGGTGGAACATCCACCATATCCAACATCAAGCCAACGGGGGCACGCATCAGTACAACAACCTGATACTCATGCATCCAAACTGCCATCGGTCAATACATGCTGCAAAACGAGCGATCCGAAAGCCTGAAGTATCAAAAAAGCGATACTTTGATGAGGGCTTGAGCCGTGGGCAGGGAAACTTGCACGCACGGTTCTGAGAGGGGGCTTGATGGTGACATCGGGTTCCCTACTCGGTGAGGCTGCACAAATTGAGGTGCTCTGGAAAAATGGAACGCTGCAAATTACTTCAGGCCAACCCCGGAAAAAATCGTTGGGCCAAGAGGATTGATTTTGAAACCCGTCACACGTTTATTGATGACTTGGTAGTCAGTCGCGTAGGCGATGGGGGTAAACGGCTGTTCGCGTTTGAATACCTTCTGCGCCTGCGTGTAGAGACGAGTGCGCTCAGCGATATCCAGTGTTTGAGCCGCGCGCTGAATCAAGTCGTCGAATGATGGATTGCACCATCTAGAGAAATTAAAACTACTGCCTATTTCAGTACAACTAGACACTTTGAGCCAATTATCAGGATCGGGAACGTTGCTGACTATGCCAATGGTCAAGGCGTCGTGTTCACCCTTCGCTGCCCGTTTAACGTACTCGCCCCATTCGTATGCCACGATTTTTGCTTTAACACCCATTTTTTCCCAGTCTGCCTGGATCATTTCGGCCATCAGCCGCGGATTCGGATTATAGGATCGATAAGGCGGCGTCCATAAAGCGATTTCAAAACCGTTCGGGTAGCTGGCTTGCGTTAACAGGGCTTTTGCCTGTTTCAGATCACGCGGCGCGTCTTGCAGTGTTTTGTCGTAAGACCATTGCAATGGTGACATCGGCGCTACCGCAATTTGCGC
>NZ_CAFB01000034.1 GCF_000227585.1 Candidatus Glomeribacter gigasporarum BEG34 | reverse complement strand
ATAAAAAAGTGCGTTTCTGACGCTTTATTGTGAGGAGGCGGTGTTCCGGATTCATCCACAAAGAGAATATGCATTATCGCTTTTTTGCTCTGATTTATTACACTGAAAATCCTATTAAATTATAAATTTAATAATTGACCGACTCAAACGGCTTTTTCTGAAGGATGACCTGTTAATAACATTTTTCCTTCACACCGCAATCTTCCCCTGCTCCGCGAGCATCACCCACGTCTTCGCCATCCATTCGTATTGCGCCGCGCGCCGCTCTTCCTTCGTCATCGTCTGGCCTTGATCTAACTCCGCATGGCAGCGCACACACAGGGCCATCAGCGCCGCATCGCTGGCTTTGATGCCCATGCCGCAGCACATGCAGGACAAGCTGGCGACTAAGCGGCGCAGTTTCCCACTGTGCATCATTCAAATCTTGGATGGTGTGCCCTGCCTGAATCTGAACGGCATCAAAACGCCGGTACTTTTTGCAGCTACTTGTGTATTTGAAGCACCCCGTGCAGACCGTAAGCGCGCGAGTGACACCACTTCAGGCGCACCCTGGAAATACCCTTCCGGCAGTCCGGCTAGCATTTCAATGTCGCGCACAGACAATCCGATCTGACGCGGAATTGAATTGAGCGGCAGGATGTTCTCTTCGACCAGCAGATCAAGAGTACGGCGTAACAGACGTGGCTGTTCCGGTAACCGATCGCCATCGCCTGGTTCGGACTTGGCACCCCATCGCACGGAGCGCCGCTTAAAGAGCGTCTGCTCAGCCGCTTCATCCAGTATCTCCAGCGCACGCAAACGCTTGATAAGGGCACCAACAGGGACACCCCATCGTCGCTTCAACAGCAGTAAATCATCCAGTGTGACGGGAATCCGAACTTCGTTGGCCAATGTCTGTGCAGGCAATAAAAATGCGCCCGCAAAATAATGCGCCTGTTTTTCCAGTTGCTTGTGGCGGTCACGCTCTGCCGACCGAGTCATTGATCGATGCAGAATCAAATGGCCCAGTTCATGTGCGAGATCGAACCGGCTTCGATATCCATTGTCTTTGTCAGCGGACAAGAAAATGAACGGTTGGCCAAGCGCCTCGCTCCAGGCAGATAAACCTTCAATTTGCGCAACGCCAGTGATTTCACGAATCAGGATGACGCCCGCCCCTTCAATGGCGAGTGCGAGATCGGGGATGGCCGCCTGTCCAATACGCCAAAGATCGCGGCACTCACAAGCCGCCGACTCGATCTCATCGGGCGCAATCTCTTCCGGTTCTGTGTATGACCTCACCGGCAAATGCAGAGCCGGATAGTCCACAAACTCCGAAAACATCAGAGCGATCTCTTGGGCCCACTCCAGCCGGGCGTTCAGCATCGCGCGCGCAGCCGCATGAGCCGAGAGGTTGCTGCGGAACAGGGGAGTAGAGAGCTTTGCGGAAGGCGCTCTCGTGAACCACTCCGGCGCAACGTTGACAACATGGGCCAGGCGTTCCAAAGCGTTCCCTTCTGGCGCTTGACGGCCTGAACGCCATTTGCTCACTGTGGACGGCGATACCCCAACCATCGACGCGAGCTGCATTTGACTCAGCCGCCGAACCGCCAGAACCTGACTCAGACGTTCACGCTCGAAACATTGGACGCTGCTGCGACTCATGACCTTATACGCTCTCGTTACTCTGCTTGAGTATATTCTTTGGCAGCCATACTCACAGCCTTATGCCCTCGCGACGGATATTTTCAATTAAATCTGGATGACTAAAATATTCTGGATGAATCAATTCTTCTTCCCATAGCGGAAGTGCTTCAACCAATACATCCGTTTCAAGGAGAACATCAAAAGCAACGCCCGCCATATCAATGGCTGCCGCTGAACGCTTGCCATGCGGTTCTCGGATAATCACAGCGATATCCGCATCGCTATCCAAGCGGTGCGTGCGGCGCGCACGGCTTCCGAACAGAATCGCGCCCGCCACATTGAACCGGCTTTTGATCCGTTCCAGGAAGACGCGCGCTGCGCGTTCGGTCTCCGGGTCAAGCTGAGCAGTACTCATGGCATACTTCATGCAGAACACGCTTAAAATATCATGACTGGTAGATGCATCTGTATAATCAACGGGTCATCTGACTTGCTTTATCTCAATTGAGCACTCTGAAGTAAAAAAACGATGAGGCCCTCTGAAGCCTTAAATATGCACCGGGCAGCTATCCGACGCATTGTCGAATCACATTGCGCCCGCAATGCGCGCGTATTTGGATCCGTCTTGCACGGTCAGGATACCCACAAGAGTGATTTGGATATTCTGGTTGATCGGCAGCCAGGCATGACGTTATTTGACCTCGGCGCCATTTACTACGAACTGAAACAGTTGCTCAATGTCCCGGTGGACGTATTGACGCCTATGGCATTACCCGAAAAGTTTCGCGCGACTGTACTGACAGAAGCGATACCGATATGAGCAAAGAAACGCAACGTCTACCTGACTACTTGAGACATATCCTTCAAGCAATCCATCGCATTCAAAAGTACACGGAGAACATAACCGAATCTGTGTTTCTAGAAAGTGAAATGGTGCAGGATGCCGTGATACGCAACTTTGAAATCATTGGTGAGGCAAGCCGGAACATTCAACAAACCTATCCCGAATTTGTCGCTGCACACCCGGACTTGCCGATCATTTTTGCTTATGGTATGCGTAATGCCTTAATGCACGGCTATTTTGAGGTGGACTTACAGACGGTCTGGGATACTGTTCACAATGATTTGCCGAAGCTACAGCAGCAAGTACAAGAAATCGCACAAGCTTTGACTTTAGAACATCAAGAACGCAGCGTACCAAAGCCGACGTTTTAATCCATTCAATAGCAGAAGCCGAGCAACTGCTCACGCGCGCTCCGCTTTACGCAAATAGCGATCTGGCATCATGGTCGCACTTATAAGCGCGCCCCTTCAAGACGAATGTTTTCGATCAAGCAGGGATTGCTGAATAGCTCAGGACGCTTTAGCTCTTCTTCCCATAGCGGGAGCGCTTGAACGAGAACGCCAGTATCCAATAGGACATCGAACGCAATGCCTGCCATATCGATCGCCGCATCTACCCGTTCTCCGCGCGGTTCAGAGAGCAGCACAGCGAGATCCGCATCGCTACCTCTTCCGTTAAATTGCATTCTTTTGTTTCCATGCGGCGACTTTGCTTTTCTGCTCTAACGTCAGGTGCGGCATGGCGATCTCGAGCAGATCAAAAACGGCCTGCTTATCCTCACTCATGGGCATCCAATCGTCTAGTTCAACGTGATCGGGCTCACTCCCATCTAATACGCAGACGAGCACCATGTCAGCAATTGCACGCGCATGATCGGCTGCATAGACTGCACCCGGCGGGTGAGGAATCTGCCATTCACTCAAGCGCGCAGAACATTCAAATATCCCTCTATTGGAAAGCAGAGGGGTTGTATCGGTTTCACACCCTATCCCAGACACGAACAATCGTGAGTGTTGCTGGCGAGGCCGGAAAAATGTCTCAATCAAATGCCAATCGCCCGTTCCCCTGGTGGATGGAATATTGAGCGCAGCGATTCCACTGAGGTAGCGGGACGGAGAAGTCTCTGGAATCATCAATGACGCCTTTCTCATTCATATGGATTTTGCGGCCAATACCACTCGTTCACGAAACCTCGGCGGCAAATCCCCCGGTGTTAACACATCGACGGGTACACCTAACATTTCTTCCAATTCAGCGTGCAGTCCTCCTAGGTCAAACAGCGTTACACCCGGCAAGGGATCCACCAGCACATCCAGATCACTCCCATCGCGGTCTTCACCATATAAGACGGAACCGAA
Source organism: Candidatus Glomeribacter gigasporarum BEG34 (assembly GCF_000227585.1). Lineage (GTDB taxonomy): Bacteria > Pseudomonadota > Gammaproteobacteria > Burkholderiales > Burkholderiaceae > Glomeribacter > Glomeribacter gigasporarum_B. Next base: position 146,589 of record NZ_CAFB01000034.1, on the reverse strand, counting down.
CACACGCGGGTTCGCGGTATTAAATCGCTGCACCGCCTGGCGGATGGCGTTCCGGTTTGCGTTCAGCGCCACAGAGGGTTTCATGATCCTGACCTCATAACATTCAGCGGCATTCAGTTTATATGCTTTACACCGCAATGCGATAGCCCATCAGTGGACACGCTTTTGAATTTCGATATCCGGTCATTGCGCGTTTTCGGCGCCCTATCGTTGGCCTGCCTGACTCAGCCAGGCGGATCGGCGGGGCGCTTAGTGACGGCGCGCGGTGCAGATCGAATGATGTCCGAGTCATCGGGCGGCTTCCTGCTGCGTATCCGCTGCTTTCGTATCGGCCAACCAGTGGCGTGCCGAATACAACGTATGGCGCTTCATTTGGAATGTGGTATTGCGAAAGACGGTGGACTGGATAAGCCGTGAAATACTTTACTTATGATGCCTGATCCCTTTTCGTCACTTGATCTGAACAGAAGGGCGGTCTCACGCTCCATTGTAAAAAAAGAAATAATAGTTGCTTTTTTGTTAGGAAAAGCACAGTATTATTTTTATGCCTAGAAGATCCAATGCCGCTGATATGCTGCCTCCCCCGGTGGAACGCGCGCTCATTACACTGGGAGAACACCTCTACATTGCCCGCAAGCGCCGCAAACAAACCCTGTCATCCTTTGCCGATCGCATGCAAGTCTCCGTTCCTACCTTACGTAAAATGGAACGAGGTGATCCAACTGTCTCCATTTCGGTCTATGCGATGGCCTTGTGGCTGATTGGGCGAGTACAGTTTCTCGCTGAAATCGCCAATCCGGTCAGTGATGAAATGGCCTTACTGCTTGAACTGCGCAATCTTTCCACCCAACAAAAAGGAACTTCACGGTGAACAATGCGCTGTACGTCTGGATTTATCCACAAAGTGCGCTCAAGCCTGTGCTATGCGGCACACTCGATTTGATCGGTGGTCGGCGGTGCTTGTTTTCCTACGCGGGCAAATGGCGAGCGAGCAAAAACGCATTTGCTCTGTCGCCGGATCTGCCGCTTAAAGCGGGACAATTCGAGCCGCCCGCCGGGCTTGATTTGCACCCGGTCTTTGAAGATGCGGGACCTGATCGGTGGGGCCGCCAGATCATTGATAAAGTTTTCCAATTGCCACGCCGGTCGCCGATCGATTACTTGGCAACAGCCGGCGAAGACCGGATTGGAGCGCTGGGTTTTTCTTCATCGCCCGATGACTACGTGGTGGCAAAAGAACAGGCTTTTCAGGCGGCAGATCTTGCAGACTTGTTGCGCGCGGCACAGGCGCTTGAACATCATATGCCGATCAATGACGAGATGCGACGGCTTTTACGGCCGGGCGCTTCCGCTGGCGGCGCACGACTGAAAGCCATCATTCAAGATCGGCAGCGGCACTGGATAGCCAAGTTTCCCGCAGAAGGCGATATCGCGGATATGTGCGCCATCGAGCATGCTTCGCTTCGATTAGCGCAGGCCTGCGGCATCTCGGTTCCCGAATCGCGCTTAGTGCCGGTACGAGGAAAAAACGTTCTTCTTGTCGAACGCTTCGATCGCACTCCAAATGGCGCGCGCCATCACTTTGCAAGCGCCCGCACGCTTTTGATCGCGCAAGGCGTTGATATGAACGACATGGCTTACTCAGACCTTGCAGATACGGCTCGAAAGTTTTCGGGCACGCCAAAAGACGATTGCCGCCAGATCTTCTGGCGCATGACATTCAATGTACTGATGGAAAATACCGACGATCACGAGAAAAACCATGCGTTCCTTCTTGATGGGAAGGGCTGGAAGCTGACGCCTGCTTACGATTTACAGCCGCAGCTGCAAGGGATCGATTACCAGCAGCTGCGTGTCGGCAAATGGGCACACGAACCCTCGATTAAAAATATTCTTTCAGATTGCGGACGTTTCATGTTGACGAAAAATGAGGCATGCATCGAGATAAACCGGGTGATGGCAGTGCTTGCACGTTGGCCGGAGTGCTTTACAGCGGCGGGCGTATCAGAGGCCGATATCGCGCTGTGCCGCCAATACGTTCGCGCCGATGCGCAAGCCATACACTTACTGACCGCCGAACCGGCAGAACACCCAATGAGCAATCAGCGAAAATCGCTCTGCGCCCGCATGTGAATTGAATCGCTGACAGATGGAATATGAAGGGCTATTCCACTGAGGTAGCGGGACGGAGAAGTCTCTGGAATCATCAATGACGCCTTTCTCATTCATATGAATTGTGCGGCCAATACCACTCGTTCACGAAACCTCAGCGGCAAATCCCCGGGCGTTCACAAATCAACGGGTACGCCCAGCATGTCTTCTCATTCAACATGCATTCCTCCCAGGCCGAATAGCGTTACGCCTGGCAAGGGATCCACCAGCACATCCAGATCACTCCCGTCGCGGTCTTCCCCCTATAAGACGGAACCGAAAACACGTGGGTTTGCGGTATTGAATCGCTGCACCGCTTGACGGATAGCATGCCGGTTTGCTTCAAGCGCCAGAGAAGGTTTCATGATCGTCCTCTCGCAACAAAATGGGTCTGCATCATAGGTTGATACGTTTCACGCCACAATCCAGCAGCGGATCAGTGTACCGGCTTTTGAATTTCGACGGCCAGTTTATCGCTCATGCTTCGGTGCCATATCATCGGCCTGCCTGAATTTCAGCCAGGCGGATCGGCGTGGCGCGTAGTGACGGCGCGCGGTGCGGATCGAATGGTGACCGAGCAATCGGGCGACTTCCTGCTGTGAAGTCGTCGCTTTTGCGTTCGCCGCAAACTGATGGCGCGCTGAATAGAGGGCATAGCGTTTGGCCGGATCCGTTCCCCAGAGCGCCTTGCAGGCGCGGTTGAGCGCAATGCTGCAACACTGGTGAATGTGCGCGAACGGATATCCTCTGGCCAGCAGTTCATGAATCGATGCCAGATGCGCCTGTATGCTCGCAGCATCCTCCGGTCGTATCGCAATCGTGCGACTGGCGCCATTGGCACGCCCGTTTGTGGCTTTGGCATTTTGAACGATCAGTTGCGTTGCGTCTTCATTGAGTTGTGCTGTGCGCCATTCGCACGGACGTAAGCCTGTCACCGCCGCTGCTGCCAGCCAGAGCGCGGTGCGCTTTGCATAGTCACTGTTCTGTTTGGGATTCGACAAGCGCGCAACCAGCGCCTCGAAATCGCGTTGCGGGATGCCCTTACGCTTGCGTGAAGACGTATGTCCGATGACATGTGCGGGCTGGCATGTTTTATGAGACAGCACGCGAAGCGCTTGAGCGGTTTTCGCGAACAGCGGATCACCGTTTTTTTCGTATTCGCGCGCATACCGATAGACCAGACTTGCTTGGTACTGACGAAACGTCGCCCACTTCCATTGATGTGCGCGCTGTTCCATATAGCGCACCACCTCATCGGGCGGCGGATACGCATCTTCAGGCAACTGCATTTCATCGGCAATTCGCGCGAGCAATTGGTGCGCCCGCTTTAAATAGTGTTCGACGGTGCTTTGTGTTCGGGTTTGAACACCGGCGCGATTCAAATTCATCGTCATTGTTTTTCTGATCAGTGGATTCGGTTTTGATGTATCCCCATCCGTTTGTTTTCTCCCAGTGGTTTCTTATTTCGGGTTTGAAGACCAGAACGATTTAAATTCGTGTCGCTTGTTTTCCCAAACATTGGATTCGGTTTTTTAGATGCCTGATAGGTTTGTTTTCTCCCAATGTTCTGCTTCTCTGATCGATTGCAATCTCCCAACGTGGTAGACATGGATTGGATTGCGCGCCCGTTTGGGTTCAGGCAGGAGGCCATTTTGCCGGATTTCGTCTAAAGCGTGTTCGCGTTACAGGGTGGATGCAACAACATTGTTTTCGGCACACATCGGTGACTGTTACTTTTTAGGTATCGGCGCGCGGCTATATGCCATATAGCCGCGTTACATGATCATGTTCCATGATCAGTAACGGCCATAGGGTGGCGGAAAATAAACACGATACCAGTTGTTAAGTAACCGGCACCTTGTGGCGGAAAACATACATATGACTGGGCTGCATTAAAGAAAAGGGGGCCTTATGTTTTATTATGCATATTATTTGAATACTATAATAAGAACTCATAAAGAAAGGGCAGCGCTTCTGTCACACGCTTTTTGAAAAGCGGATGAGCGTATGAAATACATATCCGAACTTGAACATCCGCATTTGGAAACGATCTCGAAGAAGCTCAAAAAGATGCCGAAGACGGAATACAATAAAAAAGTGTCGATCAGGGTATTGAGCAAAGAAATCCATTTCTTGAAAAAGCGCGGCTATACATTCGATCAGATTTCAGAAATACTTTGCAGGGAAGGATTAAATATCTCGACTTCAACACTAAAGAGCTATTTATATAAGAAAAGTTATAGAATGCATCAAGCGCATAAAAAATCGACGTCTGCCGATTCACGGTATTCGTCCAACGAGAGTGCAATCGCAGCACCGCCTCCAAAGGAGCATTGCGCCTCCTGGAGCAGTTCGCTATTGAACGCATGCGTGACGAAATGTGCTCGGTTGATTGCCTTCCTCATTAGACCGTTCAAATGTCCCTTAGATTGAGTAAATATTGGTCTGCAGGCAGGCGTGGAGACCTTTTATCTTGTGACATTAACCGCATTGATCGGTCTGATTAGCCAGGAAGACTTGTCAGCCAGCGCGCCAACTTGGCATGTCGCCATATCATTGAACCCGTTATCTTCTGTCTTGCGCATGTGGCAGGCATGCTGACGCGGCACGCGGTCGGAGAAAAGCGGTTTCAGGACGCCAAACGCTACGGCTATGCGGGTTTAATGGTGGGCGGCATGATTCCAAGCGCCGTGTTGCTGCTGTTTGCCGCTGCACCCGAGCAGTTCATCTCACTCTTCATTAATCCAGATACGGTCGGCGATGACAGAATTATTGAGCGGGCCAAACTTTTCTTGTTTATCTCAACCTTGGGCCTGATTCCAGATGCCATCCGGAATATCTTTTCAGGCACATTGCGCGGCTATAACGACACCGCCTTTGCGAGTCTATCCGCACTGTTCAGTGTCATTGGGGAGGGCATGCTGACTTCTGTCTCGCTGGGATTTGGCTCTTCTCTGGATGCGTTAGGCGTGTTGCTGGGCAGGACTGTTGCATTTACGGTGGGTCCTGTATGATGACAAGCTACTGGTATCGCAAAAGTCATGTCATTACCAATGAAGCGAAATTGGAGGCGGAGCAGAATAAATCCTTGGGGGATAGTCTCTACACGTGGGCAAAGAGCCAGTTTTTCTGTGGCCGCCATTATCCTGTTTCTGAAGATGCTTGGCCTGAAGCGCAGCCTGAAGAAGAAAGGTCGCTTATCAGGGGAGGGTTGAGAACTTCATATGGTAGCTTCTTTAGCAGTCGCCTCTTTAGAAGAAACAGGGAAGAGAATCAAAACTTGTTGGCCAACCCTTCTCCTTCTATCAACACGCCGTCTAATTCAGGCTCCCGTTAAACACATTTTCCGATAGCTGTTTAGACGAGAAGGCTTAAGCTATGGCATCTAGAAATTTACAGGAGAAACCTGCTGCTATGGAAGCAATTCCCATAGACAGGCAGCTTGGCAATGCCTATCAGGAAAAGTGGGAATCTCGGAGTTCTGTGCGTACACGTCCCCGAAAATGGATTGATTTTAGCCAAGAGGGCTATTTCTTTCCGGAAGAAAAGCAGCCCTTGCTCCTTCGGCAGGAGATAATGGGTTTGGGTCAACGGGCTAAAGAAAAGATTTTATTGCAGTCATTTTTGAAATATCTGAACGATATTGTGAGCCTGGAAACCCGGCTGATCAATTCAGCCTGTTATAAGCTGATTGATGGACATTCCGGCCTTCACTATAACGATGATATCAAATTGGGCGCTTATACGGTTCTTATCGATGAGCATTATCATGTTTATGTAGCACAAGATATGAGCTTGCAACTCTTAAGTCAGTTTCCAGAGCTCGGAAGGTTCGACTATCCCGTTTCAGATGCCCACTATGCGGTTGCTCTCATCAGGCAACGTATGGAGGCAAAGTACCACGATGCGTTTGAGGTTTTGGCGGTCTGTATCTTTGAAACTACGCTGGTTCGGGAACTGATCGAGTTTTTCAACAGCGCAAACGTACATCCCTCCATCAAGTACTATGTCAATGATCATATGAACGATGAAGCCAGACACTACGGCTTTTTCTACGAGATATTAACAGATACCTGGAAAAGGTTACCGGACGATTATCAGGAAGCCATCGGCAGCCATCTGGCCGATTTTATAAAGCAGTACCTGAATGTTCAATCCGACAAACGCTTTTATGCAGATCTCCTAAACCGCCTGTTGCAGGATGCTAAGCAATCCTCAGCCATCGTTGAAGACTTGTACAAAGGATTTGAGATTAGCCCGGACATACCCATGGTCAAGAATGTCTTGAGTGTACTGAAAAAAGCTGGTGTTTTGGACAATCGCCACGTAAAAGCAGGCTTCCAGGCAATGGGCTGGACATTGTGAAGTAGATACCCCATGACGTCTTCCTCCTCTCTCACACATCATACCCCCAGTAAAATCCCCTATACGGAAGCCACAAGACAGCGGGTTTCAGAGATAAAGGCCCGTTTGGAAAAGTGCGAACATCTGTGGTTGCCTTTGCAGGAGACTTTGGACTTGCTGGAGGCGCTTACTCAATTCGAGCTGGGCCGTTTTCTGCTTCATAACCAAGGACTCAATGGCTATTGGACTTCCGTCATTATCCGGCATATAACGCAAAAGACGCTCACGCACTCCCTGGAAGCCTGGTTGCTCAACCGATCTCTGTTCGTGCTGATCCGGGAACGATTTTCGAAACTTCAAAAGCAGCTTTGTAGCTTTATAAAGCCCCATGCGTGTCTGGCCTCCATCCCCTGCGGGCTGATGGATGATTTGCTGCTTCTGGATTATTCAGATCTGAAGGATATTCAACTGACTGGGATTGACATCGACGCAGAATCCCTCAATTTGGCAAGGGAAAACGCCCATCGGATGGGTGTGCAGGCGGATGTGCAGTTTCTAAAGCAGGATGCCTGGCAGCTGGACGCGGATGAAGCCTACGATCTGATTGCCAGCAACGGCCTTAACATGTATGAATCCAAGGAGGAAAGGCTATTGCAGCTGTATCACAACTTTTATAAAGCCTTGGCTCCAGGAGGCGTATTAATGATCAGTTTTGTGCCTCCGCCGCCAAAAGATTTGGACCCTGTTGCCACTTTTAACATGCCCTTGGAGGATTGGCGAAAAGAGCGCGCTATTTTCAGCGACATCATACAGGTGAAGTATCTTAATTTTTGCACAGAAGAGACGATGCGACAGCATCTGAAAGGCGCGGGATTTGAGGTGCGGGACATCCTCTACCTGCGTCATGGCTTGGCGCCACTCGTTATTGCAGTTAAGTCATGGCGACATCCTTATCTTTACTTTAAAAACCGGAGGTTATGATGAAGAAACTTGTCAAACAGTTAGTCAATGAAAATGTTGGCAATACGCCTCTACCCCCTTCCTAACAAATAGATAGCAGACTTATAACTGACGTTACGCACTTTCTGGGGGGCGAATTTCACAGAAAACGCTGTTTTTTTAGGGCAGAAAACCTCTGTTGGCACCCGATGAGCGATAAATCACAAATGCCCTGTTTTTAAGCACTTTTATGAAAAAGGTGCGTAACATCAGTTATAAGATGGAACCTGTATAGTAGCCGTGAAAATCCTGAACTTCCTTATCTTCAGTGACTTTCATGCGCTTGCCCGCGACGTAGTAGATTATTTGATTGACGCGGGCCACTTTGTGGCTGTCCATAGCACCCGTGTGGAAGACCTGGAGCTGTGGCGAAAAAGATATACCCATAATTTCAACTTGGCAGACTCATGCCATCTGGATTGGAAGGCCTTTGATTACCTCATTGACTTTCATCAATCCATAGTGCGGCTGGATATTGACAGCATTCAATTTTATATTGAATGCGCCGCAACTGAATACCAAATTGTTATTCTACTCCTGAAAAATGGCAACACAGCCGTTCTCCGGAAATGTACAGGACAATGGGTGCATTCACTCGATATCCAATCTTCCCGGCTAGAAAGGCTGCTCAAGGAAGTCTCAGAAGCCGTAATTGATGCGGTTATCCAGTTATCGAGATTTGGATCGGAAGAGCTATTATTTGACAACCGGATTCAAAATAACCCTGTCATTTATGAACTGATTCAGGACGCAAACCGTCTTGCTCGCTTAGAGCATTACTACCGTTCCCTGGAAAAGGAATCCCAAGTTTTTGCAAACCCTACACTGGGTTTCACCAATCAGAACTCTCAGGCGGTCTCCCACACCTATCAAGTTCATCTGCTTGAGCGAAATCTGGATCAAACAGCGCTGGAAATCTTTGGGCTCTATTGCCTCACTCTGTTAAACGGAAGGCAGGAAGCACTCTATGGGTACGATTGCTATAGCGCTGGTAAACAGATCAGCAAGTTTGTCCGAATTCACTTATCCGATACCTACAGGGCCTTACAGGCCAAGTGCCAGGACAGCCTTTATGCCGTTATCAGCAGCCCTTTCTATGATCCCTTGCCCTTACCCGCTGGGGCATCCAAGCCCGAGGTCGCCGTTTTCTATAACGAACCTATCCCGGATGGTGGGCAGCATGCGGTATCCATCGCCTATAGGGCGCAAAATCAGGCATTACAGATTCGATACCGGAAAGATTTGTACCTCTTCGGATATTTTTCGGAGCATCTTCAGCATTTTCTGAATCACTTTCCAAGCTTTCTCTCAGAAAGCATCCCCTTCAGGGCTATGCTGGATATCCCGCCCGCGCAACGCCAGCAGTGCCTTTTTGACTGGAACCGGACGGAGCGGGGCTTTCAGGAAGATAAAAGCCTCCACGAGTTGATTGAATTACAGGCCGCCCGCACGCCAGACAGTCCGGCAGTGATCTATAACAGCGCAATACTGAGCTATCAGCAGCTCAACGCCCGTGCGAATCAACTGGCCAGATACCTAATACAAAACCACCCGATTCAGCCAGAAACCCCGATTGGCTTATACCTGGACAGAAACGAGCGGATGCTGATTGCCCTGTTGGGCATCCTCAAGGCAGGTGCGGCTTACCTGCCACTGGATATCCGGCATCCTGCCTACAAGATTGCAGGCATTCTGAAAGACAGCGGCGCGAGTCTGGTATTGAGCACCAGACAATGTAGGGTGCTGTGGGAAGCGCATCTGCAGTCTTTGTCGAAAGACTCAGTTTGCCACGCATTTGGTGCGAAGACCGCATGGATCCTTCTAGATGAAGAAGGGATACAGCAGTCATTAAACCAAGCATCAGACCTCAACCTGAATCTTCCTGTCACGAGCAGGCATTGGGTCTACGTCCTCTATACCTCTGGCACCACCGGAGACCCCAAAGGCGTGGTTGTTGAACATCAAGCGCTTATCAATATCCTTGAGTCCATTAGGGAAAAGATAGACTTTAGCGAAAAGGACTGTCTGCTTTCGGTGACGACGCTGGCATTTGATATCGCAGCCCTAGAGCTCTGGATGCCGCTCATGCAAGGCGGCAGGGTGGTGATCGCCACACAGCAGGAGGTACTCAAACCCGCAAGACTGCTCGCTCTGATCGAGCAGTGGAGGGTAACGGTTATGCAAGCAACGCCTTCTTTGTGGTCTCTTGTTATGCAAGAAGGCGTTGAAAACTTATCTATCAATGCACTCTGCGGTGGGGAACCGCTATCCTTAGCGTTGGCCCGAACCCTCTTCAAGACGGTTGATCACTGCTGGAATGTGTATGGGCCTACGGAAACAACCGTTTGGTCAAGCTGCCAGGAAATCAAGAAAGACTATTGGGCAGGCGCCATCGGTACCCCCATCGCCAACACCACCGCCTACATCCTAGACTCCCATCTCAACCCCCTCCCCATCGGGGCCCCGGGTGAAATCCATATCGGAGGTATAGGGCTCGCCCGAGGCTATCTGAACCAGCCCGAACTGACGAAAGCGCGCTTCATCCCCAACCCTTTCCAGACAGAAAAAGAGAAGCAGCAAGGCCAGAATGCTCGGCTCTACAAAACTGGCGATCTGGGACGGTGGCTGCCGGAGGGCAATATTGAGTTCCTGGGACGTAATGATTTTCAGGTGAAACTCCGAGGCCACCGGATTGAACTCGGTGAGATTGAACACACGCTGTCCACCTATGAAGGCGTACAGAACAGTGTGGTGCTGCTGAAAACTCCCCAGGCAGAAAATAGGATGGCCCCGCCTTATTTGATCGGCTATTACGTCTCGCCTGAGCCGTTGGATGAGACACGTCTCTTCGCGCATCTCAAAGCCAGACTCCCTGAAACCATGATCCCCAGTCGGCTGGTGCAGCTTGCCCGGCTACCACTGACCCCCAACGGGAAGTTGGATAGGCAGGCGTTACCGGATCCGGGCTTTGTAGGGGATCGCACGCGTCAGGTGGCACCTCGGACAGAGCTGGAGAAACAGCTGTGTGCGTTATGGGGAGAGGTGTTGAACACGCCTGCGGCCAGAGAAGATATTCGCGCTGATTTCTTCCATCTGGGGGGTAACAGTATTCTGGCGATACAGTTGCTCAACAAGATCAACAGTGCGCTTCAGGTGGATATCAAAATCAGTGATATCTTTGAGCAGAGAACAGTCGAGCATCTAGCGCCTCTGGCAGCCGCGAGTCTCGGGTCTTTTCGATACCAGAGTTATCTGATCCAGCAGCCAGATCAATCCAGGCTATTTAAACCCTTCCCCTTAAACAATGTACAGCAAAGCTATTATCTGGGTAGGCTCAATCATTTTGAATTGAGTCATGTATCCACCCATGTCTATGCAGAGTATCAATATGCTGCGCTCGACATAGGTCGCCTGGAACAGGCGTTCAATTGCTTGATTGAAAGACACATGGCGCTCCGTACCGTGTTTGTCAACGGAAGACAACAACATATCAAGTCAGTCCCACACTATACTATTAAAGTCCATGAGCTCTCATGCGAGCAAGAGCTGCTCGCTATTCGCGATCAGTTGTCCCACAAGATCTATACTCCGGACCAGTATCCCTTGTTTGACGTGGTGGTGAGCAAGTGGAATGGACAGATCCTGATACATCTTAGCTTCGACGCCTTGATTGTGGATCTCGGCAGCTTTCAGATTCTATTTGATGAGTGGGCAAAACTTTACAAGAACCCAGAGGCCCTGCTGCCTGTCCTTGAGATCAGCTACCGAGATTATGTGCTGCACTACGAAAAAATAAGGGTCAGTGCCTTATTCCAGGAAGCCGAACGATATTGGCGTGGTCGGCTCAGGGATTACCACTTTGAAATGAATCTGCCCCTGAAAATCCAGCCCTTTGCCGTTCGATATCCTCGGTTTGCACGCGTGAGCCGCGTGCTGTCCAAACCCATCTGGGAGGCTTTATTAAGTAAAGCCCAACAGGCCCACATCAGCCCCACTGCCTTGGTTCTAGCAGCCTATGGTAGCGTGCTTAGCCGCTGGAGTGGACAAGATAAGCTGTGTGTCAACCTAACCCTGTTTAACCGCCTACCGCTGCATCCTCAAATTGAGAATTTGATTGGGGATTTTACGGTGCTGGAGTTGTTTAGCTATCAAGATAGAGAGGGGGATGCGGTTCATCAAAAGCTGAGAACCATTCATGACGTTCTAATGAAGGACATAGAACACAATCTGTTTGACGGTGTGGATGTGCAACGGCTGGTTAAAAAGGAACAGTCTATGCCGGATAAACAAATACTGGCACCTGTGGTGTTGACCAGTGTGCTGGGCAACATCCAGAGCCACTGGTTTGATTGGCCTTTGGACGATTCCTATCAAGGTGTGCGATATGCCATTTCCCAAACCTCCCAAGTCTGGCTGGATAACAAGGCCTATGAAACCGATAAGGGTTTTATAGCAGAGTGGGATTATGTAGAACAGTTATTCGACAGATCGCTGATCGAAGCTATGCATTATGCCTATTGCGAGCTCCTTGAACGCTTGGCCCAGTTAGACTGGGAAACATCAGCATTCCCCAAAATACCACTCCCCCTCCCCGAGCAGGCTTTAATAGCGGCCGCTAATTGTCACACGCAGCCCTTAAGCTCGGACACCCTCCACAGTCGTTATGAAAAAGTATTGACAGACGAAGCCTTGCAGCGGCACATCGCCATCATAGACGCCGCCACCGAACAGACCTACACCCATGGCACCCTGCAACAAGACAGTACCCAACTCGCCCAGACCCTTTCTGATCAGAACTCACCTAGCACGTCTCAAGCTCTCCTGGTCGGCGTCTTAAGCGAGAAAGGCTACAACCAGGTACTGGCTGCTCTCGCCATTCTTAAATCCGGTCACGCCTATCTGCCGCTGTCTATCGATTGGCCTGTGGGACGACTCGATGAAGTCCTCGCTCAAGGTTACGTGCAAGTGGTATTGATTTCTCAAGCGCAGTATGACCGGGAAGCGATACGAAATGCTTTATCTCAGAAGTACACTCTGAAAATCATAGAAGCCCTACGCACAACATCCGATCCCTCCGCCTCCGCACTTCCCAAGGTAGAGGCCGACGATATTGCCTATGTGATCTTCACCTCCGGCTCTACGGGCAAGCCCAAGGGCGTAACGATCAGCCATCGCAGTGCCTTGAACACGATAGACGCAGTGAATCGGCGGTTCGAGATTGCAAAACAGGACAAGATACTGGCTTTATCGGAACTTAGCTTTGATCTCTCTGTCTATGATCTCTTTGGCCTTTTGACCGCAGGGGGGACAATCGTCTTTCCTGAACAGAGCAGAAGTAAAGATCCTGTCCATTGGGTCTCCCTGATTCAGCAGCATCAGATCACTCTTTGGAACAGCGTGCCTCAATTGGCCGCTCTTCTACTCGATGCTGTTACCCAAAGCCCTGTTACAAAGCAGGCAGCAATACCTCTAGCGTCTTTGCGCCTCTTCCTCTTAAGCGGCGACTGGATTCCTTCTAATCTTCCTATCCGTTTGAAAGTCCAGTGTCCTAGAGCTGTCTTGATGAGTCTAGGGGGTGCTACGGAGGGAAGCATCTGGTCAGTTTGGTACGAGATAGATCCTGAAAAGAGTGAAGACCGCATTCCCTATGGGGTATCAATGCCCAATCAAAAGCTGTTTGTCCTGAACCCAAGTGGTGAGCATTGTCCAGTGGGAGTTCAGGGAGAGATTCATATTGGGGGTTTGGGGTTGGCACGGGATTACTGGGACGCGCCGGACTTAACAGAAGCACGATTCATCTCACACCCCCAATTGGGTCGGCTCTACAAGACTGGGGATCTAGGCCGCTGGCTGCCAGAAGGCAAGATTGAGTTTTTGGGGCGTAATGACTTCCAGGTCAAGCTAAACGGTTATCGAGTTGAGCTGGAAGAAATAGCTGCCAGGTTATCGCAACTGGAAGGTGTCAAGGAGGCTGTTGTCAGAATTCAAAAGGAAGACGAACGGGACTATGTAGTCGCTTATCTCCTGCCAGAAGATACAAAAACACAATTGGAGGCCTCCTTCGACAAAGAATCCTTTGTGCTGGACGAACGGGGGCTTATCCAGGGTCTAAAGGCACAGCACGTATTCGAACCCAATCTAGAACCCTCAGCCTTCAAACGCCGCAAAAGCTACCGCAACTTCACCGAGTCCGAAGTGGGAATCGGCAGAGTGGCCGAGTTAAGCCGTTTGTTTATGGCCCAATGGCCGCCCCGGTTCGATGCGCCTTATGAACCCAAAACGCTCAGTACAGAGACCTTGGGCGCTGTACTGGCCGGTGTATCTGGCCTTCGATTCAAGGGAAGGGCCTTGCCTAAGTATCTATACCCTTCTGGGGGGAGTACGTATTCAGTACGCTGCTTCCTGGATCTGGCCACACCTGTTGATACCCTGGAAGCTGACTATTACTACTACCATCCCACGGACTATAGCCTGTGCAGATTTCATGCCCCCTGGTGCATAGGCCAAGCTGAAAAGCAGCGTGACCACGCATTGCATTTGATTGCGCATTGGCCCGCCATCACCCCTTTATATGGAAAAGTGGCCAGACGGCTGGTCTATCTGGAAGCAGGACATATGCTGAGTGCGCTGTCAGAAGTTTTGACCCAACATGGCCTAGCACACGAGTGGCAAGTCACAGAAGAGCCACTGGATGCCGACAATACCTTGCTGGCTATCTTAAGTATCGGATCAGATTCCATATGCTGGCCTGAATGTCGTCTAAAACCCGGCTTTCTAATGAAACAGGGTTCGGGAAGAGTCTATGTAGACTTGGAAGATCACGCAATATTAGATCTGGACAAGCAAAGTGTGCTGTTGCAGGCCAGCGAGGTAGGAGAGTTGTTGGCGCGCGGACAATTACTTATCACCCTCAATGGGGAGGCGTCTCTTCCCAACCTTGTGCTGGCAGGGTTTATGGCCCAAAGGATCAGCACAGCCTTATATCCCTATAGTATAGGCAGTTGCACGATCGGCTGGGTGCCTTATCCGGCAGCTGTCTACACACTGGTATTGGGCCACATTACGGAAGATGAAAAGCGTAAGGTGGGCAGTTGCATGCAAGCCCCTTCCTTGCAGGAAGTAGCCAACCTATGCTTATCCAAACACTTGCCAGAGTACATGCTGCCGCATGCGTATAGGCAGGTAGACCTGTGGCCTGTCAGTGCCAACGGAAAACTGGATGCTGGGCGCTTGCCCAAACTTCAGCTTCAGAAACCTTATGTAGCCCCTGCAAACCCAGTGGAAAGGCAGCTCTCCCAAATCTGGTCAGAGGTTCTGGGTATACCGGAGAGCCAGATCAGCATGCAGGACAACTTCTTTGTCCTAGGGGGTAATTCCTTGCTAGCCATGCAAGCTGTCAGACGATTGAGCCATGATTTAGGTCTCGATCTGGCATTACAGGACTTTTATCAAACCCCAAGCATTCGGAGTATTGCACATCGCTTCAGGTCGAAAGCAGCGCCTATGGTCATGCGGGAGGAGGGTGTACTCTGATAATCGCCTCCCAATTACTCTATCGCTTGAAAGCCAATGGCATCCATATTTGGAAAAACGATCAAGGCCGTTTGGCATTCAGTTTCAATCAAGCGCAGGGATTCCCTGAACCGCTGAAGGCCGCTCTGAAACAGCAGAAAGCGGCTTTGCTGGAGATTCTGTCCTGCAATCGGGTGCATTCAGAAGAAAAATTTCGGGCGCTTGCATTTTATAAACTGCCCGCCCCTTACAGGGATACGGCACTGTCTCCCATTCAGAAGGGCATCTATCTGCAGAGCAAGCTGGATGCGGAAGGGTACACGTATACGATTCCCTTACTGTTCCGTTTGAAACAGGGAAATGCTGAGCTTTTAAAAAAAGCACTGAGGCATGTGCTGATGGAACACCCCATACTCAGAATACGTGTGGATGAGCACTTCCGCTACAGGCTATTGGATAGCTCAAGCATTCCAATCAGAGAATGCGAAATATCCATTGACGACGTTAAGGCAATCTGCGAGCAAAGCGCCAGAACCCTATTTAATTTAGATGGTGGGGCGCTCATTGCGCCAGAAGTACTCCGTTTGAAGGGTCAGGATGAGTTGCTGCTCAATCTGAGCCATCACCATGTATTGACAGATGCCTATTCTGCTGGGCTGCTGCAGTCTGAAATCCTTTCAGCCTACACAGAACTGTGCCAACACAAAAAATCTGAGCATCCAATAGACCTGGCGAGAGCCGTTGATTATCTGGACTATATTGCTTACCAATACTATGAGCTTCAGACGGAGCGTTACCAACAGGCCATCGCCCATCTCTCTCAGCAACTCGATTGCGCCGAAAAACTGCAGTTAAGGCACGTGTCCGCACACACGCACAAGCAAGGATGTGGGCGCTTCGAATTTAACTTGGATACAGACATCCACAAAACGCTCAAGCAACTCGCTCTGGTGCATCAAACAAGCGTTTACGCAATATTACTCGGCGGCCTGTACCAAGTACTCAGCCTGTATGCAGGTGGTCAACGCGATTTCCCCATTGGCCTTACCGTATCCAATCGGCCTTCTGAACTGAATCGGGCAATAGGGCCTTTTATCAACACCTTGCCCCTGATACCCGATTGGCGGCCGACTGACAGATTTATCAGGAACATCCAGCGGATACATCAGGACGTGATGTACCTGAATGAACACCACCAGATCAATCTGAATCTATTGACAGAGCGCCTGAAACGCAGTCATGCCGATATTGTCGATCTGATGCAGGTCGTATTGACGCTGCACAATTTCAAAGCGGAAAACAAGCATTCTACTCTGATGTTAGAGCCGATACCCGTTTCGGAAGCTGCAGAAAAATTTGGGATCAGCCTGATTGCTCAAGAAACACCCGACACCTTGCGCTTTACGGTCAGCCATTCAAATGCGCGCTATCCGGAATGGTATGTCAAGGCGTTAATGGACACTTTCACAGCTCTGCTGGCTACACTGGATTCCCATACGCTGGACCAGCCCACTTTCCAGCTTAAGGTGTTAAATCAGAAAAGTTATCAGAAAACGGTTCAGGAATGGAATCGAACTGAACGAGATTTTTGGAAAAACAGTACCTTACACAGCCTATTTGAGGCGCAAGCTGAAAAAACGCCGGATCGTATCGCCGTCATCTATGACGATCGCAGGCTGAGTTACAGAGCGCTGAACGAAAGCGCAAATCGCTTGGCGCATTATCTGAGATGTGTACACAAGTTCGGAGCAGATAACTTGGTTGGCCTCTGCCTGGATCGCAGCGAGCAGGTGCTGATCGCCATTCTGGGCGTGCTCAAGGCGGGCGCTGCCTACGTCCCGATAGAGCCCAGCTATCCGGCAGCACGCATCCGGTACATCGTAGAAGATGCAAACCTCTCTTTGCTTCTGGTCAACGAAGCTCCTCTGGAAAAACTGGCGGATTATCTATCTATCAAGCAGGTGTTTGTCGATAGCAAAGCCTTTCAGGAAACCTTGTCCTTGTACCCTTCATCCAATCCAGAGCAGATTACAAGCCCTACTCATCTCGCTTATGTGATCTATACCTCCGGAACAACAGGCCATCCTAAAGGGGTTCTGATAGAGCATCGGAGCGCTGCTGCCAGAATTCAGTGGATAAATGAACTGTGCCCTCTGCAGGCAGAAGACAGGATTCTTCAAAAAACATCTTATGCATTTGACGTTTCAGTATGGGAACTGCTGTGGCCCATTCAACATGGTGGGTGTCTGGTATTTGCCAAACCCAACGGACACAAGGACGCGCATTACCTGATCGATTTAATCCGGAGGGAGTCCATCACGATCCTCAGCTTTGTACCCTCCATGCTGAGCGCCTTTACAGAGGCGCTGCAAGCTCAAGTTTTGACCCACGATCGTCCCTTGCCTAGTTTGAAACATCTATTTTGTGGAGGAGAAGCCCTTAAATGGGGTCAAGCCAAGAAATGGCATGATTTATTGCCTCATACAAAGCTGCATAATCTATACGGCCCTACAGAAGTGACCATGCACGCTCTGTATTATGCGGTCAGCAATATCAATGACGAAACCATCTGTATAGGCACCCCCATCGCCAACACCACCGCCTACATCCTAGACCCCCATCTCAACCCCCTCCCCATTGGGGCCCCCGGCGAAATCCATATCGGTGGTATTGGGTTGGCCCGAGGCTATCTGAACCAACCCGAGCTCACAAAGGAACGCTTCATTCCCAATCCCTTCCAGACAGCAGAGGAAAAAGCGCAGGGCCAAAATGCTCGCCTCTACAAAACCGGTGATCTGGGGCGGTGGCTGCCGGAGGGCAATATTGAGTTCCTGGGACGTAACGATTTTCAGGTGAAACTCCGAGGCTACCGGATTGAACTCGGTGAGATTGAACAGGCGCTGTCCACCTGTGAAGGGATACAAAATAGTGTGGTGTTGCTGAAAACTCCCAAGGAAGAAAATGGTACAGCCCAGCCCTATTTAATCGGCTACTACGTCTCGCCCGAGCCATTGAATGAAACATGGCTCTTTGAGCATCTGCAGGCCCGACTGCCCGAAACCATGATCCCCAGTCGCCTGGTGCACCTTGCCCAGCTGCCGCTCACCCCCAATGGGAAGCTGGACAGGCAGGCGTTGCCGGATCCGGGCTTTGTGAGGGATCACACGCGGCGGGTGGCACCGCGGACAGCGCTGGAAAGCCAATTGTGTGCGTTGTGGGGGGAGGTGTTGGGTATTTCTCACGCCCAGATTGGGATTCAGGATGATTTTTTCAGGCTGGGTGGGGATAGCATCCTCAGCATTCAATTAGTGAGTCGGATGCGGCGGCAACTGAATCTTGAGCTCAGCGTGCAGGATGTTTTCAGACACAAAACAATTGAAAGGCTGCACGAGCAAGTTTTAAAGCCATTATTGCACCACAAGACCCAGTCTCTCGGATTGCAAAGAAAACAGGGGAAGTTGGACGACGAAATGTCCTTGACGAAGGTCCAGCAAAAAGCGGGTGAGTATACAAAAGAAGATTTTGCTGAGGTCGCGCATGAAGGGGGCCTGTCTGGACTGCCGCTGGTAGCAGGCAAGCAGCAGCTGTATGACTGGTTTGAGATGACGGAAATCCAGAAGGCTTACCTGATCGGCCGTTTAGGTAGTTATGAAATCGGCAACATCTCCAACCACGTATACTGTGAGTACTACTACAAAACACCTCTCAACGTAGAAAAACTGGAAGACACCCTCAACACGCTCATCTCGAAATTTGAGGTGTTGAGAACCGTCTACTCCCTCGAAAAACTTAAGCAACGATTTTTAAAATCCGAAGAAGTGTCCGCCTATCGGGTACGTGTGAACGATTATTCCCAATGGATGCTAAGCGATTCGCGTCTGCAATCTGTTCGGGAACGCTTATCCCACAAAGTGTACGACCCTCAGCGGTTTCCGCTGTTTACGTTTGAAGTTAGCCATTTCAAGGATATCTGTGTTCTTCATGTCGGCGTCGATCTGATCTTGCTGGACGTGCAAAGCCGCCTATCCTTCTTGAGTTTGATCGACAGACTGTATCGGCAGCCGAGAGATACAATTCCAATACCCTCCATCACCTTCAAGGATTACCAGGATTATTGCCAGCACTTAAAGCATTCGACGTGGTATGCCAAAAATAGGACCTATTGGCAAGAAAGAATACCGCAGCTACCGCTACGGCCTCGTCTGACTTCCAAAACAGAACCGGAAACTATTGAACATCCCACGTTTGCAGAGCATACCTTATACATCGGAAAAACCACTTGGGCGCAATTCAAGGCGCAAGCCAGACGCTACGGCAGCTCGTATTCATCCGTACTGCTGGGCTTATACGGCCATGTGCTGTCCTATTTTTCAGGACATTCAGAATTCCTCATCACACTTACCTTGTTTAACCGCTACGCCATCCATCCTGAAGTGAACACCCTTTGGGGTGATTTTACATCGACTACGCTCTTTCACTACATGGATTTTGGGAAGGATCTGTTAAAGACACTGAAAAGAACTCACCAAGTGATGTGGGAGGATATCCATCATGCCCTGTATCCAGGGATGCGAGTACAAAGAGAACTGGGCAAACGGCATAAATTGGATGTCCAGCAGGCCGTTTCACCCATTGTCTTTACGGGCCTTGTAGGCGGCAGGCTGGACGGCAAACGGGATGAAACCCCCTATCTAGAGGACACTGAAATCCTAAAGAAGCGCTACTGGTGTGGGCAGACTTCTCAAGCTTGGATAGATCTGCAGGCCGTTGAGGTAGGCAGCCGGTTCATGAGCAAATGGCTCTATGTCGAGCAACTTTTCGACAGCGCCTATATCGAAACGCTCAATACACTTTATTGCCGCTTCATCACCACTCTGGCAGAGCAGGACTGGGAAACCGCTGCACTTTCTATTCCGTACCTCCCTCCTCTCGACCAAGCCCTTATAGAAGCTGCTAACGCTCACACACAACCCTTAAGCAGCGATACCCTGCACAGTCGTTATCAAAAAGTATTGGCAGACAAAACCTTGCAGCAGCACATCGCCGTTATAGACGCCGCCACCGGAAAAGCCTACACCCACGGCACCTTGCAGCAAGACAGCACCCAACTTGCCCAGATCCTTTTGGACCAGAACCCCCCTGCTGCCTCTCCACCCCTGATCGGCATCTTGAGCGAGAAAGGCTATAACCAAGTCCTAGCCGTCCTTGCCATCCTGAAATCCGGTCACGCCTATCTGCCGCTGTCTATCGACTGGCCTTTGGGACGACTCGACGAAGTTCTCACACAAGGTCAAGTGAAACTCGTTTTGATCTCCCAGGCCCAATACGGCCGGGAAGCGATACGAAACGCTTTATCTCAAAAGTATACCTTACGGGTCATTGAAACCTCGCAGGCAGATCCCGTCCCAAGGGCTGCCACGCTTCCAGAAGTCAAGGCCGACGACATCGCCTACGTGATCTTTACCTCCGGCTCTACAGGCAAGCCCAAGGGCGTAACGATCAGCCACCGCAGTGCTTTGAACACGATAGACGCAGTGAATCGCAGGTTTCAGATCACAAAAGCAGACAAGATACTGGCTGTATCGGACTTAAGCTTTGATCTGTCCGTCTATGATCTCTTGGGTCTTTTGGTCGCCGGGGGAACGATTGTCTTTCCTGAACCAAGCCGCAGTAAAGACCCTGCCTCTTGGGTCTCCCTGATTCAGCAACACCAGATCACGCTTTGGAACAGTGTGCCCCAATTGGCCGCTCTTTTAATCGATGCCGTGACCCAAAGCCCTCTTAGCCAGAAGGAAGCCATAGCTTTAGCGTCTTTGCGCCTCTTTCTTTTAAGCGGCGACTGGATTCCTTCTGGCCTGCCTGCCCGTTTGAAAGCGCAGTGTCCTGAAGCCGTCCTGATGAGCCTGGGGGGAGCGACAGAGGGAAGCATCTGGTCGGTCTGGTATGAGATGGATCCTGCAAAAGTAGAGGGTCGCATCCCCTATGGGGTGGCGATGCCCAATCAGCAGCTGTTTGTCCTGAACCCTGCCGGTGAACATTGTCCAGTGGGAGTTCAGGGAGAGATTCATATTGGGGGCTTGGGGCCGGCACGGGACTACTGGGGCGCGCCGGATTTGACAGAAGCACGGTTCATCTTCTATCCCCAATTGGGTCGACTCTATAAAACCGGCGATCTGGGGCGCTTCTTGCCAGATGGGAATATCGAGTTCCTGGGACGGAATGATTTTCAGGTCAAACTCCGAGGCCACCGGATTGAACTCGGTGAGATTGAACACACGCTATCCACCTATGAAGGCGTACAAAACAGTGTGGTGCTGCTGAAAAACTCCAAGGCAGAAAGTGGAACGACCCAGCCCTATCTCGTCGGCTACTACGTCTCGCCCGAGCCGCTGGAGGAAACGTGTCTCTTTGCGCACCTGCAAGCCAAACTCCCTGAATACATGGTTCCAAGCCGGTTGGTGCATCTTACTGAACTGCCGCTGACCCCCAATGGGAAGCTGGACAGGCAGGCGTTACCGGATCCGGGCTTTGTAGGGGATCGCACGCGTCAGGTGGCACCTCGGACAGAGCTGGAGAAACAGCTGTGTGCGTTATGGGGGGAGGTGTTGGATATTTCTCACGCCCAGATTGGGATTCAGGATGATTTTTTCAGATTGGGTGGGGAGAGCATTCTGGCGATTCAGTTGCTCAGCCGGGTTAGGCAAAGTCTGGGTATCACACTCAGCGTGCAGGACATCTTTACCCATAGAACGCTTGAAAGCCTGCACGCTCAGGTGTTATCGCAAATTCGGCAAAGATCGGATCAACCTGCATTGCAAACTGAACAGGGCATATTGGAAGGCGAAGCCCCCTTGTTGCCGATCCAGCAGTGGTTTTTCCATCATGCCTTCCCCAAGGCTCATCATTGGAATCAATCCTTTCTGATTCGAACCCCCCCTCTGGATCTACCCAAGCTGCGTACAGCTCTCGAACAACTGATCCTGCATCATGACGGTTTTCGCTTGCGTTATCGGCAAGATGCTGCAGGCTGCGTCAAACAACACTACGAGCCTCGGGCACTGCCTGAAACCCTGAAAGTACTGGATGTTACAAGCTTAGGCGCCCCTGAAGGCAGTCCTGTATTTACATCCAAACTGCACGGCATACTGACCCAATGGCAGAGCCATTTTAATCTAAGCCAGGGCCCCCTGTATGAGGTTACGTATCTGCATGGCTTCTCGGATGGCAGCAGTCGCATCTGGTTTGCCTTGCATCATCTGATAGTGGATGCTGTAAGCTGGCGCTTGATCACGGAGGATTTAAGAACGCTTTATGCGCAAAAGCCGCTGAATCCTAAAGGGAGCAGTTACCGGCAATGGGGACAGGCGCTTTTACATTATGCCGATACTCATGCAGAGGAAAGCGCCTATTGGAAAGCACAACTGGCCGATTACGACGCGCAGCAGAACCCTCTACAGCAGTGGATCATCCAGCAGAGCACACCCTTTGAGGCGTCCTTTCAACTAGATCGTGCACGGACCCGGCAACTCTTGAAAGAGGCGCATCGCGCCTACTACACCCAGATCAATGATCTGTTACTGGCCGCCTTGAGCCAAGCCTTGACCGCCCTTACAGGCCACAAGGTGCATCACATCGTTCTCGAAGGCCATGGGCGGGACATGCTGGATTCAACCTTGGATGTTACTCATACCCTAGGCTGGTTTACGACACTCTATCCTGTCCGCTTAGAAGCCCAGAACACCTTGAATGACAGCATCAAAACGATTAAGGAGCATCTGCGCAAAATCCCTAATAAAGGGGTGGGGTATGGGGCTGTGATGGGGTGTGAACCGAGCGTGCTGCCCAACATCAGTTTCAACTATCTGGGTCAATTGGGGCTCGAGTCGCAGGGCCCGGACGCTTGGACAATCAGCTTCGAGGCCAGTGGCACCGCCATGCCGCCTGAAAATGCGCTCTGGTATGACCTCAATCTCTTCGGGAGTGTGCGGGCAGGCCAGCTGGAATTTACCGTATCAGGCAGGCTGAAGCGTGATGCGATCCAGACACTAGCCAAGCTGTTTAAGCAACAGCTGGAAACCCTCATTCAGGAAACTGTTCACGCCCCCAGAAGCTATTTAACACCCAGTGACATTGAGGACCTTCTCAGCGTGCGCGAGTTGGACAGGCTACAGGAAAACAGTGAAATAGAAGGCGTTTATCTAGCCAACAGCCTGCAACAAGGCTTTATCTATCACGCCCTCCGTCAGGGCGAAGCCGATGAAACCTACCGGGTACAGTCCGTCTGGCACTATCACGTACCCATTGACGCGCATGGGCTTAAAGAGGCCTGGCGTCTTGCTCAGGAAAAATTCAGCAGCTTAAGGCTGCGCTTCGCCTGGACCGAGGCCCTGGTCCAGATTGTTGAAAAAACAGCTCACCTTAACTGGCAGATGGTCGATTTAAGTCAGTCAAGCGATGCTGCACGCAGACAAGCCATCGAGCAGTTAAAGCGGCAAGACAGGAAAAAGCCCTATCAACTGGATCAAGGCAATCTGTTTAGAATCACGTTGGTTAAACAAAGAGACGATTTATACACCTGTATTTTCAATGCACACCATGCCTTATCCGATGGCTGGAGCGCGCCTATCCTGCTTGGGTTTGTGCACGAGACCTATTTGGAGCTGATCAATGGGGAGACTATTGATCTGAAGCCGGACACGGCCTTTGAAGCCGCGCAAATCTACCTGCAGGCGCATGCGCAGGACACCCAAGCCTACTGGACAAAGGCTCTTTCTCAACTGGAAAACCACACAGATCTCAGCGGCTTGCTGCGACTTGAGGCAAGAGGCGTCAAGACCACCCGTTATACCCAAGTGCAGCAACAAGCCGAGCAGAGATTTAGCGTTCAGGGGGATATGTTTCGCCGCTTAAAGGGGCTTGGGCAAAATGCAGGTCTCACATTGAACGCCATCGTGCAGTATGCTTGGCACAAGACCTTAAGCGTGTATGGTGGCAGTCCGCAGACCGTGGTAGGTACAGTGATTTCGGGGCGGACACTTCCGATAGCTGGCATTGAAACCTCGGTCGGACTCTATATCAACACCCTCCCTTTGGTTGTTCATCATGGTGCAACACAAAGCCTGCGGGAAGCGATTTTGAGTGTCCAACATACTCTGCAGGAGATGCAGGCGCGAAGCGGCACCCCTCTTGCCAGTCTGCATCAAGGTAGCGAGCGGCTGTTTGACAATCTCCTGATCTATGAAAACATGCCTCGCCGCTGCCAGGAAGACTGGCAAACACAACTGAAGCTGCACTTTGAAGCATCTTGGGAGAAACGGGACTATCCGCTGGCCCTTGGAGTGACAGAATACCCTGATCGGCTGGATTTTAAACTAGATTACGCCTCTGAACTGTTTGAGTCATCCTCCATCAAAGCGCTACTGTCAACCGTGCACGCGCTGCTGGCGCAGATCGTGGAAGCACCGGAGCAACGCCTAAGCCAGCTTTGTTATCTCGACAAGAAGCAGTATCAACGTATGGTTTATGACTGGAATCTTTGCAAAGCCGCGTGTCCGGGCGCAAAGACATTCCATCAGGTCTTTGAAACTCAAGCCGCGCGTTACCCAGGCAAGCCAGCCCTGATCGTAGGGGACAGGCGCTTAAGTTATCAGCAGCTGAATGCGCGCGCCAATCAACTGGCCCACTACCTGCTGAAAACGGGTTCAGTCAGCCCGGAAACTCGGATTGCACTTTGTCTGGAACGCAACGCGCACCTCCTGATCGGTCTTTTGGCCATACTTAAAGCTGGCTGTGCCTATGTGCCTCTGGATCCCGCCTATCCAGAAGCGCGAATAGCACACATCCTGAAAGACAGTGGCGCGCAGCTAGTTTTAACCCAAAGCGCCTGTCAGGCGGCCCTAAGGGTCGCCGCGCCCACCCTGAACTTGACTGTACTGGACAGCCTTGCACTACAGGCGTCATTGTCCCGGCACTCCCACCATAATCCGGATGTGAGCACCTGTACCACACATCTAGCCTATGTAATCTATACCTCAGGCACCACCGGTCTCCCGAAGGGAGTCATGGTTGAGCATGCCGCCTTCCTCGAAACCTTGGAAGCCCTCCGGCAACAGTATTTTCCTGGTAGAAAGGGCCTTGGCACATGCAGCCTGACCCACGTCGTATTCGATATCTTTGCCTTGGAATACAGTTTGCCTTGGCTTACGGGCGGTACGCTGACACTGGGTGATCCCTTGTTCGATAGGCTGGACTGTTCAAGCTACGACTTCATGCAGATAACGCCCAGCTTGTGTGAGGTCAAACTGGAACAGCTGACTCATACGGAGCATACCATGCTCCTGATAGGCGGAGAACCTCTAGGCAGTGCCTTGCTAGGACAGGCTGTCTGCCGGTTCAACCGAGTTATCAACCTCTACGGCCCCACCGAAACGACGGTTTGGTCAACGTCCAAATCTTATAACAGCACGACAGGGGCATCCTCTTTGCTTGTCAGCATAGGTAAGCCTTTGCTCAATGAGACCGTCTACATCCTAGACCCCTATCTAAACCCCCTCCCTATTGGCGCACCCGGTGAAATTCACATCGGGGGTATTGGGTTGGCCAGAGGCTATCTGAACCAACCTGAGCTTACCCAAGAACGCTTCATTCCCAACCCCTTCCAGACAGAAGAAGAAAAACAGCGAGATCAAAATGCCCGCCTCTACAAAACCGGTGATCTCGGCCGCTTCTTGCCAGATGGGAATATCGAGTTTCTGGGACGGAATGATTTTCAGGTCAAGCTCCGGGGTCACCGCATTGAACTCGGTGAGATTGAACACGCGCTGTCCACCTGTGAAGGGGTCCAAAATAGTGTGGTGCTGCTGAAAACCCCAAAGGCAGAAAATGGCCCAGACCAACCCTATCTCGTCGGCTACTACGTCTCGCCCGAGCCGTTGGACGAAACACAGCTCCTGCAGCACCTACAGGCCCAACTCCCTGAAAACATGATTCCCAGTCGGTTGATGCATCTTACTGAGCTGCCGCTGACTCTCAATGGAAAGCTGGATCGAGGGGCTCTGCCAGATCCAGGTTTTAGCAGTGCGGCACACTACAAAGCCCCTCAAACCGCCTATGAAAAGACCCTGGCGGCTATCTGGAAGCAGGTGCTTAAACAGGAGCAAGTAGGTATTCACGATAATTTCTTCGATCTGGGCGGCAATTCCCTGCTGCTGATTCAAATGCACAGCCAATTGTTAAAGGCGCTGCACATCAAACTAAATATAATGGAGGTGTTCAAGCACCCAACCATTGCCCGGTTAGCCCAGTTTCTGGCCAGCCACGATAGCACCCAGGTGCAGGAGAAGGCATCCGAAGGCAAGGATAAGAATTTAGGAGAAAAGCCAGCCCCCATACAGGGGGCGGGAAGGCCGTCCAGCGCGATTGCCATCATCGGCATGGCGGGCCGTTTTCCAGGCGCAGAGAATCTGGATGAATTTTGGACCAATCTTAAGGCAGGCAAAGCGGCTATCCAGTTCTACACAAAAGAGGAACTGCAAGCCGCCGGTATCAGCCCAACGCTGTTGGAGGATCCCCACTATGTAAGGGCACAGAGTGCTTTATCAGACATACAAAGCTTTGATGCAGCATTTTTTGGGTACTCGCCGCGGGAAGCCGAAATAATGGACCCCCAGCATCGATTGTTGATGGAATGCGCCTGGCACGCGCTGGAAGACGCAGGCTGCGATCCGGAAAATGGTGCTGAGGCCATCGGTCTGTATGCGGGCACCGGCAGAAACCGATATCTGGCAGAGCATGTGACGCCGCACCAGCCAGCGGCCGATCTTGCCAGTCAATATCAGGCCATGATCCACAATCAGGCAGATTATCTGTGCACCAAAATTGCCTACAAGCTGAACCTAAAGGGCCCCGCGATCACTGTGCAAACGGCCTGTTCCACTTCACTGGTTGCGGTGCATCAGGCGTGTTTGGCCTTGACGGCCGGCGATTGCGACATGGCACTGGCCGGCGGCGTCTCCCTAGGACAATTAGAGAAGCAAGGCTATCTGTATCAACCCGGTATGGTGTTTTCGCCAGATGGCACCTGCCGCGCCTTTGATGCAAGCGCGCAGGGTACCATTGAGGGGCAGGGCGCGGGCTTGGTGCTGCTGAAACCCTTGGAACAAGCTCTTGCCGCAGGAGATCCTATCCATGCTGTCATCTGCGCATCCGCGATCAACAATGATGGCACACGTAAAATCGGCTTTACAGCGCCCAGCGCTGAAAAACAGGCAGCAGTGATTCGCCAGACCCAGAAAAAGGCCGGTATCCAGGCCGATACGATTGGCTATATCGAAGCGCACGGCACGGGTACGCCCCTAGGGGACCCTATTGAAATAGAAGGTTTGACGCAGGCTTTTTCTCAGACCACCCATCGATCGCAGTTCTGCGCAATAGGTTCAGTGAAAACCAATATCGGGCATCTAGACGCTGCCGCAGGGATTGCAGGGCTGATCAAGGCAATTTTGTGCCTGAAGCACAAGACTTTGG
Organism: Candidatus Glomeribacter gigasporarum BEG34; assembly: GCF_000227585.1. GTDB lineage: Bacteria > Pseudomonadota > Gammaproteobacteria > Burkholderiales > Burkholderiaceae > Glomeribacter > Glomeribacter gigasporarum_B. The sequence continues at coordinate 119,058 of NZ_CAFB01000034.1, read as the reverse complement.
TGCCCTCCTTGCATTACCAAAGCCCGAATCCGAAAATCAACTTTAAGAGCAGTCCCTTTTACGTCAATACGCATTTGAAACCTTGGGCGAGCGAGCAAACGCCCAGAAGGGCTGGCGTCAGCGCCTTTGGCATTGGTGGCACGAATGCCCATATCCTGCTGGAGGAAGCGCTACCTGTAACGGAAGCCCCCAATACAGTCTGCAGCCGACCTGGGCAATTGGTTAATTTGTCCGCAAACAGCTTGCCCGCGCTGTCTTCCCAAGCTAGGCAGCTCAGACAGCATCTAGAGCAGCACCCGGCTATCCCGCTGGAGCACCTGGCCTATACCTTGCATACAGGCCGCCGTAGGTTCCGGTATGGCCGGTCGTGGGTGGTTCCAACGGTTCAGGCACTACACGCAGCGCTGGATCAAGCGGATTCTGCGCCGTCCATGGAATGCCTACAGCCTCGGCCCGTGGTGTTCCTGTTCCCCGGTCAAGGCGCGCAATATCCCGGGATGGGGGCCGCGCTCTACGCCTCTGAACCGCGCTTTAAGGCCCACCTGGATCGGTGTCTATCGCAGCTTAAACCGCATCTGCCTGCTACTTTAAGCGAGGACGATATCCTGAGCAGAACTGAGGCGGTGCATCAAACGCAGCTGACGCAACCTGCGCTGTTTATTCTGGAATATGCACTGGCTCGCACCTTGATGGATTGGGATATTCAACCTGCGGCCATGCTGGGCCACAGCTTGGGCGAATATGTAGCTGCCTGTCTTTCGGGCGTGTTTACGTTGGAAGAAGGGCTCGCCCTGATCGCTGAAAGAGGCCGCCTGCTGCAGCGGACGCAAAAGGCTCAAATGCTGGCTGTGCCTTTGTCCCAACAAGAAACCGCCCGTTATCTGGAAGGCAGCGCGCTGGATTTGGCGGTGGTGAATCATGAAACCAGCTGTGTGGTATCCGGGCCCGTTTCCCAAATAGAGCCATTTGCAAGAAAACTCGCACAAATCGGTATTCCCAGCACAACCCTCAAGGTATCACGGGCCTTTCATTCCCGCAGTATAGACTGTGTACTGCCTGAGTTCCGCCAAGCGCTGCAAAGCGTTAAATTGAGTCACCCGCAGCGCCCTTTCATTTCAAACGTATCAGGCCATTGGGTAGACGCAGCAGAAGTTGCAAACACTGACTATTGGCTCAAACACACCCGCAACCCTGTTTTGTTTGCCCAGGGGCTTGACTGTTTATTGACTGCAGAAGGACTCGAAAACAGTTTGCTTGTGGAGCTAGGGCCCAGCCAGGTGCTCACGGGTCTTGTCAGACGGCATCCCAGATGCAAGGCAGAGCGCGTACTGCCGCTGATGCGTCGGGAAAGGGACCAGGAATCCGACAGCCTTTTTTTGCTGAAAGTCTTAGGAAGGCTGTGGGCGGCCGGAGTCGACATCGATTGGTCCAGCTTCTATCAGTACATGCCCAAACGCCGAATTCCCTTGCCTGTATATCCTTTTGAAAAAACAGCCTATTGGTTACCTAGCGCCCGCGCTACAGCTCAGAGCAGAATAGGGGATAGGCCTGTGCAGGCAGAAACTGTTCATACGTACGTTGTGCCTGAACCTGAACCCCTGAAGGAAACTCCATCGCCTGCCACGGACGATATCAGCCAGACGGTCAAAATGGCCTGGCAAAGGGTGCTTGGTGTACCAGCTCACAGCCCGGATGAAGACTTTTTCGAATCCGGAGGGGATTCACTGGCCGCGGTACAACTTGCCAGCCAAATACAAAAACAGCTGGGTTTTTCTGTGTCGTTGATGCGTCTTAAAAAGCCGACGGTCCATGAAATGATCAACGCCTTATGGAAGCGGCGCATGCAAGACAAGCCTGCCGGTATTCCGAATCACCGGAGAGTTATCATCCTGCAGCAAGGCCTGGCCTTGCGCCAAACCCCCTTGGTGTTGATTCATCCGATCGGTGGGGACATCTATTTTTATCGCTATCTCGTCAACGATTTGCCCGAAAGTCTACCCGTGTACGCCGTGCGTTCTCCGATGCTAGACGGCGGCAAACCCTTTAAATCCATCGAGGCGATGGCCGAAGCCTATCTGCAAGCTTTGGAGGCCGCACAGCTTGCTCCCCCTTATGCGCTAGGCGGCGCCTCGTTTGGGGGCATTGTCGCTTGGCAAATGGCCCAAGTACTCGCCAGCAAAGGCCACACACCCCCTTTGCTGGTTTTGATCGACAGCCCGGCCTATGGCCATCTGCCACCCCCTATGAGCGATGAAGCCATCTTGGCCTATCTTGTCAAATACAATCTGGAAAGACTTCAGATTTCACCGGAAACCCTGCAGGCTCAAGGCAGCTTACAAGCACAGCTTCATTATCTAGCCGATCAAGCGAAAGATCCGGAATGGACAGAACTACTGTCTCCTGATTTTCTATCTGTTTTCATCCGCACCTGGCAGGCCCACGGTGTGCTCATGCATCAGTACAAACCGCTTCCTTATGCAGGTCCTGTCGTGTTCTTTTCCCATACTGAGCGCATTGCAGAATTTCCAACGGAGCAGCACCGGCACTGGCGCGTCTTGACCAAAGGAGATTTTAGACACTTTCAAATACCTGGCAATCATATCTCCATGAACGCAAAACCCAATGCAGGCGTCATCGCCCAACACTTGAAGACTATAATGTCCTGTCTGGAAATCCTTTCACATGAATACAAGCATTAAGCATTACATAGTATCACTCATGGATAAGCCTAAGTATCTGCCTTGGGTCTTTGTGTTGGCCTTGATGAGCGCCTGCATGGAAGTCGATGTGTCAGTTCCCAGTTTTCCAGATATCGCGCGCTACTTTAGTGCCTCTGAAGGCCGTGTGCAGCTGAGCATCGCCTACAATTTTCTGGGTTTTTGTCTCGGCGCTTGTGTTTGGGGCCCCTTGTCTGAAGCTTATGGCAGAAGAAAAATGATGCTGCTGGGAAACGCGATCCTGCTATTGGGCGCATGGGCCTGCTTTTTTGCGCCTTCGCTGGATTTTCTTTTGGCCGCTCGATTCATTCAGGGTATCGGGGCCAGCACCTCGGCAGTCTTGGTGTTTGCGATGATCGCAGACCGATATCAAGGCGCAGAAAACATTCGACTGGTCGGATTCATGAATGCCTGCCTATCCCTCCTGATGGCAATCGCGCCTATCCTGGGCGGTTTCATGAATGCCTGGGTAGGTTGGCGGGGCAATTATGGCAGTGTTGCCTTATTAAGTTTGATAGCTTGGATAGGTCTCTTTACGCTGTTGCCAGAAACCAAGCGCCAACGGGTACCGGTCAGTATTCGTAAAATTTCGCGGGATTACCGTGCTTTGCTACAAGCCCCCGTCTTTATCAACACAGGCTTGGCACCCAGTCTGCTGTTTTCAGCCTATATGGCGTTTATCGCCACGAGCAGTTTCCTGTATCAAGAAACTTGGAATCTAAGCATCATGGATTTTGTGAGGCATCAGACAGTCATTGTCGGGTCTTTTGCTTGCGTCAGTCTGTTTTCCGTAAAACTGATGCAGTGGATAGGTAACAAGCAAAGAGCGCTCAAGTTCAGCATCGCTTTGTGTGTCTTAAGCACTCTGTCTCTGATGCTATTCGCCTTGAAACAAGTAGAGACGCCCATTTTGACCACGAGTTTGATGAGCCTGTTTTGCATGGGTTTCGCGTTGTGTTATCCAATCCTCTTCTCGGCTTCCCTGGATATATTCCCTGAGCTTAGAGGAACTGCCTCCTCTCTGATCATGAGTACCCGAGCCCTGCTGATGGCCACTTTTACGGGCCTGACAGGCCATTTTTACAACGGCACATTATTGACAGTCACCTTCAGTCTGGCTCTAGGCACCTTCTTGGCTTTAGCTTGCGTCGCTTGCTACTTACGGCTAGACAGCAGGCTCCCATTGTCTGCACCTGCACAATGATCAGTTTGAAAAACTGCTCCAAGGTCTTCGCAGAGAAATGGATTTTAAGGCCTACGAGCTATTATTTCCCTGAAAGGGAACGTATTGCCCTCGTAGGCACCAATGGACAGGGCAAAACCACCTTACTGAACTGCATCACAGGCACAGAAGCTTTGGATAGCGGCGAGATCATCAAACCCAAATCCTTTCGTCTTGGCATTCTGCCCCAATCCCCGAACCCAGATCCCCAGTCCACGCTGCTGGAAGAGTGTATGACCGGCCATACCCAATTGTTTGAAGGACAGGTTCAATTGGAAACGCTAAAAGCAAAGATGGCCAGCCGGTATTGCCAAGCCGATTTTGATGAGTATGAATGCCTGCTGCAAAACTTTGAGCACTACGGCGGCTATTGCTGGGAAGGCCAGGCGGAAAAGATTTTGCTGGGACTGGGATTTAAGGAAAACCAACTATTGGATCATCCCCGCACTTTATCCGGCGGTTGGCGCATGCGACTGGAGTTGGCCAAGGTGTTGATTGCAAAACCGGATTTCATGATCCTGGACGAACCCACCAACCATCTGGACTTACCCAGCATCGAGTGGCTCGAATCCTGGCTGCTCGGTTTTTCAGGTACGCTGCTCTTCGTCTCTCACGACCGGATGTTTCTGAACCGGCTGGCCACCTGTATTGTGTATCTGAACCAGGGCCAATTGCATGCCTATACAGGCAACTTTGACGATTTTCTCCAGCAAAAAGATCAAGCTGAACAAACGGCTGAGGCCACCCGAAAAAATCTCAAAGCGCAACAGGCGCACATGCAGCGCTTTGTCGAGCGATTCCGGGGCAAGGCCTCCAAATCCGGACAGGTCAGCGCCCGCGTCAAAAAGATGGCGCGCCTGTCTGCTCTAATGGAAGCGGTTCCAGAGGCAGAGCACCCGGCCTCCCTGCATTTTCCGAGGCTGCCTTTTCTCTCCAGCGGCAAGGACGTGCTCAAGATAGACCGTTTGGCGGTGGGCTATGAATTCCCCCTGATGCAGCCCTTGAATCTGTTTTTGAAACGCGGCCAAAGGCTGGCCATTGTCGGAGCCAACGGCCTTGGCAAAAGCACTTTACTGAAAACCTTGGCCGGTAAGCAATCGGCTTTGGAGGGCTGTATCACGTACGGATATCAAGTCAAACTGGGGTGGTATCCCCAGGATGCCGCTGAACAGTTGAACCCTGAACATTCTGTATTCGACACAGTGACGGCCGTTGACACCCAGATGGATGACCGCAACAAACTAGCCTTACTCGCTGCCTTTTTGTTCAGAAATCAGGCGCTGCGAAAACCGGTTGCTGTGCTGTCAGGGGGTGAGCGATCCCGGCTCGCCTTGTGCCGGCTGCTTGCTCAGTTGCCCAACTGCCTGATACTCGATGAGCCGACCAACCATCTGGACATGGCCAGCACCCAGATACTGGCTGAAGGGTTGCAACAGTTTCCTGGCACTATTGTGTTCGTTTCCCACGACCGGGATTTTCTGGATCAAGTGGCAACGCAGATACTGGAGATAGACGCTCAAGGTGTAACTCACCTACCGGGTCGCCAGAGGCAGTCACCCGCCTCCAGCTCCCACAGAACGTAGCGTGCGGTTTTCCCGCACTACGCTCTTCAGAAAGTGATTCACAGCACGGCGATTGCCCGTACTGCCCCATAGGGCAATACCGAGCTTTGCTGCTATTCGTTCGAATCCTGTTGCCTAGTCGGTGTTTCTTCTCTTTGTATAGAAGACCTTTTCTCGTAAGCGCTCAATTTTCTGCACCTGGCGCATTGCAGGGTAGAAGCGGAGTATGGGTGTCCACCCAATTGACAGTGGACACCCTAAGACATGGATGAATCGGTATGTGATGGACTGCCAATAATCAGAGTGAAGCGAGATGGCAGTCGGATATTTGATCCGCAAGCGAAGAGCCGGCTGGTTGAAGCGTGCTTGCAGCCGGGCGTGTCGATAGCTAGCCTAGCGCTTTCGCATGGAGTGAACGCAAACCTGTTGCATAAATGGATTAGGCGAGACCGGCGAGCGAGAGAGAAGGGCGTCATGAAGGACGGGGCAGAGAAACTCTCGGCGTTTGTACCGGTCATTCAGAACAAAAGCGCTCCCGCAATAAGAGAGCGGCCTGCTTGTATGCCTGCCCTGAGCCAGTCCACTCGCAAATGGCCTGATCCTGCGAAGCCCTCCCGGCTCAATGCCTATCTGCCCAATGGCGTGAGACTGACCCTTGAGTGCCTGGGTCAGGACGCGGAGTTGGTCTGTGCGATGATTGAAACGTTGGGGCGCGGCGATGTTTCATCTGGCCGTTGATCTGCAAGTGTATTTGCACCGTGAGGCTGTGGATTTTCGCAAAGGCATTAATGGGCTCGCTGCGCTGGTTGAGCAAAGTTTGCAACGGGATCCATTTGCGCGCGCGGTTTACGCATTCAGCAATCGCCGGCGGGATCGCGTGAAGTTATTGCTTTGGGATCGCAATGGTTTTTGGTTGCTGACGAAACGGCTCGAAGCAGATCGCTTCATGTGGCCGCGCCAGCAAGCTGTCCTGGTGCTGACGATTGAGCAACTGCACTGGCTGCTGGAGGGAATCGACATTGAAGCGATGCGACGACATCCCTGGCGCGCCTATCGGCGTGTGAGCTAAACAGGTCAAGCGGTTCGCGGTGCGACCTGTCTCCTCTGCTGGATAAGCGGCGCAGATGAGTTATCGTAAGCGGTATGAATGCTTACGCTTGTTTTCCTGATTTACCGTCACCGGTTCAGCGTTATATCCGCACACTTGAAGCGGACAAAGAAGCGCTCGAAGCGGACAGGGCAGCGCTCGAAGCGCGCGCGGCGGTGGCGGCGCGGCGCATTGCCGAGTTAAGCGAGCGGGTGCGTTATCTCGAAGAGCAATTCCGGCTTGCGCAACTGAAGCGCTATGCGCCGCGGAGCGAGAAGTCCCGCGAGCGCGTGTTCAACGAAGCCGAGCACGAAGCCAAAGCGGATCCGGGCACAGACGAGAGGACGGTTCCCCTGCTGGACACGGGTCTGCCGCAAGAGGCGCCGCGCTCACCCGAACCCCCGCGGGGCCGGCGCGCGCTGCCCGCAGAACTGCCGCGCCAGCGGATTGAATACGATCTTCCCGACGCACAGAAATGCTGCCCGCACTGTCAGCGCATGATGCACCGCATCGGCGAAGACATCAGCGAGCAGTTGCATATACCGCCCCGCCAGGTGTGGGTATGGCAACACGTGCGCTTCAAATACGGCTGCCGACACTGCGAACGTCATGAGATCCGCGCACCCGTGGTGCGTGCCGAGATGCCTGCGCAGCCGCTGCCTGGCAGCGTGGCCAGTGCGGCGACGATTGCCACGGTGATGACGAGTAAATATGCCGATGGCTTGCCATTATATCGAATGGAACAGGTATTCCATCGCGCAGGCATTCAGATCGGGCGCGGCACGATGGGACACTGGCTCATTGGCGCGAGTCAACGCCATCTGCAGCGTTTGTATGACGCGATGCATCACGTGCTCCTCACACAGCCTCTAATCCACGGCGACGAAACCACCCTGCAGGTCTTGCACGAAGCCGGTCGGCACGCCCAGAGCAAAAGCTACATGTGGGCTTATCGGAGCGCCGAACCCAGCGCTGAACCGGTTGTCCTGTTTGACTATCAACTCTCACGCGCACAACATCATCCGCAGGCGTTTCTGAACGGGTATACGGGCAAACTGATCAGTGACGGCTACCTCGCGTGGCGATCTCTTCAAGGCGTGACCCACTTCGGTTGCTGGGCCCATGCCAGACGCCGCTTTGACGAAGCGCTCAAGGCTTCTCCCCAAAAAGACGGGCGCGCCGAGCAAGCGCTCACGTTCATTCGCCGGCTATACAAAGTCGAAGCCCTGGCGCGGGATAGGCAGGGTCACCCTGAGCTCTTGTACCGGTGGCGACAGCAGCACAGTGCGCCGGTGCTCACCGCTTTCAAGGCTTGGCTCGACGAACAGGCCCAGCACGTCTTACCCAAAAGCTTGCTTGGCAAAGCCATTGGCTACACCCGCGAGCAGTGGATTTACCTGAGCCGCTATGCGGAAGATGGCCATGCCCCCATCGATAATAACCTCATTGAGCGGGATATTCGTCCTTTTTGCACCGGCCGGAAAAACTGGCTGTTTAGCGATACGGCCGCGGGCGCGCGCGCCAGCGCGGTGATCTATAGCCTCATGCTCACCTGCCGTGCTTGTCAGGTCAAACCTTGGGACTACCTCAACGAAGTGCTCACCGAGCTCCCCAAACGCCCGGACGACGCTGAGGTGAATGACCTGCTCCCCTGGCATTTCGCCCAACGGCAGCCCGTTACAAAAAAGCCCCCTTCCGGATAGTTCGACACCTCAACCAGCGTTGGGTTTCCTTACGATCTCTCTCCACACCATCGATCATCAGCCTCGCGGGGCGATCACTTTCGCCCACAACGGGTGCAGAAAATTGAGGGCTTACGCTTACGATTCTTCCTGTCTCACGGTGTCCACCTTCAATTTGGGTGGACACCCATACTCCGCCTCCAACCTGCAATAAGCGAGGTGCAGAAAATTGAGCGCTTACAATGCACCAATGAATTATTTATTTGGATATAGCGCTCAAACAGAGACGCGAAATGAAAGTATAAAAGGGAATGCCACGATTGAGGACGATTTTGTTCATGTAGAAGATTTGTCTGCCAGAGCTCAACTGAAAGATAAACTGATGGACTTCAGGAAAGAAGTGAACCAGCTACATTCTTTTCTATCACAAGGGAACCCTTGTTCAGTTCTAACGAACGAATCCAAAGAACTGAATAAACTATTCTCTGAAATAGATCGACTTCTTTTAAAATTTGAATCAGCCTATTCAGACAACGCAATGTATATTCGTGATTTTGAAATATTTCCTAATTTCAATTGTGAAGATGTAGCAATGGAAGCGCTGGATACAACGCTTGAAAAAATCCAACGTGATTTTAAAACATTAAGGAGCGATTGGTCAGAAAAGAAATCCGGAATCTTGAGGGAAATATATGAAAAAATGCAACAAAAAGAATTAAAAGATTTCGAGCATGATCTGAAAAAAATGCAACCCAAGTTCTGCGATGAAAACCATATGCAAGCGCGCAAGGCGGCGCGCAGCGGCATGCCTTCTCCAGTTTCGGAAAATCCGGAAGAGTGGGTCATGGTTGAGGATCAGGACTGCATGGAGAAAGCTGAAATTGTGACACATCAGGATGCGATTGAACGCTTTCATAAAATTAATCATGGCTATGGCATTGGTATTGAAAGAGAGGAGTCCCGTAGATCAAAACTGGATCATTTAAAGCTGGCGCTCAATCACTACACACCACTCCTTCAGCTCATTTAGAGCATTTTTGAGTGAAATTGCACAAAGCGCATCACTTACCTTAAAGGACAGAAAAATGTTTTCCGTAATCAACTATTTCTATTCTCCGAATCCGCCGGCCACAACCGAATATCCTGAAATCAGCACACAGGATATCGTAGAAGACGATTATGTGCTGGTGAATGAAGAAGGCCCCATATTCGTAGATCAATGGGATGCTTTAATTGCAAATATAGACACCTATCTCGACACGCACTATGCACAGAAGCAGCTCAGCTCTGAGCTAAGAAACATTAAACCGGCGGAACTTCTTGAAAGATTTAAAGAAGCGATTGAAACCTGGGGAAAAAAATGCGATCCATCGAACTATGCCTCAAAATCGGATAGGCCAGGGAGGTGGGAACTATTGAGTGAATTAAAGGATATTGTGAGCTCTTTTTACCATGAATATGCTGAGAAATGGCAAACGCTAAGCTCCGCCCCAGAGCGGCTCAAGAATATAAACGCGCTTGAAAAGCAGTCTCTGGAGGACATGGAGAAGTCGCAGAAAATGCAGGCGCTGATGAGCGCGCTCGATTCCAGCGGCAGTGATTCCTATCTGGCCAGTGAACAGGTCAGTTTGCACACGGTCAAAGACGCAATAAAGCTTATACAGGCGGCGGAAAACAGGCTCAATGAGTGGAAATTAATCGAAAATGCAAATCCCAGTGTTCGCAATCCGTCTTTTACGGCTCAGTTCGCTTGATTCCCATGAGTTAGAGCAATCATCAATACCTGTTGCAAAAGGAAAGGCTATGTTCCCCAATTCATCGATCATCGACACGCTTGAACAAATGACTGAATCCGAGGAGCAGTTTCTGGACCCATCCGAGATTGGTGTTGCGCTTGAGGCGTTCAGAGAATTCTGCGATCCGGAAGATCTGGAATAAAGGCCAACGGACTCAATCCGCCCCATCCGCGCAGCGCGGAAGCAAAGACAATATTCCAGCGCCTATCCATGATGGCGCGCCTGCGCAAATCAGCGCCCACGAAGAAGCGTATATTGATTGTCAACTATGAAAATAGGGGTGGGAAAATTAAAGAAATTCTCCCACCCTGATCAAGAGGCATCAGATGCGCAGGCATCGAATCAAACAGATCGCGCTTTAGACTGCGCACGGAAGATTTCGCAGAACTCGCGCCATTGGACTGATCGAGATTGCGGAAGCTGAACAAAGATTCGACGCCCGGAATCCCGACTTCTCCAGGCCGCGGGATTCCAACGCTCCGGCGGAGGATGAGGACAGTTTTGTCATCAAGTTCAGTGGTGATGACCTCGCGTAACTCAAATCCAGAGGATACATTTAGGACGGTGCGCCCAACGCCCGCAGCGCTGTTTTCAGCGCGGCGATGCGTGCCGGCAAATCAGCGGTCTGCAGTTCCATGCTTAATTTATCCTGTCCGGCCAGCTTGAATTGCGGCTGGCGCTGCACCAAGTCAATGATGCGCGCGGCATCGACCTTTGGATTCGGCGCGAATTGCAGCGTGATGCGTTCTTCGCTGGCATCCATCTTGCCCACGCCAAGCGATTGCGCCCTCCAGCGCAGCCGGTGCGTTTCTATCAGCGCCTGCGCGGGCGGCGGCAGCGGGCCAAAGCGGTCGATCAGTGCTTCCTGAACCGTATCGATTTGCGCATCGCGGCGGCAGTTCGCCAGCCGTTTATACAGCGTTAAGCGTTGCTGCACATCGCCGCAATAATCCGCCGGCAACAGCGCGGGCGCGTGCAGATTAATCTCGGCGGACGCTGCCAAAGGCATCGCGAGATCGGGCTCCCGCCCGTCTTTGAGCGCTTCCACTGCGTCTTTCAGCATCTCGCTATAGAGCTGAAAACCAATCTCGTGCATTTCTCCCGACTGTTTATCGCCGAGCACTTCGCCCGCGCCGCGGATTTCGAGATCGTGCATCGCCAGATAAAAGCCGGCGCCGAGTTCTTCCATTTTCTGAATCGCGTCCAGCCGCAGCGTGGCTTGCTTGGTTAATTGCTGTGGATCGTGCACCAATAGATAGGCGTAAGCCTGGTGATGCGAGCGACCGACGCGGCCGCGCAATTGGTGCAATTGCGCGAGGCCGAATTTGTCGGCGCGGTGAATCAGAATCGTATTCGCGCTTGGCACGTCAATACCGGTTTCGATAATCGTCGTGCATAACAGCATATTCGCGCGCTGCGCCACAAAATCGCGCATCACCCGTTCGAGCGCGCGCTCGTGCATCTGGCCGTGCGCCACCAGAATACGCGCCTCTGGCAGCAGCGCTTCAAGCGCTTTGCTGCGCGCATCGATGGTTTCTACTTCATTGTGCAGAAAGTAGACTTGCCCGCCGCGCTTGAGTTCGCGCAGCGCCGCCTCGCGAATCACGCCGTCTTCCTCGCGCCGGACAAAGGTTTTAATCGCCAGCCGTTTTTGCGGTGCGGTCGCAATCACCGAAAAATCGCGCAATCCTTCAAGCGCTAGCCCCAGCGTGCGCGGAATCGGCGTGGCGGTGAGCGTCAGCACATCGACCTGCGCGCGCAGCGCCTTCAGTTGTTCTTTCTGGCGCACGCCGAAGCGGTGCTCCTCGTCGATGATCACCAGCCCCAGCCGTTTAAAGCGCAATTGTTTGGACAAGAGTTGATGTGTGCCAATCGCAATATCGATACTGCCCTCTGCGAGCGCGCGGCTCGCGGCGGCGATTTCCCTGGCGGTTTTAAAGCGCGAAAATTCAGCGATGCGCACCGGCCAGTCGGCAAAACGGTCGCTAAAGGTCTGAAAATGCTGCTCGGCGAGCAAGGTCGTCGGAACCAGCACCGCCACTTGCCGGCCATCCATCGCCGCGATGAAGGCGGCGCGCAACGCGACTTCGGTTTTGCCAAAACCCACGTCGCCGCAAACGAGCCGGTCCATTGGCTTGCCGCGCTTCATATCGTTGATCACGGCCTCAATCGCGGCGCTTTGGTCGGGCGTTTCTTCAAAACTAAAGCCCGCGGCGAATTGCGCGTAATCGCGCGCGGTCAGCGCGAACGCATGCCCCTGGCGCGCCGCGCGCCGCGCGTACAGGTTCAGCAGTTCCGCCGCGGTATCGCGAATTTGCTGCGCCGCGCGGCGCTTGGCTTTTTCCCACTGGCCGGAGCCCAGCGCGTGCAAAGGCGCATGTTCCGGGGCCTGGCCGCTATAACGGGTAATCCAATGTAATTGCGCAACGGGCACGTACAGCGTGCCGCCCTGCGCGTAGTCGAGATGCAGAAATTCCGCCTCGTCTTCGCCGAGATTCATCGTCGCCAGGCCGCGGTAGCGTCCGACGCCGTGTTGCGCGTGGACCACCGGCGCGCCGATGCTCAGTTCGGACAGATCGCGCACCATCGTGTCGATATCGCTTGCCGCGCCCGCTTTGCGCCGGTGCGCGCGCTGCAAGGGTGCGCCGTACAACTCGTGTTCAGTGATCAGCGCAAAAGCTTCCGACGGACATGCAAAACCGGCGGAGAGCGGCGCGTGGGTCAGCGCAAAGCGCTGTTCGCTCTTCAGAAATTGTAGAAATGCGGCAAAGGAATCCAGTGGCGCAGGTTTTAAGCCATGCGCTGCGAACAATTGCAGCATCGTTTCGCGCCGTCCGGCGGAGTCGCATACCACAAGCGTTCGATGCCCGGATTCAGAGAGATAGGCGCGCAGCGCGGCAACCGGGTCGGCTGCATGACGGTTGATGGCAAGCGGCGGCAACGGCGCTGTCCAGCGCGAACCTGCGCTCCGTCCTCCTCCGCCTGACGCCCGCTCGTTACAGTTTTTGAACAGGTTCCGGGACTCGCTTCGTACAGCGGAAGCGGAAGGCGGAAACACAAGCCGCGCGAACGCTTTGGCCTGCGTAAAAAACCCTTCTTCCGATAAAAATAGGCGCCCAGGTTCGAGCAGCGGGCGTTCGGGCGGATACGCCAGAAAGGCATAGCGTTTGCGCGCCTCGGCGTTAAAATGCTGAATCGACGCCGCCAGATCGCCGACCAAGACCAGCTGCGCGCCCGCGGGCAGATAGTCAAACAGCGTGGCGGTTTCGTCAAAAAACAACGGCAAATAGTACTCAATCCCCGCGGACAGAATGCCGGCGCTCACGTCTTTATAAATCGTCGAACGGCTTGGATCGCCTTCAAAAGTCTCGCGCCAGCGGCTGCGGAATGCGGCGCGCGCCTTGTCATCGAAAGGAAACTCGCGGCCCGGCAGCAAACGCACTTCGCGCACCGGCTGCAGGCTGCGTTGCGTGTCGGGGTCGAACACACGAATGGAATCAATGCGCTCATCGAACAAATCAATCCGGTAGGGCAGCGCTGCGCCCATTGGAAATAGATCGATCAACGAACCTCGGATTGCATATTCACCGGGCCGCGCCACTTGACTGACTGGCTCATACGCGGCAAGCCTGAGTTGTGTTTTTAAGCGTTCGGCGTCGAGCGCTTCGCCCTGCGTCCATGCAAAGGTGTACGCGGCCATAAACGACGGCGGCGCCATCCGTACAAGCGCGGTCGCGGCGGAAAGCAGCACAAGATCGCATTGACCGCCGCCGAGCGCGTGAATCGTGGCCAGTCGTTCAGAAATTAAATCTTGATGCGGCGAAAAGGTGTCATACGGCAGCGTCTCCCAGTCCGGCAGCACACGCACGCGCGCATCCGGCGCAAACCAGGCGATTTCATCGCGCAAACGCTGCACGTCCGCGGCGTTCGCACAAATCACTGCCAGCAATGGACACGCGCCGGTTTTCAGTTGCGCGGTGAAATGACGCGCCAATGCGAGCGCATCCGCAGCGCCGCGCGCGCCATCGAACACAAAGCGCGCTCCGGGTTTAATCGGGGGAATCATAAAAGAAGGGTTGATTTTTGTTCTGCGCGCGCGTGAAGCGCTTGAATGTGAATGTTATAGAAGACGTGCGGATTGATTCTGCGCCGCGAGCAGCGAAACCGCTTTTTTGTCAAAGGACACGAACATTTCTCCGCCAAGCCAACCGCCCTCGTAAGCAATCACACCGTCGGCGAAATCTCCGCCTGATTCGAGCATTGTTAAGCCAGCCTCAGCGGCTGGCCTGTTCAGCGCCACATTTTTCGTGTTGAGCAGCTGGCAAATAGTCGCCGCAATGTCGGGTCGCGATACTTCATATTGACGATTCAGCACCCAAGCCAGTTCACATAACACATGCACACTGATGGCAACAAGCTCGGCACGTTCCATTGCTTGAATCGCTAGACGGCTTTGGCGAGCGTCATCCCCGACCACCGCGCGCAGTAATACGTTTGTATCAATGGTCATTTTCATTTTTCGCCTGCGCCTGCCGCCGCGCCTGCTTCGGATATTGCGGTGTTGATTTCGTCAATGGTCAGCCTTTTTCCGCTGGTTTTTCCTTTCAGAAATCCGTGCAGTGCGCGGAACGTGCCTTTCTGCTGCACAGATTTCAACTCGGCTCGACCATACGGAAGCAAATCCAACTCGATCTTTTCTCCCGGTTTGACCCCAAGATGTTTTAATACCTCTTGCCGGAAAGTCACTTGCCCGCGTGAGGTCACCGTTAATAAAGTCATAGTGTGTCCTATCGTTTCTTAGAAGATAAGAGAATAATGTAATTCTGCATTGTCTTCAATACATTATCCAGTCCAACTTCAATGACGAATGCCCGCCTTTTTTCTCTCAAACTCGACGCGCCGCGCGCGCAGGCATTGGACCGGATTTTCTCGGCCAATGGCGTGCTCGCTCAGAACATGCAAGGCTATCGCGTGCGCGCGGCGCAGCGGGAGATGGCAGGCGCCATTGCGGCAGCGATGCACGCGCATCCTGAACAGGCCGCCTCCGAGGAACCCACAGATCAAAGCGGCAACGGAACCGCCCTGCTGGTTGAGGCGGGCACCGGTACCGGCAAAACCTTTGCCTATCTCGTTCCGGCGATGCTATGGGGCGGCAAGGTCATCCTGTCAACCGGCACGAAACATCTGCAGGATCAACTCTTTGCGCGCGATATTCCGGCGCTGCGCCGCGCGCTTGCAATGCCCCTCTCCGTTGCAATGCTCAAAGGCCGCGCCAATTATGTGTGTCATTATTATTTGCAGCGCACGCTTCAGGATGCGGGCGCGCTTTCGCATCGGGACGCGGCGCATGTGCGCGCGATTATCCGCTTTTCAAAAACGAGTCAAAGCGGCGACAAGTCAGAATTGGCGCAAGTGCCAGAATCCGCGCCGATTTGGGGGCGCGTGACTTCAACGCGCGAAAACTGTCTGAATCAGGAATGCCCGCATCTCAAAGACTGTTTTGTGATGCACGCGCGCCGCAAAGCGCAGCAGGCTGATCTGGTCGTGGTGAATCACGCGCTTTTTTTCGCCGATATGATGCTGCGAGAGAGCGGCGTCCAGGAACTGTTGCCGAGCGCAAACACGGTGATTTTTGACGAAGCGCATCAATTGCCGGATACGGCCACGCTCTTTTTCGGCGAGACGGTCAGGAGCTATCAGTGGGTCGAACTGGCGCGCGATGTCCGTATCGAAGGATTGACGCACGCGCGCGACGGGGCTGATTGGACAGCGCTCTGCGCAGCGCTGGAAACTGCGGCGCGCGATCTGCGCCTGGCTTTTGATGAGCGCGCCGCCAAATATGCGTTTGCGCAGCTCGACGCCGATCATCCGCTCCATGCCGCGCTCGCTGCGCTGGATGCGCCGCTGGATGCGCTCACCGCCGCGTTGGAGGCGCACGCGCCGCGCGCCGAAACGCTGGGGCAGTGCCTGCGCCGGACGCATGAGTTGCGCGCCGCGCTCGCGCGTTTCCGCGCGCCTTATCCTGTGCTGTCCACTGCGCCGTCCGCCGCGCCTGACCGGGTGCGCTGGGTCGAAGTATTCGCGCAATCCGTGCATTTGCATACCACGCCGCTGTCCATCACCGCGTTTTTTGAAAAGCAGCGCGCGACTGCGCCGCGCGCGTGGATTTTTACGTCGGCAACGCTTTCAGTCAAAGGCGATTTCACGCATTACGCAACGCAGATGGGCTTGCCTGCGTATCTACCGCTCAGCGTTCAAAGTCCCTTCGACTATACGCAGCAGGCGTTGTTATATGTGCCGCGCGGCCTGCCGGCGCCCGCATCGCCCGCTTTTAGCGAGGCGATGCTCAACGCGGTGTTGCCGGTGATTAAAGCTTCCGGCGGCCGCGCCTTTGTGCTGTGCACTACACTACGCGCGGTTGAACGGCTTTCGGCCCAATTGCGCGAGGCTTTGCATGCGCGCGACTGGGATTTTCCGCTGTTGATACAGGGCGACGCCAGCCGTACTGAACTGCTGAAACGCTTCCAGCAGGCGGGCAACGCCATTCTGGTCGGCAGTCAAAGTTTTTGGGAAGGGGTGGATGTGCGCGGCAAAGCGCTTTCCTTGGTCATCATCGATAAACTGCCTTTCGCGCCGCCGGACGACCCGGTGCTTGCCGCCCGTCTGGACGCGCTCGCGCAACAGGGACAAGACCCCTTTATGGCCTATCAACTGCCGCAGGCAGTGATTGCGCTCAAGCAAGGCGCGGGCCGCCTGATTCGCACCGAAACCGATAGCGGCGTATTGATGGTGTGCGATTCGCGCCTGGTGGAAAAACCCTACGGACGGCGCTTTTGGCAAAGCTTGCCGCCTTTTGCGCGCACCCGAGATTTGGAGGCGTGTCAGCGCTTTTTGAACAAGGCTCTAAACATCCATGATGCACCTCTTTAATACGCTTCCGGACTGGCTCGCGCATCTTGAAAAAGCGCATCCCATTCCTGTCGATCTGGGCCGCGAGCGTTGCAGGGCCGTAAAAAATGCGCTTCAGCTGGCGTTTAAATGTCCGATCATCACCGTTGGCGGCACCAATGGCAAAGGCTCAATCTGCGCCTTACTGGAATCCATTTTGCTGCACGCCGGTTATCGCGTCGGCTGCCATACTTCGCCGCATCTGCTGTCGTTGAACGAACGCGCGCGCGTGGACGGCGAGATGCTCAGCGATGAAGCTTTGCTGCCCCATTTTGAAGCGGTTGAGCGTGCGCGTCATGCCTTCGCCGAACCGGTATCGCTGACGTATTTCGAGTTTACGGTGCTGGCGATTCTGCACAGTTTCGCGGCGCGCGCGCTGGATGCGGTGATCCTGGAAGTGGGCCTCGGCGGACGGCTCGATGCGGTCAATATCATGGATACGGATTGCGCTATTATCAGCAGTATTGACCTGGATCACATCGAATTTCTGGGCGACACGCGCGAGAAGATCGGCTTTGAAAAAGCGGGCATTTTCCGGCCCGGAAAACCGGCCATTTGCGCAGACCCCTTGCCTCCGCGCAGCCTGGTGGAGTATGCGCAGCGCATCGGGGCAGATTTATGGCTGGCGGGCCATGATTTTCACTGCGCCGCGCAACCGGGCTGTGAACGCCAGCAATGGCGCTATCAGGGCCGCGCCCAGGCGCGCGCGGCGCTGGCATATCCGGCGCTGCGCGGCGCGAACCAGCTTCTGAACGCCTCGGCAGCGCTCGCGGCGCTTGAAGCATTGCGCGCGCGCCTGCCGGTATCCGCGCGCGACATCCGTCTGGGACTTGCGAATATCCATTTGCCGGGACGGTTTCAGGTATTGCCTGGCAGGCCAACAGTCGTGCTGGATGTGGCCCATAATCCGCATGCCGTCGCGGCGCTGACGCATAATCTGGATCAGATGGGATTTTTCCCAGAGACTTACGCAGTGTTTGGCGCGATGCGGGATAAAGATATTGCCGGGATGCTGCGCTGCATGAAGGGCGCCGTTCAACACTGGCATTTGACCGATTTACCGGCACCGCGGGCAGCGCCAGCCGTGCAGATCAAGGCTCTGTTGCACGAAATGCTTCCTGTCACTCAAACATCCCCTGTATCCAAACGGGCGCGTATGGATATCCGCTGTTTTACGAACGCTGTAGATGCCTATTCAGAGGCGCGCGCGCGCGCAAAGGAGAATGATAGGATTGTGGCGTTTGGCTCTTTTTATACGGTTGCTGCAGTCATGATGGGTCTAGGGCCTGTTCTCAATTAAAACATGCGCGCGAACAGGTGAATCCGGTTGCAGGGCAAGGCGGGTGGCGCGCCGTTTGGTCAACCCAAACAAGCGCCGCCTAACACCGCCCTGTGACCGGATTCACCTGTTCCCGTAAAATCAGGTTCAAATTTGGGGTTGCTGCCGATATGCGAGGCTCGCGGCGTCATGCGCCTTGCGAATATGTTGAATATTCGCTTCGTTACATTCCTTGCGAGCCTCGCATATCGGCGCAACGCGCGCATGTTTTAATTGAGAACAGGCCCTAGGTCAAAAGTATGCGTATTAATCCGCTGCTGCCAGAAAAACAACGGGCGCGTTACCGGCTGGCAGGCGCGCTTATTCTGGTTCTGGCGGCTGTGATTGCACTGCCTAAATTACTGCATTCGCCTTCCCGGCCAGATCAAGGAGGCGAGATGGAAATCTGGGTCGCTGCGCCGCCGGCGGCCTCCGGCGCTTCTTCCAGCGCAGCGTCGGCGGCTCCGTCGTCTGCATCGTTTGCGAAACATGCGCCCAGCGCGGAGATGAGCGCGCAACCCAAACCTGCGCCCCAAAGCCATTTTGCAGTTCAGGCAGGGATATTTACCCGCGAGCAGGACGCGCGCGCCCAGTTGGCGCGTCTTCAGAAAGCCAGACTTCCGGCGTATCTGGAGCGGGAAAAACTAGATCATGGCCATTCGCGGTTTTTGGTGCGGGCAGGGCCTTTCAGCGACCGTAAACAGGCCGAGGCAGCGCTTAAACAATTGCGCGCGGCTGGCCTTGCGACCACCCGCAGTAAACACTAGGGCCTGTTCTCATATCAAACGGGCTTGCGTTGCCGGTGATTGGGCGTGCGCGCAAGGCATGCAACGCAGCGAATATTGGACATATTCGCAAGGAACATGACGCCGCACGCGCGCCCAATCACCGGTAACCTCATACAATATTCCTTTTAGAGGAACGCCCCTCACCGTCTGCACAGCAAGAAGCGCGGCGCGCCGTTTGGCCGATCCAAACAAGCGGCGCGCGACACCGCTGTGCGGGCGGTGAGGGGGCGTTCGCAAGCCCGTTTGATATGAGAATAGGCCCTATAGTATGACCGGTTTCGACTACGCCGTCCTTCTGATCATTGGCCTGTCCGCATTGCGCGGACTGTGGCGCGGTTTACTGGCTGAGCTATTTGCACTGATCGGCTGGATTGCGGCATTGATTATTGCGGGTTATACAGCGGACCTGCTTGCGCCGTATTTGCCTGCGCATTGGCCGGGCGGCGCATTCACTCAATTCTTGCTGGCATTCATCCTCATTATGATTGCCGTCATGTTGATTACGGGCGTGCTCGGCACGCTTTTCGAGCGATTGATCGGCGCGCTCGGTATGCGCACGCTGGACAGTTCATTGGGTTTAGCGTTCGGTATTGTGCGCGGCATATTGCTTGTGGTTGCAGGCGCTGCGCTGGCGGGGCTGACCGATTTACCGCGCCAAGACTTTTGGCGCAATGCATTATTTCAACCCTATGTTGCGCAGGGCGTCCAAATACTCAAAGCGCATTTCCTGCCGGCGATATTGGCCCCTGGCGATCAGTGAATCTGCTGTTTTAAAGCATTCATCATGTGCGGCATTGTCGGCGCGGTCTCAACATTTCCAGTCAATCAGCTGCTCTACGACAGCCTTTTGCTATTGCAGCACCGCGGTCAGGATGCAGCGGGCATTGCGACCGCGAAGGGCCGCGCCTTTTATATGCATAAAGCCAGCGGCATGGTGCGCGATGTCTTCCACACGCGCAATATGCGCGATTTGCCAGGTACATGCGGCATTGGACAAGTCCGTTATCCGACGACAGGCACGGCGGACTGCAATCAAGAAGCGCAGCCTTTTTATATCAATGCGCCATACGGCATTGTTCTGGCGCACAATGGCAATCTGACGAATTCGGCACAGTTAAAGGAAGCGCTATTCCGGATTGACCGGCGCCGCTTGAATACGCAATCCGATAGCGAAGTCTTGCTGAATGTGCTCGCGCACGAATTACAGCAAAGCAGCGCGGGCTATGCTCTGGAGCCTGATGCATTATTCGCCGCGGTGAGCGGTCTGCACGCGCGGGTGCGCGGTTCCTACGCGATGGTCGCGCTCATTTCCGGGCATGGACTGTTATGCGTGCGCGATCCGTATGGCATCCGTCCTCTTTGTATGGGTCTGCTTGAAACCCCGCAGGGAACCGCATGGATGGCGGCCTCCGAATCGGTTGCGCTTGAGAGCGCCGGTTTTAAATTCATGCGCGACGTTGCGCCAGGCGAAGCGGTTTTTATTGACGTGGACGGCCATATGCAGCGCCGCCAGTGCGCCGCCGCGCCGGCGTTGAATCCCTGCCTGTTTGAATACGTCTATCTGGCGCGGCCGGATTCCTGTCTGGATGGCGTTCCTGTCTATGAGGCCCGGTTGCGGATGGGGGATTATCTTGCGCAGAAAATCAGCCGCGTTCTGTCTTCCGGCGAGATTGACGCCGTCATGCCGATCCCTGAATCCAGCCGCCCGGCTGCGATGCAGGTGGCAAACCGGCTTGGCCTTGCATACAGGGAAGGGTTTATCAAGAACCGTTATGTAGGCCGCACGTTCATTATGCCCGGTCAGGCCATACGGACAAAATCGGTCCGTCAAAAACTCAATGCAATGCGGGTTGAATTCAAAGGGCGTAATGTACTGATTGTGGATGATTCCATTGTGCGCGGCACCACCAGCCAGCAAATTGTACAGATGGCGCGCGATGCGGGCGCAAACAAAGTGTTCTTCGCAAGCGCCGCGCCGCCCGTTCAGTTTCCGAATGTATATGGCATCGATATGCCAACGCGCAACGAACTGGTGGCCTATGGACGGAGCGCTGAAGAGGTGGCAAGGTTCATCGGCGCGGATCGGCTGGTTTATCAGGACCTGGACGCCATGCAGCAAGCCGTGCGTGATCTGAACCCACTGCTCGCGCGCTTTGAAGCCTCCTGTTTTGATGGTCAGTACGTAACGGGCGATATTACGAACGAATATCTGGAATCCCTTGAACGTATGCGCTCAAGTCCGCCGGATGCGTTGCAGGATTGGGGCCTCTGATGCCCGGCTCCACTCTTAGACTCATCATCGGCAACTGGAAAATGCACGGCAGTCTCGCCCGCAATGCAGCGTTGCTCAATGCGTTGACCCAAGGGGCCGAACAACTGAGCGGAACGCTAGAGCATTTTTCAGTGAGATTGCCCAAGGAGCGAGCGCGAAGACAGTATGGAGATCGATGCGGGCGGAGCAGGTCTCCATCGCGCAGCGATGGAGGCGACCCCGCAGCGAGCTCATACGGCGAGCGTGAAGCAACACCGGGCAAGCCGCTGAAAAAGGCGCTACAGATTGCAGTATGCGTGCCCTTTCCCTATCTCGCCCAAACTCAAACGCTGCTGAACAGCAGCTGCATTGCGTGGGGGGTACAGGATGTCTCCGCGCATGCGCAAGGCGCGTATACCGGCGAAGTGTCTGCGGCAATGGCCGCTGAATTCGGCGCAACATTCGCATTGATCGGCCATTCCGAACGGCGCGCCCATCATCAGGAAAGCGATCAGGTCGTTGCAGAGAAGGCGCTGCGCGCGCTGGACGCGGGATTAACGCCCGTGGTCTGTGTCGGAGAAACGCGCGCCGAGCGCGACGCCGGGCGCGCCGAACGGACGGTCAAAAGACAACTCCAGAGGGTGCTGGATGTCCTGACGGCTAAACAGGCCGCGCAACTTGTGATTGCCTACGAACCGGTCTGGGCGATTGGCGCGGGCAAAAGCGCGCAAGCAGATGAAGTGCGCGCGATCCATTCCGTATTGCATCGCACGCTCGCCGCATTGGATACACAACTTGCACATGTGCCCGTGCTCTATGGCGGCAGCGTGAAACCCGACAATGCGCGCGCCCTGTTCCGCGAACCGGGCATCGACGGGGGGTTGATTGGCGGCGCTTCGTTGAAAGCGGATGATTTTTTGCAGATTTGCGCTGCCGCAGCGACCCCTTAGCGCATTTTTTCAGGCGCTAGAGCAGTTTTTCCAATGAGATGCAACAAGGAGTTGCCGCGAAGACAGTATGAGCAATACGGCGAGCGGCGAACGACGCCGTTGCAGCCATTGGAAAACTGCTCTAAAGCGCTGATAAATCCCAACGCGGCCGCACTGTAAAAGCATACGTCCGGCTTGCCTGCTCAGGCCAGCGTTGCAACCGGAGCGCGCCGGCGAGCGCAATCATCGCGCCATTATCCGTACAAAATTCAACATCAGGATAAAAAACCTCAAAAGCATGCGTTTGCGCCGCTTGCGCAAGCTGAGCGCGCAATTGCCGGTTTGCGCCCACGCCGCCCGCGACCACTAAACGCTTCAAACCCGTCTGCGCCAGCGCCTGCACCGATTTAGAAACGAGTACCTCAACCACCGCTTCAACAAAACCGCGGGCAAGATCGGCTTTTTCCCGCGCGGACAACAGACGGCCTGCGCGGCGAATATGGGTGGATACAGCCGTCTTCAATCCGCTAAAACTGAAATTCAAATCCTTGGAATGCAACATTGGACGCGGCAGTGCGACGACCCCGCTCGCGCCCGATTCAGCGAGCTTTGAGACAGCCGGCCCGCCTGGGTAATCTAGGCCAAGCAATTTCGCCGTTTTATCAAACGCTTCGCCGGCAGCGTCATCCAGTGTTTCGCCCAGCGTTCGATAGACGCCCACCTCGCTCACCTCCATCAATTGGGTATGACCGCCCGATACGAGCAATGCCACAAAGGGGAAAGACGGCGGCGCGGACGCCAGCAATGGCGAGAGCAGATGGCCTTCCAGATGGTGGATGCCAATCACTGGCCGCTCCCAGGCAAAGCCCAAGCCATTGGCAATGCTCGCGCCGACCAGCAGCGCGCCGGCCAGCCCAGGGCCTTGCGTGAACGCCACCGCATCTATCGCGGCAGGGGAAACGTCCGCCTGCCTCAGAATGCGTTCCAGCAGCGGCAAAACGCGCCGGATATGGTCGCGCGATGCCAGTTCAGGCACGACGCCGCCGTATTCCCGATGCATTTCGACCTGCGAATGCAGCGCATGCGCAAGCAAGCCATGCCGGCCTGAATAAAGCGCAAGCCCGGTTTCATCGCAGGATGTTTCAATGCCAAGCACGAGCATACATATAGCTAAGCGCATTTAATTTGAAATAAGGAAGCAGCCGCGAAGACAGTATACAAATACGACGAGCTTTGAAGCCGCCGTATCAGATTAAATGCGCTTGGCTATAGCTGTGCCTACTAATATGCTAGGATTCTCGGCTATTAGAATATCTCCATTTTTTCTTGCTCATGACCACCATTCGCGTTAAAGAAAACGAACCCTTTGAAGTTGCGCTGCGCCGCTTTAAACGAACGATTGAAAAGATCGCGCTCTTGCCTGAACTGCGCGCGCGGGAATTCCGTGAAAAGCCCACCGCGATGCGCAAACGCAAAAAAGCAGCGGCGATCAAGCGCCATTTCAAGCGGCTGCGCAGTCAGATGTTGCCGAAAAAACTGTATTGACGCGCGATCTAGCCGCTATCCGTTGACAGAGGAGGTTATCCATGATCCGCACCGAATACCAGCAGGATATCATTCAATGGGCGTATGAACAGGCGCATTTTATTCGTTCCGGTCAGTTCGACCTGCTCGACCGCGAACACCTTGCCGATGAGATTGAAGACGTGGCAAAAAGCGAACAGCGGGAACTGGCGAGCCGGATGGCCGTTTTACTGGCGCATCTGCTGAAATGGAAATATCAGCCTGAACGTAGAGGCAATAGCCGGCGGTTAACAATCAAGTTGCAGCGCAAAGCGCTTGCGAAGCGCTTAAAAAATACGCCTAGCTTAAAACCCATACTGGCTGGCTCGGAATGGCAGGAAGGGATGTGGAACGACGGGGTTGTTTGCGCGATGAAAGAAACGGGGCGGGAAGACTTTCCGGAAACCTGTCCGTGGACTTTTGAGCAGGCGCTCAACCAAGACTGGCTGCCTGACTAAAACGTCTGAAATCACTGCGCAATATACCCGCTTGAAGCATCTCAAGCGGGTTATCGCTTTAAAATAGCACAGTGTGCGGATAATTTCTAAACCATGACACGCTGATTACCAAGCAGCGGCTCCCTTTCTGGAGCTTCTCGATACGGAGCAGTGACGCTGCGATAAAGCGAACTGACTGCCGCATACACAGCCGGGCCAATTCCGCGTCTTACAAGGTTATAAGCGATCATTCCAGCCGACTCACCCACTGACATTGCCGCTGCGCTTTTTACGGTATCCATCCATCCACCGTGATGCGACATATGGTCTGATGGCATGCCCAACTTCATTCCGTCCCACATACCCACATACCCACATACCCACATACCCACTAACATTACCGTATATCCTGCGGCAGAATCCAAGGCTTCTAACCAACTGGGCTGTGTGACCGCATGGCCATAAGGAAGGGCCAACAGAATATTTTGTTTAAACCAGTCTATGGTGTCATGGTGATTCGTTGAGCCTATCTGGATGGAAGAATTTGCTGCAGGTATCATGAGTATTTCCGAGTTGAAAGTGGATATTGATATCCTTCCGCCATTGGCGCGCCTTGGAAGGAAAACAATATTAACTTTAACCTTAATATTAAGTCAACTCAGGCAAAATATAACGGCGATGCAACTTCTGACAATCGGCGAGCTTTCCAAAAAAACCGGGACCACAAGCGTTGCAATACGACACTACGAGCGGTTCGGATTGATTTGCAATGTCATACGCAAATCCTCCGGCTACCGTTTATATCCTGAAGAGACGATTAGCCACATCCGTTTCATTAAAAATTCCCAATCCGTGGGCCTGAGCCTTGAGGAAATCAGAGAACTCATCCATTTGCAGGCACAATCTGGAACGACCAGCCAGCAGGTCAAAACATTGATTCAACACAAACTAAAGATTCTTCAGGCAAAAGAAGAAACGATCAAAGCAATGATCAAAACGCTTCAACAGCTTGAAGCGTCCTGTGATGGCAAGCGTCCTCTATCCCAGTGTCCGATTTTGGAGTCGCTGTATGCCTCCAACAAGGATTAGGCCCTAAGCCCCGCCGCCGTGATTCCGCACGCTTTTTTGCAGGATTTGCTCGCCTGCGTCGATGTGGTCGATGTGGTCGGCCGTTTTGTGCAACTGAAAAAAAGCGGCGCGAACTTTATCGGCCTGTGTCCGTTTCATCACGAAAAAACGCCATCGTTCACGGTCAGCCCCAGTAAGCAGTTTTACCACTGCTTCGGTTGCAGCGCGCACGGCAGCGCGATTGGCTTTTTGATGGAGCATAGCGGACTGGGCTTTGTCGAAGCGGTGAACGAGCTGGCGCAATCCGTCGGGCTTACGGTACCGCGCGAGCCATCCGGGCGGAAGGCTGCCGCGCCGGCGGCGCTGGCGCAGCAAGCAGCGCCCGGTCTGGTCGAGATCATGCAGCGCGCATCCGATTACTATCGCGAACAGTTGCGCGCCGCGCCAGCGGCGATTGCCTATTTAAAGCACCGCGGCCTGAGCGGCGAAATCGCCAAGCGTTTCGGACTGGGCTACGCGCCGCATGGCTGGCAACACCTTGCGCAGATATTTCCAGACCAGCCGTACGATGCGCTGGTTGAAGCGGGGTTAATGATCGAGCGCGAACCGAATGAGGCAAATGGCCCGCCGCGTCGCTATGACCGTTTTCGTGACCGGATTATGTTTCCGATCCGCAATCTGCGCGCTCAAGTGATGGGTTTTGGCGCGCGCGTGATTGAGCGCGGCGAGCCCAAATATCTCAACTCTCCCGAAACGCCGCTGTTTAACAAAAGCCGGGAACTCTACGGTTTATTTGAAGCGCGCGCGGCCATTCGCGAGCATGGTTACGCGCTTGTCGTCGAAGGCTATCTCGATGCGCTTGCGCTTGCGCAAATGGGGTTTCCAAACACAGTGGCCACGCTCGGCACGGCATGCACCTCCCTCCATGTGCAAAAACTGCTCAGACACACTGATCACATCGTCTTTGGCTTCGACGGCGATGAAGCCGGACGGCGCGCCGCGCGGCGCGCGCTCGAAGCGTGTTTGCCGCACGCCGGCGATCACCGGACGGTGCGCTTTTTATTTCTGCCGTCCGAACATGATCCGGATAGCTATATCCGCGCGCGCGGCGCGGCGGCGTTTGCGCAGGCGGTCAAAGCCGCCCTCCCCTTGTCCCAGTTTTTATTGAACGAAATACTGGACAGCCAGACGCCTGACCATCCCGAAGGACGCGCAAAAGCGCTCTTTCATGCAAAACCCTTATTGCAGGTGCTACCCGCCAATGTGCTGCGCGCTCAGATTGTGCGGCAACTTGCGCAACGGCTTGAATTGCCGGTCGCTGAAATCACTGCCCTATTAGACGATACGCGCTTATCCGCGCGACGCGCGACGCATATTCCAGTGTCTGGCGCGCGGCGGCGCGTCACCGCGAATGAACAGCGCGCGCTGCGCACCCTGATTGCCTGGCCGCGCATTGCCGCCCGCTTAAACGCAGATGAAATTCAGATACTGACCCGCGCCACGCGCAACGGAGCAGTGTTTGAAGAAGTGTTGACGCACGCTCGCGCGCTCGGCAACACTGCCCATTTCAGCCTGATGTCTGACGTACTTAAACACTCTCCAAATGCCCATATTTACGAAGAAGCGCTCAAGGAACTGCTGGCGCTTGATGAAATGGTGCGCGATTTGCAACGCAACGACGCAGTACATCCGGACGCTGCGGAACACTCCCTGGCGCAGGAAAATCTTGCGCTCGAAGAAGTGCGCGCTGCAATTACACAACTCCATTACAACGCGCTGCGCGCGCGCTGCGATGCCCTGACGCGCCAGCCAACGCGCACGCCCGAAGAAAACGCAGAACTCGCGCAACTCCTACGCCAAACGACAGAGTTTAAAAAACGCCCAGGGACCGGGCAATATACATAGAAGTCATTTTCGGCAATCACGGCCTCGCAGCCATTGATGAAATAACTTCTGGTGCATCTCTGCCTAGATGGATAAAATATGCTTTTCAGTAAAGAACACCCTCTCATGTCATTTGCAGCCACGTTCGATACGCACAAATTCGTCCGCCGGCTCAAAGGGGCTGGCTTCAATGACGAACAGGCAAAGGTGCTCACAGAGGCAGTGTTTGAATCACAAGCGTCCGCGGATGTCGCCACTAAAGGCGATCTGCGCGAACTCGAATTGCGTATCAACGCCAGACTTGAAAAAGTTGAAGGGGGGATAAATGCAAAATTTGAAAAAGTGGACGGAGAAATCAAACTTCTAAAATGGATGCTCGCGTTCCTGATTGCAGGCCTTGCCTCATTAGTCCTGAAAGCATTTTTCTGACCGCCATACGCGATCACTAGAATCAGCGCGCCAAAGCCGATCCGGTACCATGCAAAAATGCGGAAATCGTGCGTTGCAATAAAGCGCA
Organism: Candidatus Glomeribacter gigasporarum BEG34; assembly: GCF_000227585.1. Taxonomy (GTDB): domain Bacteria; phylum Pseudomonadota; class Gammaproteobacteria; order Burkholderiales; family Burkholderiaceae; genus Glomeribacter; species Glomeribacter gigasporarum_B. Next base: position 91,289 of record NZ_CAFB01000034.1, on the reverse strand, counting down.
ACAACCCGTTCACACAGAGCAGCGCGCTGACAAAGGCGGCCAACAAACCAATGGCGAAGACTCCGAGATTGGCGGCATTCATCAGACCCGGCATTTTGAATAATTCATAAGCCGTTGCGCCAAGCAGCAAAGGAATGGCCATCAGGAAAGAAAATTCGGTTGCGACGCGCCGATCAAAGCCAAAAAGCAGCGCGCCAATAATGGTCGAGCCTGAGCGCGAAACGCCTGGAATCAACGCAAAACATTGTGCAAAGCCGACTTTAAGCGCATCGCGGACGGTGATTTCACCCAGCGCGCCAATCCGCGGCGCGCGGCGCGCATTGCAGCCCCGGCGCTCTACCCACAGAATCACGATGCCTCCCGCAATCAGCGCCAGTGCAACAGGCGCCGGCGCAAACAGCGCGGCCTTGATTGGCCTGGCAAAAAGTAAGCCCAGCGCCGCCGCCGGCGCGCACGCGAGCGCGATATTGAACGCGCAGCGATATGCCTCTGGCCGGCGCGCGAGCGCTCCGCAGACAATCGCGCTGATTCGGGCGCGCAGCGCCCAGCACAATGCGGCAATCGCGCCGATCTGAACCACGACATCAAAGGCTTTGGCCTGCTCACCGGTAAAATTCAGCGCGCTGCCCAAAATAATCAAATGCCCGCTGCTGGATACCGGGATAAATTCTGTAAGGCCCTCGGCAACGCCGAGCAATAATGCTTTGCATGCAATCATCCAGTCCATTCTGATGATTCTCCACAACCGATGTCTATAAACACATGATTCCGCATGAATGCCGAACTCGCCCGCCGCAATATGATCCAAAACCAAATCCGCCCCTGGGAGGCGCTGGATCCAGAAGTGCTGGGTTCCTTGTCCATTGTCAAACGCGAGCATGTTGTGCCGGCGGCCTACCGGAATCTCGCCTTTGCGGATTTTGAGATACCGCTGCCGTGCGGCCAGCATACGCTGGCGCCCAAAATTGAAGCGTGCATTCTACAGGCGGCGGCGCCTCCTCTTTCACGCGCTTATACGCTGGAAATCGGCGCCGGCAGCGGTTATATGGCGGCTTTACTCGCGCAGCGCCCCTTGCCGCGCTCGCTGTACTCGCAGCAAAGGCGCGCCTTGCCAGCGTGGCTGTGAGAAACTCCTGAAGCAATCAAGAACCCAGGCGCATCAACCAAACCTGCTCAGCGCCGACCAATTCCCACTCTTCGCCGCGCGCAACCGGCATCGTGCCGGAGACTCTACCCTGGCCGTACTTATCCCGCTCGGAAATCATAAAACGCTGCACGCCATCCGTATAACCGGCAAGTGCGCAGTTAAAACATGAAGTGGCGACCAGAAATCCATCCTGCTGTGCGCGCCCTTTCGGCCCCACCTGCTGCCAGCCGCTCAGGCCGTCCGCGGGCCGCTGCCGCTGCATACGCCACCGGCCAACCTGACATGCCAGAAGCGCGCCATCGTCGTCCCGTCCAAGCAAGCCGTTCGGCGCGCACCATTCCCCCGCACGCGCGATGCCGTCAATCTGCACATATTCGCCGGTCGACAAGCGGCCATTCGTATGCACCGCGCCGCCCTGCACCATACCGCCGGTATATATGTTTTTGTCCGCAATGCTGCGCAGCCATATGGGATCATTCATCATCCAGCCGCCCTGCCATTTCTGGTTATACCAGCCGCCATCGCCCAAGGTTTTAAACCAGCCGCCGGTTGCCGTGTCGCCGCGGATGCCGGCGTTTTCGGCTTGCACATTGCCTTGCGCACGCATGCTGCCGTTTGTCTGAATATTGCCAACCGCGTTCACGTTGCCGCTGGCGTGGATATTGCCGACCGCCGCCAGATCAGCGGGCGACGCCGTATTCCACGCATGCTGGAAGTACACGCTGCCGTTCGGGCGCAGCGCGATATTCGCGCTATCGCCGTAATACTGCGCGCCGCCGACGGTGATGGTGGAATGCGCAAATTCCGCCGTCTGCGCGCGGATTGTGCCGCCATTGCGCAGATCGTGTCCGCCCATATCAATCGCTGTCTCCATCCGGTTGGCTTCCGGATGCCCCGGCACCCTGCTTCGATAGAGAAAGTTGTGAATCGCGCGCGCCTGGTTGAAGAACGCCGCCGCCGCGAGATGACCACTGCCAGGTGTGCCGCCCAGTTTGACCATTTCCATCCGCCAGCCACCGAACGCGCCCTGCGCATCGGCAGGCGCAGCGCCAGAGATATATCCGCCCGCGCCGCCGATCCATTTGGCAATCCGCATCAGACTTCGTTGCGGAATCGCTGCGCCGCCTTCAGTGACCACCGCCATATCGAGCGCGCCGGACGGCTCTTTGTAAACGCGCATTGAATACGTTTGACCATAAATATTGGTTGCGCTCAGCGCCGCCGGCACCGCGCTTTTCCACACAGAATACGGATAACGCACGTTCGGATTCGCCGCCGCCTCGATGGCGGCGTAGTGTTGCGCAAACCAATGCTGCGCGCCGCGAAAGACCGCATTCAGATGGTCTGCGGCGTTTTGATCGGTCTTTCGTTCGGCATCGATTTTCAGCCAGCCGCCGACCGACACAAGCGCCAGCACTAGCAGACTGGCGACCATCGCCGCTTCGAGCGAAAGCACGCCGGCATTGCGCTTGCGGACGCGCCTCAGTTGGAACTTGTCCATGCAATCGTATTGCGCTTTTCTGCACATGCCGAAACCGTATCCGCCGCGCTGAGCGCCCCGCTCATTTCAGCGCCGCCGTTGATCGCTGTGGATGAGAACTGACCCGCCTGCGACTGCGCAAGCGCAATCTTGATGCAGTTTTTATCGGGAATATCGGGATCGCGAATGGTAAATCCCTGCCCTGTGCTCGTTAACGCATACACCCCGCCCCACTGGTTCTGAATCGCATTGTCATGCACCGTCATATTGCCCGGCACGCTGCCCGCCGCAATCACCGCCTCAGATAATTCAGTGCCCGGCGCGCCGTATCCCGCCGTCGTTTTAATATCCTTCAGCGCCGAATACAGCGCCTGCACATTACTCATTTCAGCTGCGTTGTCGTTGGCCAGCAATGCAATGACAATCCGCGCGCCCGCGCCAAGCAGCAGGACAATCAGAATCCCGACCACGATCATCATTTCCAGCGAAATGATGCCGGCGCTCGCGGCAACCGGCGTCGCACTTTGAAAAACGGCGCTATTTTTGCTCTGCATGATTTTTCCTAGCTGTTAACAAGAAGATCGTGAATGGGCTTTAGAGCATTTTCCAGTCGCGTTGCAACAAGGAGCAACCCTGCAGCGGTCCCGAATACCGAAAGCGGAGAAGCGGCACAGGGCAAGCCGCTGAAAGATGCCTAACAGGGGTTTCGCACAGCCACGCTGGCAAGGCGCGCCGACGCAGACAGTACAAGTAGTACGGCAAGGAGGCGCAACACCGCCAGCGCGGCTGTGCGAAACCCCTGTCTAAAAGCGCATCATCATGCCGCTGCCTATACCATTCACCCCTGCAACGATCATCATGATCATCAGCCCGCCTAATGCAATGGCGCTCTGTTTAAAGATTGCCGCGGCAACGTTCAGTTTGGCAATACTCTCTTCTAGCCATTCTTCGCTGAATTGCTTGAGCTGCGCATCGCCGCCTTTCAGACTGCCGATAACGCGGATATACGCAATCGCATCCGCGCTTGGGAAACGATGGCCGCTCGCCGCCAGCGCGCGCCCTAAATCCAGCCCGTCTTTGATGCCGCGCAGCGCGCCGTCGATCCGCTCGCGCAGATACGGCGTGGCATGCGCGCGCATCATGCCAAGCAATTCGACTTTTGGCACATCCGCGCTGAGCAGCACCCCGATGTTGTAAAGAAAGCTTGCGCCGTGCACGATTCGGTACATATTCCACGGCGGCAGCGCGTCCAGCATGACGCGGATGCGGCCGGTCAGACGCGGCAGACTGATCCAGATAACGCAGACCAGCGCGCCCATTCCCATCAGCAACAGTGCGCCGTGTCGCGCTACCCACTGCGCAATCCAGTCGAGCGCGCGCACGCTGGCGCTCCACTGTTGAGATGGCATCATCCGCAGCAGTTTCGGCATCATATGCGCGGCAATCAGATAGAAGGATGCGCCGAGCGCGAGCAGCAGCATGGCCGGATAAGCGGTTGCATGAATCACGGCCTTGTGCATCCTACCTTTGCGCCGAATCATCTCGGCGGCGCGCAACAGCGCTTCCGCCAGGCGCGCGCTGCGCTGCCCCGCGGCAATCGCCGAATATTCGTCGAATGGCAGCCAGCGGCGCAGCGCCTCCGCAAGCGCGCGGCCTTGATCGATAGCGCTCAGGCAGTCCTGAAGCACGATGGCCTCGATGCGGTTCGGCTTTTTGCCGTGCGCGCCGTACACATCAGCGCAGGCGAGCAAGGCGGGCTTGAGCGGCACATGATTCTGCAGCAACGTCGCCAGACTCCGGTACACCTTGAGCCGCTGACGGGCGCCAAAAAACAGCCGGTACCAAAGCGCGTTGAGTGAATGAAAAAACATGCTCACTGCAACGTGAACGTATCCTCAGCCAGACTGCACACCGCTTCCTCGCCCATCTTTGGGTCAATCCAGCCTTGGTTGATTTTTTCGATCAGGTGCCGGCATTTGGTGATGCCCTTCATCTGTTTGACCCAATAGCTTTTAGCCGCCGCCGAGCCGCCCGCCTCAGCGCGGTAAATATCCATCAGCGGCTGCGCGGTCAGCACAATTTCTGCAACCACGGTGCGCCCGGTCACGCCCATGCCGCCGCAGGCTGGACAGTCTGGCCGGGTTCCGCGCAGATACACCTTCTTGACGTTGGTAAACGCTTCAATCCGCGCGCGCAGATCGTCTTCGATTTCATGGATGTGTTCCGCGCAGGGCCGCTTGCATGCCGAGCACAGCGTAGGCGCAAGGGCTTGGTTGATCAGTCCGGTAAACAGCGAGGCATCGCCCAACCGGCGCGGCGCAACGCCCAGGTCAGCGAGCCGGTCAAGCGAGGCAAATGCGCCCTTCGCGTGCGTGGTTGTCCATAGCCCGTGTCCGGTCAGCGCCGCCTGAATGGCTGCGACCGCGGACGGCAAATCGCGCAGTTCGCCGACCATCATCACGTCCGGGTCCAGCCGCATCAGATTGCTGATTGCGCGCGACCACGCCTCGGAAACGGCGCGCGGATCGTCCAGATCGCATAACAGCGGCGTCTGCACCGCGCCTGGAATCACATATTCCAGCGGTTGCTCGATGGTCATCAGATTGATTCGCCCTTCATGCCGTTGCAAAAGCAAGCTCAGCGCCACCTGCAACGAGGTGGATTTGCCCGAACCGGTGACGCCCGAAAAAAGATGAACGCCGCGGCATTGCAGCATGCGCTGGATCAGCGCCGCTTGCGCCGCGTTGTACCCCAAACTTGCGAGCGTTTGCTGCGTCTTAAGCGCACCGTACAACAGGCGCAGCGCGACGAAATTGCCGTATTCGAGCGGACGGGTCGAGATGCGCGCGCCGGTCAGTCCGGCGGCGCTCAGGAAACGGCGCGCCAGCCGCGCGTCCTGCATCAGCCGGTCGTTGTAATTGCCATCGCCAATATCGGTCATCGATTCGTACATACAGCGGCATAAGGCCTGTCCCTCTTCTGGATCGAGTTCTTTTTTATCGCGCAGGATGCCGTGCACGCGCATCTTGATCCACGTACTGTGTTCTTCGTTCAGAAAATGAAGATCGCTCGCACCCTCTTTGACCGCCTCCTTGATCAAATCGATGATTTGCAGTTGACGGCTGCTCACGTCCGCGCGCGGCGCGTGACTCGGTACGCCTGCATCCGCATGGGTTTGTTTGAGCTGCTCAATGCTCGCCAGCCGCGGCGTAAACGTCACGCGATGACGGCGCAGCAACTGTTGATAAGCGCGTACCGCATGGTCGTGCTGATACGAGGCGCCAATCAGTAATGTGCCATCCGCGCGCAACGCGGCTTTCCCGCGCACCGCCTCCGGCACCGTATGTTTGTAGGGCTGGGGCGGCGCGGTTGTTGCATCGATGCGCTTCATGGCCGGGGCGGGGAAGAGGGCGCGAATGCGCCGGCAGGCGGCGGCAGCATTGCAGAGGGCGGATTTGCCGGCGGACGGTCAAACCGGGCGATAGGCTCTGGCAGCGGCGCAGCCGCCGCCTCAACCGGCATGTGCGCTGCGCCTGAGAGCGGAATCCGCACGATTCGGCCCGCCCTGTTTTTAAGTTCGACGCGCCGCGCCTGCGGCGAGATGCGCTGGACAATATAGCCTCCGTCCAGTGCATCGCCTTCGCGCACTTCCACCTGATGATCCAGATACACGAGCGTTGCTTCGCGCGCGCCATTGACAGAGGTAATGCGACGCGCCTGCGGCAACGCATCCGGAAGCCTTACATGCGCGCAGGCGGGCGCACGCGCATCGCGTTGCGCCTTGATCAGCGCGAGGCGCGCGTTCTCGCGTTCCGCCTGCGCGCGCAGCAGCACCGTCTCGGCATTCACCGCGCCCAGTTCATCAACCGTTGCGGCAGACGCCCCGGCAAAGGCGCAGACGCCAAAGAGGCATGCGCTCAATACGATGCGCGCGGGATGAGAGCCTTTTTCAGCGGCTTGCACTGTGCCGCTTCTGCGTGTTCGGTATTCGGGATCGCTGCGGGGTCGCCTCCATCGCTTCGCGACGGAGACCTGCTCCGCCCGCATCGAGCTCCATACTGTCTTCGCGCTTGCGCCAGTGGCAATCTCGCTGAACAAGGCTCTAAGATTCTTTTTGTACATACAGCATCCCCTCCACCTGCCATCCCAGCCTTGCCTGTTGAAGCGTTGCGGTGATCGCGCGAATCCGCACGCCGGCGCTGAGCCCGCGTCGCGCCAGACGCCCGAAATGGAAAACAGGCGACTGCGCGCTCTGTATATCGAAACGGAGCGGCTGCCAATCCTGTGCTTGCCTGGAACCCTGGGCGCTTGCCTGCAACGGCGATGGACGCGCGACGGGCTTTAATTCCGGCTGGATGCCATAACGTTGAAAATGCGATACGAATCCGGAAATGAGACGCGCCGCAGGCGGCGCCGCATTGTCCGCAGGTTCGGGCTCTGGCTTGATCGGAATGTGCAGCAGCGCTTGATCATGTCCGTCGAACAAGGGGCGGAGGCTATTTAAGCGCGCCAGAGCGTTGATCAACCCTTCCACCGTCGCGCCCGTTTCACGGTTCAGTTGCACGGTGACGATGCTTTCTTTGCAGCGCGCATGGTCGAAACGCCAGCCGGCCAGATTGAGCGGCAGCGCGCCAATCGCCGTTGTACAGGCGCGTGCAAACGCCTGCGCGCTGGCCTGCCGCATCCACGGATAAGCGCGGTCGGGCAGCCTTTGCGCTGAAGGCGCTCCGTTGAGCGTGTTCTGCGGTGCGCGGAGCGCACGTTGAGCGCGCACCCCTGGCTGCGACGCTGGCCTGGAGCGCATCGATGCGAGCCAGTAACCCACCAGCGCGAATCCGGCCAGCGCTAAAACAGCGCCGGCGATCATCCGCCTGGGATACGCATCGCGCCACCTCAGCCGTTTGATCTGGGATTCGGAGTGCCACTGCCGCATCGCCAGCAAAGGCGCGATATCACGCGCGTTTGCCGACAGGCCAAGTTCCGGCGACGCAAAGCATGCGCTGGCGTCGAATGTATAGAGGCGCATCGCCTCAAGCCATAACTGCGCCGCCTGCCCGGCATCGCAAACCACATCGAAACCGGGAATAATCCATCGTTCATGAACCGCAATGACCGCATAACGGCCTTCAGCCACTTTGAACGCGCCGAGCCAGGCATCGCCCAACTGCGCCGCGAGCTGCGCCGCCAGACTGAGCGTTCCCTTTAAGGTCCGTACCTCATGGCCGCACTCGGCAAAGCCCGCCTGCGCCCGCGCGCCGGAGCGAATCACGCCCCATGTCCAGCCGTTCTGAATGCCGAAGGCGCGCGCATCCTGGATAGCCGTGCGCGGATTGGGCAACGGCTGCCAAAACAGGTTGGATACAAAAATCCGGCCATGCATGTCAACATGCTGCGCCGGCTGCGCAACGGGCGCGTTCAGCGGCTGTGGACGCGCCGCCGCGCCGCGCCAGCGGCAGAAAAAGGCGCTAAGCGCGGCCATGACTAGAGTCCTGCATTAACACTGGCGTAATCAACACCACCAGCAAGGTGCGCGACTGCGCCGCCTGTACGCCGCCGCCGAGCGCAAAAAAAGCGCTTGAACCCACGCCGCTGCGCTGCGCGCGGTCGTCGATATCTTCCTGGGCCGCCAGCATCACGGTGTCTCCGGCGCGCACCTTGATGGTATTTGAAGTGTTCAGCGGCAATGCGATACTGGGTAATTCGATGCGCGCGCCGCCGCTTTCAATCACGCGCGGCGGGCCTTTCTGGCTCGACAGATTGATGTTCATCCGCAGCAGAATCTGGTTGTCCTCAAGCACATAGGGCAACATCGAAATATTGAAGCCGGTGTTGATCGTGCCTGGCGAGAGGGTAGTGGTTGATCCAACCTGCGCTGTCTGGGTGGTATTTGAACTGGCGAGATAACCTTCCTGCGCGCCGGTTTGCGTCGCCACCGGGTTGAGGTTCATCGTCGCCAGCTGGGTACTGCGCACCAGACGCGCATGGCCCTGTTCGTTCAGCGCGTGCAGAATCGCCTGCGTGCCCGCCCACGGCGAAACCGAAGTTTTGAGGATGGAGAAGGTCGCGGCGGAGGCGGAGGCGGGCGCAGCGAAGGGTTGGGCGAGCTCAATCCCGTATTTGCCGGCCAGCGTTTGATAAAGCGCTGACCAGCGCAGACCGATGGCGTCGGTATTGGAGATTGTGACCGAAACGACGTGCACCTGGAAAGTGACAAATTTGTCGAACTGTTTGTTGCGCGCATCGACATAACGCTGCACGCGGTCGAGCACATCGGGCGCGCCCGCGACCGTCAGGCTGCCGGTCGCAGGCGAGACGCTGATATGGTTATCCGGCGGCGGCGCAATCGTTTCAATATCATGCTGGATATCTTTCCAGAGCGAAGTCTTGAGCTGGACAGTGGTACTCTGCAGCGTATGCGCCGCGCCTTGCCCGCCCTGTCCGCTGTCCGAGCCAGCGCTTAGGACGCCGTTGACTTGCGTCGTGCCGCTATGAAACTCGGATTTCATATCCGTATCGGTCGCAATCAGATGGACCGGAAAGGTGCGCGACGAGAGGGCGGCGATCGTCACGCGCCGGCGGTCTGGATCAAACTGCCACGCCAGGCCCGCGCGCGCGGTCACCGCGTCCAGCAATGCCTCAAGCCGGCCATGATGGTTGATATCAAAGGCGCGCGGCGCGGGCGTTTGCATTTCCACCGCGCCCGGCAGCGGCGGTCTGTTCATATTTATAGATGCGCGCGGGCGGCTCACGGCGGTCAGGGCATCACGCGTGAGGCGCACGCTCATCCCGCATTTACGGGTGATGAGTTGACTGAATTCGGACAAAGAAACGGGTTCTGCACTGACAATATCGAGTTCACAGCCGAGCGGAGGCGCTTTCGCCTCCGTAAAAGGCGTTGGAAAAATCCATTGCTGCGCGGCGTATTGCACGGTCTGCGCCGCGCGGCGCGGCGCGCTGTGCTTGTGCCACTGTTGGCGCGCCGCATCCATCTCTACAAGCGCGCTTTGTTCAATATCGCGCGCGTGCTGAAAGCTTTGGCATCCAGCGGATAACGCAGCCGCCGCAACGATGAACGGACCGTTGACTTTGCGCATCGCTTAGCTCGCTTTCAGATGGACGTAGAACAGTTTTTGCGCGCGCTGAATCTGTACCGCGAGCGGTTTTTCCGCCTGTTCGTACAGAGAAATGCACGCGGCGACCGCTTGATCCACCGAGCCTGTAAAGGTCAGCGGCGCGAGTATGGGATAGTTCAATTGCTGGTTTGGGCCCTCCGGCACATCCCAGACCAGCGTCCAGCGGGCCTGATCGGCCCACTTCTGCAGTGAAGCGCGCAGCGTCGAGCCTTTGTCTGCGGCCCAAAGGGGCTTTTCAGGCAAGGCTGGCGCAGCCTGAGGCGCGGCGGATGCGATATTCTGCATCTTGCGCGCGCTGTCAACCACGATCAACCTTGCCTGCGCAACGGAAGAAACCGCCAGCGCCAGTGCAATGCTAAACCGGAGGGCAAGATTTTGAATCACTTTGAACACACTTCAGAACTGAACGGCGAGCGCATTTTTCGGTGAGATTGCCACTGGCGCGAGCGCGAAGCGACACACAGGGCAAGCCGCTGAAAAATGCTTGAGTGCTATTTTGATGAGCGCTGTTGGCAGGGTCAAACCATTTCGCGCAACATTCGCCATCCGGCCTAAGAACCTGTTTACGATCTGTCACGAGCGCCCGTCAGACAGGGAAGGACGGAGCGCAGGAAGCGGAGCATATATGAAATATGTGAGCATTCCGAGCACCGCCCGACCCTGTATCACGGGTGCGCAGTAAGATCGTGAACAGGTTCTAACCCAGAGCATTTTTCAGCGGACAGCGCGCCGCGTCCAAATGTATTCAATGTCATTTGGCTTAACATTTTTGCGGTATTGCACCGCCGCCGTTCACGTTAGGCTGAAGCTGGATGAATTTATTGGGTGAGTGAATATTTCACGCAGATATGCCAAATCTTTTCAGTCTTGATCGCCGGAGAGTGATTGCCACGCTGAATATCAGCAAAAATATCACGTTCCAGCGCAGTTTTTTTGGATTGCTGAGCCTGTACCAGGAGTACTATCCAGAAAAACAGGCGATTCAGCAATTGCTGCGTTATTGCGCCTTGCCAGCGCGGCTGTGCGAAACGCCTGCATAAGCGCCTCCATTTACGATCTCACTCCCAGAGATCCAGCGCTGGCCGGTTCTGCGGCGCAGTCAAGCCGAAATGGCGATAGGTTGAAAGCGTTGCAATCCGACCGCGCGAGGTGCGCTGCAAAAAGCCTTGCTGGATTAAATACGGCTCGATGACATCTTCGATTGTGTCGCGCTCTTCGCCAATGGCGGCGGCGAGATTGTCGATGCCAACCGGGCCGCCATCGAATTTATGCAAAATGGCTTCGAGCAGCGTGCGATCCATCAGATCAAAGCCGGCTGGATCAACGTCGAGCATCATGAGCGCGCGGTCTGCAACGTCCGCGCGAATCGCGCCCGTGTCTTTGACCTGCGCATAATCACGCACGCGCCGCAGCAGCCGGTTGGCAATGCGCGGCGTGCCGCGCGCGCGCCGCGCAATTTCAAGCGCGCCAGCTTCATCGATGGGCGCATCGAGCAGGTGCGCCGAACGCTGTACAATGCTCGCCAGCTCCTGCGCGCTATAAAATTCCAGCCGCGCCACAATGCCGAAGCGGTCGCGCAATGGATTGGTCAGCATGCCCGCGCGCGTGGTCGCGCCAATCAGCGTAAAGGGCTTTAAGTCCAGCTTGACGCTGCGCGCGGCGGGGCCTTCGCCGATCATGATGTCGATCTGATAATCCTCCAGCGCCGGATACAGAATTTCTTCGACCGCGGGCGAGAGACGGTGGATTTCGTCAATGAAGAGCACATCGCCCGCCTCAAGATTCGTGAGCAGCGCCGCCAGATCGCCCGCGCGTTCCAGCACGGGCCCGGCGCTCTGACGCAGGTTCACCTCCATTTCGTGCGCGACGATATGCGCGAGCGTGGTTTTGCCCAGACCCGGCGGGCCAAACAATAAGACGTGATCAAGCGCTTCGCGGCGCAGACGGGCAGCCTGGATAAAGATTTCCATCTGTTCGCACACTTTCGTCTGGCCGATATATTCGGATAACCGGCGCGGACGCAATGCGCGCTCAAAGACCTCTTCATTTGGAGAAGCGGGGGCTGGCGCCATCAAGCGCCCGGCGTCGAGCGCATCCTGTTCAATCATGCTTTGGATAAGTGTTTAAGCGCCAGACGAATACCGTCCGATACATCCGAATCGGCGGGAATGGCCTGAATTGCAGCAAGCGCTTCTTTTTCCGAATAACCGAGCGCAAGCAGCGCATTCAGGATATCGGCGCCGTGCGCGCTGGTCAGCGCGCCGCCTGCAATGCCCGCGGGCGCGTCGCCAAATTTTCCTTTCAGTTCAAGCAGCAGGCGCGCGGCGGTTTTTTTGCCGATGCCGGGAATGCCCGCCAGCATCGCGGCATTTTGCGCATTCACCGCGCGCCTCAGATCGGCAATGCTCAATCCGGATAAAACCGCGAGCGCCATCCGCGCGCCGACGCCGCTGATTTTCAGCAATTCCCGGAATACCGTGCGTTCCGGCGCGCTGGCAAAGCCATACAGTGCATGCGCATCCGCGCGCACGATCAGATGCGTGAGCAGCACGAGCGGCTCGCCAATCGCGGGCATCTGGTAGAAGGTGCTCATCGGGGCGTCGATTTCATAGCCCACGCCATGACAATCGAGCAGTAAATGAGGCGGATTTTTTTCCAGCAAAATGCCGGACAAACGGCCAATCATGGGAGCTGCGAAGAAAAAACAAAAATATTCTTGTAGTGTACCGCGCGGATAAATTTAATAAATCGGGCTGGACATTGGGCCGACTAATCGCCCGCGCCGCGTCCTGAATCCTTTTTTTGCAACCGCGGGCGCTAAATTGCCGAGGGTAGCGAGTGCATCGCCGCTATGCGCATGACAGATTGCAACGCCGAGCGCATCCGCGGCGTCGGGGCCAGGCAGGCCGTCTAATTGCAAAAGCCGCGCCGCCATATGCTGGATTTGTTCTTTGCGGGCGCGCCCATAGCCTGCAACCGCCTGTTTAAGTTGCAAGGCGGTGTATTCATACACCTGCGCGCCGCCCGCGACCAGCGCGCAAATGGCCGCGCCGCGCGCTTGGCCCAGCAGCAATGTTGCGCTTGGATTCACATTGACGAATACCTGTTCGACAGCAGCGTGCGCGGGTCTGTGTTCGGCCAGCAGCGTTTGAATGCTTTCAAAATGACGCCGAGTCGTTGGGGCAGACCGGCATCAGGCGTTTTGATGACGCCGCTGGCGATGTGGCGCAGCGGCCCGCCGCTGCGCTCGATAATGCCAAAGCCGGTGCGCCTCAGGCCGGGGTCGATGCCGATGATTTTCAACGCCGCGGCCTGTAGAAGCGTTTGGCTTTAAACGACTAAATGGACTGGGTCTTTTTCCGTGGACCGGGACATATTTCTTTGCAGTTCGATCTTCTCGATCAATTCTGCCCGTAACGCTTGCAGACGTTCGAGCGATGAGAGCAACGCTTCCTTGTGCACTGCTATTTTTTGCGACTCATTTTCTACGGCTGCTTTATATTGCTGGAAAGAGGATTTTAATTTCCCGAGTTCTACAATAATTTTTATTTCAAGATTGGAGGTCGGTGCTGTTCCTTCTTCGATAATTGAAAAGAGGGAACGACGAGATTCAACAGATGCGCTGCGCACCTGGGAAGTTGAGGCAAATTTAGATGCGCGCTTGTCCGGAGAGGACAAGCGTAATCCTTCAGGCGCAGATGATCGACGCGGGCTCTGTGGTCCTTTTGAAGACGAATCGCGTATGGAAACCGCACTTCTTCCTCTAATGGAAGAGTTAAAAAATTTGGATTTTGTTTAAATTGACTGAGAAGACACTCAAAATCACGTTCGATATTTTCAATGCAGAACGCTAATTCCTCTAAGTCGATCTCTGCATCCTTAAGTAACTGAATGCATATATCAACAGAGGAAGTGGCAGCGGACGATCCGCGCGATGCAGCAAGGGTGCTCGACTCAGCTATGGAAACCCGGGGGCTGTTTACCTGTTGTTGAGCTATATCGGTTAAGGATTGCATGTTCTCCACAAAATTTTTAAAAGCGCGGTCCTCTTCCATAAGAGCTTTTAAGTCGGACGAAGAGGGGGAAGAAGCGACAGAAACTGGCTGTGTAGGTGACATGGCACTACTCCAGGTTAAAAAGATGAATGATGCCTTAACCATTCATGTCTATTCATTAAAATTTCTCTCATATATATTTAACCATTTAGTTTTTATTATCCCATATCGGCTCAATATCAAAAAGCAGTTCAAGCAGACTGCGGAGGGCCTGTAGCGGAATCCATCCCTTCTTATATCCTCTTATAATAATCCGCATTTCTCCTCCAGGAAGGCGCCATGCGTCTGATGCAGAAAGCCCTTACTTTTGACGACGTACTTCTCGTTCCCGCCTTCTCCGCCATTCTGCCGCATCAAGTTTGCCTCAAAACCCGGCTCACGCGCCGGATTTCGCTCAATATGCCGTTGATTTCCGCGCCGATGGATACGGTGACGGAAAGCCGGCTGGCGATTGCGATGGCGCAGCAGGGCGGGATTGGCATTATCCACAAGAATGTATCCGCCGAGCAGCAGGCGAAGGAAGTGGTCAAGGTCAAACGCTTTGAATCCGGCATCGTGCGCGATCCGATTACCGTACCGCCGGATTTAAAAGTGCTTGACGTGATGGCGCTCTCACGCAAACACGGCATTTCCGGTTTCCCGGTGGTGGAAGGGGAACAATTGGTTGGCATCGCCACCAACCGTGACCTGCGCTTTGAGACGCGCTTAAATGAACCGGTGCGCGCGATCATGACTCCGCGCGAGCGGTTGATTACCGTACCAGAGGGCGCGCCGCTCGCACAGGCCAAAGCATTGATGCACCGGCACCGGCTGGAGCGCGTTCTGGTGGTGAATGATGCGTTTGAATTGCGCGGTTTAATCACCGTCAAGGACATCCTGAAGGCCACCGAGCATCCGGATGCGTGCAAGGACGAACACGGCAAATTGCGCGTCGGCGCGGCGGTCGGCACCGGGCCGGACAACGACGCGCGCATCGAACTGCTGGCGCAGGCGGGCGTCGATGCGCTGGTGGTCGATACCGCGCACGGCCATAGCCAGGGCGTGCTGGAGCGGGTGCGCTGGATCAAGGAACGCTTTGCGCACATTGATGTGATTGGCGGCAATATCGCCACGGCAGAGGCGGCGCGTGCGCTGGTCGAGCAGGGCGCGGACGGCGTCAAGGTCGGCATCGGTCCAGGCTCGATCTGTACCACGCGCGTGGTGACCGGCGTCGGGATGCCGCAGATTTCAGCGATCTCGAATGTCGCCGCCGCGCTGGCGGATACGGATGTGCCGCTGATTGCCGACGGCGGCGTGCGCTATTCGGGCGATGCCGCAAAGGCGCTCGCGGCCGGCGCGCATAGCGTAATGATGGGCAGTCTGCTCGCCGGTACGGAAGAAGCGCCCGGCGAAGTCTTTCTATATCAAGGCCGCTCTTATAAATCGTATCGCGGCATGGGTTCGGTCGGCGCGATGCAAAAAGGTTCCGCGGAACGCTATTTTCAGGACGATGATGCGCATATCGATAAACTGGTGCCGGAAGGCATTGAAGGCCGCGTGCCGTACAAAGGCGGCGTCGCGGCGATTCTGTTCCAGCTCGCCGGCGGCGTGCGCGCCAGCATGGGGTATTGCGGATGCCGCACGATTTCAGAACTGCACGCGAATGCGCGCTTTGTCGAAATCACCGCAGCGGGCATGCGCGAATCGCATGTGCACGATGTGCAGATTATGAGAGAGGCGCCGAATTACCATATCGAATAAGTTGAACCGCTGGTTTTGCAAAGGGGAATACAGCAATGGCCGCCGCAATCTTCGATACACATCAATTTGTCCGTAAGCTGAAAGCGTCTGGTTTTGATGAACGGCAGGCAGAGGCGTTAACGGAAGCGATTCGAGCGTCACATGAATCGTCAGAGGTTGCAACTAAACATGATCTTGCTGAGATGAAATTCGAGCTTTTGAAATGGGTCGTTGGCCTATCATTCGCACAGATCGGCTTATTGATCGGTATTTTGATGAAATTTATGTAAGTGCTTATTCCCCTGTATATCTATTCCACGTGCACGACAAAATCCTCATCCTTGATTTCGGTTCTCAATATACGCAACTGATTGCGCGCCGCGTGCGCGCGCTGCATATCTACGCTGAGATTCACCGCTACGACCTCAGCGATGCGTTTATCCGCAACTTCGCGCCGCGCGGCATTATTTTGTCGGGCGGGCCGGCATCGGTCGCCGGCGCGAATCCGCCGCGCGCGCCGCAGGCGGTGTTTGAGCTTGGCGTGCCGGTGCTCGGCATTTGCTACGGTATGCAAACGATGGCCGCGCAACTCGGCGGTAAAGTCAAGTATGGCCAGAGCGGCGAGTTCGGCCATACGCATGTACATATACACGAGGGCGCGCATTGGCTCGGCGGGCTCGCGGAAAAACAGAGCGATGCAGATCGTCAAACGCTTGCCGTATGGATGAGTCATGGCGATCTTGTGACCGGGCTGCCGCCCGGTTTTGAGTGCATTGCATCGACTGAAAACTGCCCGATTACAGCGATGGCGCATCACGCACGGCGCTTTTACGGCGTGCAATTTCATCCTGAAGTCACGCACACCGCGCAGGGCAACACATTGCTCGCGCGCTTCGCGCTGGACATCTGCGGCGCGCGCGCGGATTGGGTGATGGATGATTATCTGAACCAAGCCATCGAGCGCATCCGTCAGCAAGTGGGGGACGAACGGGTGATTCTGGGGCTTTCCGGCGGCGTCGATTCATCGGTGGCGGCGGCGCTTTTGCAGCGCGCGATTGGCGAACAGCTCACGTGCGTATTTGTCGATCATGGCTTATTGCGCTTAAACGAAGCGGCGCACGTCAGACACGCGATGGCGGCGCTCGGCGTAAAGATCGAATATGTCGACGCGAGCGCCGAGTTCATCGCGCGGCTGGCGGGCGTGACCGATCCTGAACAGAAACGTCAAATCATTGGCGCGCAGTTTATCGAAGTGTTTCAGCGCGAAGCGCGCGCGTGCGGCGAGGCGCAATGGCTCGCGCAGGGCACAATTTATTCGGATGTGATTGAATCCGCCGGTTCAGGCGGATGCGGTACCGCAAAGATTAAAAGCCATCACAACGTCGGCGGATTGCCGCAAACGCTGCGGTTAAAACTGCTTGAGCCGCTGCGCGAACTGTTCAAGGACGAAGTGCGCGAACTGGGCATTGCGCTGGGTCTGCCGCCTGAAATGGTTTTTCGTCATCCCTTCCCAGGGCCGGGGCTGGCGGTACGCATTCCTGGCGAAGTCAAGCCGGAATATATTGATCGGCTGCAACGCGCCGATGCAATTTTTATCGATTGCCTGCGTAACGCGGTCGATCCAGCGACCGGAAGGCCCTGGTATGCGCAAATGAGCCAGGCATTTGCGGTTTTTCTGCCGGTGAAAAGCGTGGGCGTGATGGGCGACGCGCGCACTTACGAATATGTGATTGCATTGCGCGCGGTTCAGACGCAAGACTTTATGACCGCGCACTGGGCGCATTTGCCACATGAACTGCTCGGCCAGGTTTCCAGCCGGATCATCAACGAAGTGCGCGGCATTAACCGCGTCGTCTACGATATTTCAGGCAAACCGCCCGCGACGATTGAATGGGAGTGAATTTATTGTTGAGCATCATCACCTCTCAATCTTGAATGAAGGACAAAAAACCATTCAGCATTTTTAATGCATCTCTGAACGACAGTTATTGTATCGCTGATTTAAAATATCGGCAGAGCGTCTGCGAAAGAGCGCAAGATCAACTTAAGCATGCTTAAGCAAGCTGTCTCACAGATTGACGGGCTTTTGTGCCCTCAACCTTCAGCTTTGCTTCTTTTTGAATAAAGTCGTCTAGAGAGAAGGAATGACGATGATTGCCAATATCAATAGGCTTCTCCAATAAGTCGAGTGTGCGAAGATGAGTATTGATGTGGATAGATTCCGACAATCGCTCTCTCCCGGGCATATTGTTAATCCTACAGTTTTTAATATTCAGCCGTTTGATGTCGGCATTACTGCCGATTAAAGCGCATAATCCAGTGAATGCGTCGTCGCTCAGGACGCTTCCTGAGATATCCAGAAGCCCGAGGTTGATGTTTCTGGAAGCCTGTATCAAAGAATCGAATAATGTTCCGATATTTGAAGAACGGAAATTCCTGAAATATAAGGATTGAACAGGCTTGTCTTTAAAAAGATCAACTAATTCAGTGATGCCTTGAAGACTGAAACTATTCTCTGACAGATCCAGTTTTTCAATGATGATAGTATTCAGGCCCAGCATTTCGGTCAAATCATGTATATCATCGTCTTTGATACCGCTGCCGCCCAGATCCAGCAAAAATCGGATCTTTTGATCTCTGGCGTTTTCGGCAATATCGCCCAGTTCCAAAAACAGCCGCATAAAACCTGTTTCAAAATGCCCTGAAGCCCGGAAAAAACCCGGACTGGAAAAGTTGACTGCCGCCGGGGCTTTGAATTCAAAAGATTGGATAGGAAAATCCTTTTGATATTGGTTTCTAATCACCTCAAGAATGGTCGTGATGGAATGATGGATGTCTGTTGCAGATAATCCGTATCCCGCTCCACATGCAAGAATATCATCCAGGTCCAGCGCAAGGTGAGAACATCTTTCAGTGACTGATTTCACATTCTTTACAAATAAATCCCTTTGGGGGCCGACCTTTTCCATATCACCCGTCCAGTGGAGCGCGATACGCGACAATGCCCCTGCCGCTATCGCCCGCATAATCTCTGGGCGCTCTTCTCTTAAAATTCTTTTAACATCACGTTCAAACCATCTGCTGATCAACTCAAGATTACGAGGTTCGCTCTTATCATTTAGACAGAAAGAGTATTCATTGAGCGGCCTGGCGTCCAGCGTATATTTAAATATTTCCGAGATGATTTCATATGGTAAATACATTCCAGATGAGAGAGAGGTTCCTGTAAGCATAGCGTCACCTCATGTATGAAATTGAAAGGCTGCGTGCTGGATTCTGGAATATTGCGGATATATTCCTCCGGGCTTGAATAAGAGATAAGAATCATTTTAGGGATCGATCCGGCTTTTGCTATCGGGCTTAAGCCTGAACTGTGTGAGGGGTATACTGTGTTTTTCTGGACCCGCCCCTGCCTGTTTTCCGCGTACTGCTTTGAAATTACAGCCAGACAATTCAGGCGCGCATCAAGGCATTACGGCCTATGGCAGCGCTTTTGTTGAAGTCAACGGCATACGGTATACACATAGCATTATTGTGATGCCCGAAGGCCCTGTGCGCGCCTGGCCGGCGCCTTCATTCGCTGCGCTGACCCACGCCTGCTTCCAGGATTTGATTCAGACCCTTTCCGGGTCAGCAATGATCGAACTGCTGCTATTCGGCAGCGGCGCGCGCTTGCGTTTTCCTTCCCCCCAGCTGATGACGCCCTTTGTGGAGCGCAATATTGCGCTCGAAACGATGGACAGTCATGCCGCCTGCCGCACCTACAATATTCTGGCGGCTGAAGGGCGCAGAGTTGCCGCGGCGTTATTAGTCGGCCCTGATGCCTGATTCCGTGTTAGGGCATTTTTCAACGGCTTGCACTGTGCCGCTGCACCGTTCCGTATGAAAAATGCCCTAGAGAAGCGTTTCGCGTCGCCGCGCGCGCAATGGACTGCGCTTGTTGCTGTTTTTGCAATCCTTTGGTTTGCGCAGCTCAATATCCGCCATTTGATTCCGAGCGATGAAGGCCGCTACGCTGAAATGGCGCGTGAAATGCTGGCAAGCGGTGATTGGCTCGCGCCGCGCTATAACGGCTATCTGTACTTTGAGAAGCCGCCGCTGCAGACCTGGATCAATGCCGCGAGCTTTGCCTGGCTGGGCATTGGCGACTGGCAGGCGCGTCTTTATACCGCGTTGTGCAGTTTTTCTGGCGTATTGTTGATCGGATTGACTGGGGCGCGCCTTTTTAACCCGCAGGCGGGTCTGCATGCCGCGCTCGCGCTCGGTTCATCTCCCTACTGGAATCTGCTTGGGCATTTTAATGTGCTCGATATGGGCCTTGCATTCTGGATGCAGATGTGCTTATGCACCTTCCTGCTCGCGCAGCGCCCGGATGCAAGGCCTGCCGCGCGGCGCGGCTGGATGTGGCTATGCTGGGCTTCCATGGCGCTGGCTGTGCTCACCAAGGGGCTGGTTGGCGTGCTGTTGCCAGGTGCAGCGCTCGCGCTCTATACGCTGATCGCGCGCGACTGGGCGCTCTGGAGGCGGCTTTATCTTGTGAGCGGCGTGTTGATCTTTAGCGCCATTGCAGCGCCGTGGTTTGTGCTGATTCAGTCCCGCTATCCCGCTTTCTTCGAGTTTTTCTTTATCGTCCAGCATTTCCGACGTTATCTGACGCCTGAGCAGAACCGTCCAGGCGCCTTTTATTATTTCGTTCCGGTCATCATCGCCGGTTTTCTGCCGTGGGTTTCAATCTTGTGGCGGAGCATCCGGCGCGCGCTCGAAATGCCGCGCCAGCCCAACGGCTTCAAGCCGGCTTTGCTGCTGGTCATCTGGATTGCGTTTATTTTTATTTTCTTCAGCCTTTCGTATTCAAAGCTCATCTCATATATATTGCCCGTAGCGCCTGCGCTTGCGCTTCTGTTGGGCTTCAATCTGCCATGCATCACAAGCGTGCAGTGGCGCCGTCATTTGATTGGACAGGCAGCGCTGATTGCGCTTGGCTGCATTGGCGCGCTCTACCTGATCCGGTTCGGTAACCATACGCGCACGCCAAATACGCTATACCGCGCGTATCAAGTCTGGGCCTATATTTCGCTCGCTGTTGCAGCGTTCAATGTTGCGCTATCCGCCTGGATAAGCCGGAGCGGCGAGCCGCGCGCCATGAAGCGCAGCCTTGTTCTCTATGCGTTTGGATGGCTGCTCGCAACGATGATTGCGGGTAATGCGCACGAGATATTTGGCCGCGCCAGCGCGGGCATCGCCCTAATCCAGCCGGTGCGCGCGGAACTCGCGCAATTGCCGCCCAATGCGCCTTTCTATTCGGTCAATATGCTCGACCATACGATGCCGTTTTATCTGCGGCGCATGATGATCATGGTTCAACATCCGGATGAATTACGCTTCGGCATCGAGCAGGAACCGCATCAATGGATTCCAACGATTGAGGCGTGGATTGAACGCTGGAAAAACGGTCGCGATGCGCTCGCCCTGATGTCTCCTGCGCTTTATCTCGAACTGGTCGCGCGCAGCGTGCCGATGCGCGTTGTTGCGCGCGATATGCGTCGCGTTGTAGTGACCAAACCTCAGTCTGGCCCCGATTGATACGTGTCCCGCGCTCTTATCCGTTCCTCCTCTTTCCTCGTTGCTTCCATCGTGGCATGCGCGCTCTTGTGCTTCATTCCAATGTCCGGCTGGATGGCGGACAAATTTGGCGCACGCAACATCTTCCGCGCGGCAATCGGCGTTTTTATGGGCGGCTCGATACTGTGCGTGCAGACCTTTCGCACGAGCGTGCTGGGCGGTTTCCTATTTCGCGCGATATTAACGGCAAACGCGGCGCTCGTTTCACTTTCAATCGCTGCTATCGCTGGCTTCACGGCGTACACATCCTATGCGGCCATGTTCGCGGTTCTGCTCGCCGGCGGCTGTTTCCGCTCTTTGCAGTTTACCAGCCTGAATGCGCTTGCCTATGCAGACGTCCGTTCTGGCCAGATTGCCGCTGCAACGAGTCTTGAAAGCGTCGCGCGCGAACTGGCTGCTGGAACAGGCGTAACCATTGGGGCATTTATTCTGCAAATATCGAGTTTCGTCCAGGCACATCAAATGCTGGTCGTACAGGATTTCCGGCCCGCCTTTATTGCCGTGGGTCTAATGACGCTTGCATCTATCAGATATTCGCTTCGATTGCCAAAGGATGCGGGCAATGAAATTGTTGGCCGATAGAACATTCTTACAATGAACTTCGCTTAAGGAAGGTCTGCAGAAAGGGATGAAGGGCATTTTACACGTAGCGGAAGTGTTGCGTTTTGATGCACTTTGATGCAGTCAGCGATCTTTATCACTCAACCCTGTTTTTGGTAAGCCCTCCGGAAAAAGCAATTCTGAGTATGCCTGATGGGATAAACGTTTCCGTCGATTCCTGCAAGAAAATTACCCGATTACCTTTGTCCGGCGCCCCACCCAAATCAGCCGATCCCGCACTCCTATCCTGGTGATCACCAGACAGTTCACAAGGGTTGAATGGAAGATAGTTTTTATCAGTTACGCCAAACTGCGAGAATTTTCTTTATAAAACAAATAGTGAGCCGATACCAATGGTGCCGGCTGCAGGACTTGAACCCGCCACCTGATGATTACAAATCATCCGCTCTACCTGATGAGCTAAGCCGGCAAGCTTTGAATTATAAGGGATTGAAAGCAATCGGGCGATTTTATTTGTTCCGCAATTCTGCCTATTTAGAGCATTCTTCATTATTTTTTGAAAACGGAGCAGATTATTCCAAGAACCTATTCAGTTGATCTACGGGAATGCTCAGTACAAATGGTTGGAGCATCTTTAATTGAAGGTCAAGCCGTTTTCCCTAACTGTTCCTGCCGAGGAGATTGACGCCGAACAACGCTATTGAGGACAGAAAACAATGTACGAAGGACAGAGATGAACGCGACTTTTGCGGATTTTCCAAGGGCTCTTAAGCGCTCGTAAAAGGTTTTTAAATCCTGATTCCATCGAGTACAGGCAAAAGCTGCCATATAAAGCGTCTTACGCACGAGTGCCCGCCCGCCTTCAATGAAGCGTTTACCTCTGTATTTTCCGCTGTCTGATGGAAGGGCGCGAGGCCTACCCAAGCGGCCAACGACGGATGAGCGCACCGACCTGGTTCTGGTAAAAAAGCGATAGATGCCAGGCGGTTCAATCTCCAACGCCCGGAACGGAGGTCAGCAAGGCGTGCGTCGATTGCATTTCTGTTGTGCTTTTTTGCTGTTGGATGGCTGCCTTAATCCTGGCAATCTCCTTGTCCAGCCATCGGATATGCGCCTCCAAAGAGCGCTTGATAGGCTCGTCTTGACAGTGTTCCAGGGGATTTCTTTCCCGCTGCCTGTCCTGGCCTCATGGCTCACGGCGCTTGAGCCAATGGCCTAATGGCTCTTGTTCGGGTGATCAAAGGGGCTCATCCGCCTGCATCTGCATCGCAGTGGCCTATTCTTGGATAAGCTTGGCATCCATCTTGTCCGTTTTTGCTCAATCCCCTTTGCATTGAGCGAAGCGCTCACTTTATTCGCATGGGCGAGGTGTACAGGGTCGCCTGCTTTTTGTAAAGTGGAGGCCAAAGCTGTTTCATAGCCCCCACTGGCTTCGCATACAACCGCACCCCACTCATTTCCTTCACGGATCAACTTTTTCAGTGCCTGGATCAGCGCTCGCAGCCCGGATGCTTGATGGGCGACTTGAAAAGCAACGGGGCCCATCTGGACATCCAAGGTATGTTTACTGACCTCAACCCCCCCATAAGCTTTCATCCGATTGAACGCCCCATTGATATTTGGAATCCTTAGCTTTTCTCCTGACTTGCGGATCGGATTCGAGGCTTGCCCTCTCCCATCTGTCCGGCGCAGCTCACTCAATCGCAGGGAGACTCCTGTCTCCAGAGGACGACTAACGTCAGGAAAAATAGATCGAATTTTGCTCCGCAAATTGGAATTCCATATAGCAAATATGCGTACTTAGGGGCATGCCTTTTTAAGCAATTGCGGAGCAAAATAGCTTATAAACTCATAATTTTATTGATTTATTCGGCAGATTCGAAATCCGGTGTACGGTAACCCCGTACCGTGGGTTCAAATCCCACCCTTTCCGCCACTGGCTTGGGTGTTGTGTTGATATACATCGAAAAGTGATCCACGTGTATACACCGTCTGCTCAAGAATTAAGCGGGGTTCTTCCTCACTTGGCGTGAAGCGCCTGGTATGCACAGACGCCCTGAATGGTTCTACCAGGTTTTGTCTGGGAGTTCAATTCATGTGTTCATCCTTGCCTGGCAGTGACTGGAATTGCCTGGGAGGTTCATCAAAGGTTGGCAGCGGACTGGCAGCCGGCGGATTGCGACCCTGCAGGGCAAGAAGGCAGCGCCCGTTGTACTGCTTGCCATGCGGTCAGCGGTCAAGTTCATGGTCATGACTGGCGGCAGGCAGAAGATGTGCCCTGCATCGGTGGGCGCGTGACGCTGGAAATGGAAGTTCGACGTTTTCGTTGTCACCCTGCATATCGTGGCGCGTGATCGTGCGGGTATCTATTCGGAAGGCATCCAGCAAGGCGCGCCGCAGGCCATCCGCGCTGCACAGACGGCTGCCGCGCCAGCGGCCAGTCCGGCTCCATACAGCCAGCGGCAATCCACAATCAGGCGGCTGAGAGGTCAGAGATCCCCCCGCCGCTCGCGCGGGTGAGAGCGCAGAGATCGCGCCAGCCACTTATGCACTATTCCGGCAGCCGCTCGATGCGCTTGGCCGTCAATGCGGCATTGCCGAACGCAGCGGCAGCGCGCGCTGCGCTTGAGCAGGCGCTGGCCGCTTATCGCACAACGCATGCCGGAATCCCGCAGCACGCACAAATCGCCGCGCTGATGCAACGCTGCGCCGACTCTCTTCCGGCGGTGCTGCGCGCTGATTGTGCTGTATCCAGTACATACCCGTGTGTTGCGGAGCCGCTGCTGGCGTATCCAATTACGGCGTTTTATGGAACCGAGGATACGATGGTCTCGCGCGGGCATATGCTGAACTGGCGTGATCAGACTTCAGCCCCTTTTTATTGCATGAATTGCCGGACGATCATTTTTTTTATCCATTCCGCCCGGACTCAACGACTTGATTTAATCTCAGCGGTTTTGAATGCAGATTCTGCGTCAGACTGATCGTTGAGTTGCGCGCTCTCCAATGACGCCGGATCATGGATGGCCGCATGACCCAGCGAACGGTCAATGCGTTTGGTCAGTCCCGTCAATACTTTGCCGGGGCCGCACTCAATAATCTGCGTTGCGCCTTCCAGAACCAGCCTGCGCACGCATTCGACCCAGCGCACCGGGCCGGCCACCTGCCGCGCAAGCGCGTCGCGGATTTCCTGAGGCGTGGATGCGATAGCAACATCAATATTATTGACGACTGGAATCCGCGGCGCGCGGATTTCAACATGGGATAGATAAGCGCTTAACCGGTCCGCCGCAGGTTTGAGCAATGAAGAATGAAAGGGCGCCGATACGGGCAATGGCACTGCACGCTGCGCGCCGGCGCTCAACGCCAGTTTGCATACGGTCTCGACCGGATTGCGCTGGCCGGCGATGACGGTTTGCGTCGGTGCGTTGAAATTCACGGCCTCGACGGTGCCCAGCGCACTGACTGCAGTACATAGCGCGCGAACGCTCTGAGCGTCCAGTCCAAGAATCGCGGCCATACTGCCTGCGCCTTCCGGCACCGCTTCCTGCATGATCTGCGCGCGGAAACGCACGAGCTTGAGCGCATCGTCAAAAGCGAGCGCGCCGGCGGCGACCAGCGCCGTATATTCACCTAGGCTATGTCCTGCAACCATCGCCGGCTCTGGCCCGCCCGCAGCGCGCCACGCGCGGTAGACCGCATAGGCTGCGGTCAACATTGCGGGTTGCGTATTGAAGGTCAGATTCAGCGCATCGGCTGGGCCATTGGCAATCAGCGCGCCGATATCCTGTTCCAGAATATCTGAAGCCTGCGCCAGCGTTTCCTGAACGACTGGCCACCCGGAAAATACATTCAGCATTCCGACGGACTGCGATCCTTGGCCGGGAAAAACAAAGGCAAATTTCATCAGTCAGAGGATTTTTCAGCGGCTTGCACTGCGTCACTTTAGAAACGAATGACGGCGGCGCCCCAGGTCAGCCCGCCGCCAACGCCTTCAATCATGATCGTGTGCCCGCGCGCAATACGGCCATCGCGCACCGCCTCATCGAGTGCGAGCGGAATCGATGCCGATGAGGTATTGCCGTGCTGGTCTACGGTTACGAGCATACGCTCCAGAGGCAGTCCCAGTTTGCGGCAGGTGCCTTGCATAATGCGGATATTCGCCTGGTGGGGAATCAGCCAATCGATCTGCGCCGCGCTCATGCGCGCTTTATCCAGTGCTTCAAGCGCGACTTTCTCAAGGAGATGGACCGCGAGCTTAAAAACCGCCTGGCCGTCCATTGTCACAAACGCCTGACCGCATATCGCGCCGCCGCTGACGCGGCCGGGCGCGCACAGAATATCCGTATGGCGGCCATCCGCATGCAGAGCGCTGGATATTACGCCCGCCTGTTCAGAAGCCTGCAGTACGACCGCGCCCGCGCCGTCGCCGAATAATACGCAGGTGGAGCGGTCATTAAAGTCCAGTAAACGGGAAAAGATTTCAGCGCCGACGACCAGCGCAGTCTGGCATGCGCGAGCGCGAATGAATTGATCGGCAATCGTGAGTGCATACACAAAACCGGTACACGCGGCTTGCAGATCGAATGCGATGCAATGGTTGCGTAATCCCAGTTTGCGTTGGAGCGCACAGGCCGTGCTGGGCAAGACAAAATCGGGCGTGGAGGTGGCGATGATGATCAGGTCGATAGACTGCAGGTCAATATCCGCCGCGCGGAGTGCGTTTTTCGATGCGGTCAGCGCCAGATCGCTCGTCATCGCTTCTGGAGCAGCGAAATACCGTTGGCGGATGCCGGTGCGCGTTGCAATCCATTCATCGCTCGTTTCAATGCCGCGCGCCGCGAGCCGGCCCGCCAGTTCCTGATTCGTTACGCAATCCGGCGGCACAGCGCTGCCCGTGCCGATGATGCGTGAATATAGAGGGGATTGCGTCATGATATAGGCAATACGCGTGCGGCGCTGTTCCCGTTATTTTCTTCAACGGCGCGGGCAAGGCGTTCCTGGATGCCGTTTTTGATCGCATCATAGCCCCGTTTAATCGCCCATTCAAAGGCGCAAGCGTCGGCTGAGCCGTGGCTTTTAATCACGAGTCCGCGTAAACCGAGCAATGCCGCGCCATTATAACGGCGATGGTCAACGCGATGCTTGAGGCGCCTGAGCACCGGCCAGGCGAGCGCCGCCATCACTTTGCTCGGCAGCGTGCGGGAGAATTCTTGCCAGATCATATCGCCGAGCATTTTGGCCAGTCCTTCAGAGGTCTTCAGCGCCACATTGCCGGCAAAGCCGTCGCAGACGATAATATCTGTGACTCCCTTGTAAATATCGTTTCCTTCCACATTTCCGTAAAAATTCAGCGTGCTCGCGCGCAAGAGTTCGCCTGCCTGTTTGACAGTTTCATTGCCTTTGGTCATCTCTTCGCCGATGTTTAACAGGCCGATGGCCGGTTTTTCCTTGCCTTCGATGGCGGATACCAGTGCGTGCCCCATTTCGGCGAAGCGCAGCAGCTCCCGCGGGCTGCAATCGATGTTCGCGCCCAGATCAAGCATGGTGGTGCCGCCCGAAAGATGCGGCATCACGGCGGCGAACGCCGGCCGCTCAATGCCGGCCAGTGTTTTCAGCATATAGCGGGAGATGGCCATCAATGCGCCGGTATTGCCCGCCGATACACACGCATGCGCCTGGCCTGCTTTCACCAAGCTCAGCGCAATCCGCATTGACGAATCCTTTTTCTTGCGCAGCGCAATTTCAATCGGATCATCCATTGCCACAACTTCGCTGGCGGCATGCACGGAGAATGATTTAGAGCGAAGCGTTTTATGTTTTTCAAGCTGATATTGAATCAGCCCGGTTTGCCCGACAAGAATCAGTTCGGCATCCAGATGGGCGTGCAGGAAATGAAGCGCGGCGGGAACAGTCACGGACGGGCCGTAATCGCCGCCCATACAGTCAATGGCGATGTGGATAGTCATGCCAAGGGGGCTATCCTTCCAAGGTGAGCCCGGCTAGACTTTTTGAATCACTTGCTTGCCGCGATAATAGCCATTCGGGCTGATATGATGCCGCAAGTGAACTTCTCCTGAAGACGGCTCAATACTGAGCGTTGGATTGCGCAGTGCATCGTGTGAGCGGCGCATATTGCGTTTTGACGGCGATTTCTTATTTTGCTGAACAGCCATGATATGCTCCGGAAAAGCGCAGATTCTAGCATGGCAAGAGACTGCGCAGAGACGCGATGCGCTCAACTGCTCACGCCCATGAATTCATATTTCCCTGATGTAAATGCGATGAAGGCTGCTTCTTTGCTTGCTCCTGATACGCGCTCAGTGAAAAATGCTTTAACTAGAGCATTTTTCACTGATTTTCCCTATGTCGCTTCCGCGTTTTCGGTATTCGGGATCGCTGCAGGGTCGCCTCCATCGCTGCGCGATGGAGACCTGCTCCGCCTGCATCGATCCCCATACTGTCTTCGCGCTCGCTCCTCGGGCAAATCGACTGAAAAATGCTCTAGCAGCAGACGCTTTCTGCTGCTCATCGGCGCGTGGTTGCTGGCGAGTACAGCCAACGCTCAGGGCGCCCTTTCCCCTGAACAGAAGATTCTTCCGGTCGTTCATTTGAGCGTGGGCGCGTATTCCGTGAAGGCGGAAATCGCTGAGAATGATGCTGACCGCGCCAGGGGGTTAATGTTTAGAACTTTTCTTAAACCGGATAATGGCATGCTATTTGTGTTCGATCGAACAGATCAGTATTGTTTCTGGATGCGTAATACCAAGATTCCGCTTTCTATCGCTTTTATCGATGAAGCGGGCATCATTGCCAACATGGATGAGATGCAGCCTGGAACATTAAACTCGCATTGTCCTGTGCGGCCTGTGCGCTATGCACTCGAAATGAACTCAGGATGGTATGCGTCTAAAGACGTAAAACCCGGCACGAAAATTGATGGATTACCAAGACGCTGAATTTTGTTGTTATAATTTGGACGCTAGAGCATTTTTCAGCGAATTTTCCAAAGAGCGAGCGCGAAGACGGGACCGATGCGGGTGGAGCAGGTCTGCCTCGCTGCGCGATGGAGGCGACCCCGCAGCGGGACCATACGGCGAGCGCAAAGCGACTCCAGGCAAGCCGCTGAAAAATGCTCTTAGGCGGCTGTAGCTCAGTTGGACAGAGTACTTGGCTACGAACCAAGGGGTCGTGGGTTCGAATCCTGCCAGCCGCGCCATTAAAATGCCTTTAAAATCAGCCCCTTAAGCGTTGCGGCGCTAAAGGGGCTTTTTCTTTGCAGGGTGCCATTGCAGCTATTTACATTGGAATCACAGCGCCAAATGGCTTGCTTAATTGAGAACGCGACCTAGGATTTCTAGAATCAATCTGTGCCAGCGCTCTATGGGGCTCAGTATCTCATCATGAGAGTGCTTGATTCATAAAGCATAAGAAAAATGCCGTTTAAAATAAGATTGATCTGCCGCCTGAAAAAGAGCAGGCTTATTTATACGGGCTTCCAGTTAAATTAGCATTCGGTCTATCAATAACACCTTCAATCATGTTGTTGACAAATCTTCTAATTCTGACTTAATGAGGAGAAATGATGAAACGCTTCATTTTGATGGGGATGACCGCGGCAGCGATGGGCAGTATTTCTTCAGGTGCGGGAGCGCAGACTACAGTAAGGGCGGGGAGAATCGATTTTAACGGCGTGATTACTGCAACAGCCTGCCAGATACAGGGCAATAATCAGCAAATGACAGTGCCATTGGGTACGCACTTTAGCCAGCAGTTCGGGAACGCTGGAGCGAGATCCCGTATCGTACCATTTGATATCCAATTGGTGAACTGTCCAACGTTCAGGGGTGTTACGGTAACCTACAACGGAACAGGGGCGACAGCTAACACCGACTTATTAGTTGTGACTGATACTACTAACAACACCCAGAGACAGGACGTCGGGATCAGGCTGTATGATACAGACCAAACGGCCCTTTTGAATCTGAACGCGAATTCAACTGCGTTTAATATCACTGGTGCGAACCATACAGTACGTTCTGCAGCCACATTTGAACAGATCGGAAATAATGCCCCGGCGGCGGGGAACTTTCAGGGGAATGTAAATCTCGATATTAATTATCCTTAACCCATACATATCCATGCGCTTTCCTCTGTCAAGCCCGGCTGATGCGTATCCTCAGCCGGGCTTGAGTGATGATATAGGGTAGAGCAAATTTCAGGATCACTCATGCTCCAATTTATTTCAGCCTTGAAAAAGGTGCGGCTCGCCCTCTGGGCGGGCGCTTTGTGCGCGGCGGCGCTGCCGGCGCAGGCGGGCATTCTGGTCGGCGGAACGCGGGTTGTGTATGACGGCGCCAAGCGCAAGGCGTCGATCCCGGTCAAGAACACCAGCCAGACGCCCTATGTCGTCCAGGTCTGGCTGGATGACGGCAGCGAGAACGCGCGCGCCAAAACGCCGTTCGCGCTGACGCCGCCGATTTTCCGTCTTGATCCGGACAAGGAAAACAATGTCCGCATCATGTATTCCGGGCACGGTTTGCCGGAAGACCGGGAGTCGGTGTACTGGCTGAATGTGCAGGAAATTCCGCCGAAGTCCGATAAGGAAAATGTATTGCAGATTGCGGTGCGCACCCGGATCAAACTGTTTTACCGGCCGCCTGCGCTTGCCAAGGAAAGCGCGCTCAAGGCGGGGCGCGAATTGCAGTGGCAGATCGTCCGTGAAGGCGAGCAGGGACGGCCAGCATTGATCGCCGAGAATCCGACGCCGTTTTCGGTCAACTTATCCGAGGTAAAGCTCGAAGGCGCGGGCAAACAGACTCAAATCAAAGCCGAGATGGTGCCCGCGAAAAGCAGCCAGCGTCTGGAGATTCAAGCGCCGCCGCCGTATAACGCCGGCCAGCGTTATACGCTGAGCTATCGTTATATCAATGATTACGGCGGCGTTTCAGATCCGGTGCAAGCGGAGATCGAGGCTCCGGCGCGTGGTCAGGCAAGCAATCAGCCCAGCATATAGAGCCTGTTCCTTCATCTTGTTTTCATGAAGTCCCCATTCTCTGCGCTGGCGCGTCGCCTTGCTCCGGCAGGTCTTTTCATGTGCGCGCTGCTGTTCAGCGACCGGGCCGCGCAGGCCGCCGAGATCGCTCAGGTTGAGTTTAATCCAGGCTTTCTGCATCAGTCGGATCCACAGCAAGCAGTCGATTTATCCCTTTTTTCAAAAGGTGAATATGTGCTGCCCGGAACCTACCGGGTGGATGTGTATGTCAACCAGAATTTCGTCGAGCAGCGTGAGGTGCAGTTCATCGCGCCCGCGCCGGATGCAAGCGCAAAACCCTGTATCCGGCGGGCACTGCTTGAGGCGGCGGGCGTATTGCTCAATGTATTTCCGGCGCTGAACGCAGCGGAGGAAACGCAGTGTCTGGATGTAGAATCGGCGGTTGAAAACGCACAAGTCGCATTTGATCTTGGCCAGCAGAGACTGAACCTAAGCATTCCGCAGATTGCGCTGCGCCAAGTCGCGCGCGGCGGCGTGGATCCGAAAGAATGGGACACCGGCGCGGCGGCGGCGCTGTTGGACTATCGTCTAAGCGCATCGAATACGCATCGCAAGGAAAGCGGCCATCATCAGGACCTGTTTTTGGGCCTCAGAAGCGGGATCAATATGGGCGCGTGGCGGCTTCGGCACAATTCCAGCCTGAGCAAATCGTCTCTGGAAGGCCGGCCGAAATGGCGCTCTATCTCCGCATACGCCGAACGCGATATCACTTCCTGGCGCAGCCATCTCACGCTGGGGGACAGCTTCGCAAGCGATGGCGTCTGGAGGGATGGCATTGGATTGCGCGGCCTCAAGCTTGCGTCTGACGACCAGATGCTGCCGGACAGTTTGCAAGGCTACGCGCCAGTGCTGCGCGGTTTTGCGCAGACCAATGCCAAGGTCGAAATCCGGCAAAATGGTTATGTGATTGATACAAGGTACGTTGCGCCGGGCGCGTTTGAAATCCGCGATCTATATCCGGCTTCAACGGGCGATCTCGAAGTGGTGGTGATCGAAGCGGACGGACGCGAGACGCACTATACCCAGGCGCTTTCTGCCGTGCCGGAGATCATGCTGCGCGAAGGCGCCTTCCGCTATCAGATCGCCGCAGGCCAATATCGCCACGGCGACGAAGGCGCGCAACCCAATTTTGTACGCGGTTCATTGACCTACGGCCTGCCGCACGATCTGACCGCGTATACGGGGTTGGCCGCATCCAGGCAATATGTCGCCGGCCTGTTCGGCGCGGGTATGAATCTGGGCGCGTGGGGCGCTGTTTCGGTGGATCTGACGCATGCCCGCACGGCGCTCCCGGATGGCCGCCACGCGCAGGGCCAAAGCTGGCGCGCGTTATATGCCAAATCGCTGTTGCCTTATGGCACCACCTTCCGTTTGCTCGGCCAGCGCTATTCCACTTCAGGCTATTTCGATTTCAGCGAAGCGGTGCAGGCGCAATCGGGCGCATCCTCTTCCCGTCCCCACCGGCGCGCCCGCGTTGAAGCTCAACTTTGGCAAAGCCTGGGCCGTTATGGCGCGTTCAATTTGACGGCCAACCAGCAAACGTATTGGGATCATGGCGGTCGCGACCAGTGGTTGCAGCTCGGTTACAACGCCAGTCTCTGGCGTTTAAATTATGGTGTGTACGCCGCGCGTACGCGCCATTACAACGGCGGATATTCAAACAGCCTCTCGCTGAGTGCCTCGATGCCGCTCGATCTGTTCGGCACGCGCGCACACAGCGTGCACACAGGCTATACCGTCAGCCATATCACCGGTCAAGGCGTTGCGCATCGCGCAAGCGCCTCTGGAACGCTGCTGGAGCAGCACAATCTGAATTATGGCGTGAATATCGGCGCCGCGCGCGGCGGCGCAAACGGCGCGTTCAACCTGGGCTACGCGGGCGGCGTTGGCCGCGTCGATGCCGGGTATAGCGTGGGCGCGGGCTATCAGCGCGCCTCGGTCAATCTGGGCGGCGGTATGGTATTGCATCGCGGCGGTTTGACCTTGAGCCAGCCGTTGCAGGACACGATTGCGCTGGTGGTGGCGCCTGGCGCGGCGCATGTCAGACTGGAGAATCAGCAAGGGGTGCGCACCGACCGGCGCGGCTATGCGGTAGTGCCATCCCTGAATCCGTACCGCCGCAACCGCATTGCGCTGTTGACCGAAGATTTGGGCGAACAGGTAGAAATCGAGCATACCGCGGCCGAGGTCGTACCGACCCGAGGCGCGATGGTGCGGGCGGTGTTTGAAACGCGGCTGGGCCGGCGTATGCTGATTACTGCGCAGCGCGGCAACGGCGAGGCAGTCCCATTGGGCGCGCAGATTCTTGATGCGCAGGGCAAGGACATCGGCATTGCGGGCGCGGACGGACAAGTCTTTGTCTCCGGGGTTCAGAAAGGAGACCGTCTGACGGTCCAATGGGGCAAAGATGCGCAGCAGAGCTGCCAGATTGCGTTGGATACTCTACCCGAAAAAGCGCCGGCCAGCCGCTTTTATGAACAGTATGAAATCCCCTGTCTAGGCGCACCTGAACCTATAGAGAATCCAACGCCATGAAAATATATCTCAAAACCGTAACCGTCTGCGCTATCCTGATGGGCAGCGTCTTGAGCAGCGCAGCTTATGCGCAGTGTGCATTGAAGCCGGAATGGATAGAGGCTGCCACTCGCTTGCCCAGCATTCAAATCCCAGCCGCGATTCCTGTGGATTCAAACACGCCGGTCGGGAGGGTGATCTGGCGTACGCCTGTTCCAGCGCCAAACCCGCAATTTATTACAAATATTAATATAGGCTGTAATGGAACAATGAGTGCGACTGGGCTCAACAACGGCGTCCCAGGCGAGCCTCTTGAGCCAAATCAGGTTTACCGTACCAATGTGGATGGAGTTGGATACCGGATTCTCAATTCAAGACATCGATTTCCTTTCCAAATTACACGCAATTTGGGTAGTTGGAGATGGCCCAATACAGTCGAAATGGAAGACTTGGCGTTCGAGCTGGTGAAGACCGGGCCAATCACATTTGGAGCGCAGATCAACGGCGGAGTTTACGGGTCCGCTGCAATTCTCACTGCGGACAGCCAAACGCTACCCGTCTTGGCAATTTCTGTTGCAGCAGGCGGCGCGGTCAAAGTATTGCCCTGTACGCCCGATAATAGAAATCCGACGATTCCGTTGGGCAGGGTTTCCACAACTGTGCTGGAGTCAGCGACAGGAATGTCCTTTAGAAATTTTTCAGTCAGTCTGAAATGCGACCAAGCAGTCGACATTACAGTCAATGTGAATGCAGACTCAGATGCACCTGCACAGGGGTTGATTAATGCAAACCAAGGCAGTCAGGCGAAAGGATTCGTGGTAGAGCTACGGGAGCATCGGGCAGATGGAAGCAGTACGCCTTTCGTGCTTAATACAGATCACCAATATAGCAACAACGGTAGGGACGACACGGTTTTGAGTTTTCGCGCGCGCCTGAAGAAGAAAAGCGCAACCGGCGCCATTGCGCTGGGCGATTTCTCCGCATTGGCCACCATTCAGCTTTCCTATGAGTAAATATGATGAGTGTTCGAGCAATGAGGTTGAGTCTCATATTAGCGCTGGCTTTCGCAGCGGCATTCCCGGCAAGTGTATCTAGAGCTAGAGCGCTCCCGCCTGAATTTGCAACAAATGACCAGGTGAGGCTTACTTTTACCGCAACGGTTTTTGCAGAGCCATGCACAGTCGATAACGGCACGGCAGTCAAGCTCACTCTGCCGTTGGCGCGTCACAGTCAGATGCAAGCGGCGAACAGCCATAGCCCTGCAGGGGCGTTTACGCTGAATTTGTCCAAATGCCCGCCCGGAATGAGCAAAGTTAAGATGGCGATTCAGGGAAGTCCGCATGCGGATGACGCAAAGGTATTCGCCAATACGTTGAGCGGCGGGAAGGCTGCCCAAAATGTCGGGATACGGATTTGGAGCGGGGCCGATCCTTCCAATGAAGCGGTGCGCTGGTTTGACGGCGCGGTCCGGACCTTTGAGATCGATAAACAGCGGAACGTAAAAGTCGATTTGAATGCAGACATGTTTACGCCCAAAGGCAAAGCCAGCAACGGCGATGTACAGTCAGTGGTCAGAGTGACGATGTCTTACGAATGAAAGCGCAAAAAATCATGGAGTCGCTATCCGCGAAGGTATTGAAATGGCTTCTTGTAAGCAGTTCTGTCATCCTGTGCCTGCCGGTTGGCGCGGCTGATTTTGAGCTGGAACTGAACGGAAAAGTGATTGCGGATACCTGCGAAGTCGAAGATGTTCAGGTGGATCTTGGCACGCATCTGGCCAGCACACTCAATGATGAATTAAATACGCCTGAGCGAAGTTTTGAAGTGAAAATTAGCAAGTGTCCTCCGGAAAATTTGAATCGGCGCGCAATCCAGGTCCGGTTCGATGGCACCGCCGACACGCAAAATCCCACGAGATTTATGAATCAAGGCGACGCAGACAACGTATCGATCCGAATGTTCGAGAAAAGACTCGATGGAACAAGCGAAACGATCGCGCCGGGCGATGTCAAACTCATTTTCTTAAAAAATGATGGCACCGGAAGCAAACCACTGCATGCACAGATAGAAAAAACAGGCCAGGCAACAGTGGGGCCTGGCACGGTCAAGGCAACGGTTCAAATGGTGCTGATTTACCAATAACCTGTACGCTCTATTTAGGCGTGCGCAATACCACCCAATTCGTCACGCGCGCAGCGCCGGCGCGCTTCAGAACGCGCGCAACAGATTCCAGCGTTGCGCCGGATGTCATCACATCATCGACCACCGCAATATGACGGCCGCGCACAAAGGCTGGATGCGCGTGCGCTAAGGCGAAAGCGCGGCGCATATTGCGGCGGCGCGCTTTCGCGGGAAGCGAGGTTTGCGGCGGCGTATCGATGATGCGTTCAAGAAGCGCTGGATGCGCGCGCAGGCCAAGCATGCGCGCCAAAGGACGCGCAATTTCCCACGCCTGGTTATAGCCGCGCGCGATCAACCGGCGGCTGGAGAGCGGCACGGGCAGGGTGAGATCGGGGCAAGACCTCCTGGAGTCTAAAAAGGCGGGGTGGATTCGCGTGGCGAGCTGCTGCGCGAATAGAGGCGCAAGCGCGAGTTTAGACCTGAATTTCAACGCGGCGACGAGTGTATCAAGCGGCGCGGCGTAGTCGGCCAGCGCAAGGGTCGCGTCGAATGCCGGCGGCGCTGCGATACATTGACCGCAGAGCGGCGCGCTTCCGCTTTCCAAACGCGTATGGATATTCAGCGGATACGCGCACTGGACGCAACGCGCGCAGACAGCGGAAGGCGCAGGCCAATGCGCGCGCATACACGCACTGCATACAGGCTCGGGCGAGAGCGCGTCGCATAATGCGCAGCGGCAGGGCAGACCCATCCGTATGCATGTGGAGAAGAGGCGGCGCGCGCGGCCGGCCGCCGCGCTGAGAGTAGAGCGCATCACACCCTATCCAGTCGCTTAAGAGAAAGGCATCCAGCAATATAGGCTATTTTCTCTGAAAACAGACTCAATATTGGCCATATGCCAGAGCCGTATGCCAGACGTTTTGACACCGCATGCGCGTGACGATGCACGCGCTGCGCGCGCACGGATACGCCGGATTTTTGACCGCCGCGCGGCGCGCTTTGGCGAAGTCGCTTTTCTGCCGCGCGAAATCGCCCGCCGGATGCATGAACGTCTGGACTATATCAAGCTCGCGCCCGCGCGCGCGCTCGATGCGGGTTGCGGCCCCGGCGCGGACTTGCCGCTTCTGGCGGCGCGTTTTGCACAGGCCGCTGTCACCGGAGTTGATCTTTCATACTGTATGGGCGCGCGGGCGCACTGCGGAGCCTCGGATGCGCCGCCTGCGCGGCGCCACTGGTTCAGTCTGTTTGCCAGAAGCGTGCGCGCGCGCCGTTGGCCGGTCGTGCAGGCGGACTTTGCAATGCTGCCGTTCGCGGCGGATACATTCGATCTTCTATGGTCCAATCTTGCGCTGCATTGGCATGCGCGACCGGATGAAGTGTTGACTGAATGGCAACGGGTATTGAGAAAAGGCGGTTTGCTGATGTTCAGCACGCTGGGGCCGGATTCGTTGCGCGAATTGCGCGCCGCATGGTGCGCCGCGGACGCCGCGCATGCGCTGCTGCGCGTGATTCCTTTTATCGATATGCACGATCTGGGCGATATACTGGCGCGCAGCGGCTTTGAAACGCCGGTGATGGATATGGAAATGCTGACATTGACTTACCGTTCGCCTGCCGCATTGCTCAACGATGTGCGCCGCTGGGGCGCGTATCCTTGCAACCGTTCGCTGGATGGACTGACGGGCCGACGCCGGTACGCCGCGCTGACCGCAGCGCTGGAGGCGCAGCGCGCTGCCTGCGGCGGCCAGATCGAACTGACTTTTGAAGTGGTCTACGGCCACGCCTGGAAAGAGCGCGCGCGGACATCCACCTCATCGCCGGAAGGATATGGGGTTGTAAAACTTGAAAATATTCTTGGGCGCTCA
Source organism: Candidatus Glomeribacter gigasporarum BEG34 (assembly GCF_000227585.1). GTDB lineage: Bacteria > Pseudomonadota > Gammaproteobacteria > Burkholderiales > Burkholderiaceae > Glomeribacter > Glomeribacter gigasporarum_B. The sequence continues at coordinate 54,017 of NZ_CAFB01000034.1, read as the reverse complement.
AAAAGCAGCCATCACATCATTCGATGAAATTATGAAGATCATCGCTCAAACACGGAATATCCTGAAAAATGGTTTGGCTCTGGCCGGCGGCGCGTGGGCAAACGCAGTCTGGGCGCTCGAAGATAAAGAGGGTTTGCCCCCGGTGAACGGGATGAATTTCCAGACGCCGGTCACAGAAATCGCTCAAACCTTATACAGCTTGCACACCCTGATGCTGGCAATCTGCGGCGTGATTTTCGTCGGCGTGTTCGGCGTGATGTTTTATTCGATTTTTGCGCACCGCAAATCTAAAGGACGCGCGCCCGCGCATTTCCATGAAAATATGGCGGTTGAAATCCTCTGGACGGCGGCGCCGTTATTGATCATTGTGCTGATGGCCTTGCCCGCGACGCAAACGGTGATGCGGATGAAAGATACAACAAATCCGGATTTGACGGTAAAAGTCACCGGCTATCAGTGGAAGTGGGGCTATGAATATCTTCAGGGGCCGGGCACGGGCGTACAGTTTTTATCGACGTTGACAACGCCGCGCGATGAAGTCAATGGCCGAAGCCCGATCTCCGAGACATATTTACAGGAAGTGGATCATCCGCTGGTGGTGCCGGCGCATAAAAAAATCCGCATTCTGACCACGTCAAGCGATGTGGTTCATTCATGGTATGTGCCGGCATTCGGCGTCAAGCAAGATGCAATACCGGGCGTGATGCGGGACACGTGGTTCAAAGCGGATAAGGTCGGTACGTACCGGGGTTTTTGTACAGAATTATGCGGAAAAGACCATGCGTATATGCCGGTCGTGGTGAAAGTGCTCTCCGGGGCGGACTATGCGCAGTGGGTGGAACGCGCGCAAAAAGGTCAAATAGCAGTTCATCTAGCAGTGAAAGAAGTCTTGACGATGGATGAACTCAAGGCGCGCGGCAGGCAAGTGTACGCAATGCACTGTGCAGTGTGTCATCAGGACAATGGCAAAGGCATCGGACCATTTCCAGCGATTGACGGCGGGGCGGTGGCGAGCGGGCCGCTGGATGCGCATTTAAAACTGGTGCTTCAAGGCAAAGGGCAAATGCCGCCGTGGGCGCATACGCTGAACGATCTAGAAATCGCCGCTGTAACCACCTATCAGCGCAATGCCTGGAATAATCAGACGGGAGAGATTGTGCAACCTGCACAAGTGTCTGCATTGCGTTAGCGTATTCGCCGTGCGCCAACGTTGCCGTTCCATTCTTCACATTTTAGGTTCGATGCGCATCGCCATCGGCCTGCTGGTGGTGCTGGCCATTGCGAGCGTCATTGGCACGGTGCTCACGCAACAAGCGCCCTATGCAAACTACGTCAACCAGTTCGGCCCGTTCTGGGCTGAAATTTTTGACGCGCTCGGCCTGGTTCACGTCTACGGCTCGGCCTGGTTCACCGCGATTCTGCTTTTTCTGGTAATTTCGCTGTCGGTATGTCTCGCGAATCATGGCCCTAAAATCGTGGCCGATCTGCGCAGCTGGAAAGATCGAGTCCAGGAACAGAGTTTGCGCGCCTTTGGCCATCAAGCCTCTTTTCATGCTGCGGGTTCGCGCACCGAAATGGCCGCGCGGCTGTCCCGGTTGGTCGAGGCGCAGGGCTATCGCCAGCGTCAACAGGAAAAAGCGGGCGCAACGCTGATGACCGCAAAGCGCGGCGCACTGAACCGGCTCGGCTATCTCTGGACACATCTGGGGATTATTGTGATCTGCACGGGCGGATTGCTCGACGGTTCGCTGCCGGTGACGCTACAGATGTGGTGGTTCAACAAAAGTCCGCTGCACGGCAATATGACGATTGCCGAAGTGCCGCCCGAACACCGCTTGCCGGCGGCCAATCCGAGTTTTCGCGCACAAGCGTGGGTGCCGGAAGGGCGATATGTATCGACCGCGGTTCTGAATCGCGGCAATGGCGTTCTGATTCAAGACTTGCCTTTTTCCATTCAACTGAATCAGTTTATCGTCGAGTATTACTCGACCGGAATGCCGAAGCGGTTCGCCAGCGATATTGTGGTGATCGATCATGCCAATGGCGCGCGCATCCCCGCCCGCGTCGAAGTGAACAAACCCTTTATTTACCGCGGAATTGCGATTTATCAATCGAGCTTTGAAGACGGCGGCTCAACGGTGCATTTAAGCGCGTATCCAATGAGGGGCGCGCGCACATCCGCCTTTAAACTCAGCGGAACGGTTGGCGAATCCGCGCAGATCGCTGGCGCGCAGAAGGGCGAAACAGTTGAATGGACGGGCCTGCGCGCGATCAACGTCGAAAATATCGCGGACGGCGCCGGTCAAACAGATGCGCGCGGCCTTGCAAAAAAGCGCGGCTTGCGTGAAGTATTCGACGAGCGGCTTGGCTCAGGCGCGAAGGCATCGAAACCGGTTCAGTTGCGCAATATCGGCCCTTCGTTGCAATATATATTGCGCGATCAAAGCGGCGGCGCGCGCGAATTCAATACCTATATGCTGCCGGTTGACATCGACGGCGAGCGCGTTTTTCTGGCCGGACTGCGCGAAAATCCCAATGAGCCGTTCCGCTATCTGCGCATTCCGGCGGACGCTGAAGGGACGTTGCGACAATGGATGCAATTGCGCGCCGCGCTGGCGAATCCCGCGTTGCACGCAGCCGCGGCGCGGAAATTCGCCGCCGCGCTGCAATCGCCTGAGCCGCGGCTGCGTGCGCGCGCCGAGCAGAGCGCCGCGCGCGTGCTGGCGCTTTTTGCGGGTCAGTCCGAAATACAGCCGCGCCGCGCGCGCGCTATCGGCGGTTTTGCCGCAGTGGCGGACTTTATTGAGTCTTCGGTGCCAAAGCCAGAGCAAAATCGGGCCGCGCAATTATTGCTGCGCGTGCTGGAAGGCGCGGTATGGGAACTGTGGCAAGTCTCTCGCGCGCGAGCCGGCGAGCCGGCGCTCAAGGAGACAGAGGCGAACCGCCGTTTTGTACAATCCGCCATGAATGCATTGTCTGACCACTTTTTTTACCGCGCGCCGGTATTGCTGCAACTGAATACCTTTAATGAAGTCAAAGCATCGGTGTTTCAGCTCACGCGCGCGCCTGGCAAAAAGTGGGTGTATTTAGGCTGCGCGTTGCTGGTGCTGGGCGTATTCTCAATGTTTTTTATCCGTGAACGGCGTCTCTGGTTCTGGTTGAAAGACGATGACGCTCAAGTCAATGTACTGATGGCGATGTCAACGGCGCGCCGCACCGTTGACTTTGAAAACGAATTCAATCATCTGCGCGACAACGTCCGCGCGGCCCTGAATGCGTCCGAAGCAGATCGATGAAAACCGTGATTGCCCTAATGCGCGCCCGATTCAGCCGATTCACGCCTTTTGATGGCGTGTATGCCTTCGCGTTGGCTGCGGGTGCGCTCTTCCTGCTTACGCGCTACCACGCCGCGATGGATGGCTATGAGCGGCTCATTTTGATCGGCGCAGCGTTCGCGCTCGGCGCGCTTGGCATGCGCTGGAAACCCGTACGAGCGCTGATCAGCGCAGTGGCGATGCTGTCCCTGCTAGCGATTACGCTTTACCGCGGCGATCTGGCGCGCGCTGAACAGGTCTTTCTCCTCAAATATGCACTGTCGAGCCAGTCAGCAATTTTGTGGATGAGCGCATTATTTGCGTTCTCCACCATTTTCTACTGGATTGGCGTATGTGCGCGCGCGCCGCTTGGATTCAATCTTGGCATGCGTCTGTGCTGGAGCGCGGTGCTGATGGGCGCAACCGGCATGATGGCGCGCTGGTACGAGTCTTATTTGATCGGCGCGGACGTCGGCCATATTCCGATTTCAAATCTGTATGAAGTGTTCATCTTGTTTTGCCTGATCACGGCGCTGTTTTATTTATATTATGAAGCGCATTACCAGACGCATGCGCTCGGCGCGTTCGCGCTGCTTCTGATCAGCGCAGCGGTTGGATTTCTCATTTGGTACTCGGCAACGCGCGATGCACATTTGATTCAACCGCTTGTTCCCGCGCTGCAAAGCTGGTGGATGAAAATTCATGTGCCGGCAAATTTTATCGGCTACGCGGGCTTTGCCTTGGCGGCGATGGCGGCGGCGGCCCGTCTGCTCGCGCAGCGCGGATTATGGACATCCCGCCTGCCCGCGCTGGATGTGCTGGACGATCTGATGTACAAAGCCATTGCCGCCGGTTTTAGCTTTTTCACGCTTGCCACGATTCTTGGCGCATTATGGGCCGCGGACGCATGGGGCGGATACTGGAGCTGGGACCCAAAAGAAAGCTGGGCGTTGATCGTCTGGCTGAATTACGCCGCCTGGCTGCATATGCGGCTGATCAAAGGGTTGCGCGGCGCGCTGGCCGCCTGGTGGGCGCTCGCCGGTTTACTGGTAACGCTGTTCGCTTTTCTGGGCGTGAATATGTTCTTATCCGGCCTGCATAGTTACGGCCAGTTGTAGATTTGTCCCCAGAACCTTAAAATCGGCGCGCGCTGGCATCTGGCAATAGAGATCAAGCAATAGGAAAGGTGGCAGAGTGGTCGAATGCGCCGGATTCGAAATCCGGTGTACGGTCAACCCGTACCGTGGGTTCAAATCCCACCCTTTCCGCCACTGGCTTAGGTTCTGGCGGAATTTAACAGATTATTTTTAAGAGCCTTTTATGGCCTATTTTGCGGAATATTCCGCAAAAATGCTTACTGGGTTGGCTTGACCAGAGTACCTATCCGGTTTCTGACATACCGCTTTGTCATCGTTTCAGAAGTATGGCCAAGCTGTTTCTTGGCTTCTTCCATCCCTGCGCTCTGCTCTTTCTCAGTGGCCGCTTTAGCGCGCAAATCCCTGAACTGAAACATCTGTTTTGAAATACCCGCTTTCTCTCTTGCTCGATCAAATCGCGAGCGCAGTGTAGTTTGGCTTAATGGCGCTCCTTCTTCATCGCATACCAGCGCGAGCGAATAAATCTTATGTGCTGCTTTCCGAGCGGCGATTCGCGTTAATACAGAGGATAATCGGCCTGTAATCTCAATCCGTAATCGAGTGCCCGTTTTGTCAACATACACATCCCTCCCTTTTTCTCGATGCTTTTTAATACCAGCGCACGGATTCGTTTTTTCTGTGTACCCCCACTCTCTGCCTTTATTCCAGATATGCGAAAACAAAGCCAACTCTCTATTGGCGCGCACGTGGCCTGCATTGATCGGAACGTTCCGTTTTGATTGTAGTAAACGCTTGCGCGTCATTTCTACGCGCCAATCCCGATATTGCGCGATGTGCAATGGCTTGATTTCTTCAAGTGGCGCTTCATGAAAGAATTCCAAAAGTTTCACAAGTTCTCGTGCATTATCGTGTTGCGTGTAGGGGTCGCGTCACGCAACGGACGACAGAGTACGCTAAGCCTGAGGGAAGGGCCGCGAGGAGTCTAAATGAGGTTGCCCCAGAAAACGGACACCAGAGTGCGTTAAGACTTGCAGTAATTGATACAGGCAGAGAAGCAGCGGGCACCCAACGATAAAGCGTCGGGACAGAAACGCCCAGATTTCGGGCCACCTCCCGTGGGGCTACTCCGTTGACCAGCAGCTTTTGAGCAGATTTTAGTGTGCTGTCTGTCATTTTTCGCTTGCGTCCCCTCTTCGCCCCTGTTGACGGGCGGCTTCTAGGCCTGCTTTAGTGCGTTCCAGCAGCAGTTCCCGCTCCATCTCGGCCAAAGATGCCATGACGTGAAAGAAGCACCGGCCCGCTGGGGTACTGGTGTCAATGGCGTCGGTCAGGCTTCGGAAGTGAATGCCCTGCTGGGATAAACCCCCGACCAGTTCAACCAGATGTTTGACACTGCGCCCTAAGCGATCCAGCTTCCAGACGACCACCCGTGTATCTTTTGGGCGCAGCATCTCAAGCGTTTTAGCCCACCCGGGACGCGCTGTATGCCCTGCGCTCGCCTTGTCTTTAAAGATTTTCTGGCAGCCCGCCTGCGTAAGGCATCCTTCTGAAGCGTAAGATTTTGGTCTTGCGTAGAAACGCGCGCGTACCCAATCAGCATGAGACTGCCAAAAGATTCTTGAAACCCGTGGAAAGGTGACAGAATTGAGAAAAGACTTTCAAGAGTGATGTTCAAGAATACAAAAGTCAGGATTTTATGAGGCACAGCGGCAGGGTACGGTAGACTATCAGAAACAAAGGTTGACAAGCAGCCATGCCGCGTCGTTGGGTGCTGTCTGCAGCGGAACGCGAGAGTCTGTGAGCGCTGCCTGAACATCAGGATGCCCTGATTCGGCATGACACGTTCAGCGAGTCTGATCTGTCCATCATTCGCCAGCGTCGCAAGGCTGCCACTCAGCTGGGATTTGCAGTCCAGCTGTGTGACATGCGCTCCCCAGGCAGGATGTTGGAGATAGAAGAGCCCCCTTTTTCTCCGGTGCTGAGCTTCGTGGCAGCCCAGCTTAAATGACCGTTAGACATTTGGGCTGAGTACGGGCAACGGGCAGAGACGCGCCGAGCACATCTGGTTGAACTGCAGTCTGTGTTTGGCTTGAGGCCCTTTACAGTGCGATGTCACAAATCTTCTGTGCAGGCGTTGGCACCACTGGCACAGCAGACCGATAAAGGCATCATGCTAGCCAAGGCGCTGATTGAGGCACTCCGCAGCCGTTGAATCCTGCTGCCATCGATCCTAATGATCGATAGGATTTGCGCAGAAGCCATGACACGCGGCAATCGACCCCTTTATTCCGCGCTCACAGCAGGTTTGACCCAGGCTCATCGGCAGAAGCTAGAGCATCTGCTCAACCTACATGAACACAGCAAAATCAGCCTATGAGCCTGGCTACGTCAGTCGCCCAATGCGCCGAATGCCCAGCACCTGTGAGCACATCTGGATGGGCTTAAAACGCTGGAAGCGCTGAGATTGCCAGAGGGTCTTGAGCACCGGATACATCAGAATCGGCTTTTAAAGCGCGCTCGTGAAGGCGCTCAAATGACTGCCCAACATTTGCGTGATCTGGAAAGTACACGTCGGCACGCCACGCGGGTTGCTGTCGTGCTGGAAGTTCAATCGACAATCATCGAGAGATCATTGACCTGCATGACCGCATCATGGGCCGTCTTTTCAATTGGGCTAAACACAGTCACGCGCAGCAGTTCCAGGAATCCGGCAAGACAATCCACGAAAAGATGCGTTGATACGGGAAAATCGGCACGGTCCTGCTGGCCGCCAGGACAGAGGGTACAGACGCCTTTTCAGCGATTGAAGCGCTCATTTCATGGGAAACGTTTGCAAAAATCGTGACAGCAACACAAGACCTCACCCCAAGGGAGTTTGACGACCTGCATCGCATTGGAGACGGCGATGCGCAGGTCCGTCGATATGCCCCCGCGCTTCTGGATGCCCTGCAGATGAAAGTCGCGCCTGCAGCACAGGATGTGTTGTCTGCTGTAGAGACGCTCAAAACACTCAACGCGGAGAATGCCCGAAAAGTACCACAAGACGTGCCCACCCGCTTTGTGCGAAAACGCTGGGAAAGCCTGGTCTTCAAGGCAGAGGGTGTGGATCGGCGCTTTTACGAACTGTGCACACTGTCCGCACTGAAAAATGCACTGCGTTCAGGTGATCTTTGGGTGCAAGGCTCTCGCCAGTTCAAGGATTTCGGGGATGATCTATGACCGACGGATCCATTCTCTGCGCGCAGTCTATCTCATCATTTAGCCATTGAGACAGACTGCGATGCCTATCTTCACGAACGCCTCTCCAAACTGACGCAACAACTGAACATCGTCCGTCGCCTGGCAAAGGCAGAGGCATTGCCAGAGGCCGTCATGACCCCATCCGGTCTGAAAATCACGCCGCTGAACAACAGCGTACCTGACGCAGCTGATGTGTTGATCCAGCAAGCCTACAGCCTGCTGCCGCCTATCAAAATCACTGAATGGCGGGTGGAAGTAGACAAATGGACAGACTTCACCCGCCCCTTCACGCCCCTAAAAACAGGCGATTTGGCCAAGCACAAATCCCTGCTGCTCACCCCCCTTCTGGCAGATGCCATCCACCTGGGTTTAAGCAAGATGGCCGAATCCTGCTCTGGAACCCCCTATGCCAAGCGGGCCTGGCTACAAGCATGGCATGTTCGAGATGAAACCTATTCGGCAGCTTTGGCAGCACTGGTGAATGCGCAGTTTCGACATCCTTTTGCAGGAGACTGGGGCGATGGGTCGACCGCTTCCTCAGACGGCCAGCGCTTCAGAGTGGGCGGGCACGCGGAACGGGGCGGCAATATCCACCCCAAATAGGGCAGTGAACCCGGCATCCAATTCTACACGCATGTCTCCGATCAGGATACGCCGTTTCATACCAAGGTGATCAATGTCGGCGTTCGAGATGCGACCTATGTATTGGATGGGTGGCTGTATCACGAATCAGACTTGCGAATTAAAGCGCATGACACGGATACCGCGGGCTTTACCGATCATGTGTTTGGCCTGATGCATCTCTTAGGCTTCCGGTTTGCGCCCCGTATCCGTGATCTCGCCGATAAACGGTGGTACGTGCCGGGTAAACCGGCGGATTTCCCTGATGTGGCTGCTTTGGTGGGTGGTTCGATCAATACCAAGCATATCCGAAGCCACTGGAACGAGATTCTTCGGCTGGCGGCATCCATTCGTCAGGGGACTGGGACGGCTTCTCTGATGCTGCGCAAGCTCAGCAGCTCTCCCAGACAAAACGGACGGGCGGTAGCCCTTAGAGAACTGGGCAGGGTCGAGCGTAGTGTGTTGACCTTCGATTGGCTGCACAACGTCGAGCTGCACCGCCGCGTCAACGCGCGGCTGAACAAAGGCGAAGCCAGAAATGCGCTCACCAGAGCCGTCTTCTTTCACCGGCCGGGCGAGATGCGAGACCGTAGCTTCGAGAACCAGCGTCATCGCGCCAGCGGCCTTACGCTGGTGACAGCAGCTATCGCGTTGTGGAACTCAGTCTATCTAGAACGGGCAATCCAGGCGCTCAGGGAGCATAGCCAGTCTATTGAGGCGTACCTTCTAGTATATCTGTCACCGTTGGGCTGGGAGCATATCAATTTGACGGGGAATGATGTTTGCAGCAGGGAAAAACGCCCAGGAAAGGAACATTCAGGCCCTTGCGACCCTTCCCTCAGGCTTAGCGTACTCTGTCCTCCGTTTCGTGACGCGACCCCTTTTTCACCGTCGCTCCTGAACCGCTGCTTGCGCTGGTTTAGCGGGAGCAGTTTTGGCAGACGACGGAGCGGCTGCGCCAATCGTCAGCCCTTCTTCCTGGAGTTTGGCGGTGGATTTGGCACCCAAGCCTTTTACGCGCTTTGCCAAGTCCTCAGCGTTTTTATACGGGCCGTGCGCGGCGCGCTCCTGGATAATCGCCTGTGCTTTCACGGGGCCAATGCCCTTAATGCCGGTGAGCGCATCGGCGGTTGCTGTATTGACATTCACTGCCGCATAGGCGAGTTGAGCGGCGATCAGGCACAAAGCCGCACATCCCGCCCATCGTAATTTTTTCAACATGGCATTTGCTCCTTCTGAGTGAACGGCGAGCGCCGCAACAGGAGGCCAGTGTAGATTGCGCGCGTTGCGCTTTATAGCTGGCTGATCAGCCAATGTACATAGCGTTCGACGCCTTGCTGGACCGTCAGAAAAGGGGCGCTGTAGCCAGCGCCGCGCAACCGGGTCAAATCCGCCTGCGTAAAGCACTGGTATTTGCCGCGCAGCGTATCCGGAAAGGGGATATATTCGATTTTCCGTTGCGCTACCAGCGCTTCAAGCGTATTAGACACTGCGTCTCGAGTATTGATGACGCTCACCGCAACATCATTAAATGGCTGTGCGCGGCCTGTGCCAAGATTGAAAATGCCGGAGCGGTCTGGATGGTCAAAAAAATACAGATTCACCTTCACGATATCTTCAACCGATACAAAATCGCGCATCTGCAAACCGGCTGCATAGCCGCCGTATTCGCCAAAGAGCCGCACGCGGCCATGCGCGCGGTATTCGTTGAAGTGATGGAATGCAACCGAGGCCATCCGTCCTTTATGCGCTTCGCGCGGGCCATAGACATTGAAATAACGCAATCCGACGATCTGGCGATGCGCGCCAGGCAACTGGCGGCGCACATACTGATCAAACAGCAATTTCGAGTAGCCGTAAATATTCAGGGGCCGCTCGTAGGCGCGCGCCTCAACGAAGCGTTCCGCACGACCGTACACCGCCGCCGATGACGCATACAAAAAAGGGATGCGTTGCGCCGCGCAGATGTCCAGCAATATGCGACTATAACGATAGTTGTTGTCCATCATATAGCGGCCGTTGGTTTCCATCGTGTCCGAGCACGCGCCTTGATGGAACAGCGCGCGCACGGCGCCAAACGCCCCGCTTGCAAAGCGCTCGATGAATTCGGATTTGTCGAAATAATCGTCAATCTCGCCATCGAGCAGATTTTTGAATTTATCGGCGCGCGTTAAATTGTCGACCGCGATGATGCCGCGCTCGCCGCGCGCAGAGAGCGCATGAATCAGATTACTACCAATAAAGCCGGCCGCGCCGGTGACGATCAGGGTCATGAGGATGAATGGCCTTCGGGATAGAACGCATCAGATAACACATCCTCCAGATGCCACAGACACACTTTTGGAAAGATATCCAGCGCTGTTTCAGAGACAGCATGCGCGAGCGCTTTTTTCCACACCAGCCTCATCCAAATTGGATCATTGAACTTCGCTTTGAGACTGGGCGCTTCTTTTTTTAGAATATAGTCAATTTCTTCGCGTTGCAGCTCAATTGTCCGGCGCCAACTGGGGCCGCGTCGTTTTGGTTGAAACTGCCATTTCAATAGATGCGCCATCAACACGGCCAGCCGACTTTCTAATTCACGCCGTTCGCTCTTCCCTACGTCTTCGATCTCATCGGCAATATGCTCACGGTCGAGCAAATCAAATTGACCGCTACGAATGAATTTCGCCTGTTCGTCCGCCCAGGCGACAATATCCTCTTCATATAGGGTGGGCATTTCGTTCTTTTTCAGTCAGGGTAAAACGCTTGAGACAAGATTTGTTCTTGCATCCAAGGGCAGAATGCAGGAAATTGTTCTAAACCTGTTTCGTCCGTTGCCTTTGCCACCGCATCCGCCCAAACCGCTTCGAGCCAGTGAGCGTTGTCTAAGCAGGCACATAGACTAGGCGTGTCTTGGATGTGTAATGCAATTGCACGGCGTTGCTCTTTGATAGTCCGCTGCCAGCTCGCGCCCCGTCGTCCAGGCTGGAACTGCCACTTCAGCAAATGCGCGAGCAGCACAGCCATTCGATTGGCGAGTTCGCGTCGTTCGCTTTTCCCCACGTCTTCGATCTCGTCTGCAATGTGTGCACGGTCGAGCAAATCAAATTGCCCGCTACGGATAAATTCCGCCTGTTCATTCGCCCAGGCTACGATGTCCTGTTCGTATAAGGTTCGCGTTTCACGCATGTCAATCTCCTGCGTCTGGAAACAGTTCTTCATAAGTGACCGTCGCGGCGCCGAGTTTTCCAACAACGATTCCAGCCGCGCGGTTGGCGTGCGCAACCGCGTCGGAAAGAGGAACGCCCGCGCCCATCAGCGCCGCCAGCGTTGCCGCAACGGTGTCTCCGGCGCCGGAGACATCGTACACTTCGCGCACCTTGGCGGGCGTATGCAGCATACCGCCGTCACTGTAGAGCGTCATGCCTTCTTCTGCGCGCGTGAGCAGCACGGCGTCTAAATCCAGCCTGGCGCGCAGCCGCGCAACGCGCGCGGCCAGATCATCTTCACTGCGCCAGCGGCCAATCACTTCGCGCAATTCCGCGCGGTTCGGCGTCATCAGCGTTGCGCCGCGATAGGGTTCCCACGCATCCCCTTTGGGGTCGATCACAACCGGTTTTCCCGCCGCGCGCGCGCTAGCAATCATCCTGGGAATGTGGGTTAGGCCGCCTTTTCCATAGTCTGAAAACAGCACGATGTCTTGCGCGGCAAGGACTGTCTCAAACCGGGCGCGCGCCGCCTGCAGTATTTCATGCGCGGGCGGCATTTCAAAATCGACCCGCAATACGTGCTGCTGACGCGCCACAACGCGCAGTTTGATCATCGTCGCCCAGTCGGCATCCCGTTCCAGATGCGCCTGGATATGGTGCTCGCCCAATAAATCGGCAATCCGCCGCCCAGGCTCATCGTCTCCCACGATGCAGATCAGGCCCGTTTGCGCGCCCAGCGCCGCCACATTGCACGCCACATTTGCCGCTCCGCCTAAACGCTCTTCGCAGCGCTGCACGCGCACGACCGGCACGGGCGCTTCAGGCGAAATACGCTCGGTATCGCCAAACCAGTAACGATCAAGCATCGCATCGCCAATCACCAGCACGCGCGTGTGCGCCAGGCGCGCGCGCAGCGCTGGATGCGGAGATATTTCAAGCGGTATCACGGCTTTCGTCGTATCCTGCGGATGTGCGCCCAATCGTATGGTATTCAATCCCTAGCTCGCGCATCGCCGCCGGCTCGTACAGGTTACGACCATCAAAAATGAGCGGCGTTTTCAGGCCATCCCGTAATTGTTGGAAATCCGGGCTTTTAAAGGCTTGCCATTCGGTCACAATGACCAGCGCGTCCGCGCCCAGGACAGCCTGCATTTGATTCTCCGCGAAATCGAGCCGCGCGCGCGCATCCGGCGCATGTTTCAGATCAAGCGCGAACGCGCGCTCCGCTGCGCGCATCGCGGCAGGATCATAGGCGGTGACGCGCGCGCCGCGCGCGAGCAGTTCGGCAATCAGGACGCGGCTCGGCGCTTCGCGCATATCATCGGTATTGGGTTTGAATGCCAGGCCCCAGATGGCAAAGCGCAAACCGCTTAAATCCATTCCAAGACGGGCGGTCATTTTTTTCGCCAGCACTTCTTTTTGCGCGGCGTTCACTGCGTTGACCGCGTGCAGAATACGCAAGGGTTGATCATATTGGCGCGCGGTGCGAATCAGCGCGCTCGTATCCTTTGGGAAACACGAGCCGCCGTAGCCGCAGCCGGCATATAAGAAGTCGTAGCCAATCCGCGGGTCCGCGCCGATGCCGCGGCGCACGGCTTCGATGTCGGCGCCCACGCAGTCAGCCAGATTCGCCAGCTCGTTCATAAAGGAAATGCGCGTCGCCAGCATCGCGTTCGCTGCGTATTTCGTGAACTCGGCGGAACGCACGTCCATATATAGCATGCGGTCATGATTCCGGTTAAAGGGCGCATATAGACGCTGCATGATTGCGCGCGCGCGCTGGCCTTCCGGGCCGGATGCGCACCCAAGCACAATGCGATCCGGCCGCATAAAATCCTCAATCGCCGCGCCTTCCTTCAGAAATTCGGGATTTGAGACGACTGCAAACGGCGCATCATTGCCGCGCGCGGCCAGTTCCGCGGCGATGCTTTGCCGAACGCGCTGCGCAGTGCCGACTGGCGCCGTCGATTTGTTGACAACCAGCGTATACCGGCTCATATAACGGCCAATCGCGCGTGCGGCGGCCAGCACATGATTGAGATCGGCTGAACCGTCTTCATCCGGCGGCGTACCCACCGCAATGAACTGAACCGCGCCATGAGCAACGCTCGCGGCGAGATCGGTTGAGAAGCGGATCCGTCCCGCCTGAAGATTACGCGCAATCAACGCTTTCAGACCGGGTTCGTAAACCGGCAAGCCGCCGTTGTTGAGCAGCTCGATCTTGCGTGCATCTATATCTATGCAGAACACCTCATTGCCGAGTTCCGCGAAGCATGCACCGGTCACCAAGCCTACATAACCTGTGCCGATGATCGTGATTTTCATGCGCTGACAGGGGAGAGGTCAAAAGAAGCGTAGATGAATTATAGCCAAGCGCATTTACTCTGATACGGCGGCTTCAAAGCTCGCCGTATTTGTATACTGTCTTCGCGGCTGCTTCCTTGTCTCAAATTAAATGCGCTTGGCTATATATGCGGCGGGGAAGGATGAAAAAGGACGAAAAAGAGCGCGCACTTTGAAGATGTTCAAAATGCGCTGCATGACTTGGGACAAAAAGATGGATTTCCTTGCGTGGCGAAAGGCAAGGATAGAAAAAACAGAATATTGCGTGGTAACAGGTCAACAGCCCGGAGCATCTTCCGGGCCAAGTTGAGCGCACCGTCAAAATCGCATTAATTATAATCAACCCGGAATTCTAAAGTAGCAGATGCACTCCCGGCTTTTACCTGCGGGTCGCCGTTTGCGACATAAGCGACTGAGAATTCCAACCGGTCCTTCGTTGCATCACCTGCCAGCGTAAAGGGCTCAGATGGGTCGTTGAGCAGTATGGGTTTGTTGTCTTTATTCAATATTCTGAACGCAACACCACTCGCTCCCTGTTGCCCATCCTGGACAGGGTCCAGCGCAAGGTCTCCATTCTTGTCGGCCGTACCTGGAAAGGTCAGAGTTGCATTATTGTGAGTGGGACAGCCGTTCCAAGGCAAATTGATATTCTGTCTGCTAAACAACTGCCCCTTGTCTTTCTTTACAGCACTCTTGGGCGCAGGATTCAAAGGAATGTCCAGAATGCCTGCCTCATTGCCTAACTGACATACTGCTTCAACAACTTCGCCAGCAAATCTAATCGTGCCATCTATCCTGCCTTCGTTTTCTCTGGCCTGCGCAACGGACACAGCGCTCGCGAGTGAGATCGCAAGCGCGCTTAAAGAAATCAAATGTTTCATGAATACCTCAACGGAATCAAAAATATCAAGCAAAATTGCACGAACATGTGCACACGCAGGATAAATTTGAATTGGATATTCTCACAATCCATATATTTCCTGTTGAAACAGGAACATGTTTGTATCTATTAAAGAATGTTCTAAAGATCGCGTGCCCTCTTTCTGTCCATCGCTCACGCTGAAGGAAACGCGGGCGGTACTCGACCGGTTTCCCCAATTAGGCTGCGTCAAAACCTGGATTTGGCGCAGGCGTAATCCGTACTACGCTGCCTCTGGTATTGTCCTGGCATCCGGCGGGCCGGTGTTTATCAAACGCCATTCTTCTTCCGTGCGCAATGCGCATGCTTTAATGCAGGAACATCGCTTTATTGCGCATTTGCGCGCTGCTCAACTGCCCGTTTGTGAAGTGCTGGTCGATGCTTCCGGCGCTTGCGCGATTGACTGCGGCCATTGGGTCTATGAAGTGCATCGCGCAATGCCGGGCATCGACCTGTACCGCGACGCCTTTTTCTGGACGCCATTTGTCAGCGTTGCGCATGCGCGCGCCGCGGGGCAGGCGCTGGCGCAACTGCATCTTGCCGCGCGCGGTTATACAGCGCCCGCGCGGCGCACGCAAATCCTCGTTGGCCGCTTTGGGATTTTTGCCAGCGCCGATCCGCTCGCGCAGCTGGACGCGCTGATCCGCAATTGTCCCTCCCTGGCGCGCCTGCTTGCGCGCCGGCGCTGGCGCGCCGCGGCACACAAGCGCTTGCTGCCCTTTCACGCCCGCCTGTATCCGCTGCTCCAGACGCTGGAGACGCTCTGGACGCATAACGACTGGCATGCGTCCAATCTACTCTGGAGCAGCGCGCGCGCGCCCGTGCGCGTGTCGGCGATTCTGGATTTTGGTTTATCCGACCGAAGCTACGCGCTGTGTGACCTTGCGATTGCGATAGAACGCAACATCATTGGCTGGCGCGCGCAGCCTTATGTGCATTCCGGAAGCATCGACTGGGACGCGCTGCATGCCTTTCTGGACGGCTACGAATCGCTCAAGCCGCTCACCGAGGCTGAGGCGCATGCGCTCCCCCGCCTGCTGCCGCTCGCGCACGCCGAATTCGCGCTCTCTGAAATGGCCTACTTCAGCAGCGTCGCCGATGCACCCGAACAAGCCGCGCTGACCTACGAACGCTATTTTCTGGGTCATGCGGACTGGTTTAACGGTTGCGCGGGTCAGGCGCTTATTGCCTGCCTGGAACGGCGCGCTGCACGCGCAAATACAGCGTATGCGCTCTATTGAAGCATGCGCGGTGATGCTGAGCGCGCTCGGCGTCTGGCTCAATGTGCGGCGCAACCGGCTATGCTGGCCCGCCGGAATCGTGTCCGCGCTGCTGTATGGGTGGATTTTCTGGCGCGTCCGGCTGTATTCGGGTATGGTATTGCAATGCGCGTATATTGCGCTTGAGACAGACGGCTGGCGGCGTTCCTCTATACAGCACGCATCTCACCGAGATGTCTCTCGCCGGATGCACGTCATGCCGATTCCGCGCCGGATGTGCGTCCTTGGATTACTGTGCGGCGCGGCAGGCAGCGTGGCGCTCGGTGCGTTGACCGCACAGTTCGCGGACGCGGCGCTGCCTTGGCTGGATGCAACGCTGACCAGCTTTAGCCTGGTGGCGGAATTCTGGAAAACGCGCCGTTATATTGCGCAGTGGCGGCTATGGATTGCCGTCAATTGCGCCTATGTCGTGATGTTCGCATTCGAGAATCTGCCGTTGACCGCCGCGCTTTATGCCGGATTTATTGTGTTGTCCTATATTGGGTTGCGCGATTGGAAGCGGGATGACTCTTTAATACGGAATACCTCGACGCCCACGGCCTCGCAATCCGGATAAATATCCGGCTTTTCGACCGCAACGCGCACTGCGCGGACTTTTGGATGTTCCAGCATTTGCCGCGCCAGATCATCGCACAGCGTCTCAAGCAAATGGATATGCGTATTTGCGGCGCTTGCTTCAATGGTGTTGCGTATGAAATCGTAATCGACCACCTCGTCCAGTCTGTCTGCAACGGGCGTGGATAAGGAAAGAGGCACAAATAGATCGACATTCAGCGTAATGCGCTGCTGTTCTGCTTTTTCAGGCGCATATACGCCGATCAATGTATTGAATGTGTAGTTGCGCAGGAACAAGCGCCGACAGTCGCTCAAATCAGGGAACATCAAGCGCAACACTTCTATTTCATTCATCTCGATGAAGTTCAATACTCGAACCTCCACCCGTTTACCCCTTCCAGAAACTACAGCGCGCGCGCATTCGCGCCTGCTGTGCGCGCGGATCAACGCAGCCCTGGAGGAGGCGAATGGCTGGCTGCCGTTTGACCGTTATATGGAATATGCGCTGTATACGCCAGATTTCGGATACTACTGCAGCGGCGCGCACCCATTCGGCCATTGCGCCCGGAATGGCAGCGACTTTATCACCGCGCCGGAGCTTTCTCCCTTATTTGCGCGCCCGCTTGCGTGCGCCATTGAGGCGGCGCTGGATGCAAGCAATACCTGCGAAGTGATGGAATTTGGCGCGGGCAGCGGCCTATTGGCGGCGCAGTTGCTCGATGCGCTTGGCGCGCAATGCGCGCGTTATACGATTGTTGAGCTGTCTGGCGGGCTGCGCGCGCGGCAGCAGGCAACGCTCGCCGAACGCGCGCAACGCTTCGCTTCGCGCGTCCGTTGGCTGGGCACTCTGCCGGACGCATTTGAGGGCGTCATCGTTGGGAATGAAGTATTGGATGCGATGCCCATCCGGCTTTTTGCGCGCCGGGAAAACCAGTGGTTCGAGCGCGGCGTCACGCGCGATCAGCCGCTATTCAGATGGCTCGACCGGCCTGTGGATTTGGATCAATGGCCTCATGAGCTCATGGAATTACTGTATTCCATTGACGGCCACCATGATTATCTGGCTGAATTCCATCAGGCCGCGCGCGCATGGACGCGAACCGTCTGCGCAATGCTTGCGCGCGGCGCGGCACTGTTGCTGGACTATGGTTTTCCGCGGCGCGAGTACTACCATCCGCAGCGCAGCCAGGGGACGCTGATGTGCCATTACCGGCATCACGCGCATCCCGATCCCTTTTTCTGGCCAGGGTTGCAGGACATCACCGCGCACGTTGATTTTTCCGGCATTGCGGACGCGGCGCTGGCAACAGGTGCGGAACTGCTTGGCTATACCTCGCAGGCGCGCTTTTTGATCAATAGCGGCATCGCCGACGCGCTGGCTGAACTTGATCCGCTGGAGCCCGCCCGTTTTTTACCCGCTGCGAATACCGTGCATAAACTGCTCTCAGAGGCGGAAATGGGAGAGTTATACAAAGTGATCGGATTTGGCCGCGGCATCGATCAGAGCGCGCTGGATTTTGCATTTGCGACCGGAGACCGGTCTCAGTGTCTGTAAGAACCTGTCCACAAATCGTAGCGAGCGAGCGCTAGGCAAGGAGGACGGAGCGCAGGAAGCGGAGCATATATGAAATATGTGAGCATTCCGAGCACCGCCCGACGCAGCATAGCACTCGCGCAGTAGATTTGTGGACAGGTTCTAAGATTGGACTGCCGCAACGCGCGCCTGATGCACCGCCGCCTTGATGGCGGCAGGCGCATTGGGATACATTGCGGCGATTTTTGCCGCGTCCACGCTGCGTGCGGCGCTTAATCTCTGACGCAGATGTTCCGCCTGCGGATAAGGCGCTTTCTCAAAACCCGCGCGCCCGCAAAAATCCGCCTCGCACGCCTGCAAAACTTCAGCAAAACGTTCAGGTTTGCGTATCGCATCGCATCGTTCCAGCAATCGCACCAGCGCATCCGCATCCAGCTCAAGCGCTCGATGGATATGCGCGTGTTCGCGCGCGACCAGGGCCGCCAGTTCGCGGCATGCCTTTGGCGCTTTCAAACGACGGTGCCCTGCATCGCGCATTACAACCGCATAGCGCGTTGTCAATCCATAGCCGCGCGCGGCGGCATGGTCGAGCGCCATCATCACGTGAATGCCGGCGCCGCTTTCTAGATCTAGAAGGTGCTGGGCATTCTGCGACATGCCGTAGAGTCGGTCGATTTCCGGCAGCAGCCGCGAAGCAGCGCCGCATTGCCGCAATACGGCAAACATGCGCGACGGCTTTTTTTCCATCAGTCCGCGCGCGATTTCCTGCCAGACGCGCTCGGCGACGAGCGCATCGACTTCGCCATTGGCCGCCATCGCGCGCATCAGCGCGATGGTTTCATCCGCAACGGTGAAAGCGCTCAGGCGCGCCGCAAAGCGCGCCAGCCGCAAAATGCGCACCGGGTCTTCGGCGAACGCATCGCTGATATGCCGCAAGACGCGCTTTTCCAGATCGGCGCGGCCATTGAACGGATCAATCACCGGCCCGGCTGGCGCGCCATTGGCGTCCACCGCGCGCGCCATTGCGTTGATCGTCAAATCGCGCCGCGCCAGATCCTGTTCAAGCGTGACATCGGGCGCGCAATAAAACTGAAAACCGCGGTAACCGCGCGCTGTTTTGCGCTCGGTGCGCGCGAGCGCATATTCTTCCTGAGTCTGGGGATGCAAAAATACGGGAAAGTCGCGTCCAACCGGCCGGTAACCGCGCGCCATCATCTGCTCAGGCGTAGCGCCTACGACCACATAATCCCGATCCTTAACGGGGATGCCCAGACATTCATCCCGCACCGCGCCGCCAACCGTATAGATTTCCATTGCATTAGATATTGAGCCTCATCAATCAAGATTCTCAGGAGTACCGCGTTGATTCACATCCGCTGGCGAGGAATTGAACCATACCCAACAAGTTTTGATGCGATGCGCGCGTTTACCGATGCGCGCGATTCCCATACGCCCGATCAGCTCTGGCTGCTCGAACATCCGCCTGTGTATACGCTGGGCCAGGCGGGCGACCCCGCGCATTTGCTGGACAAGAACACGGGGATTGACCTCATACGGACAGATCGCGGCGGTCAAATCACCTTTCATGGGCCGGGTCAAGTGATTGCCTATCTGCTGCTTGACCTGCGCCGCCGCCGGTTGATGGCGCGCGAGCTGGTCAGACGCATCGAGCAGGCGGTTATTGAAACACTGGCCGCATATAATTTAAGCGTTTGCCGTAAGCCGGGCGCGCCAGGTTTGTATATCGATGATACGCTGTCTGGCCGCGGGTATCACGGCGCGAAAATCGCCGCGCTTGGGCTTAAAATCCGGCGCGGATGTTGTTATCACGGCGTCAGCCTGAACGTGAATATGGATTTAAGGCCGTTCGATTCCATTCATCCATGCGGTGATGCGGGGTTGCGGACAGTGGATATGGCCAGCCTCGGCGTATTGGCTGACTGGAGTGAGGCGGCCTCGCTGCTGGCTGCGCGGCTCAACGAAAATTTACCAACGTGAAATGAATACCCAGATCACTGCTTCGACGCTCCAGTCGCATCACGCCGCCGCTTACGATGCGCGCATCAAACAGAAAGCGCAGGAGAAGACAGCGCGCATTCCAATCAAAATCATTCCTGCGGAAACGCTGAAGAAGCCAGACTGGATACGTGTCAAGGCGGCGAGCGGTCATTCGCGCTTTTACGAAATCAAACGGATCCTGCGCGAACACCAACTGCATACGGTGTGTGAAGAAGCCAGTTGCCCGAATATCGGCGAATGCTTTGGCAAAGGCACCGCGACTTTTATGATCATGGGAGATAAATGCACGCGGCGCTGCCCGTTCTGCGATGTTGGACACGGGCGTCCCGATCCGCTCGATGCCAATGAGCCGGACAACCTGGCCAGAACGATTGCGGCGCTCAAGCTTGAATATGTGGTGATTACAAGCGTTGACCGGGATGATTTGCTCGACGGCGGCGCGGCGCATTTTGTGGCGTGCATTGAGCGGGTGAGGGCATTATCGCCCTCCACCAAAATCGAAATTCTGACGCCGGATTTCCGTGGCCGTTTAGATCGCGCGCTGTCGATTTTGAACGCCGCGCCCCCCGATGTGATGAACCACAATCTTGAAACGGTCCCGCGTTTGTATAAAGCGGCCCGTCCAGGCGCTCATTATCTGCATTCGCTCAACCTGCTCAAAGCCTTTAAGGACGCGCATCCTGAGATCCCGACCAAATCCGGCCTGATGGTTGGGCTGGGCGAAGAAGCGCATGAGATTCTGGACGTAATGAGTGATCTGCGCGACCACCATGTCGATATGCTGACCATTGGCCAGTATCTGCAACCCTCGGCGCACCATTTACCCGTGCGCGCCTATATTCATCCCGATCAATTCAAGACGTATGAAGACGCGGCGTACAGGATGGGCTTTACGCACGCGGCGGTGGGCGCGATGGTGCGTTCGAGTTATCACGCGGATGCACAGGCGCACTGCGCAGGCATTCAATGAGTCCTGATATCAGACTGTGGAACGACAACACTGTTGTTTCCGTCTCGGCGCTCACGCGCGCGATCAATGCGCATCTTGAAGAGCTTTTTCCGCGCGTTTGGGTCAGCGGCGAAATTTCGAATTTCGCCCGCGCAGCGAGCGGTCATTGGTATTTCTCATTAAAAGATGAGGCGGCGCAATTGCGCTGCGTGATGTTCCGGATGCGCGCCCAAAAAGTCGCGTTTATGCCGCGCGAAGGCGACCATATTGAAGTCTGTGGTCGGGTCACAATGTACGAGCCGCGCGGTGAATGTCAACTCAATGCTGAACAGTTGCGGCGCACGGGCGCGGGGCGGCTCTACGAGGCTTTTATGGCGCTAAAGCAGCGTCTTGAGAATGAAGGACTGTTTGATGTGGCCAAAAAACGCGCGTTGCCTGTCTATCCGCGCGCGATTGGCGTGGTGACTTCGCTGGCGGCGGCGGCATTGTGCGATGTGTTGACGACGCTGGCCCGCCGCGCGCCGCATTTGCCGGTCATTGTGTATCCCGCGCCGGTGCAGGGCGCCGGCAGCGCGGCGCAACTGGCGGCGATGGTCGAGTGTGCAAACCGGCGCGCTGAAGTCGATGTATTGATTGTGTGCCGTGGCGGCGGCTCTCTGGAAGATCTGTGGGCATTTAATGAGGAAGCGCTGGTTCGGGCGATTGCGGCGAGCGCGCTGCCGGTGATCAGCGGTGTTGGGCATCAAACGGATTTTACGCTCGTTGATTTTGCCGCCGATGTGCGCGCGCCAACGCCAACGGGTGCGGCGGAGCAGGTGAGCGCTCCGCGGGCGCAACTGTTGCGTGCACTCTCTGATTTACATATGCGTCAGAGGCGGGTGCAGCAACGCCTGCATGAGCGCCGCGCGCAACAACTCGACTGGCTCGCGCGCCGTCTGATCAGTCCAGTTGAACGGCTGGCGCAGCAGCGCAGTGATTTAAGGCAACAGGCACTGCGTTTTTCAGCGGCATTGAAGCGCCAGCAAGCCGGACGCTGCGCGCAGATACGCGAATACGCTGCCCGTTGCACAGCGCTCAGTCCACAGCAAACGCTGGCGCGCGGCTACGCTGTATTGCTCGATCCGTATAGCAAATGCGCGCTGCGCACGCCAGCGGCGCTAAGCTCTGGAAAACGGGTTAGGGTCCATCTGGCGCAAGGGTGTACCGAAGTGGGCATCACCGATCCGCAGCCGTGCGCCTCTCTTTTCTGATGGATGTGTTTTTTCCAATCATTATTTCAGGCCGACCCCAGAAAAAACCGTCGGGCCGAGTGGATTGATTTTGAAACCCGTCACACGTTTATTGACCACTGCATCGTCCGTCGCATAAGCGATAGGAGTAACCGGCTGTTCTTGTTTAAATATTTTTTGCGCTTGCGTATAGAGCCGGGTGCGCTCAGCAATATCCAGTGTTTGAGTCGCGCGATCAATCAAATCGTCGAACAACACACTGCTCCATCTTGAGAAACTGTAGTCATTGCGCGTTGTTGTGCCAAAAGCTCGACCTCCAAGCCAAAGATCAGGTTCAGGAATGGAGCTCACGATGCCGAGGATCAAGGCGTCGTGTTCGCCATGATTGGCCCGTTTAATATATTCAGCCCATTCGTATGTCACAATTTTCGTTTTGATGCCAATTTTCTTCCAATCCGATTGAATCATTGCAGCCATCAACTGTGGATTCGGATTGTAAGATCGCTGAGGTGGCGTCCATAAAGCGATTTCAAAACCGTTTGGATAGCCGGCTTGTTCTAACAGCGCTTTTGCCTGTTTCAGATCGCGTGGCGTATCTTTCAGAGTTTTATCGTAAGACCATTGCAACGGCGACATCGGCGCAATGGCGATTTGCGCACGTCCTTCATAAACTTGATCAATGATGGCTTGTTTGTCGATGGCCATGTCCAGTGCGCGGCGTATCCGCACATCATCCAAAGGTTTATGAGTGGTGTTATAAGCCAGAAAGCTCACATTGAAGCCTGGCTGATTGAGTACCTGAAAATTGGGATCGCGTTCAAACGCGGGAATATCCGTTAAACGCGGACTCGTGACCACTTGACACTCGTTCGCTCTCAGTTTCTGCATGCGCACGGCGGCATCGGGCGTGATATCGAAGATCAGCCTGGATAATTGCACATCGTTGGGTTTCCAGTACTCAGGATTGCCTTTGAATCGAATCGTTGCATCCTTTATGTATTCCTGAAAAATAAACGGGCCAGTGCCAATCGGTTTCCAACTGATCTCAGAGGGATGGCCCTCCTTCAGCAATTTCGCAGCGTATTCGGCGGAGAGAATGGATGAAGTGGGCGCTGCCAGATTCAACCAAAAAGGCGCAAGCGCTTTGTGTAATACGAACCGCACTGTATAAGGATTCAGCGCCTCAATTTTAGAAATGATCTTGTCAAGGCCGGCGCTATGAAAATCTGTAAATTCCGTCGGGTACGCTTTACGGAACGGCATATTCGGATTGCGCATCCGCTCAAAAGTAAAGAGCACATCCTCCGCGTTGAATTCACGCGTTGGCTTGAACCAGGGCGTACTGTGAAATTGCACGCCGCGCCGTAGATGGAATGTGTAGACTTTTCCGTCCTTTGAAATGTCCCAGCTTTCAGCAAGACCCGGTTCAAGTTTCGTCCCGCCGCGCCCGAATTCGATCAGGCGATTATAAAGAGAGGCTGCGCTTGCTGTGTGTGCTGGGATGGTTTCGGATTGGTTCGCATCGAACCCGGTTGGGCTGACCTCAAAACAATATGTGAGTGTTTTATCCGGTATTGCAGCGATACTGTCTGACATATTCATGAATATACTCATGATAAAAACCAGCCCTATTAGGATCAGGTTGTTTTTAAACTGCATACATGATTTGTTCATCTTCAGGTAGCGCGGACAATTTGTGCAGCACGTCGTGTAAGGTGCCCGACGTTAATTTTCCATGAATATTACTGATGTGACTGCTGGCTGTTGGTACACTACATCCAAATTTATTGGCGATCACTTTACATCTGGAATTCTCGCGCATCGCAATGAGCACTTCTATTTCTTTTTGAGTGAGAGGCGCATGAGGATCAAAATAACTTTCTATATTGAAATGACTCAAGAATTTTTGGATGGCTTCCTTATGAGGATAAAAGACTTGGTAAATTTTGAGCAGTGTACTTAATGGGACCTGGTGAGTCAGGCAAATGCAAATAGTCAAGAATGCAATCATTTTACCTTCGTGGTTTTGAATTCCAGTCTTAACGACTGTTTCAAAACCAACATGTCCTCTACTGTTAAGGAAAAAGCATTGAGCGGTTACAGAATGTTTAGTCGATAGAACTTGATTCTCAATTTTATCAATCTTCTTTATTCTATTTTTAAAACTTGATATTGTGGTTTGACTCAAACTCCTCTTCTTCTGAATGGTGCTATCAAACCAGATATCGTTCTGTGTATATCCAATGATGTCATCAACGGTTTGCAGTCCACAGTCACTCACCATATGATGATTTACCATTAAATATTTCTTCGTCTGCATTTCTCTTATATGAGATGACTCTGGAAATTTCTCGACAAAATCATATAACAAACTCCCGTCAAGGCTGATACGCCTTAGATCAGGCAGAATCTGAGCAGTATTCATAAGGTTTCCCAATCGATGAAAATTTTCAGGAGTTTCGCATCGATTAAGCGTAATCTTATTTTTTGATAAGAGGTACTCTAATGCATTCTATAATTCACCTGCTTAGTTCAAAATCAACGCGCGTGTGCGCGCTTTTTCATTTTTGTCTTAATGCGCATCCGCTTGAGCGCAGAGAGATAGTCAACAAATACTTTGCCGTTCAGATGATCGACTTCATGCTGGATACACACAGCCAGCAAGCCGTTCGCGTCGATTTCAACAGCTTTGCCTTCTTCATTGAGCGCGCGCAGACGGATCCGCTCTGAACGTTCGACGGTGTCGTAAATGCCGGGTACAGATAGGCAACCTTCTTCGCCGGGTTTGGTTTGCGCGCTCGTTTCAGTCAGTTCGGGATTGATAAATGCTTGTAACTGATCGCGCGTGTCAGAAACGTCAATCACCATCACGCGCTGATGGACATTCACTTGCGTTGCTGCGAGCCCGATGCCAGGCGCTGCGTACATCGTCTCGGCCATATCGCGTATCAACTGGCGGATGCGCGCATCCACTTCGGCCACCGGCTGCGCGACGGTATGAAGGCGGGGATCGGGATAACACAGGATATTGAGCAAGGCCATCAGTATGCTGAATGGGGAGCCGGCTTGTAGTGAGTTTAACAAACATACAGAATTCAAGGATAGAAGACTCTCTTCCTCATGATGCAAAGGCTCACTCTTACTGAGGATGAAATTAAAGCCTGGTTGCGTTTAACAGGCGCTGCGGGCCTTGGGCCGATAACGGTGCGCCGCCTGCTGGCAGCCTTTGGATTGCCGCAACAAATTTTCGGGCAATCCTATACCGCGCTCGCGCATGCAGTAGGCGAGCAGCACGCGCAAGCAGTTTTGCATGCGCGCGATGACCACAGTCATGATGCAGTCCATATGCGCGCGGTGGAATGGGCGTTTGCACCCAACCATCATTTCGTGACGCTCGCCGACCCTGCATATCCGCGCGCCCTGCTTGAAATCGCCGACCCGCCGCCGGTGCTGTATGTACGCGGCCGCCTGGCGAAACTCCATATGCCCGCGCTTGCGGTAGTGGGAAGCCGTCATGCAAGTCCCCAGGGGCTTCAGAATGCGGCGCAATTTGCGCGCGCGCTGGCCGATGCGGGCTTGTGCATTGTGTCTGGACTGGCGCTGGGAATCGACGGCGCAGCGCATCAAGGCGCGCTTGAGGGCCGTGCGGGCACCGTCGCGGTGATGGGCACGGGCATCGATCTTGTCTATCCGGCGCGTCACCATGCGCTTGCGCAACAGATTGCCGCGTCTGGTGCAATCGTGTCCGAATGGGCGCTTGGCGCGCCCGCGCGCGCTGCGCACTTTCCGCAGCGCAACCGCCTGATTGCGGGTCTTGCACAGGGCGCGCTGGTGATTGAAGCGGCGGCGCAGTCCGGCTCGCTGATTACCGCGCGGCTGGCGGCTGAGGCGGGCCGTGAAGTGTTTGCGCTTCCGGGGTCGATTCATTCTCCGTTGTCAAAAGGCTGCCATCGACTCATTAAAGAGGGCGCCAAACTGGTGGAGTCTATTCAAGATGTGCTGGATGAACTGCAACCCGCGCAGGCATCGCTTACGGCTGCGGCGCTTCGTCCCAAATATGGGCCGCAGCACGCAGCGCTTAAAACGGGGGCACAAATAGGAATGAAAAAAGGCGCGCCAGACAGGTCGAGGCAACGCCTGTCCGCCACGCAGCAATGCGTGCTTGAAGCGCTTGGCTACGATCCGTGCGCTCTGGAAACGCTCATGATACGCACTGGACTGGAAAGTCCCGTGTTGCAGGCCGCGCTGTCTGAACTGGAGATAGAGGGCTGGGTTGCCCTGTTGCCAGGCAGTCGGGTTGCCCGCCTTTCAAAGTGACAGGTTGATTTGACATGCCCGCTTATGATCTTGATAGCGATGCGCGTACAATTGCGGCCCGTCTGGCTGCGCCGGATACGCTTCTGGTCGCGTGTCTATGCGCTGCGTGGTGCGATACCTGCCGCGCCTACCGAACAACCTTTGATGCGCTTGCCGGTTTGTATCCGGGAATATGCTTTGTGTGGATCGATATTGAAACGCATGCAGACCGGATCGAAACATTGGAAATTGAAAACTTTCCAACGATTTTGATTGAAGACGCGCATCGCACGCGCTTCTTTGGCGTAGTGCCTGCCAAAAAGCGCATCCTTGAGCGACTCATCCGTCATTTTATGGCGGAGGAGAGGATGCAGGGGGATGCAGCGCCCAGTTTGCGCCCTATGCTGGTTTAGAGCATTTTTCAGTGGCTTGCCCTGTGTCGCTTCGCGCTCGCCGTATTGTGCATACTGTCTTCGCGCTCGCTCCTTGGGCAATCTCACTGAAAAATGCTCTATTCAGGCGCAGTTGAAACCGGCGCTGGTTTTTGCTGAATATATTCATATACGGTCACCACTTGCTGCACGCCCGGCACCTGGCTGGCAACCGCTGCCGCGCGCTTGCCTTCATCGATGCTCACCAGCCCCATCAAATAGACAATACTGCGCTCGGTCACGACTTTCAGGTTATTCGCGGATAGATGCTTCGCCGCAACCAGCGCCGCTTTGACGCGCGTTGTTAAATAAGCGTCCATTGAGCGCGCCCCGATTGAGCTTGCGCCCCGAATGGCCAATTCGTTCACAATGCCGCCCACATTGGCGATTTCACGCACCATGGATTCCGCTTTCTGCTTTTCCGTCTCACCGGGCACTTCACCCGTGAGCAGTACGCGCCGGTTAAATACCGTAGTGCTGATATGCGCCTCGTCCGGCAACGCCCGAATGAAGCGGGCATTGGCTATGCTCTGAATTCTGCGATCTTCTACTTGGGTGGGCAGGGTACGGCGATCTGCGGCCGCCAGCACGCCGCCGCCTGCAGCGCCCGCTGCGCCAATCAGCAGCAGCGGACATCCTGTGAGTGAAGTCAGCAGGCTGAGCGTCAACGCTGTGCGTCCTAGAGCATTTTTCAGTGATTTCCCCTGTGTCGCTTCTCTGCTCCGTGTATTCGGGATCGCTGCGGGGTCGCCTCCATCGCTTTGCGATGGAGACCTGCTCCGCCCGCATCGATCCCCATACTGTCTTCGCGCTCGCGCCAGTGGTAAATCGACTGAAAAATGCTCTAGGATTCGGGTCAGTGTCCTCATCTATGGATTCCTCATTGGAACAATGCTCTAGTGCGTTTCGCCGAGCAGCATGAAATCAATGCCATCGCACAAACAATGGATAATCAGCGCATGGGCTTCCTGAATGCGCATCGTGGATGCGCTGGGTACGCACAAATGCAAATCGGTATCGAGCAGCGCATCACGCGCGCAGCCTCCGCCTTTTCCAGTCAGGGCAATGACGCTCATCCCGGATTCATGCGCCTGATCAACGGCGGCCAGCACGTTCTCTGAATTGCCGGAGGTGGAGAGCGCCATCAATACATCGCCCGGTTGACCCAGGCCGCGAATCTGACGGGCGAACGCCTGTGTAAAACCATAATCATTGCCAATCGCGGTGAGCGCCGCAGTATCCGCGCACAGCGCAATGGCCGCCAGGCTTGGCCGTTCGCGCTCAAAGCGTCCGATCAATTCGGCGGCGAAATGTTGCGCATCGGCCGCCGAACCGCCATTGCCGCAAACAAGGATTTTGCCATTATTCGCCAGACAGTGGGTCATCCTGTCGACAGCCGCCGCCAGCGGCGCTGAAAGCGCGTTGAGCGTCTCCTGTATCGTTGAGATACAGCCCTGAAAATGGCGCTGGATTCTTTCAATCGAGGCTGGAAGTTCCATGCACCCCACTCCTTTTATACGGTATCGGCGCTAAAAGCATTACGCAGCCAGACGACCTGCGCGCCGTCGAAGGTGACGGTATCAAAGCGGCAGGCGGGCAACGGCCCGCGCCATCCGGATAAATACGCATGCGCGGCGCGCTGGATGCGCGCGCGCTTGGCTTGATCAATGCTCGCGAGCGCGCCGCCATAGTGCGAGCCGGCGCGGGCGCGCACTTCAACAAAGACTAATACACTGCTTGCATCGCGCATCACCAGATCGATTTCGCCGCAGCGAAAACGCACATTGCGCGCCACGCACTTCAGCGCGCGCGCCTGCAAGTAGTGTAGCGCGCGCGTTTCAAAAGAAGCGCCTTTGACGTGTGTATTGCAGATCATCATGAACAGGTTTTTAGTCCGCCCTCTCTCAATTTCAGTACGCGATTGCAGCGCATTGCAAGCCCCATATCGTGCGTCACCAGGACAAAGCTGATCTTTAAAGTACGCGATAAATCCAGCAACAATTGAAAAACGGATTCGGCGGTGGCGCCGTCCAGGTTCCCAGTTGGCTCATCGGCGAGTACGCAGGCCGGCTCCGCGACCAGCGCGCGCGCAAGTGCGACGCGCTGCCGTTCGCCGCCAGACAGCGCTCCCGGTCGGTGTCTGGCGCGTGCCGTCAGGCCAACGCGCGCGAGCGTCTCGGCGGCTCGGCGGCGCGCGGCGCGCTGATCGACGCGGCGGATCCGCAATGGCATCGCGACGTTGTCAAGCGCGCTGAATTCAGGGAGTAAATGATGGAACTGGTACACAAAACCGAGTGCGCGGTTACGCAGCGCGCAGCGCGCTCGCTCGCTGATGGCATTGAACGGCTGGCCAAGCACAGATACCTCTCCGGCGTCTGCCGCATCGAGTCCGCCCAGCACGTGCAATAGCGTGCTTTTGCCGCTTCCGGAGGCGCCTGTCACCGCCAGCGTTTCTCCGCGCGCAACCTTTAATTGCACGCTGCGCAACACTTCAACGCGAATCTTGCCCTGGACAAAGGATTTGGCAATATCGCGCGCCTGTAATACGCAGTCAGAGCTAGAAGTCATGTCATCAATGGCTGCAAGGCCGTGATGCAGGGCCGGGCGGTGCTCGGAATCCTCATGTATCCATATACATTCCGGTTCCTGCGCTCCGTCCTCCCCTGCCTGACGGCCTTTCGCCTATTTATGAAATGACTTCTACTCATAGCGCAGCGCCGCTGCCGGCTCAATACACGCCGCGCGCCAGCTTGGGTAAAGCGTTGCGAGCACGGAGAGTAGAAAAGCGAAGCCGCCAATCCGTATGACATCGCTTACGACCAGATTGGAAGGCAGGCTGCTGATGAAGTAAATGCTAGGCGGCAGAAACTGAATATGCAATGCGCGCTCCACCATCGGCGCAAGCACTGGAATATTGGCCGCGATCAGGCAGCCAAACGCAATCCCCAACGCGGTGCCGAACGCGCCGATGGCCATCCCCTGTACGAAAAAAATTTGCATGATCGATGCGGGTCGCGCGCCAAGTGTGCGCAGAATGGCGATATCTGCCTGTTTACTGGTCACAGTCATCACCAATGATGAGACGAGATTAAACGCGGCAACGGCAATAATCAGCATCAGAATGATGAACATCATTCTTTTTTCAACCTGCACCGCAGCGAACCAGGTGCGATTCTGCGTGGTCCAGTCGCGCACGTACAGTTGGCCGGAGAGCGAACGCGCGAGCGCGCGAGCAATGGCGGGGGCGCGCTGCATATCGTGCAAGCGCACGCGCACACCTGTCGGGGCTTCCAGTCTGAAGAGCGTTTGCGCATCGGCCATATGAATCAAGGCAAGCGAACGGTCAAATTCATAATGGCCCGACTCAAAAATGCCGCTGACTCTGAACAATTTATAGCGCGGCAATAAACCCACTGGCGTGCTTTCTGCCTGCGGCGCGATAACGGTCAGCGTATCGCCAGGCAGAACCGCAAGGTCTTCGGCCAGTTGCGCGCCGAGCGCGATGCCAAATCCGCCCGCCTTCAAATCGGAAAGATCGCCGGCTTTCATCGCGATGCTGGAAATCTGTTTTTCAAGGGTTGGATCAATACCGCGCAGCGCAACGCCGCTAACGGCGCTTCCGCGCGCAAGCAGGGCTTGCGCTTCGACATAGGGCGCGGCGGCGCGCACTTCCGGATGACGGCGCGCTTCATCCGCCGTCTGACGCCAGTCAGGCAAAGCGCCTGCGGGCGAAAGTATTTCGATATGCGCCAGTACAGACAGCATCCGGTCGCGCACTTCCTTCTGGAAGCCGTTCATCACCGATAACACAATAATCAGGGCGCTGACGCCAAGCGCAATGCCTCCCATTGAAATCAGCGAAATGAAGGAAATAAAGCCATTTCCGGCGGTGCGTCTGCCAGTGCGGGTATAGCGCCAGCCGATCTGCCATTCGTAAGGAAGCTTCATTCAATGACTTGGGGCACTCGATACAAACCGTTATATATATCGGGCGCGCCGTTCTGGCAAGCGTCGCGCTCTGGAGATTCGGTGAGCGTATCATCGCGCAAACGCGGCGTGCAGCCTTCTTCAACCGGATAGACGAGCGGTTCAATCCCGTGCGTATCTACCGCCTGTATTTGCGCAACAAATTTAAAAAAATGGCTGAGTTGCGCGTGCATGTGTTCTGCTTCGCTGGCAGCAAGTTCCAGACGGGCAAGATCGGCAATATGTTCAATATCGCCTAGAGAGAGTGAAAAGTCGGGCGGGGCCATTATGAGAAGGGAAAAGCTAAAAATTATACGGTATGATGGCCAATCTTAACATTACTCTGGAAGACTGTTTTAAAAGGTAATTTGACTATGTTCGGTTTTCTGCGCAGGTATTTTTCCAATGATCTGGCGATTGATCTTGGCACTGCGAACACGCTCATTTATATGCGCGGCAAAGGCATCGTGCTCGATGAACCGTCGGTTGTCGCGATCCGGCAGGAAGGGGGACCCAATGGCAAGAAAACGATCCAGGCCGTCGGCCAGGAAGCCAAACAGATGCTCGGCAGGGTTCCGGGCAATATCCAGGCCATTCGTCCGATGAAAGACGGCGTGATTGCCGATTTCACGGTCACTGAACAGATGATCAAGCAATTCATCAAGATGGCGCATGAATCGCGCCGCTTTGCGCCTTCGCCGCGCATTATCATCTGTGTGCCGTGCGGCTCAACACAGGTCGAACGGCGGGCGATCAAAGAGGCCGCGCACGGCGCGGGGGCATCGCAAGTCTATTTGATCGAGGAACCGATGGCTGCCGCGATCGGTTCCGGATTGCCGGTATCCGAAGCGACCGGCTCAATGGTCGTGGACATCGGCGGGGGCACCACGGAAGTGGGCATTGTTTCCCTGGGCGGCATTGTCTATAAGGGCTCGGTGCGCGTTGGCGGAGATAAATTTGACGAAGCGATTGTCAACTATATCCGCCGCAATTACGGGATGCTGATTGGAGAGCAAACGGCTGAAACGATCAAGAAAAATATCGGCGCCGCATTCCCAGGCTCCAAAATCAAGGAAATAGAAGTCAGAGGACGCAATCTGTCAGAAGGCATTCCGCGCAGTTTTACAGTGTCCAGCAACGAAATTCTCGAAGCCTTGACCGAACCCTTAAACCAGATCGTCTCTCAGGTCAAAATTGCGCTTGAGCATACCCCGCCGGAATTGGGGGCCGACGTTGCGGACCGCGGCATGATGCTGACCGGCGGCGGGGCCTTGATCAACGATATTGACCGTTTGCTCGCTGAAGAAACGGGCCTTCCAGTGTTGATTGGAGAAGATCCGTTGACCTGCGTGGTACGCGGTTCAGGCATGGCGCTGGATCGTATGGACAAATTGGGCAGTCTTTTTTCACATGAGTAGAAGTTCATTTCATGCCGGCTATGGCAGACACTCCGCCTCCTCTGTTCAAACAAGGGCCCTCCGCCTTGGCGCGGCTGGTGGTATTCGTGCTGCTCGCGCTCGGATTATTCATTCTTGATGCGCGCTACCGGTCTGTGGAGGCTCTGCGGCGGGTGATTGGCGCGGGCCTGTATCCGGTGCAGCGCGCAGCGCTGGCGCCGCGCGAGATTGTCCGGGGCGTTTCATCATTTTTCGTTTCCCTGTCCGCCTTGTACGCTGAGAACCGGACGCTTCAAACACAGCGCCTGAAATTTGCGCTGGCCGCCCAGCAGACCGGACATCTGGCCGCCGAAAACGCGCATTTGCGCGCCTTATTGCATCTGAACGCCCGCCAGACCGCTCAGACCACGCTTGCCGAAGTGCAATATGATCTCCCCAATCCTTTTACCCAAAAGCTCGTGATTGATAAAGGCGTCTGGCAGGGTATACAGGCAGGCGCGCCGGTGATGAATGAAGCGGGCGTCGTCGGTCAGGTCACGCGCGTGTACCCCGCGCATGCCGAGGTGACTTTACTGGTCGATAAGGATCAAGCGATTCCGGTGCAATCTGTGCGGTCTGGCGTAAGAAGCGTGATTTACGGCACGCCGCGCGGCGATGCGCTCCGGTTGCGCTTTGTTCCCGTAAACGCGGATATACAGCCAGGCGATGCGCTGGTGACGAGCGGTCTGGATGGCGTATTCCCTCCAGGCTTGGCGGTCGCAAAGGTCGTGAAGATCGAGCGGCAGGGTGAGAGCGGATTCACGCGCGTGATCTGCGCGCCCGCGGCGCGCGTGCGCAACACGCGCCAGTTACTGGTGCTGCATTATCAGGACCCGGCTCCGCTGGCCGCTGCGCATGCGGCGCATGCCCGAAGTATGGATCGGTTGGAACCATCGCCATGAGTCGCGCACATCCCATTCTATTGCCGGTCACCCCTTCTTTTATTGCATTCAGTCTGGCATTCGCTTTTATTCTGAATCTGCTGCCGTGGAGACAATGGCCGGGCGCGCCGGATTTCGTCGCGCTGGTACTTCTGTTCTGGAATATTCATCAGCCGCGCAAAGTGGGCATCGGGATCGCGTTTGCGCTTGGCCTGCTGATGGACGTGCATGATGCGAGTCTGCTCGGCGAACATGCCTTGGCCTATACCCTGCTTTCATATGGCGCCATTATGATTCATCGGCGCGTCCTGTGGTTTCCGCTGCCAGCGCAAGTCTTGCATGTGCTGCCATTGCTTGTGCTGGCGCACATGGTGCCTTTTATCATCCGCGTGCTGATGGGCGCAGCCTTTCTGGACTGGAAAACCCTGCTCAGCGGTTTTATCTGCGCCGCGCTTTGGCCGATCGCCAACATACTGTTGCTGGCGCCGCAGAAACGCGCGCCTGACCCGGACGATACGCGGCCTATATAGGACGCACATGATCGAACTCAACAATGCAGTGCAACACCTGCGTCAATTCCGGATGCGCATTGTCATTGCGGGCATTTTTGTCTTTTCATGCTTTGCGCTTCTTGCAGGGCGTCTGGCCTTTCTGCAATTCTGGCATTACCGGCGGTATGCCGCACAGGCGGATGAAAACCGGATCTCCATTGTGCCGGTTGCGCCAAGCCGCGGCATGATCATTGACCGCAATGGCGTTGTACTGGCAGAAAACCGTCCAGCATACACGCTTGAAATAACCGCTTCCAAAATCGATGGCGCGCTCGACGATATGATTGGCCGCCTTTCCAGCGTTGTGGCAATTGGGGCGGCGGATAAACGCCGTTTCAAAAAGCTGCTCGAATATTCAAAATCTTTCCACAGCCTTCCGATTCGTCTGCATCTGACTGAGGCCGAAGTGGCGCGCTTTGTAGTGCAGCGTTTCCGCTTTCCCGGCGTCGAGGTGCGCACGCGCTGGTCCAGACGCTATCCGCTTCAGGCAACTGCGGCGCATGCAATTGGCTATGTCGGCCGTATTTCAGCGCAGGATCAGGCGCGTATAGCTGCTGCGAGCGCGCGCAACGAACATGGCCCGGGGCCGTATGATCCGCGTCTGAACGCCAATAATTACAAAGGCAGTCATACGATTGGAAAGACAGGCATTGAACAGAGTTATCAGACAGAATTGCACGGCCAGACAGGCTTTGAAGCGGTTGAAGTTACGGCGGGCGGGCGGCCGGTGCGCACGTTATGGCGCAGCCCGGCCACGCCGGGGAATCGTCTGGGACTCACCCTGGATAGCGGTCTGCAACAGGCTGCTGAACGCGCGTTCGCCGGCAGGCGCGGCGCGCTGGTCGCGATTGAACCCGCAACGGGTGAAATACTTGCCTTTGTGTCCGCGCCGGGCTTCGATCCCAATCTGTTTGTGGACGGTATTGATCAAATACATTGGGATGAGCTCAATACATCACCCGATCGCCCATTATTAAACCGCGCGTTGCGCGGCACCTATCCGCCGGGATCAACATATAAACCATTTATGGCGCTCGCCGCATTGACGCTAGGCAAACGCACGCCCCAGTGGGGCTTTTATGACTCTGGACGTTATACGCTCGCGGGTCACGTGTTTCGCGACGACAAACCGGGCGGGCACGGTTGGGTGAATATGGCCAGATCCATTGTAGTTTCATGCGGAACTTACTATTACATACTCGCGCATGAAATGGGCGTGAATGCGATTGCCGAATTTATGAAACCGTGGGGCTTTGGCCAATTGACCGGCGTTGATCTTGAAGGCGAGGCGCGCGGCGTATTGCCAAGCACCGAATGGAAAAAGCGCGCATACCGCCGCCCCGCGCAGCAAAAATGGTATGAAGGCGAAACCATCAGTCTGGGCGTCGGCCAGGGTTATAACGCATTTACCATGCTTCAGCTTGCGCATGCAGTTGCAACCTTGGCCAATCATGGCGTGGCGATGACGCCGCATCTGGTCAGGGACATCCGCGATGCGCACACTGATATTAAAAGGGCGGCGTCCAGCGCAAATAGACGGATCAATGTCAAACAACAGGATATGGAGGTGATTAAGCGCGCGATGGCAGACGTGATGACGCGCGGCACCGCAGCCGCCAGCTTTAGGGGCGCGCCGTATCAGGCCGCCGGGAAAACGGGCACTGCGCAGGTGTATTCGCTGCGCGGCGGCAAATACCATGCGTATCAAGTCGCGCGGGAGCGGCGCGATCATGCCTTATTCATCGCGTTCGCGCCGCTCGATCAACCGGTGATTGCGCTCGCGCTGATTGTTGAAAATGGCGGCTGGGCCTGGCAGTCCGCGGCGCCCATTGCGCGGCAAACGCTGGATTATTATCTGGTTGACCGGTTCAAGACGCCGCTTCAAACAGTGGAAAGCATCGCCCGCGAATCTGCTCCCGGAAGCGCGAGAGGAGAGTAAGTATCTGCCAATGAGAGTGCGATGCCTTTAGAAGTCAGACGGCTTCTATTTTTTTATTTAATTAATTTTAGATGCGCGCCCCGCTTTTTCCCGGTCGTTCGCGCTGGTTTGAAACGGGAAGACGCTTGTCCGGACGCGCCAGGAGCGGATTCATCTGCCGCAGTATCACTGCTTTCCTCATTCTCATTTACGCAAGAAGGTTGCGCTTCAGCCGGAAAGCTCATGCCTTGTCCATTTTCGTGCGCATAAATCGCCAATACATTGCTCACAGGTATTTCGAGCTTGTGTGATTTTCCAGAGAAACGCGCGTTAAACTCGATCCAGTCGTTATTCATTTTCAACTGATCCGTTGCATCAAAGCTGATATTCAAAATAATTTTCCCGTCACGCACAAAGGCCCGCGGGACGCGCGTGTGCGCGTCAACATGCACGACAATATAAGGCGTATAACCCTGGTCGCTGCACCATTCGTATAGCGCGCGCAGCAAATAGGGTTTGGGCGAACACGGTTGCATGGCGAGTTCCTTTGCTCTAAAAACTCAACGGCGCATCACTTTTTCAGAAGGCGTCAGCGCTTCAATATACGCTGGACGGCTGAAGATGCGTTCTGCATATTTCATCAGCGGCGCGGCATGATTTGGCAATTGAATACCGAAACAATCAAGCCGCCAGAGCACAGGGGCAATGGCCACGTCGAGCATCGAAAATTCATCGCCTAGCATATATCTGTTTTTTGTAAAAATCGGCGCAAGCTGAATCAAATGTTCCCGGATCGCAGTGCGCGCTTTGTCAGCCGCTTTCGCCTTGTCTTTCTCAAGCGTATGCACATGCACAAAAATTCCCTGCTCAAAATTGTGCAGAAAGAGACGGACGCGCCCCCGTTGTACGGGATCCGCCGGCATTAATTGCGGATGCGGGAAACGTTCATCAATATATTCGTTGATGATATTGGACTCATACAGAATAAGATCGCGTTCAACCAGAACCGGCACTTGTCCATAGGGATTCATCATTGCAATATCTTCCGGTTTGTTGAACAGATCCACATCCCGTATTTCAAAATCCATACCCTTCTCAAATAATACGAACCGGCAACGTTGAGAGAATGGACAAGTCGTGCCGGAATACAAAACCATCATTTTCTAATTTTTCCAGAATTTCCAAAAAAGTTCCAAAGAGCGGACTGTGCTACTTGAGCACGCTAGAGCATTTTTCAGTCGATTGGCCACTGGCGCGAGCGCGAAGACAGTATAGGGGTCGATGCGGGCGGAGCAGGCTCCATCGCGAAGCGATGGAGGCGACCCCGCAGCGAGCCCAAATGACAGAAAGCAAGAAGCGACACAGGGAAAATCACTGAAAAATGCTCTAGATTTAAAGGAGCGATTTAAAACAAAACATTAAAAAAAATGAATCCGTCTTCTCCGAAGCGCCGGTCTATGTCGCATCATGCGCGCCGCGCCGGATTGCACATAGGCGCGGTGACGCACCGTCATGCGTTTACGCCAAAGAGGCGGGGCCTTTCTTCTGATATGCCAGTTTCTGCGCCTGGCGGGCGCAGGCATTCGTTGAGCGGAAGAGGTCATCAGCGCTTCGCGCAAAGAAGCATGCAGCGTCTGATCGACGCATCGCGCGGATTGCTCAAATTCTGTTTTCACCTGCTGCAATTCTTTCAGTTCGATTTCACGGTTGACCTCATCTCTGATTTCATTGAGACAGCGTTGCGCGCGTCCCAATAACATGCCCGCCGTGCGCGCAACGCGCGGAAGCCGTTCTGGACCAATCACGACCAACGCAACGAGCGCAATCAGCGCAAGTTTGGCAAGCCCCAGTTCAAGCATTAAATCCAGCGACTGCAAGCTTAAGCATTATTGGGCATCGCGCGTTTGCGCCGCGTTCTGAATATCCGCCTCAATCCTGGGGAGCACTTTCCGAACCGCCTGCTTTCCGTCTCCCTTTCCGTCTCCCTTTCCGTCTCCCCTTCCATCCCCATCCCGCAGCCCCTCTTTAAATCCCTTGATCGCGCTGCCTAAATCACTCCCCAGATCGCGCAGTTTCCGGGTGCCGAATACGAGCGCAACAATCAGCAGCACAATCAGCCAATGTCCGATACTGAATGAACCCAACATTTTAATTCCTCCCTGAAGTCATTTTATCTATGACCTTGACTACGTTAGAGCATTTTGCAGCGATCCCGAACACACGGAACGGCGAAGTGACGTAGTGCAAGCCGCTGAAAAATGCTCTAGCCCATGCGCGACCACGGACGTTTCCCTCCCAGCAAATGCGCATGCAGATGATAAATTTCCTGTCCGCCCCCAGGGCCGGTATTGATCACGGTTCTAAAACCTGTACCGCCGGCGTCCGCGCCGCGATACGCCACGCCAAGCTGTGCTGCGAGCTGTGCAGTCAGTATCATCATCCGCCCTAATAAAGGCGCGTCCTGCGGCGCGCAATCGACAAGCGTTGCAATATGCCGGCGCGGAATGAGGAGCACATGTACGGGCGCCGCCGGTTTGGCATCGTGAAAAGCGCAGAATGTATCATCTTCGTATACTTTCCGGCTCGGTACTTTGCCCGCGGCAATTTTGCAGAAAAGACAGTCATTCATATCGATGGCTTCAGCCTGATGTTTACTGATCATTGTTAGAAGTCATTTCATCAATAGGCGAGAGGTCGTCAGGCAGGGGAGGACGGAGCGCAGGAAGCGGAGCATATATGAATATGTGAGCATTCCGAGCACCGCCCGACCCTGCATCACGGCCTCGCAGCCATTTATGAAATGACTTCTGTAAATTGTATCGAAATCGCCTCTATTGAAGTCAAGCATATGCACTATGCAGCGCGCGCGTTGGCGATACGCTTGAGTACCACTTCTGCATGGGTGTCCTCCGCGTCAACGCGGCGTACATTTGCGCCGAGCGCGGCCAGTTTCATTTCCATTTGATCGTAGCCGCGATCCAGATGATC
Source organism: Candidatus Glomeribacter gigasporarum BEG34 (assembly GCF_000227585.1). GTDB lineage: Bacteria > Pseudomonadota > Gammaproteobacteria > Burkholderiales > Burkholderiaceae > Glomeribacter > Glomeribacter gigasporarum_B. The sequence continues at coordinate 15,259 of NZ_CAFB01000034.1, read as the reverse complement.
GATCCGTTTGACCCACGTTTCGCCATCCGCGACCAACCCGGCAATCACCAGACTGGCGGATGCGCGCAAATCGGTGGCGGTGACGGTCGCGCCTGATAAACACGGCACCCCGGTGACAAAGGCAGTATTGTGATGCGTATGAATCCGGGCGCCTAGCCGTCTGAGCGCCTGCACGTGCATCAGGCGGTTTTCAAAAATCGTCTCGACGATGCGCGCGCCGCCGTTCGAGATACAGCCCAGCGCCATAAACTGCGCTTGTAAATCCGTTGGGAAGCGGGGATATTCGGCGGTCTGGAAGGAGACGGCGCGCGGCCGGCGGTTCATCTGCACGCGGATCCAGTCCCGGCCCGCGCTGATTTTAGCGCCCGCTTCGCAGAGTTTCTCAAGCGCTGCATCGAGCAGGCCAGGCTGAATATGCCGAAGCACAATTTGCCCCCGCGTTGCTGCCGCTGCACATAAAAAAGTGCCGGCTTCAATACGGTCGGGAATCACGCGATGACGCGCGCCATGTAATTGAGGCACGCCTTGTATCACCAGCCGGTGCGTACCGATTCCCTGAATATGCGCGCCCATTGCGCACAGAAGCGTTGCCAGATCGCTGACTTCCGGCTCGCGCGCGGCATTCTCAAGCACCGTTTCGCCTTCCGCAAGCGTCGCGGCCATCAACAAATTTTCTGTGCCGGTGACCGTAATGCAGTCAAAGACGAAACGGCAGCCTTTAAGCCGCCGCGCGCGCGCGTGGATATAACCCTTTTGAATGTCGATGGCGGCGCCCATCGCGCGCAGACCGGCAATATGCTGATCAATGGGGCGCGCGCCAATCGCGCAGCCGCCCGGCAGCGATACATACGCCTCGCCGAGACGCGCGAGCAGCGGACCAAGCGCCAGAATCGAGGCGCGCATCGTTTTGACGCGCTCGTAAGATGCAATACCCTGTATGATCCGGCCGCTATCGAGCGTGACTGTTCCCGCCTCCATTTCAGATTGCACGCCCATGTCTTCAAGAAGCGCCAGCAGAGTGCGCACATCCTGCAAATCGGGAATATTGTCCAGATAAAGCGGCTCGGCGCATAACAGACTCGCGCACAGATCAGGCAATGCCGCATTTTTCGCGCCTGAGACATGGATTTCACCGCTTAAGCGCACACCGCCCTGAATTAAAAATTTATCCATGATGTTGATTGTTATTGTGTTCCCATGCAGCACTGTTCAGCGATGGCCTGTCGGATGTGTTCAGGTGCGGGCAGCCACGTTGCTCTCGTTTCAATTTCTGAGTTTATAACCACTAGATAACAGGCGCAGCGCCAGACATGCCAGCGCCGCGCAGCATGCACCCGTAATGATCAGGCTGGTGATTGGCGCAAGATCGGAAATGCCAAAAAAGCCATAACGGAATCCGTCAATTAAATAGAAAAAAGGATTCAGGCGGGAAACGGCATGCCAGAGCGGCGGCAGGGAATGGATGGAATAGAACACGCCCGCCAGCAGGGTCAGCGGCGCAATCAAAAAATTCTGGAATGACATCATCTGATCAAACTTCTCGGCATAAATGCCCGCGATTAACCCAAGCGTGCCGAGCAGGGTTGCGCCGATCAGAATAAACGCGGCGCTATAAAGAGGCGCAGCAATTCCGAAAGGGAAGAACCAGACCGTGGCCAGATAAACGCTCAGACCAACGCACGCGCCGCGCGCGACTGAAGCAAGCACATAAGCGCCGAAAATTTCCCAGGCGCCAAGCGGCGCCATCAGCACAAACACCAGATTACCATTGAGTTTCGACTGAATCAGAGAGGTTGCGCTATTCGCGAAAGCGTTTTGCAGCACGCTCATCATGATCAGGCCGGGAATCAGAAAATGCGTATAGGAAACTCCGGGATAGACCTGCATATGTTTTTGCAGCGCCGAGCCGAAAATCACCAAATACAACAAAGCGGTGACCATTGGCGCCACAATCGTTTGCAAACTGACTTTCCAGAAACGCAATACTTCCTTGTAGAGCAGGGTATAAAAAGCACTCATAGACGCGTTTTAACGGTGTGTGGCGAGGCGCATCACCTGCATGAACACCTCTTCCAAATCTGCGCCGGAAAAGCGTTGCAGCAACGCGCGCGTGTGGTCAAGCGCAACGATTTCACCCCGCTGCAGCATTGCAATCCGGGTGCATAACTGTTCGGCTTCTTCCAGATAGTGCGTGGTCAGAACAATCGTATGGCCGGCGCGATTCAATTGAGTAATGAATTTCCATAAGGTCTGACGCAGTTCCACATCCACGCCAGCCGTCGGTTCATCAAGCACAATAACGGCAGGCCGGTGCATCAGCGCCTGCGCAATCAGTACGCGCCGTTTCATACCGCCGGAGAGCGCGCGCATATTTGCATCCGCTTTGTCCGCAAGACCGAGGTTGGCGAGTACCTCATCGATCCAATCGTCATTGCGCAACAGGCCATAGTAACCGGACTGGATGCGCAAGGTCTCCCGCACCGTAAAAAAAGGGTCAAACACCAGTTCCTGCGGTACAACGCCGAGCATGCGGCGCGCGGCGCGAAAGTCAGAAAGGGTATCGCGCCCGCAAATCCGGACCCTGCCGCCATCGGCGCGCGTTAAGCCCGCCAGGATGTGGATCAAAGTCGTTTTACCGGCGCCGTTCGGACCCAGCAGTCCAAAAAACTCGCCTTCCTCAATGGTCAGGCTGATGTTATTCAGCGCTTGCAATTTTGGATAACGTTTTTGAACGCAGACAATTTCTATTGCGGGCATGGCGCCATGTAAAAAATTTAAAAGGAAGCGTTTTTCCGATCTGCGATCAGCGTATCAATACCATATGCGCGCGCCAGATTCGCCAGTTGAGCCGGTACATTGAGAAGGCGAAGCGTCATGCCGCGCGCGCGCGCGGCTCGGCGCCAGGCGAGCAGAACAGCGAGCGCCGCCGAATCAAAATGCGCCAGCGGCGCGCAATCGACCCGATCCGCGCCTGTTGCGATGTGCACCAAACCCATCTTAAGCGCTGCGCGGGCATTCGATTGTGTTAACGCCGGGCCGGTTGTAAGCATTATCATGCACGCTGGCCTGCCTTAAGCTGCTGGTTGCGTTTGCTGAGGAATTCCAGCAGGCCATCGATGCCTGCTTCGGCGATCTTATTGTCAAATTGTTCCTGATAGTTTTGAGTCCACCACATGCCGCCAAAATTGACATCGTATACTTTCCAGCCCTCTGATGTCTTTTCAAGACGGTAGTCGATATTGACAGGGTTGCCTTCATTCATCAGCACTGTTTCAACCACGACCTCATGACCGGAATTCTGGGCGCGCAGAGGCAGATAATTCATCGGCGGCTGATTTTTGAGTTGCGCCGTGGAGATTTTCGACAAAGCGCCCGCGTAGGTATAGAACAATAAATCCTTGAATTGCGTCATCAACTGCTGCCGCTGCGGCGGCGTTGCATTTTTCCAGTGGCGGCCCATCGCCACGCGCGTAGCGCGCTGCATATCGGTATGCGGGAGAATCTTTTGATCGACGAGTCGAGTCAGTCTGCCCATATCCTTTGTGATGGAAGGATCATTCTTGACAATATTCATCACCTCTGTCGTCACGGCGATGATGAGCTCGCGCGCTGCGTCTGCATCATTGCCTGATGGCTGCGCCTTTTGCGCATGCGCTACGCCTGCGCACGCGAAGAACGCGGCGAGCGCGGCGCGCATCATAAACGGTAGAAATTGTTTGTTCATAGGGCGTTCCGGATAAAGGGCATAGACCGTGAGCAGGCGCTTACCATCCTAAATGAATCTGCGGCATTATATGCGGTGGTATCATCTGCTGCGATGGAATGTGCTGTTCAGCCGGCGGCGCGGCCACAGAGCCAGACGAAGACGCGCCTTCATCCTCATCACGAGGCGGCCCGTTGCGGTTGTGCGCGCCGCTGAAATAAGCGCGGCGTTGCAAGTAGGCATTGCGTACAAATGAGTATTTATCGAGCGCTGCTTCACTGAGCAAATTGCCGGCCTGTAACAGCGCAGCGCGCGCGCTGATCATTCGCACGCCATATAAGCCATAGCTCAATAGCGCCGGATTGACATAGGAGACCGGGTTGGCTGAGTAGTCAAAAAAAGTGCCTGCCGTATCACGCACGGTGCTAGGGCCAAGCAGCGGCAACACGAGATAGGGCCCGGCTGGAATACCGTACCGTCCAAAGGTGAGACCAAAATCGGTGCGACGTTTGGGCAGACCGACCTCCTGCGCAACGTCGAACAGGCCGCCCACTCCGAATAAAGTATTGATCGCAATGCGCATCAGGCTTTCGGCGCTGAATGCCCATTGACCTTGCAACAGATAATTCGCCATCACCGGAACATCGCCCAGATTTGAAAAAAAGTTCGACACGCGGGTGCGCACGCCTTGCGGCAGGGTCCGGTGATAGACGCGCGCAACCGGTTGAAGCGCGGCCCGATCCACCGTATCATTGAACTCAAACATAGCGCGGTTCATGCCTTCCCACGGGTCCGAACGGACCGGCGCGCGCACATTTGCGCAGGCAGCCAGTCCTGCAGTCAAAACGAGCAGGGTAAACAAACGCTTTTTAGAAAAATGGGTCTCCATCTCTGTCACGGACGATTCTTATCTGAGGCAGATGTGTCTGTTGCAGATTTTGCACCGCCCGCGCCGGCTGCTTTGCTATATAGAAACTGGCTCACCAGATTTTCCAGCACAATTGCGGACTGCGTCATCGTCATGGTCCCGCCTGGCGGCAGCATCTGCTCATCGCTGCCGGGCGTAATGCCGATATATTGCTCGCCGAGCAGGCCAGCGGTCAGAATTTTTGCTGAACTGTCGCGCGGAAACTGATAACGTTGATCAATATCGAGCCTCACCCTGGCCTGATAACTGGTGTTGTCGAGCTGAATGCGCGCGATGCGCCCGACGCTCACCCCCGCGCTTTTGACCGGCGCGCGGGGTTTAAGGCTGCCGATATTGTTGAATGTGAGTTCGAGCGGATAAGTGCGCGAGAACGAAAAAGCGTTCATATTGCCCACTTTTAACGCAAGAAAAAGCAGCGCGATAGCGCCCAGCACAACAAAGACGCCAACCCAGTAGTCCAGTGTCGTTTTTCTCATTTCATTGTCCAAACATGAGCGCAGTCAATACGAAATCGAGTCCCAATACCGCTAGCGATGAAAATACAACGGTGCGCGTGGTTGCGCGCGCAACGCCTTCCGGGGTCGGCTTTGCTTCATATCCCTGAAACAAGGCGATAAAGGCGACGGTAAAGCCAAACGCCATACTTTTAACGACGCCGTTGCCAATATCGCGCCACACATCGACGCCGCCTTGCATCTGCGACCAGAACGCGCCCGCGTCCACGCCAATCAACCGTACGCCCACCAGATAACCGCCGATCACGCCGACCGCGCTGAAGATTGCGGCCAGCAATGGCATCGCAATCACGCCCGCCCAGAAACGCGGCGCAATGATCGCAGAAACGGGCTGAATCGCCATCATTTCCATCGCCATCAATTGCTCGCCGGCTTTCATCAGGCCAATCTCGGCTGTCAATGAAGTGCCAGCGCGGCCCGCGAACAGCAGCGCCGTGACCACCGGGCCAAGTTCGCGCGTGAGCGATAAGGCAACCAGCAATCCGAGCGCTTCCTGAGCGCCATAACGATTCAAAGTGTAATAGCCTTGCAAGCCGAGTACGAAACCGACGAACAGGCCGGACACCGCAATAATCAACAGCGACTCATTCCCAATAAAGTGAATCTGCCGGATCAGCCGCCTTGGACGTTTGAAAACGCGGGAAATTTCCAGCACAAGCCGCAGGAAAAAGCGCGCGCCGTAACCGGCGCGGCCCAGGCTGCTCAAAACGGCGCGCCCTGCAGTGCTGAAGAAATTGAATAAGATCGGCATCATCCTTGCCCGCGCGCCGCGCAAGCTAGACCAAAATCGGCTTCGAGCGGCGCGGCTGGGTAATGAAAAGCAAAGGGGCCATCGGGCGCAGCGTCGAGAAACTGGCGCACAGTGGCATCGGTTGAAGCGCGGAGCTTGTCTGGCGCGCCTTCGGCGTGGACGCCGCCGTTGGCGAGAAAATACACATAATCGGCGATTGCAAACGATTCCCGCACATCATGGCTGACCAGAATCGATGTGGTCCCCAGCGCGTCGTTCAGACTACGGATTAAATTGGCGATGATGCCCAGCGAGATCGGGTCTAATCCAGCAAAGGGTTCGTCGAACAGAATCAGTTCAGGATCAAGCGCGATGGCGCGCGCGAACGCGACCCGCCGCGCCATACCCCCGGAAATTTCAGAGGGCATTAAATAGCGCGCGCCGCGCAGGCCAACCGCATTGAGTTTCATCAACGCCAGGTCATGAATCAGCGCTTCGGGTAAATCGGTGTGTTCGCGCAATGCAAAGGCCACATTGTCAAAAATGGAAAGATCGGTAAATAGCGCGCCCAACTGGAACAGCATCCCCATTTTCCGGCGTACGGCGTACAGCCCGGAGATTGCGAGCGCACCGATATCCACTCCTTCAAACCGGACCTGGCCGCGCTGCGCGCGCACCAGGCCGCCGATCAGCCGTAATACCGTGGTTTTGCCGCAGCCGGAGCCACCCATGACCGCAACGACCTGATGACGCCTGAATTGCATATTCAGGTTCGACAGCACGCGCTGTTCCCCGTAGCCGAAATCCACATCGGCCAGTTCAAGCAGAATATCAGGCGGAGGCGTTGCCATCAAAGTCATCGATTTAGAAAATCACCCATTATGGCCGCGCAATCCCCTGAATTTTGACCCTGCCAACGCCGCGCCGGCGCAAACCGATCGATTTTGCCGCCGCATAAGAAAGATCGATGACTCGGCGGCGCGAGAAAGGGCCCCGGTCATTGATCTTCACCACAACCGATTTGCCATTGGCCAGATTGGTGACGCGCACATAACTGAGCAGCGGCAGCGTCCGGTGCGCAGCGGTCAATGCATGCATATTGAACCGTTCTCCGCTGGCCGTGCGGCGGCCGTGAAAGCGGCGGCCGTACCAGGATGCGCGGCCCTTCTGAGAAAAACGCGCAATATTGGGAATGCGCGATGAGGCAATGCGATGATAAGCTTGGCGGCGATGCGCGGAAGCAGGGTAGCGGTATTTTTTTCCAGCATGCGTGGTTGTGCAGGCAGTAAGCAGCATGACGATCAAGAGTAGGCCGCACCCATGCCCTCTTGTCCAGCGCTTCATCCAGTGTACATTTTTCCTTTTATGCCACAAGCGATCACTCCCGTTTCTTTTGCCTGCATTCTAATAGGCGTTCTACTCAACGCAAGCGCGCAACTGCTGCTTAAAGCAGGCGTGAACGCGGTCGGGGCATTCGCTTTTACGCGCGCGAATATTGTACCGGTTGGATTAAAACTCATTGCGCAAATCCCGGTGATCGCGGGTCTGGTCTGTTATGCCGCCAGCCTGATGGTCTGGATCATGGGCTTATCGCGCGTCGATGTGTCCATTGCCTATCCGATGCTCTCGCTCGGCTATGTCGTGAATGCTCTGCTCGCTGCGCTTTTCTTTGGCGAAGCGTTGACGCTGCAACGTTCGGCGGGGATATTGATCATTCTGCTTGGCGTCTATGTCCTGGCCCGGAGCGGCGGATGAACGCGCCCTTCCTTCCCCTGACCCGCCCTGACATCGACGAAGCGACCATTGCGGGCGTTGCAGAAGTATTGCGCAGCGGCTGGATTACGACCGGCGAGCAGAATCGCGCTTTTGAAGCGGCGCTGTCCGAATACGCAGGCGGGCGTTTGGTGCGAACGTTCAGTTCCGGTGCCGCGGCGCTTGAGGTCGCGTTGCGCATTGCGGGCGTCCAACCGGGCGACGAGGTCATTACAACGCCGCTCTCATGGGTAGCGACCAGCAATACCATTCTCACCGTTGGCGCAACGCCCGTATTCGCCGATATCGATCCAGTCACGCGCAATCTTGATTTAGACCAGGTGGAAGCCCGGCTCACGCCGCGCACTAAAGCATTGATGCCTGTCCACCTGGCAGGGCTGCCTGTGGATATGGATCGTTTGTATGCGATTGCGCGCGCGCACCATCTGCGTGTGATTGAAGATGCTGCGCAGGCGCTGGGCGCGCGCTGGCGGAGGCAGCGGATTGGCGCGTTCGGAGACCTTGTATCGTTCAGCTTCCACCCGAACAAAAACCTGACCTCAATCGAAGGCGGCGCGCTCGTGCTCAACGATGAGGCCGAGGCGCTGCTCGCGCAGAAATACCGCCTGCAAGGCGTCACCCGTCATGGTTTTGACGGCATGGACGTGGATGTGCTGGGCGGTAAATTCAATTTGAGCGATGTGGCGGCGCGCGTCGGATTGGGGCAGTTGCCGCATCTGGCGCGTTTTACCGCGCGGCGGCAGCGGCTTGTGCGCCATTATTTCGACTGCTTCGAGCGTCTGGAAGGCGGCGCGGCGATAAAAATAGGCGTCGAGCTGCCGCCGCGAGATTTCGAGCAGACGAACTGGCATATGTTCCAGATTATTTTGCCGCTGCAGCGGCTGAGGATGCGCCGCGCTGATTTTATGGCCAAACTGCATGCGCGCGGAATCGGCAGCGGCGTTCATTTTCCGCCGGTGCATCTGTTTAAACTGTACCGCGCGCGCGGCTTTGAACCCGGCATGTTCCCGCACGCCGAGCGCATTGGGGCATCGATTGTCACATTGCCGCTGTTTCCAGCGATGAGCGAAGAAGACGTTGGGCGCGTTGTCGGGGCGGTGCATCAGATTCTTCAACGCGATTCCAAAGATAGCCAAGCGATTTTAGTTTGATACGGCGTCATCGCCGCTCGCCGTATTACTCATACTGTCTTCGCGGCTGCTTCCTTGTCTCAAACTAAAATCGCTTGGCTATAAGCGCCTGGGGAATTTCGATACGATATCCACTCAGCCGACCAATTGATTCAACTCAATAATCGGCATCATCACCGCCAGCACAATCATTAATACCACGCCGCCCATCGCGAGAATGAGCAAGGGTTCAAGCAGACTGGTCAAAGAAAGCGTGCGCCGCTCCAGTTCGGCGGCTTCGCCCGCGGCAGCGCGCTCCAGCATCGTGGTGACATTGCCGGTGGCCTCGCCCGCGCGGATCAAATGAACCAGCGCGGGGGCAAAGGTCTGCGCGCCGGCCAGCGCGCGCGACAGAGCAGCGCCTTCACGCACGCGCACGATGGCGTCGTCGATGTTGCGGCGCATCGCAGTATTGGAGAGCGTTTCGCTCGCCGCCTGCAATGCGCGCAGAATCGGCACGCCGGCCGCGCTCAGAATCGCGAGCGTGCTCGCAAAACGTACGGTGTTATAGCCGCGCACGAGTTTGCCCGCAAGCGGCGCGCCGAGCAGCCAGCGGTCAAAGGCAAGACGGGGCGCGGGGCGGCGCAGCAGGCGACGGAGGAGCCAGGCGAGCATCGCAACCATGATCAATATCACCCACCAGCCCTTTCTGACGAATCCGGAGAGCGCGAGCATCGCCACCGTCAGCCACGGCAGCGATTGCTTGGTATTCACAAATACATTGACAACTTGCGGTACGACATAACTCAGCAAGAAGCTCACGATGCACAATGCAACCACCGTCACAATGATGGGGTAGGTAAACGCGAGCTGGATTTTTTGCCGCAGCGCGTTGCGCGCCTCGATATAGTCCGCGAGCCGCGCCAGCACCAGACCGAGCTTGCCCGTTTGCTCCCCGGCGGCGACAAGCGCACGATAGATATCGGGAAAATCGCGCGGATGCGCCTTAAACGCGCCGGCGAGCGACTGGCCGCTCAACACTTCGGCGCGCAGCGCGGCAATCAGCTCGCGCACATACACGCGCTCAGCCTGTTCGCACAAAATGCCGAGCGCTTCATCCACCGGTAAACCAGCGGTCAACAGGCTCGCCATTTGGCGAATGAAGAGCGCCTGTTCGCGCGGCGACAAGCGCCGCTGCAATGTCAACGCTGCGCCGCGCGCCGCGCGATGCGCCGCCGGTTCAATGACAAGAGGGATTAAATTCTGCGCGCGCAACTGGCTGCGCGCGGCGCGCGCGCTATCCGCCTCCAGCAGGCCGCGCTGAATTTCGCCGTGAATATCATTTGCCTCAAACCGGAACGCGGGCATTGGTGAATGTGTCCTAGCGCTTATCCAAAACTTGTGCGGCCTCGGCTTGGGTTGCAGCCAATGCACCTGTTTAGCCAATGTGGCATCATACGCTTGCGCGGTTTCGATAAGCGCCTGTTTGCGATTGTCATGAGCGCCCGGAAGCGCCACATTTGCAGGTGTGGTTGCCCTATATCTATCGATTTGACTGATCCATCAATGGCTGAGCGCCTTCTCACATTCCCGCATTTAAAACAATGCACGCTCATGCTTCTGATGACCGCGCTCAGTGCATGCGCTGCTATAAAAAAGTCCCATACGCCCAACGATCACGCGAGTAAAGCGCTGCCATTGATGATTGCGCATCGGGCAGGCACAAAAGATTATCCTGAAAATACGCTGCTGGCCATCAATGAAGCGTTAAAAAATGGCGCTGATTTAATTTGGGTCACTGTGCAACTGAGCAAAGGTGGCATCCCGGTTCTCTATCAGCCAGCGGATTTATCCGCATGGACTGAGGCAAACGGAGCGGTTGCAGATAAAACGCTGGCTGAATTGCAACAATTAAACGCTGGATGGAATTTTGTATCGATCGATGCCGATGGAAATAAAGCCTATCCATATCGTCATCAGAATGTGCAGATTCCAACGCTGAAGGAAGCATTACAACTCATTCCATACAAGATACCCATCATTCTTGATATGAAGGCATTGCCAGCCAGCGCAGAAGCAGACAGAGGCTATTGCACAGGCGCTTAACGAAGAGAATGCGTGGAACCGCGTGATGATTTATTCAACTGAGGCGGCTTATCAACGCGCGTTCGCAGCCTATCCTAAAGCGCGCCTTTTTGAATCGCGTGATACGACCCGTCAACGGCTGGTCAGCATCGCGCTTGAGCATCAATGCCCTGCCCCGCCGCCTTCCAATACATGGGTGGGTTTTGAGTACCAGCGTCAATTAAGCGTGACTGAAAAATTTACTTTGGGTGAAGGGCATTCTGAAGCAAACGCGCTGATGTGGACGCCAGAATCAGTGGCATGCTTTACTCAAAATTCTCATGTACGCATTATTGCGTTTGGAATTAACGATGAGCCGGATTATCTCAAATCCGCCTGTTTAGACATTTATGCAGTGCTCGTAGATTCGCCTCGAAGAATGAGAACATTCAAAGAAAAAATGGGCCATTCGTTGAAATGCCCACAGACCCCTACGCGAACGCAGGCCGCTGAAAAAGCCACTGAATCACGGTGAAGCTTGCAACCTGGAACGTTAATTCTCTGAAAGTCCGCCTGCCGCAGGTGATGGACTGGCTGACTGCGCACCCGGTCGATGTGTTGTGTCTGCAGGAAATCAAATTACCGGACGAACAATTTCCACATACAGTATTTGCAGCCGCCGGCTACCGCAGTATTTTTCTTGGTCAGAAAACCTATAATGGCGTTGCCATTCTGGCGCGCACAACGACCCCACTTGACGAAATGGACATCGTGCGCAATATCCCCGGTTTCAACGATCCGCAACAACGCTTAATTGCCGCCACGCTAGCCGATGTGCGCGCGATATGCGCGTATTTTCCAAATGGCCAGGCGCCCGGCACAGAAAAGTTCGCATATAAACTCAAGTGGATCGATGCGTTATATGATTGGCTCACGGAAGAGATGGCGCGTTATCCAAAACTCGCGCTGCTGGGAGATTACAACATCGCACCTGCGGCAACAGACGTGTGCGATCCGTGCCTGTGGGAAGCGCGGAATCTGTTTTCACCGGATGAGCGCGCGGCCTTTGCCCGTTTGTGCGCGCTGGGTTTGACGGATGCCTTCCGGCTCTTCGCGCAAGAGGAAAAAGCCTACACCTGGTGGGATTACCGCGCAGGCGCGTTCCGCCGCAATGCGGGGCTGCGGATTGACCATATCCTGTTATCCGCTCCGCTCGCGGCGGCATGCGTGCGCTGCATCATCGACAACATGCCGCGTCGCTGGCCGCAGCCCTCCGATCATGCGCCGGTCATTGCCGACATTGAAATCTAGAGCCTGTACGCACAAATTGCATGAGTCTTAATGCAAACGCAGTGTACATCTGGCACGTTAACCTACAAAATTTTTCGTTGCATAAGGATGACCATTGGCACTTACTGGACAACGATGAGAAAGCCAAAGCAAACCGTTTCCATTTCAACATCCATCGTCACCGCTTCATTGCCGCGCGCGGTATTCTCCGCTGCTTAGCAGGTCAATTATTGGGCCAGCCACCCAACGCCTTGCAATTCAGCTATACAAGCTACGGCAAACCTATCTTGAAAGAGTATCCACGCCTACAGTTCAACCTCTCCCATTCCCATGACAGGGCTATTTATGCTTTCACTCTGGATATGGCCATTGGCGTGGATATCGAATATCAAAATTCTCAATGTGATGTGGAAAGCATCGCCAAGCGGTTTTTTACAGCTAGAGAATTTAATGCGCTTCAAACCCTGCCGGGCCCAGAAAAAATAGCGACCTTTTTTAAACTTTGGGTTCGGAAAGAGGCGGTTTTAAAGGCTTTAGGGTATGGCCTCTCCTGGCCGCTTACCAAAGTCGAGTTCAATGTAGAAAAGCAACCCATCTGTTTGAGTGAATCCAATCGTGACATCAAATCTTCGGAATGGTCGCTTATTGCCTTAGACCCGGTACGGGATTTTGCCGCCGCCCTGGCGCTCCAAGCCCATACGGGACGGGGGCAAATACATCAGATGATGCTGGATAGCTGGCCGTGATACCGCCGCCAACAGGTCAGGCGCGCTTTTATTTTCTCCAAAGTCATTCTTTAGGGCTTGTAAATGCCTGCACTTAAGGGAGTTGTTTGGGAATGGCGAAAGTATTTTCGTTCGTATGTAAGTCAACATCGACATTTCGATCATAAGACGGCCCCCCTAATATTTCTGCAAACCTCTTCCCTTCTGGATACTGATTTTGCATGAAGTGGGCTTATAAAAACGCTTCACTTTATGAGCAGTCTGATACTTTTCTTTGACCGCCCTTTCAAGCTTCTGCTGCGCCTCACTTTCAATATCAAAGCGCACTGAATGCACGAATTCTTTTACAGGGTCTTCTTGGCCTTCATCAATCCTCTGTATCCGCTTTTTATGCTGTACGGAATAGATGAATGGATTGACCAACGTTCCGTCGGCGTAATAGGCGCGTACAGTCAGTCTTGATCTGAGGCGTCCTCCTCTAGAGGGTGGACGGTTCAGTCTTCATGCTCAAACGTTGCAAGGATTTCAGATGACATGGCGCTTCCCGATTCTGCTGTATTGATATTGATATTGAGAAGAGGAGAAGGTAGGGCTGAAGATGCGCGCCGTCTATTATCCGTTTGGCTCATCCAGCGCCTTAAGGGCCGAGCGTTGACGGTCAAAAACATGTTCTGAAGCGATCAGTATGGCCCGGAGAAACATCTTACAAATCAAAGAGTGATATCTCTCAAGGTGAGTCAAGGCTTGGTAAATGGGGGCGAGCTGGGGCCGGACGTTTAAGCATTGTGGCTTTGCCTGGAGCATGGGCAGATGGTTTTACTGGGTAAACGCAATCGACACGCCTTAGGAAGATGGATAAAACATTCTATGAGCAGCGTGCTCTGGTTCCCCTCATTGCTCAGTTGCTGGCTTGGCAAGCCGTCGCGGCAGAGATTGTGTTTTCCATGCGCGGCGCGATTCGTGCGCAAAGATTTCTATCGTGGACAATGCTCTAACATACTCATTCCTGGTATGCGGCTCGCCCATGCAAAAGCTCGTGGAAGCGGATTGGGCCATTGCCGAGCAATTGACTGTTCAAGCAGTACAGGGCCTTTGCTTTTTTAGAGAGCGGCTTTAGTCTTTGCCGCTCACACAGGTTTATGGCTGCGCCTCGCATAACTGCCGCTCGATCTTGCGGCGTTTGACCAGGCCAGGCTGAATGCGTTTTCTGCCGTGGCTGGCGTTGTCTTTGCCGTAAATCCAGCGGGAGAGTTCGCTGCATGCGCGCGCGCCTTCGCCCGCATTGATGCGGCGCAACAGCGTGGAACGGGCGAATTTCGTTTCTCCAAAGTGATACACGAAAGAGGCGAGCGCGGCGACGGTGGCAGTGCCGCACCGAGGGCGAGCGCCAATTTGTTCTTGAAGTGCATCTCACACTCCCGTTTGCAGGCGGCGTTTTCGCCACCACGGACGCACCAGCTTTTTCCAGATGAAATGACCGAGCAGCGTGAGCGTGTAGGTCAAGGTGACGATGCTGACCCAATCGGAGATCTGGCAGCCTAGAAAAGTTATGGCCGTCACCGACACGGCGGGGGCGATTTTGACGGCCTCGACGACGACCCCTGTTTTTTTGCATGGCGCACTCCGAAAATAAAAATCCGCACAGCAGCGGCAGAAACAAAAAACCGCCTTGAGGCGGTGAGAAACCTGTATCACTTGTGCACCGCTTGAATCAGAGCGGCAATGGCATACACAAGCGGCGTTGCTGCTATAAAGCGCACGGCAAAACCCATGCAAAGACGGAGCCACGGGCTGAGCATGTGGCTATCCATGTGAAAACAATCCCTGCACCGCATGGATAAGCGCGGGCAGCGCAAAGCCATAAAGAACGCCTAGACCGGCGTAATACGCGACGCGAATCGATGGATGCTTTACAAAGAGCTTCATCATTTGTATCCATGCGTCGCCGCAACAATTTTTGCAATGCCGAACAAAACAGGCGCTGCGGCAAGGAGCACAAGCCAAAGCCATACGGCTAAGAATCGAAGCGGTGGTAGTTCTTTCATCATCTACTGATGAGATGCCCGAACCAAAGCTGCGATGGCGTAAACAAGTGGTGTCGCTGCTACAAAGAGCACAGCAACGCCTATACACAGTCGAAGCCAGGGCGTGAGCATCGCTTCAAAATCAATTCCTTCGCGTGTCATTCGGAATGTAAAGTTCAGTTGAAAAATGCCCCTTGGTGGAGTCGAAAAATGCCCCCTCCCCCCGTGAGTCCAACAGACCCTATTATTGAGTTGTGTCCTGCCCGTTTTGTTCTTTTTTCAGTTCTTCAACCGCCCACTTTTGTTGGCTGTTTCCAGCACAAGGCAAGGGTAGGTGAACCGAACAATGAGGGTTTGAGTCATCTGGGTGTGCCCAAAGACGTGTACCCATTCTTCGA
>NZ_CAFB01000035.1 GCF_000227585.1 Candidatus Glomeribacter gigasporarum BEG34 | reverse complement strand
GATGATCCTTACCTCCTTCCTCTCTCCTGCTTTAGGGTATTGATCTTATATCTATCGAGCAGCACACAGTTGGGTAAAGTAACCCGCGCAGCCTGCTTTTGCAGGAATCAGTTCAAGCCGATCCTTCGGCGTTTGCCCTGCGCACAATGGATAACGTTATCAATTTCGTACATTACAAAGCCACAAAGAAACTCCTAAACCCCTCCCTAGTAAATCTGTTCGACTGCCAGCAAGAAGGGCACCCCAACCATGACGCCGAGTCGCGCCAGTTGCAACGCAGCCATATCCTGATTGACCTGCAAAATGATGACACGCACCAAGTAGATATCACTGGTTCATATGCTGAACACATGCCTAAAGCAATTGAGGCGCTCGCGCAAACGATCGTTGAACTATCCAGGAAACTCTTCTTAGGCAAGCCTCAAAAATAGTGATAGCGTCGGCAGCCTTTTTATAAATCATTGATTTACGATAGTCAATCAATGATTTACTCTTTATCCATTGCCACCTACCCGATGGATGAACGATGCCCCCCCTACACTTCACCGATTACCGCTCGCCCGCGCCGACGCTGCGCATACAGCACTCCTCCCACACTCCACAGCAAAAAGCCGCCCGAAGGCGGCCTGTCTTCAAATGCAACTGCTTTGGAGCCAGAGGTGAACGAAACCACAAACGCAAGTCAACCATCGCTCCGCACTGAACAAGAAGAGATCAAGCACACGCCTAGGCCGTGGTATCGGGGCGAGATAGAAATTGATAGCGGAGGGAAGGCTATTGGAAGTGCCTATATCTTAAGCGCGGAACAGAGGGGCAGCACCTTGGCCAACGCCCGCCTGATGGCTGCTGCACCTGACCTGCTCGAAGCTCTCAAATACGCGCGCGCAACTTTTGGCGATACGGCGAATCAATGTGCAATCAGTAGCATACATGTTCGACTATGACTCGGCAATAGCCAAAGCCACACGAAGCTTGGAGATGACCCAAACAAACTTTGCCTGCCTCGAATCCATCTTCATGCGGATGCGCCAGGGCTTTGACCGGCTTGCAAAATTTACAAAAGCTAAAACGCTGGCTGACATCGAGCAAGAGCTCTGGGATGCACTGAACTTTAACGATATTTGCAGCGCCCTTGCGACCGAGGGCGCAACGGACGAAGACACATTTGTCCGTGCCGTGCATGAATGCGATTCAGACAAGGTGTTCATTCTTGTCCAGAGAGCCATCCAGTCCGACATTGACTATCGCACCCAGAAGGAATATGACCGGCACACACGGGCGAGATAGACGCCGAAGCCCGTGAAGCGCTGGAAAGAGAAGACGCCGAGCACGAATGGAGGATGAAGTGAACAAATGCGCCGCCTCCGCTTTCCAGGCTGCGGCAATGATTTACGGCTTGCGGTTACTGCGGGCCGCCTACTGCGACGAACAGATGGGCGCAGCGCATAAAGCTGTGGTCACAGCCGATCTGAACCAAGCAATTAATTCTGTGCTGCACGCGAACGCTGAATTCTGCCAAGGCGTTCAAGAGGAAGCGCAACAACACACAAGGAGAAACGAGCAATGACTGAAACCCAAGATCCAAAGCGAGAACTTCCTCGTGAAGTCTTTGAAGCCGTTCGTCGCATTGAGGACATCGGCGGTTCTATCTCAGCGCAAGCCTACGCCTATCGGGAAACAGCCACCGATAACCCGCCTTTACTGGCGAAAGACATTCTGCGCCTGATCGACGACGTGCAGAAGGCGGGAAAAGTGTTTCGCTCCGTCACCAAGATTGCCGAATGAATCCGATGACATTTTGATTGAACCGCTGAGGAAAAAACATGACTCACACCGAAACGACCCGCGAATCTGCCTGCCATCTGGAGCGGGCAAGCCGCTGTCTGGCCTCGCTCGCCAATGCCATGAGCGAGGCCAGACGGATTACCGACGCCATTTGCCATGCGCTCAGCGATGTTACGCGTGCAGGTGCGGTCTTTCGCACAACCGGCAACGTGGCGGCATCGTAATTCAACCCCTGTATCGGGAAGCCGCCACGCTTGCGAAATCAGTTTCTCCAGGTTCTGACAACGCAAGCGAATAGAACCGTCTGGCCCACGACACGGGCTTTTTTCCCAAACATCAGCGTGTGTTTGGGCGAGCGCAGAGGCAAGAAAGAAATCTCAAGCTCTAGGGAACGTAATGTTCCCGCCCCTCTGCGCTCACCCAAGCGCATGAACGATAAAGGAATCATAGATGAACAAGTGGATAGATGCCAAACAGCAGAAGCCGTCAGAAGGTGAAATCGTGATGGCCATCGATATGAATGACCCAGACCCTGAACCCTTTAAATCCGAGTTTATCCGGCGTACCTCTTTGCTTAAAGAGCGCTGGATCACGCCCTCCGGCCCCTTGATGCAATGCGAAGTCACCCACTGGATGCCCTTACCCGCACCACCAAAACGGAGCGAAACATGAGCAAGAAATACGAATTACTGAAAGATGACTGCATCGAGTACGACGGCAGAACGCTCTACCGCATTCGGGCACTGAGGGATTTTAGAGGCATGAAGAAAGGCGACCTGGGCGGCTACATCGAGAAAGAGGAGAACTTGAGCCATGAGAGAGAGGCATGGGTATCCGGCAACGCACAGATATCCGGCGACGCGCGCATCGACGGCAACTCGTGAATATCGCGGGCGAACGTATGAAATCGATTGCTAGAACTTCCGCAGCGGAGCGAAGCATGAGCGGGAACCAAAACGCCATGCCAGCAAAAACGCAACCACCCGCACTCGTCCGGTACGAAGCGATGTGCAAAGCCATTGCCGAATGCCACCGCGTCGATGAGGTTAAAGAACTGCGGGATAAAGCCCGTGCATTGGAAGTCTATGCGCAACAAGCCCGAAATACCGAAGCCGAGGATAAAGCGCGGGAAATCAGAAACCGAGCGCAGCGCAGGATGGGAGAGTTGTTAAGGGAATTGCCGAGAATGCCGAGGGAGGAACGGGCAGAACGGACACATGCCATCTTGGGGCGTGGTAACAACAATAACCATGACGAAAGACGGACTGCATCTGTCTTATCCGGCGAAAGTGATTCGGAATCAGGATGCATGTTGCACGATCAAACATGTATCTCTGAACACGAGGGATGCACGTCCAACGATGGGACATGCATCTTCCCCTACGCTGCCGCTTTAGAAGCGAACGGTATATCGCGCCAGATGGCAAACCGCTACCAAAAGCTCGCCGCCATTCCAGAAAAAGACTTTGAAGTCGCAATCCGTAATCCGTCAAAAAAACCGACCACAGCAAGGCTTATTCGGGAAGCCTACAGAGGCCCAGAAGTGCGTGAAGCGGAAAGCGTAGATGAAACCGCCCGATGGATATGGGACTACACACTCGACTTTGAACGGGAAGGCTACACATCAAAAACGCCTGGTTATCTATTTCAGACGATGACGCCCGAAATGCAGAAGGACATGCGCCGCCTTGTGCCTGTGCTCACTGATTTTTATCAGCAATTCAGCGAGGTTATCTGATGAGTTTACACGAAGACATCCAGCAAAAAATGAGGGCGGCCATTGTGGAAGCGAGCGAACAGGATATGAATGACTTGCCACCGTCATGGATTGCCAATCAGGTTTACGACGCCTACGGCAATACCTCTGTGGATGCGCATGTTCAGTACGCCTGTATGGAACATCTTAAACAGATGGCTCGGAAATTATTGGCCTCCAAATTTCATCCAGACCGAGACGAAATCGCACAGGGCGAGCTATTTCCAGAGACTTTACAAACCCGTTACCCAATTAAAAGAAAGCGAGGCGAAGAACCCGTTTACAAATTGCTGGATGCCTTGAGTGAAATAGAAGGGTACTGGAACGTCGAACAGTTGGAAAAAGCAGGCGGCGCTCGATTCAAGCACACAGACACGCTACGCACATTTCTCAAAGTCAAATTCTCAAGGCTGCGCGCTGCGAATGACTGAGCAGCACAGGAGAAATCTTATGCATCATTGGAACAGCCGCAGCAAGGTACTGAGGGCATTTTGGCCGAACAGGGTGATGGAGCCTAACGTCACGCCCAAAATCAGGAGCCGCTTTTCAAAGCGAGCAGCCATAAGCTCCATGTCCTTGCGCAGCGATTCGTGCTTGGCGTCCATATCCTTGCGCAGCGATTCGTGCTTGGCGTCAGAGCGCTCTTCCATAGCCGCAAGCTTGGCATCCACGCCCGCAAACTTGGCATCTACGCCCGCGAACTTGGCGTCCATGTCCTTGCGCAAATCGCCAATTTCGCGGCGCAAATCTTCTTTGGTTGCTCGCAAATCTTCTTTTGTCGCCAACTCTTTCAGGTTGACTTCAAAGACTTCAGATAAAACTTCTGCCTCCGCCTCAGCCTGTGCGGATGGAACGCCAACAGCTTTAAGCCGGTTGGCTACTCTGAGCGTGTCGAAAGCGGGAAGCGCCATAAATCAATTCTCCTTTGCATCAACCCTGGCACAGCTATCAAGCCATCAAATTTACCCATTTGTGCCAGAAAGTCAGGGACTGTATTTTATCAGGCCGTCCATTACTCAAGAGATTTGTATTAAAGGCAGGCATGGAAAGCGCCCTGATTCCGTTCGGGCTATTGCCTTGCAAGCGCTTCAGTTCAGCGTCCAATTCTTCCAATTTCAAGCGAGGCGCGCGTGCGTCAAGGGCAGCATATTTCGCCCTCGCAATGGCATGTGCATACGCTTTCCTGGATGCGGAAATCAAATGATTCAGCACACCGGCAGAAGCTACGCACAGACTCGCTATAGTCGTAAAGACTGGATGGTGAGCAAGTACCCCTATCAAGGTTGCGCTGCCACCAAAATAGCATATAAAACCCAACAGCCCATCCAGGCGCTGATAAAAGCGTTCATTCAGTTCATTAAAACGCCAGCCATATCGCACGTCCAAGACGGCTTCATAGTGTGTCCTTGGGTAGTTCATAGTCATTTTCCTTTGATGCTTTCGCTGGATTTTGAGGGGCTGGCGATGGCGGCGCAATTGGCAGCGGTGCTGGATTACGACACGGCGGTACTTGCGCGCCTTTGTCGCTCAATTCTTGACGTACATTTTTCATGGTTCTGGCGGCTCCCGCGTGAAGATCGTATCGAGTTTGGCTATTCGTTACTGATATTAACAAAGGGAAGCCGCTTTTTTTATATACGGCCCTTAACGTCCTCTGATGAGGCGGCTTATATTGCGCTCAATGCTGAACCATCAGCAGGCGGGTTTGCAAGCCCGTGTACTACAGGCGCAGAAGAGCCACGCCGTATTTATTTCAAACGGAAGCGGCTTTTTTGTGTCAAATGTCTGGCATTGCTTCTATGGCGGGCCGGATAGGGGGCGCAAGGCTCGCCGGTACCTGTAGTCCGGTCTATCAATCCCATTCGGTTTGCCCCCCTTTTTGATAGAGGGGGGGAATAAAACCGCACTACAGGCGTCATGCCATGACACATCCATCTTAGGCGCATCCGCGCCGGTTGTGCATCTTCCGTACAACGTCGCACTTCCCATCCTTTTCTATCAAGGTCAGCCCGTCATCACACTCGCGATGATGGATAAGGCGCATCGTCGTCCTGAAGATACGGCTGGTCGCAATTTCCGCGCTCACCAAAACAAACTGATCGAAGGCAAAGATGACTTCGTACGAAATTCGTACGAAGCCAAAGAACTCGGCATTACTGCACCCAATGGCCTCATCCTCTTAACCAAACCGGCTACCTGATGCTGGTCAAATCGTTCACTGTAAAGTTCAGTTGAAAAATGCCCCCTCCCCCCGTGAGTCCAACAGACCCTATTATTGAGTTGTGTCCTGCCCGTTTTGTTCTTTTTTCAGTTCTTCAACCGCCCACTTTTGTTGGCTGTTTCCAGCACAAGGCAAGGGTAGGTGAACCGAACAATGAGGGTTTGAGTCATCTGGGTGTGCCCAAAGACGTGTACCCATTCTTCGAAATTCAGGTGCGTTGTGATCAGGACTGACCCTTTTTCATGAGGTTGGACAGCCATTCAAAAAGCAGGGGGTCTGGCTTTGGGATCGATGGGCACGTAGCCCATCTCGTTGATCCCGATGAAAAGGGAGTAGAGCAGTGGGTTCATCGTAAGCGCTCAATTTTCTGCACCTGGCGCATTGCAGGGTAGAAGCGGAGTATGGGTGTCCACCCAATTGACAGTGGACACCCTAAGACATGGATGAATCGGTATGTGATGGACTGCCAATAATCAGAGTGAAGCGAGATGGCAGTCGGATATTTGATCCGCAAGCGAAGAGCCGGCTGGTTGAAGCGTGCTTGCAGCCGGGCGTGTCGATAGCTAGCCTAGCGCTTTCGCATGGAGTGAACGCAAACCTGTTGCATAAATGGATTAGGCGAGACCGGCGAGCGAGAGAGAAGGGCGTCATGAAGGACGGGGCAGAGAAACTCTCGGCGTTTGTACCGGTCATTCAGAACAAAAGCGCTCCCGCAATAAGAGAGCGGCCTGCTTGTATGCCTGCCCTGAGCCAGTCCACTCGCAAATGGCCTGATCCTGCGAAGCCCTCCCGGCTCAATGCCTATCTGCCCAATGGCGTGAGACTGACCCTTGAGTGCCTGGGTCAGGACGCGGAGTTGGTCTGTGCGATGATTGAAACGTTGGGGCGCGGCGATGTTTCATCTGGCCGTTGATCTGCAAGTGTATTTGCACCGTGAGGCTGTGGATTTTCGCAAAGGCATTAATGGGCTCGCTGCGCTGGTTGAGCAAAGTTTGCAACGGGATCCATTTGCGCGCGCGGTTTACGCATTCAGCAATCGCCGGCGGGATCGCGTGAAGTTATTGCTTTGGGATCGCAATGGTTTTTGGTTGCTGACGAAACGGCTCGAAGCAGATCGCTTCATGTGGCCGCGCCAGCAAGCTGTCCTGGTGCTGACGATTGAGCAACTGCACTGGCTGCTGGAGGGAATCGACATTGAAGCGATGCGACGACATCCCTGGCGCGCCTATCGGCGTGTGAGCTAAACAGGTCAAGCGGTTCGCGGTGCGACCTGTCTCCTCTGCTGGATAAGCGGCGCAGATGAGTTATCGTAAGCGGTATGAATGCTTACGCTTGTTTTCCTGATTTACCGTCACCGGTTCAGCGTTATATCCGCACACTTGAAGCGGACAAAGAAGCGCTCGAAGCGGACAGGGCAGCGCTCGAAGCGCGCGCGGCGGTGGCGGCGCGGCGCATTGCCGAGTTAAGCGAGCGGGTGCGTTATCTCGAAGAGCAATTCCGGCTTGCGCAACTGAAGCGCTATGCGCCGCGGAGCGAGAAGTCCCGCGAGCGCGTGTTCAACGAAGCCGAGCACGAAGCCAAAGCGGATCCGGGCACAGACGAGAGGACGGTTCCCCTGCTGGACACGGGTCTGCCGCAAGAGGCGCCGCGCTCACCCGAACCCCCGCGGGGCCGGCGCGCGCTGCCCGCAGAACTGCCGCGCCAGCGGATTGAATACGATCTTCCCGACGCACAGAAATGCTGCCCGCACTGTCAGCGCATGATGCACCGCATCGGCGAAGACATCAGCGAGCAGTTGCATATACCGCCCCGCCAGGTGTGGGTATGGCAACACGTGCGCTTCAAATACGGCTGCCGACACTGCGAACGTCATGAGATCCGCGCACCCGTGGTGCGTGCCGAGATGCCTGCGCAGCCGCTGCCTGGCAGCGTGGCCAGTGCGGCGACGATTGCCACGGTGATGACGAGTAAATATGCCGATGGCTTGCCATTATATCGAATGGAACAGGTATTCCATCGCGCAGGCATTCAGATCGGGCGCGGCACGATGGGACACTGGCTCATTGGCGCGAGTCAACGCCATCTGCAGCGTTTGTATGACGCGATGCATCACGTGCTCCTCACACAGCCTCTAATCCACGGCGACGAAACCACCCTGCAGGTCTTGCACGAAGCCGGTCGGCACGCCCAGAGCAAAAGCTACATGTGGGCTTATCGGAGCGCCGAACCCAGCGCTGAACCGGTTGTCCTGTTTGACTATCAACTCTCACGCGCACAACATCATCCGCAGGCGTTTCTGAACGGGTATACGGGCAAACTGATCAGTGACGGCTACCTCGCGTGGCGATCTCTTCAAGGCGTGACCCACTTCGGTTGCTGGGCCCATGCCAGACGCCGCTTTGACGAAGCGCTCAAGGCTTCTCCCCAAAAAGACGGGCGCGCCGAGCAAGCGCTCACGTTCATTCGCCGGCTATACAAAGTCGAAGCCCTGGCGCGGGATAGGCAGGGTCACCCTGAGCTCTTGTACCGGTGGCGACAGCAGCACAGTGCGCCGGTGCTCACCGCTTTCAAGGCTTGGCTCGACGAACAGGCCCAGCACGTCTTACCCAAAAGCTTGCTTGGCAAAGCCATTGGCTACACCCGCGAGCAGTGGATTTACCTGAGCCGCTATGCGGAAGATGGCCATGCCCCCATCGATAATAACCTCATTGAGCGGGATATTCGTCCTTTTTGCACCGGCCGGAAAAACTGGCTGTTTAGCGATACGGCCGCGGGCGCGCGCGCCAGCGCGGTGATCTATAGCCTCATGCTCACCTGCCGTGCTTGTCAGGTCAAACCTTGGGACTACCTCAACGAAGTGCTCACCGAGCTCCCCAAACGCCCGGACGACGCTGAGGTGAATGACCTGCTCCCCTGGCATTTCGCCCAACGGCAGCCCGTTACAAAAAAGCCCCCTTCCGGATAGTTCGACACCTCAACCAGCGTTGGGTTTCCTTACGATCTCTCTCCACACCATCGATCATCAGCCTCGCGGGGCGATCACTTTCGCCCACAACGGGTGCAGAAAATTGAGGGCTTACGCTTACGATTCTTCCTGTCTCACGGTGTCCACCTTCAATTTGGGTGGACACCCATACTCCGCCTCCAACCTGCAATAAGCGAGGTGCAGAAAATTGAGCGCTTACTCATTAACCGCTTGTGTCGCCGGAATCCACTGATAGGAAAGGCGCGACGGCTGGCGCAAGATTTTATCTCTATGGTCAGAAAACAGCTCCCGATACCACTGACTGTTTGGATACGACAGGCCAAAGCCAGCGGATTGCTTGAACTGCGCCGCTTCGCCTCCGGCCTCGAACAGGATTATGAAGCCGTGCGCGCGGCGCTCGAAACCCCCTACAGTAATGGCAGGGTCGAAGGGCACGTCAATCGGCTTAAATATCTCAAACGGCAAATGTATGGACGGGCCAGCTTCGAACTGCTGCGTATTCGGGTGCTTCACTCTAGCTGAACCGGCTGCTTACCCTTCACACAAAGTGAGGAAGAACCCTTAAACTGACCCACTGCCAGCAACTTAAAACTGACCCACCTCGTGTAAATTTTGGCCCTTTTTAGGGTCATGTTGAGCATAGAGGAACAAGTGGAAATCAAAGTATTAGCCCGCCAAGGGATGAGTATTCGGGAGATTTCCCGGCAACTGCAGGTATCGCGCAATACGGTGCGGCACTACTTGCGCGATATCACGGCGACGCAGCGCACACCCCGCAAACGCCGCCGCCACAAACTCGATCCCTATAGGGGTTATATCGAAGAGCGGTTACGTGCGGCGCATCCGGCTTGGTTGCCGGCGACGGTGCTGTGTCGAGAGATCAAACTACTGGGCTATGAAGGGGGAATGTCGCGCGTGTGTCAGTTCATCCGGGGCTTGCGTGTCGTTCGTCCTGAAGCGCCATTGATCCGGTTTGAGACCCCCGCCGGTCAGCAGATGCAATGTGACTGGATCGTATTTCGACGCGGCAAGCATCCGCTCTCGGCTTTTGTAGCGACACTCAGTTGGTCGCGGACCAGCTTTGTCGAGTTTGTCAACAATGAGAAATTGGACACCCTGCTGGCTTGCCATGAGCATGCTTTTGAGTATTTTGGCGGCGTCCCGCGAGAAATCCTGTACGACAACATGAAGACGGTGGTGTTAGAGCGGGATGCCTACGGTCCGGGAAAGCACCGCTTCCAGCCTGCCTTCCTGGACTTCGCGAACCACTATGGGTTTGTACCCAGGCTGTGCCAGCCTTACCGAGCCAAGACGAAAGGCAAGGTCGAACGCTTTAATGGCTATTTACGCCGCTCTTTCTATGTGCCCCTGGCGGCCCAGCTCAGGGTGGCAGGCTTGAAGCTGGATGTCATCACGGCCAATGCTGAAGTTCGCCGTTGGCTGGCTGAAGTCGCCAACCCGCGCATTCATGGCACGACACAGGTGAAGCCTGCTGAGCGGTTGAACGAAGAGCGGCTGAGCTTGCAGCCGATTCCGGCCCCTTGGCGCGGCGATCTCTGCGCGGCGCGCCCGCATCTAGCCAAGCGTGATCAGCCAACGCCGCGCCCGGCAGTGGTGAGGCAGCGCCTTGAACAGCTCACGCCCGTGCAGCATCCGCTGGCGATTTATGAACGCTTGTTCGAGCAGTGCAAGCCAGGCTGGGAGGTCAGCGTATGAATCTCCAGCACGAAAGGATGGGGCATTTGTGCGAGCGCTTGAACCTGCCCTTTATCGCTCAAGGGTATGCGGCTGCAGCACAGGAAGCGGCTAAACAGGAACGCAGCTACAGCGATTTCCTGGAAGCGTTATTGAAAGCGGAAGCCCAGGGTCGCCAGGTGCGTAAGCAAAACATGCTGACCCGACTGGCGGGCTTTCCGGCACTCAAGACATTGGAGGACTTTGACTACAGTTTCGCGGCGGGCGTGAAACGCAGCCAGATTGATGAGCTGGCGGGTCTGGGTTTTATTGAACGCCACGAGAACGCCCTCTTCATTGGTCCGTCCGGGGTGGGGAAGACGCATCTGGCGATTGCCTTAGGCTATCGAGCCGCGCAAGCCGGGATGAAGACACGCTTTACCACCGCTGCTGATCTGCTTCTGACGCTCTCTGTTGCACACGCGCAAAATCAGTTAAAAACAGTCATGCACCGGGCTATCAATGCCTATCGGCTGTTGATTATTGATGAGATTGGCTATTTACCCATGAATCGAGAACAGGCCAATCTGTTCTTCCAGGTGATTGCCGCCCGTTATGAGAAAGGCAGCCTGATCGTGACGAGCAATCTGCCATTTGGTCAGTGGGACGGTACCTTTGCTCAGGATGCCACCCTCACGGCTGCCTGCTCGACCGCTTGCTACATCACGCGCATATCGTGCCTATCTCAGGGGAAAGTTACCGTCTCAAGCATCAGCGTCAGGCAGGCATGATTCATGTCAAGCAGGAAACGGCAGCAGCTTGAGTGTTGTCCAGGCTAGGAGCGGATTGAAATAAGGGCGGTGTATCCGTTTTCAATCGCTGTTCGCGGCAAAAGTGTGTCAGTTTTCAATCGCCGTTGACAAAAGGGGGCAAGAATCCCCTGGAAGCTTATAACTTCATTCCCTGTATGCGACTTTGCGCGTCGCACGATTTCAGTATGAACAAGCACATACAGGGGCTTGCCCTCTTTGGATCGCACTTGAACCAGCATATCTGCGATCCGCTTGCCGGTCATGGATTCTGTGGTAAGTGCCTCCAGCTCCTTATCCTTGAATTCGATCCCGGCTGACCAGTCAATTCTGCTTGCCAGCTCAGGAAAGAAAAAGCACATGAATTCAGGAAAGTAGCGGCGCAGCACCTGCTTCCAGGCCGCATCTGCGTGGGCGGGGGGGTTACTGGGTTGAGGCGCAGTCACTGGGATTGGTTTTAGTTCGGTTTCCCGTAGCGGCCGGCCAATAGTAACAAGCGAGGATTGAGGCGAAAACTTGCCCTTGGCTTGTATGCTCAAAGGCGTATCCTGCGGGCTGCCTGGCAGGCTTCGAGGGATTTTTTGTGGTCCACTGGATGACCGTCTCCATCGTAACCCCGCTCAGCCAACACATGTTCCGCAAGGCGGTTATGTTCGGCTGTGAAGGTATCTAACACCTCTTTCATCAGAGAGACGCTGTACAGCATGGTGTTTCCCTGAGCGAGGGAGACCAGGGCCTCGTGGTCGGCGTTTCGAATGAAGTCGGCATCTTCTGTGGCGATTTCCCGCATGACTTCCAAAAGCTTTTTTTCAAGGTGGATGTTCATTTTTTCTCCTTTTACGCTGCGTTTGCACAGAACACCCGTAGTAACGCGCTGGTTTGCCAGGAAAGCAAGCGCGTGACATAGACTATGAATATGTATAATAATAAGTATACACATAAAACTCATGTATTTGAATGACCTCCGATCACTTCGCCTCCCACCTCGATGAAACGCCGGCCAGCACTGCGCACGCAGACCGTCTGACAGACGAAAGGCCGCCTGAGTCACCGACCAGCGATGCGGTAGATGAAACCTCACAGCACGCCGCCGCCCAGCAAAAGCGCAGGCTGCCAAAGTGGCTCTGGGTCACGGGGACCATCGCCATTTTTGTAGTCGGCGGGGTGGGGTATAAAAAGTGGTCCGGCACGCGTCATGCGCATCCATCGCTGGCGGAAAGCATGCCGGCCGCGCGCTTTGACCCGGCAAATGCCCGATCAGCGGTGTCTGGCAGCCAGGGCGGCATGATGACATCCACCCTCTCACAGGAAGCGCAACCCGTATCCAACCCCACTCATGAGGCAACGGAAACGCCGCAACAAGGGACACAAGATGGCACGGCGGCCAACCGTGCAGCGGTCTCTGTGAACACCGAGACGGCACAAGCATCGGCAGCGCCCGCGCCGCTGGTCAATGAAGAGATGAGGGCATCGATGCAAGCGGCGCTGGATGCCAAGGAACGGGAAATCGCGCAACTGAAAAAAGCGCTCGCGGATGCACGCCGATCTGCCGCCCGTGCAACGCATGCGGCTAAACGCGCGCGCCGCACTCGCGCTCATGTCAAACCGCGCCAGTCCTCCGAAGTGATGCTGGGCTTTCACATCAAACAAATCATTCCCGGCCAGGGGTGGGTTGAAGATGAGGAAACGGGAAGGCAAATCATCGTGTCAGTAGGCGACAGCATCAGCGGCGCTGCAGTCACCAAAATTGACGCCGAGCGTTATGAAATTCAGACCACGGCGGGCGCGATCCAGTTTTAAGCGATGGACCTGACCACACTTGTTGTTAACGTCGCACGGGATATTCTCGCAGCACAGACATTGGCGCAGGTGGTGGCGATCATGATCGGCATCGGGTACTGCGCGCATGCTCTGACCCAGGCGATGAAAAAAACGGCCGCGCCGGGGGCGGATATCTCGGGCGCCAAACTCTTCGCGTCCTTTTTCATCGGCGCACTGATGTTGCATTTCGCAGGGGCAATGGGCCATCTATGGGCGTCGATGTCCGGCGCCTCTGCCGTTCATTTTGGCATGGTGAGCTATGACGGCGCAGCGCATGCCGGTGCATTCAAGCCCGCGATAAATGCCGCGCTGACGATCGTCTCGACGTTCGGCTGGTGGTATGGCCTGAAGGGCTTCACGCTCTTGCGCCGCGCATCCGGCGGGCAAGGCGGCGGTTATGAGGACACCGCATGGAAAGGGTTCGTGCACATCCTCGGCGGCGCGGCCATGATCAACATCACGACGATGCTGGACGCTTTTAAAGAAACGGCGGGCCTCGTTTTTTAGATTGAAGGGAGAAGCACTATGTTGAACGCTCGCAACATTCTGATGCGCTTGCATCTGGCGGCGCTTGCCCATGCGAAATGGATCGTGCTCGCAACGGTGGGCGCTCTTTTTCTGCTGCGGCTCTCGATCACGCATCCACCGTCCGCTCTGGGTGATCTGGTCGTGATGACGGTATTCCCCATCATCCTGTACACCGTCTTTGTGCGCGCCTGGTATGGCGCGGAGCGGATGCCTGTAGCGTTACCGTTTTCTATGATGGCCGCGCTTCTGCTCTTTCTGCTCTTCCCCAATACGGCCGATGCATCGATCGGCACCATGATGAAAAGCCTTAAAAATGATATGGGCGACTGGATCGATGCCTTGATCTACGCATGCTATGGCGGCGGCATCGTCTCGACCGCGATTGGCGTCAATAACGGCATCAAAAAATCAAAAGGCGATCAACAAGTCACCACTGGTTCAATTTTTGGATACGGCCTGGGCGGCCCCGCGCTCGGCATGATCGGCTACATCATGAGCAGCGCGTCCGAATCCATTGGCGGAGGCGCCAGCCATATGGGCAAATTGCCGGGCGGATTGTAATTGAGATGAAACGCGGATATTGACTACTGAGGAATTGAAATGCAGATCGAAGAAAAAGTGATGACGCAATGGGGCTGTAACTTTTGTGGCGACATTCAAGGCGGAAAGTGACCATCAAAGGCACCGGCGCTTGAATTTTTGATTGGTCCTCACGACGAAAAGGGGCATCTCCTCATTTGTGACCGATGCGTCGCCATATGTCATCAGAAAATTGCCCAACTCAAAGTACATCCTGTCTCCATGAATACAGCAAGCGCCCGCGTTCTCTCGCGCCGGTATCGGCCGCTCGTGTTTTCGGTCAAACGCAAGGTTTGGCGGCAAGACGACGCGGGCATGGAGTCCGCAGATGCCGAATACAAGGCCAAGCGGCCGGTGGTGCTCGCCAAGGGCGATGATCGATGCGTCTTTTGCGGATTCCGCTCAAAGCACACCGAAGTGCATCATTGCAATGACGATCATACGGATAATCGAGACGAAAATCTGGCAATTGCCGATCCACTCTGCCACGGGACACAGCACATCGGCCAGGTTGGCAGCCAGCGGCACGGCGTATTGATTTATTTCGAGGACTTTCCACACGCTGAATTCAATCATCTTCAACGCACCATTGCCGTCGCACTGGAAATCGGCAGTGAAGCGGAAAAAAGAGAAGCGCGCGCGCTGTTGCAGCATTTGGCCAGCCGCGCTGAATGGATTGCCTCCGCATGGGGCAGCGCCCATCCATCCGACTTCGCCAATGCGCTGTTGCATCTGGATGAGACCGCATTCGAGCAGCGCGGCAGCAGTCTGGCGCATATGCTTCTGCTCTACAAGCCGGTGCGGATAAAGGGCATGATCGGCCGATGGATCGAAGAAAGCTATGCGTCATTGCCAATGAACACGTGGGAACGCATCCATGAGCGCGCCTGCGGATCATCACCCTGAAATCGGCGTCATGCTCTACGACAATCCCAAGGAATGCAAAGCCGGATGGGCGTCCATCGCCGGGGCAGAGGCGATGTATATGCGCAGCCATGCGGATCTGGCCAACCACGTGATCTGGGTCACCAACAGTGAATTCAGCGCGTTCCAGATGCTGGGACACCGCCATGTGCATAATCTGCGCGGGACTTCTTTTTTCCGCACGCCGCTGTATCAAATGGCCGCCGATCTCGGCATTCCAATGGCCGGCCATTTTGCAAAATCTGCCGCGCAGCAACTGGCCAAAATTGCGATGCGTATTTTAACGCTTGGCGCAATGGCCTACGAATGGAAACCCGGTGAACTGTTCAATGCGGATGCTCTGCACGAGAACATCAAGTCGCGTTTTCCACGCGACACACTCCCCAATGATCCGCGTCTCGAACATGCGCTGCGGTCCGCCTATCAAACCGATTCAGCCGTATCACGCGCCGATTTCGTTCCCAACTCGATTTTTCTGACGCTGCGCATGAATCGGCTGCTGCATGCAAAAAATATCCTGGCGTGTCCCATTCCGGACGACGGCTGGGGCTATCTTTCGAATCGGCAATTGCCCGTGAACGCAAAAGAACGCCTAGCCATGTGCCTGAACAGTGAGGCGCCCGTGTTGGCTGAAGTCGTCGTCGACATGACCCGTGCGGACGCTGCTTATGGCGCGCTCGCAGCCTTTGGTCAGAAAGTCGCCTCCCGCATGGTGTTGCGCGAATGGGTTTCGCATCCGGAACTGATCTGGCTGGCGCAGTGTGCACCGATCGAGATTCGATCTGTGTTCAAATCGACACAATATCAACCACTCAAGCACGCCTTGCCCACCGTGCTCAGCGAAGACCCCTTGCTGGCGCTCTCGTATTCGGCGGGATTGCTGGCCGAGAATCACTGGACAGCGTTGGCGAGCGATGAATACAACCGGCTCACGAAAAAGAGAACGCTGAGCTCACGCGCCGTCTGGCTGCGCGCGGCGGATCGCGCCTTCTGTTTTGCGCTCGCCAAATACGCACTGGATCAAGGATTCGCAGTCACCGGCTATTCAAGCGGCGCGGTGCGGGTGCGCGTATTGCGCGCTGAATTGTTGCATGTACTGAGCTTCGCAATTGAACACGGCCTGGTCTGTCCGGATTTGAATCGCCTGATCCAGCCTGACGATCTTCAATCGGTTCATTCAGGATGAATCTATCCAGTCTCGACAGTTTGACTGAACTCATCGGCGCGGCCGCCATTCGTTCTGGCGCGGCGTTCGCACTGGATGACATCGCTGGTTTGGATGCCCGCGCGCGCGTGATGCATGTGGTGCGCATCCTTCACGCAATCAGCCAAACGGATCCGTGGATTGCCAAAATCCTGAATACGCAGCAGGCCATCCCCCAGTTGCGCGCTGAACTCCTGCGCAGAAACCCATGAAACTCGTTCAACCCATTCTGGACAATATCGAAGCGGTGCTGACCTGGATTGCCCGCCACGGGCTGGGTGCGGATTTGCCTGCTTATTGCCAACTGGAGACCGCGATTGGCCTGGATCCCGACGATCCACAGGCGAAGCAACAGGCAGCGCTGGATCCCAAGGGCGCGCGCCCGACGATTCTGATTACGCGCCAGTGCGCGATGCTGACCGTATTCGAATTGGCGGGATCAATGGATGTGGTGGGTGATGCGGAATTTGAACGCATCACCGGCGATCTGCAGCGCGCGTTGGCCGCGTATTTCCAGCGCACCGGGCATTCGATCGAGATCACGTTTGAACGCGACCCACAGAGGATGGCCGATACAGCGCGCCGCTTGATGGAGCCCGCCTATCAGACCTGCGCGCGCATCGGGCTGGATCTCAAAGATATGCTGGATGCGCGCTGCGAACGCATTGCCGCGTTGTGTGCGCATGAAGTCTGTTATGTGCTGCTCTACACCCATCTTTCCGCGCTCGGCCCGGAGGCATTCAAGCGTGAGATGAAAGCGCATCAAGCGCGCATCAAAGCCTGCAAGATCGCACCGATGCGCGCGGCGCAATCGGCCACCGCGATCATCAAAGGGATTCTGCACACGCATCAGACGTTTATTGATGCGATGGAAAAAGATTTCCGCGCGGCAAAGCTGCATGTCACACGCTTATCCACAACTGACGCGGCGCGCGCGATCCGTCAGTCATTTGACCGCTGTCGAACCGACGATAAGTGGCGCCCCGTCTTGCCCGGCGATCCCTATACGCCGCGCAACCCGCGCCATCCTACCCATGACGATCTCTATCTCCCTAAGCTCTCGTCGCAACTCTGTTCGGGACGGATCGATGTCGAGGGTGAATACCTCTGTATCAACGGCGAGTATCACGGCGCCGCCACGATGGAACTCGGCCCGCAGGACGTTCACGACTTCATGCGCCTGTTTCATCGCATCGGCCCGGCGATTCCCTGGCGGATTCGGTTTTCGATCGAGCCGGGCGGCATCGAGGCGCACAAATTCAAGCGTCTGGCCGCCAGCATCATCGGTTTTATGAGCGAGTCCAACCGCGCCGTCAAACGGTCGTTCGACGCGATCGAGACCTTGGCGCAAGAGGGGGAGTGCATCGTGTCCATGCGCATCGCGGTGGCCACCTGGGGACCCGATCAAAAAACCTGTCAGGAACGTTTATCCACGCTGGTGCGAGCCCTGCAGGGCTGGGGGATTGCGCAGATCTCGACCGATATGGGCGATCCGGTCGCCGGGCTGGTCTCCACGCTCCCCGGATTTGGTGATCGCTCGATTGCGCCCAAACTGGCGGCGCCTTTAAGCGATTCTATCCGGATGCTGCCCCTTCAGCGCGCGGCGTCTCCTTGGCAGGAGTGCGGGTCGATCCTGTTGCGTACGCTCGACGGCAAGGCGTATCCTTTCCAGCCTAATTCATCCCTGCAAACCGCTTGGGTCGATCTGATCTGGGCCATTATGGGGTCCGGCAAATCCGTGTGGCTGAATACGTTGAATCTGGGCGCGATTCTGTCCCCCGGGTTAAAGCGCCTGCCGCTCATTACGATCATCGATATCGGCCCCAGTTCGAGCGGATTGATCGACCTATTGCAAAACGCATTGCCACCGGATCGGCAGCATGAAGCGATCTGTGTGCGGCTGCGCAATGAAACCGCTTTTGCGATCAACCCGTTCGATACGTTGCCGGGCTGTCGCAAGCCCACTGCATTCGACCGGGAGTTCTTGATCTCGTTGTTGACGGCGCTGGCTACGCCTGTCGGCAAAAAAGCGCCGTTTCCAAACGCGCCGGAACTGGCCAGCATGCTGATCGACGCAGTCTATGAGAAATACGCCACGCGCGGCGCTGAAAAACATTATGAACCGACGATGGATCCGATTGTCGATCAGGCATTGGCCGACATCGGCTTTGTGCAGGATGAGTCGACGACCTGGTGGGAGGTAACTGACGCGCTCACGCAGGCGGATCGGCACCGTGAAGCGCGCCGCGCGCAACGGTTCGCGGTGCCGGTGCTCGCGGACTGTATCGAAGCGCTGGGTGCGGAACGGATCCGCTCAGTGTTCGAGCCCGCGGAACATTCACGGGCGATGACCGAGACCGGTATGACGCTGCTCGATGCAATGCGCATGGTCATCACCACCGCATTGCGGGATTTCCCGATCATTGCGCAGCATACGCAGTTCGAATTGAACGACCAGGCGCGTGTCGTCAGCATCGATCTGGAAGCAGTCACGCGCGGCGCAGGTGCGGATGGCGAAAGGCGCGCGGAGATGATGTATCTCTTTGCGCGCCAGATGGCGGCGCGTCAATATTATCTGCCTGAGGACATTGGCGCATTAGCGCCGCCACTGTACCATGCGGCGCATCGAGCGCGCGTGGAAGCCGTCAAGGACGAAATGAAAGCGCTGTGCATCGATGAATTGCACCGCACCGGTGGCAAGCCATCGTTTCGGCGACTGCTGGCGCTCGACCGGCGTGAAGGCCGAAAACACGGCATCCGCGTCTCGCTCGCCTCTCAGTTCATCGCCGACTTTGAGACTGATGGCGAACCGATCACCGAATCCGCGTTCTCCATTTACATCATGAATGCAGGCACGGCGCGTTCACGCGCGCAGGCGCAAACCCTGTTCGGTTTGTCGGACTCGGCGATGCAGGCATTGCAAACCGAGGTGCGCGGCGCCGGACGGTTTCTCGTCTGGCATCAAACCAAAGTCGGCTTTATCACTCAAGTACTGCACAACGCACCGAGCGCAATTGAACTGTGGGCCTTCTCGACCACGAATCAGGATGTCGGCTTGCGGCGGCGGCTGTATCAACGTCTGCCGCCCGCGGCAGCCCGAAAAATCCTCGCGCGCGCCTTTCCAGGCGGCACCGCAGTACCCGCCATTGAAATGCGGCGCGCTGAACAAGGCGCCAGGGATGATGAAAATATTCTCGATTCAATAGCGGATGAGCTGATCGCCCAGTATCGTCATCAAATTGAAAGGGCGTGTGCTGCATGACGTTAAACAGCTCTAAAATAAAAAGTGGATATTCATCAAGTTGAAATGGATCAAGAAACAAATATGATACGACTCGCTGACTTTCCGCAGTTGCGACTGATTACATGGAACCGGCGCGATGACGGCATGGTCGATGAACGTGAAGCGCTCGCGATCTACGAAAGAAATTGGCGATTTGTGGATCAAGCCCGTTTGGACGAGAGCGAGAAGGCGCTGATCGAACGTCTTGTTCAGGATTTGGGTGGCGGACGGATGAATGTTTAACCGGCCAACCCCATGATCAGCGGATTTTAAAATTGCGCATACTTTAAATAGCGAACATGAAGCAGACGCACTCAGTTTAAAAGTGCGGTTGTAATCGCTGCGCGTTCTTGAATTCCAGATACG
Organism: Candidatus Glomeribacter gigasporarum BEG34; assembly: GCF_000227585.1. GTDB lineage: Bacteria > Pseudomonadota > Gammaproteobacteria > Burkholderiales > Burkholderiaceae > Glomeribacter > Glomeribacter gigasporarum_B. The sequence goes on along the minus strand of NZ_CAFB01000035.1, from coordinate 125,469 downwards.
CATTCAACACCGTCAGTCCAGCCGCCTTGGCTCGATGGAGAAAGGGCCTAACCAGCGCTGGATTTTCAAGCTGAGCAGCTATCGTGGCATCGACGAATCGGCTCATTTCCTGGTAAAAGGCTTGGGCTATAGCAGGCTCATCGAGCGCTGCCAGTCGGGTCTGCAGTTTCTCTTTGAAGTCCTCCTGCTGTAAACCGTAGTCCTTGAGTTTACGGGCAATAAGCGCGGTATCGGGCGCAATGCTGCGATCCGTCAAAAACTTGATATCCCAAATATCCCGCGCTTTGAGAAATGAGCGCGCGCCCGGCGCCACGAGTTTGTCCGCGAGAATTTCCTTGGGCGTCTCGGCTGCAACAATAATCTGACGGTGCGGTTCCGGTAAATGAGGATAATTAGCCGCCACAGCCATCAAATCCACATCATGCGCCGGTACGCTGGCGATTTCGATGTGGATGACCTGATGCTGCTGAACGCTTGGGTCTATTTGAGGAATAGACACTTTAGCGCGCCAGCGGGCAACGTGGACGCCTTCAATCGCTTCTTTCGCCTTGGGCGCTTGAATGTCGACCTGCAAACCATACGCTTCGCCGATTTCCTGCTGCAGTATTTCTGCAAAGGGGCGCATTCTCTCCGGTTCGAAATGCTGACCACCCGCAAAGTCAAGATCTGCAGAATAGCGCGCGCCCTGATAGCATAAACGCAGTGCGGTTCCGCCCTGAAAAGCAAGCTGCGCCGCCGCACCGCTGTGCGTTAAGGCGCAGAGAATTTCATAATGCAAAATTTCTTTAACGACGGTCGCGGTCGGTACTCGGCGTTCAGCCGCGTATTGACTGGCGCGCATCAAAAGATCTGTTCGAGTACGCAAGGGCATTGACCTATTTCCGAATGACAAGATCCAGATTGCGACCGACGCGCTTCAGATCACGCAGAGCGCGACTGGGGGTGGCAATCGCAAGTTTGCGCCGCGGATCAAACACCAGCTCGTCGCGCAGCGGGTGTGACTTTTGCCTCGTGTGTACGAATTCCACGGTTCCATAGGCGGTTTTGAACGTCTGGCTGCGACCCGTGGTCATCAGCGTGAGGCGGGAAGGCATTTGCGAAATCCAGCCTGCCTCGGAGAGCGCCGATTCCAGACTGAGGTAATTAAAATCCCACGGACGCAAAAAGGAGACCAGGGCGCTGAGCACATCAGACGGCAGGCAACGCGCTCTGGGATTCACATACAGACCCCGTGCAACGCGTTCAATCAGCCTGGCTTGGCTATGCCTTGCCAAGGCTTTCAACAGTGCCTGAGTGTTTTCCGGGAAGAGCTGTTTCAACGTTTGTAAGGAAAACGCCCAGATACCCGCCTTATCCCAATGATCCAGGGCCATGACCAATTCACGGACACGCATCTTAAGATCAACACAAAATGGACATTTTTGGGAAGTATATGTAAAGCATTATACGTTGTAAAGGCGTAGGAGGAAGAGCCACTCTCCACACGGGCAGACTGTGCGATTCCTCCGGCTGGAAACAGCGTTGAAAAGTGGCCCGCCCCCATCGATGGCGGAGATGCATCGAAAAGTGCGCCATTCGAAGACATCAGCGGAGTGCAAAACTGCTGCACGCCCTCAGCAATCGCGCTGTTCAACCCAGCCTGAGGGCTTGATGCGCTTTCAATGCAGGGCGTTCCACCGCTTGACGAATGCCGGAAAGCAAGGGATCGTTCTGGTATCGGGCATCTTTTTCGCATCGGACCATCACGGTGGCATAGGCGTTCTCAATGCGATTCAGAACGGCAGAAGCCTCATCCTCGGTATATCCCGACCGTTGCCCATATTGGACCAGTTCTGCGCGGGTTGGATAGGTTTTACGCTTGTTCAGTTTTAACGCCATCTCTCGATCCAAGTCCGGATAGACATCCGTGCAGACCACGTCGTATACGGGCGCGAGCCGTCTGGGCGCCATCGGATGTTCATACAGCATGCCGAAATTTTTGAGATGCGCGTCTCCATCTCGCATCCAGCATGAAAGCGCGACGCGTTCGAACAGTTTGCGCAGTTGTACGGTGCGCGCCTCGCCGGAGAAGAGGTCGACCGCGCGCGCAATCATTTCGTAGCTGCCTTCATATTTCTGCCGCGTTGTGCGTCCGGTCAAGACGGCCATATCTTCAAAACCCAGCACAGCGCCCTCTGGTGTCCGGTCGAATCGCGCCATGATCAACAATCGTCCATCGTCAGACAGCCAGAAATCCGGCACGTCGAATCCTGCCTCCTTTGCAACAGACAGGCAAAAAAATTCGTTACGCGCAAGTCCTGGATAATCCAAGCCCTCCGCTTTCACGATCACCGTTTTAAGCGGCATTGCGGTGTGTTCAGCCGGCTCACAGTTTGCATCGCTCAAAGCGAGCGGCACAAGCGTTTTGGGTTGAACACCTGAGATGCCGGATCCCAGCGCATATTGATCGACTAGGCGTTCGAAGAGCGGTCCAGACGGCGATGACAGCAACTCTTCCAGCCGTTCGCCCGTACTTTGAGGCAGCGCTTCTCCAGGCAACGTATAGGTGAGACGTCCGATTTGGTGACTGCCTGCCAAAAAGAGCAGAAACATATCGCTTGGCGCGCCCAGGCGTTTTAACCGTTCTTCGAGGATATAGCGAAGATAGCCTTCAGGACGATTCATCGCGAATACGCCCATCAAATCACCGCTCGCATAACTCTCCTCACGCACCGGCATGACCAGAGAAACCGCCGCGTTATCACGAATGCGGCCATAATTGAACACGTAGCGGCTTTCTTTAGTCAGTAGACCGCTCAAACCTTGAGGGGTGTGGATCTCAAGTTGACGGATTTGATTGAAGAATTGTGCAATATCGAAAGACGGCGATGTATTCATTCCTCTTCCTTGAACACATCCGGGAGTTCTTCGAACACGACGGTATTCTGGGGTCTTAAAGTCAGTTCATAACCCAGCGCATTCGCGATGCGGCACCATTCCTGAATGCCCACGTTTTGAGCGCTCTCCGCATGGGTGAGTGTACGGCGCGCGACCTGTGCACGGTCCGCCAGGGTTTGTTGAGTGATGTTACGCGCACGGCGGAGCGTGCGAAGCTCGACCGCCACGCGCTCCACATTCGTAATTGGGTCATCGATGAGAGGTTTGCGCATGATCATACGCATCATACATCATATTAAGTCGGAATGCGCATTAAGATACGCATTTTACGATTTGTCTGGTATGACATCGGCCTTGAATTTCACGAGGATGGCTGTACCCGCGCGCACGCGGGCACGGATCGGAGGAATTGAGGCGGCTTGTTGAGCGAGCGCATTCTGCACACCTGAAAGTCCTGCGGCGGCAGCCGCGCCGCCAATTTGCCGGATGGAAGGATTCGCATCCGTCTGCTCGGTATATCCGCCCAAAGGCGAGTGGAGGATGGTTTTGCCTGCGTTGCCGTACACCGCGCCCGCTGCGCCGAGCGCGCCCAGAATGGCGGGCGTCACAATCCGTTGGCCGTAGCGGTGGTCAACATCCGCAGGCAATGCGCGGCCCAGCGTTTGATCGTTCAATGCCATCGCCTGGATCGCATATGTCTTATCCTTGCAGTGCATGGCCGTGAACGTCACGCTCAAGGCTTCATGCGTGAGTTGGCTGCTGCCGATCAATTGCGCGCCTTTGCACGGGCCTTGATCCAGGACGGCAAATACCTCGGACGGCGCATCGGTATCGATGGCATTTTCCAGATGCGCGCCATATTGATCGGTTGCATGAATGAGGGGCTGGAGATCCGTCGAGGCCAGTGCAGATGTTGTCGACCGGCCCGCTGGCCCATGCGCAGCGGGTGGCGCATTCTCCCTCTCTGCGGTTGATTCAAGCGTTTGGATGCCCAGTATTTTCTGGGATTGGGGCGGATGATCCCAAGCCGCGACCAGCGCTTCGACCTGTTTGTCTACGCCCGGCGAAGGCGCAGGCAGCGGCGGTAAGGTGCGCAGCTGGGCGTCCGTCTGCGCGCCATCATCGACAGGCTGAGCGCGTTGTTCAAGCGATTGTTCCAGTGGTTTCAGTTCCAGGTCTGGAGGCTTGGACCCTGTGCGCTCGGACAACGCCGGGACGAAAGAACCCTGCGTGCGTTGCGCCTGTGCGAGTTTTTGGCGATTGACCGATTGAAGCGTTTGCGCATAGTACGGCGTCTCTGGACTCGATACGCCGCCCTGTGCGTCGATGCCCGGCACCTCGACGTGCGCATTCGCCGCATGGCGGCGGGTCAGCCAGAATACGCTCAGGATCGCGCCTGTCACGGCCAGCAGCGCCATGATGACGATGACCTTGATCTGACGTGAAAACCCCGCGCGCATTTTGGACATCGTTATTCCCAGTCCAGAAAGAGGTTGCGCAGCGCGCCGTTTTCACTGACTGTGACCACCGGCGTTTGAGGAATTTCGTACACATGCGTGCCATCCGCGGATGTCAGCGATCCATAGTACGCGGGATTGTTCAAAAATAGCGAAGTGCGCAGCACGATACGGGACGCAGGCGCATTGCCGATCAGCCAGGCTTTCATATTCGCCGGCGCATTCCGGATGCGGATCGGTTTCGCCTGCGGCGGTTCAATCCCCTCCAGCAGCGATTGCAGCGTGGCGCTCGGCAGGCCAATCGCGGTCTCCGTGGTGATTGCCGGCTGCGCGTTCGGCCCGGTTTTCGGAATCCGGAGATCGAGACGGTAGTCCGTCTCGCGCTGGCCGGCGACCATTTTGATGACAACCGGATAGGGTAAATCTTTCAGGAACACCGCCACATCGCCTTCCACATAATCACCTTGCGCGGTAATGGTCATCGTTGGAACGCTGGGCACGGGTTTTAAGACTTCGAAGCGCTGAGGCGCCATATTGTTGACCTCGATGATGTCCCACGGCGCGCCGGTACGATCAATAAAGGTCACCGCGGCGCCGAGATGACTCACGCGCACAATCGGCGGCGGGCTGCCTGGGGACAGGTCAACCGTTTGCACGGAATACACGGGTTTGGTAGGGATATGAGGGCTGGCCGCGGCTGCGCGCTTGGCGCGATCAAGCCGCCTGCGCAACGCCCGGATCTGGCTTTCCGTCAGTGGCGAGAGCGCATCGACGGCTACATCGTAATTCGCGTGCTCCTGAGCTTTCAAGGGCGGAAGCGCCTGGGGCGCATTCAGATCCGCAGGCGCATGGCCTCCAGCGCGCTGGACATTCGACGCACTCTGCGCGTAGGCAGGCAGAATGGCGAACCCTACGGTTGCCGCGAGCCGATGCCATACCGGACGGCTGCTCATGAGCCATCACCGAGAATCCGAAGCGCGGCCACTGCAATGCCGCGCGGGTTATCGACGGTGGGAATGCGCTGGATGTCCGACTCGATCACGTACTCGTATGAGCGTCGTTCCGTCTGATTGACCAGAGTGATCGAAATCGGCTGCTGTACGGTCCATTTGTAACCCTGTGGATTTTTGGGGTCGACCTGCGCAATCACGCCCGCGCCGGTCGCCACTGCAGACGCGACCAGGCGCTGCGTGCGGATCTTCGCAATCAGGCCAGAAGCGTCCATCTCCGCCATCAGTGCTCGATAACCCTCGCCGGTATAACAGCGATGCAGGCTTTGTAACTGCTTGCGCAGATTGTTGTCATCAAAGTCAAGCGAGAACGACGCAGTGATGCACCCTTGCGCGAACTGAAGCACCGTATCGGTGGAGACCATCGGCTCCGCTAAAGGCACCAGCGCCACGATGCGTCCTTGTGCATCCATCGCAAAATACTGCGGTTTAGGATGACGGCCCGCTAAAATGAGGTTGAGCGCAACCGAGATCAAGAGCGCTGCGCCCAGTATCAGGTGGCTCTGCAGGAGTCTGGGCCAACTGAACTGGTAGAGAAATGTTCTCTCCAGCAACGAGACGGCGGGATGCAACACGCCTTCCCGTTGCTCTGCAGGGCGGCCTTTCGGTTTCACCCGTGTGCTTATGGGTGCGGGCTGGATGTGCGCGCCGCCGGAGTGGATACAGGCATTGGCACATCGGATGGACTTTCCAATACCGCTTCGTCTGTGTCGGGATTCGGCTCCGTCCTGTGTTCAGCCACGAGGGTCGGACGGCCGCTGAAGTGCGGCGTCGCAATCTCGCGCGGATGGAAAAGCGGCGGTTGATTCGACAAGGGTTCAGCAGTGGAAAATACATGACCACCCGGCACCGCATGGAGCACGATATAGGAAGGCGTGAAGCCCGTTTCGTCTGGCACATCCTTTTTGAAGCGATACGCGCGATTGATGCGCTCCAGGCCGCCCGCACTGTTCTCCAGCGAGAGTTTTGCGTGTGGACCCAGGCTGAACCGGCTGCCCGGAATCACTTCAACGCCTATCTCCGGATCGCCGGCGAGTTGTGCGGCCTGCTTGCCGTTCGGCGAGGATAAAAAAGCTGCAGCCGCGCTTGAGGGCGTGGAGAGCGTGTATTCGTTCGTTTCCGGGTCTTTACCGCCGGGCAACGCCATTTCAATGGCTCGATGGGTGTTGCCGTCGGACAGGCGAATCAGCGCAATCGGCCGGCCCGCAGTTGGACCACCCAAAGACTCATTGCGACCAGAAAATGCCTCCATCAAGGCCGCCGAAAGCTGCGCCGCGGACTTGATGCGCTGCGATTTGTCTGTCGCCAATGCGGTCGCACTGGCGTAGGCGTGTGATTCGCCAGCCTGTTCCCGGTACCGGACAGGATCCATCCGGAGCATGACATTTCCCACCACGGTACAGTGATCCGCATATTTGGCGGCGGACTGGAGCCAGCCCGCACTCACAATGCCCGTATCACGCTCGGTGTAGGCACGCTGGACGAGAATCACACCGCCTGGCTCCGTCTTGGCACGCATGCCCTTCAAAACCTGCTTGCGCATCTCGTCGCTGGACACGCTTTGAATCACCTTTGAAATTTCACCCTCCAGCGTGGCGAAATCCTTGACTTCAGCGCGCGGCGCTTTGAGCGGCCCCTGGTATGGCCGCAATACGACCGTGACGGTTTCGCCCGTGTCCAAACGCACGCCGGTGACTGCGTCGCGGCCTTGATCGTCTTGCGTATAACCAGATACGCGCAGTGCAAAATTCCCGGTTGCGGGCCGCCTGGCTGTGCTGCTGTTCGCGTATTCCTGGATCGCGTCCAATTTTGACATTGCATGCTCCTTATATTATGTGCATATTAATAATAATACATATAAATCAAGTGAACAAGATTTACACGCTCGCCTCCCAGCTCATCACAACGCACTCACGGCGCTTTTCTGATCTGCTTCTGCCGTTCAATGTATACGTCGTCTGAAGCGTGCGCTCTGGAAAGCCCGCAAATACCCGCCGCATCTCCGGATGGTCATTGATCGAGACCATCATCTTGCCCTGGCAGTTGCGCATGACTTCGGCCATACGCTCATACTGCTCGAATTCGAAGGGGATATCGTAGCCTGCCATTTGCCAGTAGGGCGGATCCAGATAGAAGAAGGTGTGGGGCCGGTCGTAGCGCTGAATACAGTCCTGCCAGTCCAGGTTCTCGACCGTCACGCCGCTCAGACGCAGATACGCCTCGGATAAACTTTCTTCAATGCGCAACAGATTGATGGCAGACCTGGAGGCGGATGTTCCAAAACTGGGATTTCTGAGCTGAGCGCCGAAACAATGGCGGTGCACATAGTAGAACCGCGCCGCGCGCTGAATTTCGGTCAGCGTTTCGGGACGGGTCATTTTTTGCCATTCGAACACCTGACGGCTGGAGATCGCCCATTTGAACTGACGGATAAACTCTTCCAGATGATGCTGCACGACCCGGTACAGATTGACCAGTTCACGATTCAGATCGTTGATGACTTCGACGGGCGCGGGTTCGGGCCGCATGAAGAACAACGCGGCGGCGCCGCAAAAGACTTCGACATAGCAGTGATGCGGCGGAAATAACGGCAGCAGGTGTTTGGCTAATCGGCGCTTGCCGCCCATCCATTGAATGATCGGCGTTGTTTTCGTCATGATTATTTTTCTTTGCAGATGGATTTCTTTTTGAGGGCGCCCAGCCAGGCTGGCCCGAAATCAAGGCTGCCTTAATGGTATTGCGCAGTGTTGATTAATCGTCAAAACTCATCAGCCACACTTGCTCAGCCCCGTCAATTTGCCAAAACTCTCCCCGCATGACAGGCATCGTGCCGGAAACTCGGCCCTGTCCATATTTATCGCGCTGCGAAATGGCAAAACGTTGCACTAAGGGAGGACCGTAGGTATAACCCACCAAAGAGCAGTTAAAGCATGAAGTGGCCACAAGCAGTCCTGAATGCGCTGAGCTTCCCATCCGATTGACGGATTGCCAGCCGGTGAACGTAAAACCAGGGGATTGCCATTGGCCATCCTGGCAGACGAGTAAATTTTTACCATTGGGGTATGAGCGGCCGATCAAGCCATCCGATTCGCAAGAAGTGCCGCGCGCTGCTCGGCGGCTTTTGATTTGCAGATACCCTTCCGTAGAGATATTGCCTCCCGCATGGATCGGGCCACGTGCGGTCGAAATACCGGCGCCATTCACTGTGCGCACCCAGTCCCAATCAGACATCATCCATCCGTCCCGCCATTTCTCGTTATACCAGCCGCCATCGCTGCGTGTACGCAACCAGCCGTCTGTCATGATATCGCCGGTTGAGTAAATGGTGTGCCCACTATAGAGGCCCCCATGTGCGCTGATGCGCCCGGATGAAATGACGCGACCCGCATAAACCGTATCGCCCACACGGATATCTCCCTCTGTAGTGACTGTATTGGCGTTCACAGCCTGCACATGGGTAATGTTGTGTCTAGCGCCGTCCGTGCCTTGAAAGTTGAGATCCCCTTCCATCGGCAAAGCACCATCTCTGCGCACAAATTGCGAGAAGCCGCTGGTGCCGTAGCCCACGCGCATCGCGAGTACGGACGCCACATTTCCGAGCGGGTTGCGCGTTGCCCAGGCGTCATTGGGACCGCTGAGCCGATCGGGTGTCAGCGTATCCGAATAAGCGCCATCGCCACCCAGGCTCGCCAGCGCATCGCCTAAAGGTTGCGGTGCGCCCGTCGAGGGGTCTGTGATGGCGCCCCGAATATATACAAGCCCGGAGATATCGCATGCGGGTGGTGTACATCCTGCCGGTGTTCTCGACAATGCCACCACATAGGGCAGCCCGTTCAAAAGGCTCACCGGTTGAAAACCCTGATCCAGATCGCCGGTTGCCTGAAGCTCGGCGATCGTGGGGGCGTAAATCTCCGCAACGCCTGGAATCGGCGTATCGCCGATGAGTGCACTGTAATGATTCACAATGTACTGGTTCACGCCCTCGCCGATGCGGCGCAACACCGTACCTTGCGCACTTCTGACATCGGCCAGGACCTGTTGCCGCTGCTTCCACAACTGCGCACCCGCCATCATCATCGCGATTGCCGTGACAATCGCAATCTCAATCAGCATGACGGCGCCGCGCTGCCTGGATAAAGATCCAGGCCACGGCCTACACGCGCGGTGCGCGGCGCTTTTACGGACGCATGCCCGGCGTACCTGCAGTCGCCGTTGACACCGTATCGCGCAGGATGTGCGCGGCCAATTCCCGTTTGGCTTGATCAATCGTTGCATGTAAATTCGATAACGACACATTAGGATTCGCAATCACATTCCGAATCGGTTCAATCGCTTTGAAACAGTCCACCAGCGCTTGGCCGCGCATCAGCCGTTGATGCACAACCGCGCGCATGCTCGAGCCGAGAAGCTGACGCGCATAGGTCTCGCCGCCGCGTTCCGCCAGGGCGATCAGCATCCGGATCGCATCTTCAGGCGATTTACCATGAATGGTCGTAATGACCAGATTGCCACGCGGCGCCAGACGCACCAATTCTGCTGCGGAACGCTCTTCCAGCACTTCGCCGAAGTAGAACAGGCTGCGCATTGCAGCCGGAAATTTGCGCATCGCCGTTTCCACTTCGTATTTGTAGCCCATCTGAGTTGCATCGACCTGTTCGATATAGCCAGCGCCGTGAAATCCTTCAAATTCAACTTCGACGGGTGATTCGACGGTTAAACAATAGCCGCCGTAGGTTTTAAGGCGATCTACTACGGTTGCGCGGGCGGTCGTGGATTTTCCAGCGCCATGCTCACCGCTGATTAAAATCAGGCCGCCTGAACAAAACTCCGGATCCAGCAACAATTGTTCGGCCCCCGCGCCCAGTCTGAGTGCTTTCAGCGATTCGACCCGCTGCTGGGTTCTGCGTAGGGCGTAACGCGCGGGCCGCAGCCGCTCACCGCGAAAGCGCATCGAACCCAGATCGATCGCAAAGGAATGCGGATCGCCCGCGCTCACATGCGCCTGCAAGCGCTCGATCAGGTGAAACAGCAACGGCCGCAGCGGCTCAGGCACGCGCATCGGCTGCGCGTGAACCAGCGCTTCGCCAGTTTCATTCTCGCTGAGAAATACAACAGAAGTCTCAGGCTTGTCGATATCGACATGCCAATCGGTATACGGCGCCGCTTTGAGCAACAGCCACTCATCCAGTTGGGATTCTTCACGCATACGCCCGCCACCGGCTATTTACTGAACTGGTAGACGATCTCGTTGGCATGGCTGGCATTGCATGCAGTACTGACTGCATCCAGATCGGCGGGCTGTCCGTCCGCTTTGACCTGCGTTCCGTTCACGGAAATGATGCGTACAATTTCGTCCATTTGGGGAATAACCGCTGCGCACTCCATACTCGGAACGCCTTCATAGGTCAGTGCGATCCCGTTGTTCGGTGCGCTCGAACCAATGGTCACCACCGATGTCGTAATGGCGCCGCCCCAGCGGTTCGCTAACTCCGCCGTTTGCGGCACGACCCGGTCGGTGGGGAATACGTGCTGATTCACAAATAGTTCTTGCGTTGCGCCCCCAAAGTTCGCGCGGTTGGCGAATACCTTTTGGATATTGGCAATGATGGTCGGCAGTTCACCCATTTCATCGTTCGCCTTCGCATTGGACAGCGCCTGATGCACCGGCTTGATGGCCAATGCAATCGCGACCGCGACAATCGCCAGCGCAATCATGATCTCAATCAGCGTAAAGCCTTCCTGGCGACGCTTGAGCGCTTTTGGGTATTCGTCTGTATGCATTTTGGTCTCGGCATAAAAAATTTATGCACGAACTATAATATACATATGATTCTAAAGAATCCCCGCAGTAGGAGTGCAACGGCTAAGCGGTAATTCTCTTTGAAAAAACCGGCATTCAGTTAGGCAATGTGATTTAGACGGTTAAAACATGATTCCATACTTCATCGCGACGCTATTCGGTCTGGTGATCGGGAGTTTTCTCACTGTTGTCGTTCACCGGCTGCCGATCATGCTCGAACGCGCCTGGAACGCGGAAGCAGGGCATCTGTCCAGCACATGTGTGGCGCAATCTATTCATATGGATAAAGGCCGCGCGTACAACCTTTGGCAACCGCGCTCTCATTGTCCCGCGTGCGGCCATACGCTGAGGCTGCTGGAAAATATCCCGTTGATCTCCTATCTGCGGCTGCGCGGTCGCTGCGCTGCTTGCTGCGCGCCGATCCCGATCCGATATTTATTGATTGAGCTCCTCAGCGCAATCAGCGCTGCGAGCGCGTTCTGGCGTTTCGGCGCAAGCGGACAAGCGCTTGCGGCATACGGGTTGGTTGCAGCCTTGCTGGCGCTCGCCTGGATCGATCTGCAGACGCATCTGCTACCCGACGCGTTGACGATGCCATTGTTGTGGTCCGGATTGCTTGTCAATCTTGAAGCACGCTTTGCGCCGCTTGCCGACGCAGTCATCGGCGCTCTGGCGGGCTATCTGTCGCTCTGGCTGATTGCCTGGCTGTTCCGTCTTGTGCGAAATAAAGAAGGCATGGGACAGGGTGATTTTAAGCTGCTCGCCGCGCTTGGCGCATGGTTCGGCTGGATGGCCTTGCCTTCCATCGCGCTGCTCGCCTCAACGGGCGGTATGCTGTGCGGCGTGGCCGCGCACGCATATGGCCGGCTTAAAAAACATCAACCGCTGCCATTTGGACCGTTCCTTGCCGCAGCGGGCGCGCTCGCGCTTTTTTGGACGCCGCCGTGGATGCAATGGCAATGGATGCCGCTTTGACAGAGCGCTTTGAACGCTTTTCAGTTGGCCTCACCGGCGGGATTGGCAGCGGTAAAACGGTGGTTGCGCAGCGCTTCGCTCAACACGGCGTCACGGTCATCGATACAGACCGCATCGCGCATGCGCTCACGGCAGCCGGCGGTGCGGCGATGCCCCAAATCACCCGCGCCTTCGGACGCACTTATCTGACTGCCGGGGGCGCGCTCGACCGCGCCAAACAAACCCATCGCGCAGGTTGATCAGCATCACGGCATCCGAATATCGCTTGCCGCCCGCGGTGATGCCGATGCGAAGTAGATTGTCGGTGTCAATCCGGTCATACGTATTGCCTTCGATCCTGGCTGAGGTATACACGAAATCCACCCGCATCTCTTCATAATTCCGCGCATCCGCACGGAACCGATTCAGCGTATAGGCTTGTGAGAGTGCATGCAATGCGCGCTTATCCGTTTCCGACAAGATCGCGCGCTGAGCAGCAAAAGCCGGGTTGTATTCCATCGCGCTACCTATTTCTTTGCGGATGTGGAGTGCATGATTTCCTGCCGCAGCTTCTCGCTCAACCCTTGCGCGGTCAACAGTGTTGCGGTCAGCAGATAGGCCATTACGCCGCCCAGCACAAAAATCAATGCCAGATTCAGTCTTCTGGCCGAGCGTTGGACCCGTTTTTTGGCCGCCTCGATACCCTGAATGCCGAGCCTTTTGACCACCTCGCTGAAATTGCCGCTGCGGCGGCTGTAATCGACCAGGCGATTCGCCAGCTCCTGACCGAACAAGCCCGTATTAAATGCTTCGCCATCGTTTTGTGCGCGGGTGGAGAGCCGATCAATCATTTTCGAACAGTGCCAGCGCAACCAAGGCGAACTGCGCGCCTTGAGCTTTTCCAGCGATCTGACCAGGGTTTCTCCGGACATCAATAATGAGGCCAGCGCCGCCAAGAAAACCGCGCCGGTGTAATCACGGAACACCCGGTAAGGCACATAACGATCCACCTTCGCCCGCTTCGGCCCCGACCAGTTCGGAATCGACCAGATCAACCCTCCGATTGCGCCTAATAGACCCATGAGAATGAATAAACCAAAATGCGTCACTATATAAGACACCCCATACATCGATCGGCCCAGCGTATCCCAGCGCGCGGGCGGCACAATGTCGGCAAATACCGGAATGACGAACACCGCCAAGATCACGGTAAAGAATAGACACATCATCGCAATCAACGCTGGCGCAATGAGGGCTGATCGCATCGCGTCGATCATCGTGCGCTGACTGGTCACGGNTGCAGCAAGAAACTTCAATCCCTGATCCACATGACCCTGGTTTTCAATTGACGTGATGATCATCAAATCCGTATCCGGCACGATGCCGTGCAGCATGCGCGCGAGCGAGCCGCCTCTTTGGCTCAGACGGTTTAGCATCACGGGATATAAACAGGACAGCGGATCCTTCTGTTGGATCGCGCGCGCGCGGCGAATACGGATGAATTGATTGATGCTCTCTTTATCCGCGATCGCTTCGCTCAAGTCTTCATAAAATTGTTCGCGCGTGCGGCGGATGCGCAGAATGGCCCACTGGATCGATAATCGCTCACGCCAGCGCATCGGCGGCAGATGGGCCAGCGGCCAACGTGTGAAATCAAGCCTCATCGTTATGCGACCTCGCGAATGATTTCAAATTGATCAAACAGTTCAAAGGTTTCCACCGTGCGCGGATCGATCAGGCCGCACCCGGCTTTGTACAATGCGTGCTCAAACACCGTTTTGCCGCGCATATGGGGGGAATCGAACCGGCTATCGCTCGCGCTTCGCCAGGCAGCCTCCGCTTCAAAATCCCGGCCCTCGCGCATCAGCATCAGAAATGAGCGCGTCGGTTGCATCATCTCCGCGACCACTGTGACGCCGCGAACGCCGCGCCCTCCGCACGCCCCGCACCCGCCCATACACCGGGTGCGCATCGCCGAAGTATCGATGTGAAAACGCTGCCGGATAAAGGCCGTGATATTCGGGAGGGTTTGATCTGCGGGTTCGCAGCATGCCGGGCACAGTTTGGGGACCAACGCCTGATATACCAGCAGCGACCAGAACTTGCGCGCGGTGAGCGTTTGCATCGAGAAACCGATTTCACTGCTCGATAAGCGGGCAAACGCTTCCATGACGCCCATCGCATGCGTGGTGGCCAGCACCTGGTGCCCTGTTTGCAGCAGCGTTTGCGCGCACACGCCCGAGGCCACGTCGCGAATTTCGCCTTGCATGATCACATCGGGATCACTGCGCACCAGCACGCCCTGAATCTCGGAGAACGGCGTCCTTTCGGCATCCAGCGCCAGCGTGCGCTGCAATGAAATCTGCAATGCGGCCGCTTCAATCTCGCGTTCCGCCGGGTCTTCCACCGTAATGATGTTCAGCCGCTCTCGACCCGGCAATGTCTCCACATAAAATGAGAGCGTGGTCGATTTCCCTGAGTTGGTAATGCCGCAGATCAACACCAGGCCTTTACGATTGACACCGATGCGAGAAAACAGTTCTGCTTGATCGTCCGAATAGCCCAAATCCTGAAATTTCTCTATCGGCAGCGTCTGCTCGCCATACAGATAACGAATAAAGACAGTAAAGGCGCTGCCCTGGCGGCAGAATCCACGCGACGATTGCCAACGCAAGTTGAGCACTTTGTCATCCAGGCGGTAGGGAATCATGCACGATTGAAATTGATCCGGCGTGAATTGCGCATGCGAGTTCGTTTTTTCTGCAACCAGCGTGTTATAGGCATACCCCAATGCGCCGCGGATCTGCTCGCGCGTATAAACGCCGTCCGTGGGGCCGCGCATGCGCTCCATCTCTGCGTCGATGCGGTATTTCACGACCGCGCGTTGCCCTTTGACAATGCAGTGAATATCGGTCGCTTGATGTTCCAGGCCGTAACGGATCAACGCCTCAAACAACTGCCCCTCTTCGGGTATTTTTCCCGCTTCGTTCGCGTCCGGGTGCTCTGTCTTGTAGATTTCCGCAATCAGCGCGCGACTCGCAAAAACTGTTTTGACCACGGGAATGCGCGCATTATGCAAACGGGTGCGCAGACTGTCCAAATGGATGGCATGCCGAGCGAAGGACGCCGCATCGACCAAAAGCCAGGCTTCGCCGCAATCGCTGCCAATCGCGATCAGTACTGCGCGAAGCGCAGCAGATAGCGCGAATTCGGCCTTTTCTGCGGTGTAAATCGTGCGGATCGTCGGCAAATCCGCAATCGAATGCACCGTGTCCCAGGCGGGCAAAGAAGGCTGTTGAGCGGGCGTCCGATCATTCCTTGACGGTTGTGCGGGGGCATGTCGTTGACCGCCAGGCTTTGGCGTCGATACCCCCGTTGCGACGGGCCGTGCAGCAGCCGTAGGGTGTGCGCGGGCAGCGTGCAGTCGTTCAAGCCAGGCCATCATTCTTCTTATATCCTCTCATCCTTTCTGCTGCCTACTTGGGCCCATGTACCACAGGCCCGGGCATCATCGGAAAGCAGCTGACCCCATTGGGCAAAGGAGAAGGGAGGATTGCGTTTCCCTGGGACGCCTCTGCATCGACCTGTGCGGGCGTTGACAGATACACGGTTTTCTTGCGGCCGTTCACATGCTTGAACGTCACCGATGCCGGTGCAATTGAGGCGAGCGACCACCCTTCGATGCGACGCCCCTTCGTTAACGGAAAAGAGGGGCCATTGCCGACCGATACATCGACCGTCACCTGCTCGCCGACGCCATAAATCGCGTGCAGGCGCAAATCCTGCGCGTTCGTGCGCGCGCCTCTCGCCGGAGACGCCGCAGTGCCGGGCAGCGGCTGCACAGAAAACGCCGATGCATCGGTTTTCCTGAGTTTTGCATCCAGCTCCCTTTCCATCACCGCGCGCTGTCTGGCCACCAGTTGGTCAATGGTGGCAGAGAAGACCGGCAAGGGGTACGCAGCGATGAGGGCACACAGCGTCACCCAATATCCTCTCATCACACACTCACTGATGCCTTTAGAACATTTTTTAATCTTTAACATAATAGGCGCCTTGCAACTGGAATTTCGGATCGATGCCGTCCAGGGTCAATGTCATCGACGTCAGCGTCATCGAATCCGGCAAGCGGGAGACGATCTCCTCAAACAATGCCGCTGGCCCGATGATCGTAAAAGCGCCCGTTTTAGGCGCCTTGAAGCGCGCGGGCAGTGCCGAAGATGGAATCTGGACGGCGGCGCTGCCTTCACTGCCCAATCGTCGAGGCGTGCTGAAATGAAAACGCACGCCCAGAAGTTGCAGATCCTGCAGAAACGACCCCGTTTTCTCCTTGAAATCAGACCAATGCGGCAGGCGCTCCAGGGTAAACGGCCTTGAGGCCACCAGGGGCGCATTGGGAACGTACACGCGCGCCGTGCGGCCGTCCAACTCAAAATCGATGTCAGCATCGCCCATCGCCCTGCGCAACGCCTCGTTATTGCCACCCTCCACGGTCCAGTCATAGACGCATTCTGGAAGGGTGCAGATCAGCTTCGATAATCGCCAGCCGCCTTGTAACGTCTCAATATGCCAATCGCCGTGCATCGCTGCCGCTGCCGCGCTGACAGGCATGCCGGCGCTTGCCAGCAGGGAAGGCAAGGCTTTCAGGTAAGCGGCCACGGGATCTGCCTGTTTTTTCGGCAGGGGCAGCGGCTTGGAGGTATTGAACAGGCTGCTTCCCGCATATTTCGCTAACAGCGCGGCCATGCATAGCCCCAAAAGGAGCAGCGGTTTATTCACGCCTTTGCGAACACGCATCAGCGTGGCCGCGGGCACATCCGCCTCGCGCAACAGCGCGTCCAGCGAAAGTGGAATCGTGCCCGTTGCCCCATCATTGCCGTATAGGGCAAAGGTCATACCACTGCCCGCGTCGGCTTCGATGCGCTGAATCCGTTCTCTGGCCTCGGTCAGCAGGCCCGCAAAATCGCCGAATGGCAATGGCAGGCCGTCTTTCAACACGGCCATCCGCGCCTGTGCTCCATCGATCTCGAGCCAAATCGCATTGGATGCGACAGTGGGCAACGTGGCCAACAAGAGGGACGCGCAGATCATCCTGTCCCGTCTGCGAAGTCGCTGTGGCT
The DNA here is from genome assembly GCF_000227585.1 of Candidatus Glomeribacter gigasporarum BEG34. Taxonomy (GTDB): domain Bacteria; phylum Pseudomonadota; class Gammaproteobacteria; order Burkholderiales; family Burkholderiaceae; genus Glomeribacter; species Glomeribacter gigasporarum_B. Next base: position 108,254 of record NZ_CAFB01000035.1, on the reverse strand, counting down.
GATTCTCCCGTGCGAGAAAGCCATAGAGCACCGCCTGATCTCCCGCATACCGGACTTGCCAGGCCGCGTTGCGTTCTCGTACTGCGTGGCGCACTTCGTCTTTCTCGGACATTTCGCCCGATAAGGGGACCCAATCCAGGCCGAAGAGGACGGCATCCGTGCCCGTTAAGACCGCATGCGCAGACATATGTTGGCCCCTAAATCGCGCCTTCAGCCACGACCGGCGTCACCAGAATGACCACCGCCTCGCGATTCATCCGGCCGCTGAACGAACCGCCCAGGCCGATCGGCATTTCTTTCGCCAGCGCGCGTTTATCATACTGACCGAACTGGCGCTCATAGCCGAAGATCACCAGCGTCTGGCCCGGACGCATCGCGGCCTTTTGCAGGAAATCGGTACTTGAAATCATCGGCGTCTGAATGCTTTGCTGATTTTTGCCTGATCCGGAGGTTTGCTTGTCCAATGCATCCAGAGATGAAATCCCCACTGAAAATTGCAGCAGGATACGATTGCTCTCGAGTACGGTGGGTAACAGATTCAGCATAAAGCCCGTGGTGACGGTGCCGGGCGTTAAGCCGGGCGTGCCACCGCTGCCGCCGCTGGCCCCGGCCGGCGCGGGCGTGATTTCAGCGAGATATCCGGTTTGCTGGGTAATCGCCACCGGAACAGGCTGTCGATTCAGGGTCAGTGCATTCGCGGTCGTCACCATTCGAACGCGCCCGTAGTGGCTCAGCGCTTTGAAGAAGGCCTTCGAACCGGCCCACGGCCCACCCTGCCCAGATTCGGGCGAGAGGATGGAAATCCCCATACTGCCCGCATGCGTACCTGCGAGCGAAGCCGGCGATGAAAAACTCAATGACCAACCGCCAAGCTGCGCGGCTTTCTGGAACACCAGCGCCCAATCGATTCCATACGCCTGAGCGCCGGTGATTTTGACCGACAGCACTTCGACGCGCATCGCCACCTGACGGGCCAATACACTGTTTTCATGTCCGATCAGACGGGCGATCTCTTCAACCGCAGCGCGTGTATCGGTCACGGTAATCGTCCCGGTCGCTTCCGAGATCGAATAGCGGCCCATCGGCGTCTTGATCGCCTGAATGGATTTTTCCAGCGCGGACCAGACGCTGTACGCCGAATCCATTTTCACCTTGGTCGTGGATGCGTAACCGCCTGTGGATGTCTTGGCGCCGCTTTGCGTTTGCGAATCGCGCCCCAGGGCCGCATCGAAGCCGGATGCGCCCGGAATGGCCTTGAGCGTGAATGTTTGGGTCATCAGTCTGCGCAGCGTAATCATCCCGTCGTGGTAATCCCACGAAATACCGGCCCGCGCACAGAGCAGTTCAAGATAACCGGACAGCGTCCCCAGGTAATTCATGTCATATTCGACGCTGTCATCCGGGGCAACCGTGGCCGATACACCCGCCGCGAGCACGCCGCCCGCCGCCGGACTCGGTAACGCGGGCAGCATCGCGCGGGCCTGCGTCCGGCCTGCGTTCTCAGGCGTTATGCGTGTACCGTTGGCCGCCATGAACGCCGTCATCGGCATCAGCACATCCGGCTGTACGCGCACCGGAATATGCGTGACCTGAGTCAGCTTCTCGGCAATCGTCATGATGTTGCCCTTGCCGAACTGAAAGCGAAAATCGGTACGATGAAAGATGTCCGGTAAAGTGGCGTCGTTTTGAATCGGCACCGCATGCGCGCCAAGCCAGGCGCCTCCGACACGTTGCACGACGCGCGTGTCTGAACGCGCGCTTTGCAGCATGGCACGGTTGGACTGCGCTGTTTGGTCAAGCAGCTGATCCGTTTGACGGTCCATCTCCTGCTGCATCGTCTGACAGGCCGAGAGAATCAACGAAAAGAGGGGTAGCAGCCACCGGCGCATTACGCATCGCATTGTTTTCGATCTCCATAGTGAAGCACACGCACGACCTGGTTCGCTTCATACAGACACACCAGCAGCGGATAATCGCTGTGCCGCAATGCGTTTGCGAACTGTTCGACCGCATCGGTAAAAGAACCCGAAAACGCGCCTTCCAGCTGGACCGGATAATCCACCCGGATGTCCCAGGACACCTGCCAGCCCGCTTGCGCCGCCCATCGCATCAGCGTTCGGCGCAAGGTCAAATCCTGCGCGCGCACGGTCCAGTGCATGGCACGCGGCGTATCACCGGCGGATTCTGCCGCTTGAGTGGACTCGCGCAATACCAGGCGCTTGCGCGCCCAATCGATGTCCGTTTCAATGCGATGTGCGCTTGGCGTTGCGGCGAGCGCGCTGTGCAGCACCACATCCCAGGGTTTGCCGCCTTGCCATGAAAGGATCTGTTTGGGATGCACACCGCGCAGTTCGGCATGAAAGTCATGCGGCACAACAGCGGACAACATGTCGGACAGCGTCACGTTGTGGCCTTTGCCCTCACGAAGCGCAACGTGGGCGGGGCGGGCGCTCTCGCTCTGAAGATCCTTCTGCTGACCATCGGCTGTGGGAGAGCGGATGGAAGCAGGCGGTAGATTGGCCTGATTCACAAAACCGGCCTGTGCATTCAAGGCCCACGACGTGCCAATGCCAAACAGGATCCGTACAGATAGAAGCGCAACCCGGTGTTTTTTCATTCGAATCGGCTCCGATTCGGCCCGTACCTCGCCACAATCACTGTACCGCGCAGCCGATGACGGATCGCGCGCAACAGAACCGGCAGCGTGAGGCCTTTTTTTTCCATCAGAAAGAAACCGAGTATGGCGATCATCCCAGCGGCGAAGGTCCACTTCCTGGGGTGATAGAGCCACATCAGCAACGGAAAGAACGCACGGGCATCGATCCCCAGAATGCGCAAAGGACGCGCGGCATCGCGCCATACGGAATGACGGATATTCATGCGGCGTTCTCCTGAATGGGGGTCATGAGGACGAGTACGTCTTCCGCCCATTTCAGTGAAAAACCGCCTTGAGCCTCGTCCTGCGAGGTTTTACTCAAAAATGAGTAAAAGTCCTTTCCTTCTTCAAAGCGGTATTCAGCAATGCGGCGGGCGATCCCATCATTAAAGCGCGTTGAACTTTCCAAAAACGCATGCAATTCCCTTGCGCTGACTGACTGGATGGGCCGGTCGCCTATGGTTCGAATCTCTACCTTGATCAAGGCTTTCATCGGGTTTTCTCTATTTCTGCGCCCAAGGCCGGAATTCCGGCAATTTCTGCAACCAGTTCTTGAGTGTGCTGGTTTTCAAGCCAATCATTTGGCCAGCGTCGTTTTTTTCTGCTCGCTGCCCGCTCTTCTGGTTTTCAGCGATGAGGTGCGTGTGGCCGAGTTCAGAGAGCAGGTCGATGTGCGTGAGCTTGTGTACGAACTGATTCACGCTCAATGCCGCCGCGTTTTTATCCAATCCCAAAGCCCGGGCGGCACGCATCGCCAGCGGGACTAATCTGAACGCTGCGGTGAATGTGGCAAGCGGTGTGCTGTGCACGGATTCCTGGCGGCGGGTGGCCAGTGCATTAAAAGTGCGAATCACCTTCAGATGAAATGCGGAGCTGACCCACATCGCATAGGCATAGACGAGTTCTTTGCAGACGTAGGTACCGCGATGATGGCCTCCATTAGTTGTTTTAACGGCACTTCTCACATCTGAGAAGTGGATGGTGCCATACGGCTTTTCCTCTGTGGCGAGTGGCGAAACTGACGGGATTCCGTCAGTTTTAAGCGCTCCTTCCAAACTGCTCAGATGTGAGCCGTTTATTTCCGCTATGAGCGCTTGTGTGGTATCCAGCCGCAGAAAATTGGCGGGTTTATGCCGATCTTCCCCGCCCGACGCCTTGTGCAGATCATTCAGACAATAGCGTCCTTCAGCATCTTGCTGAATGGAAATCTTGGAAATCATCAATGTATTCATGCTGCGTCGCCTCCTAAGTCATATTAAACGTGTGCTTGGCCGATGAGACGCTGGCGGATAGGGATGAAGGTATTCATGCAACCGCCTCTCCTGCATAACGCCGAAAGAGCGTCTGATCGATCCGCTGACGATCCAGCAGCTGACGCAAACCGGTTGCCCGGTCTTGCCGCATTGAGCGCACTTCTTGATTCAGGAACGCGCCCCACTGCGCGAATGGCATTGCACTCATCCGTTCTTTGATCTCACGGCTGAAATACAGCCATTCGCGCACGGCGGACCGTTCGCCATCCAGTGTGGGGACGAGTATTTGCACCACAATCAAGCGCAGCGCATCTAATAGCTTTGAAGCGATCGCGCAATGCGCGTCCAGCGGAAAGACCTGGATCGCGCGGTTGATCGTCTGCGCAACGCTTTCGGTATGCATCGTGCCGTAGGCACCGTGCCCCGTCAGCGCCGCTTCGACGAGCGCGCGGATGGTCTCGGCGTCGCGCGCCTCTCCGATGCCAATCAACGTCGGCTTGCACCGCATCGCGTTGCGCAACCCGTGCGCGAAGCTCGGAATATGCCGCCCGATCTGCATTTGCCGGATTTTAGGTCCGATGTTTTTAACGGTGCTGAACAAAAACTCGATGGGGTCTTCGTACAGCAAAATCTTAGCGTCGCGTTTCGATTGGGATACCGCTGCATAGAAGGACGACATCAAGGTCGTCTTGCCTGAACCTGTCGGCCCGCAGATCAACACCAGGCCGTGCGGCTGAAATAGGTTCTCTCGAATCCCGACCGGCAGTCCCAGCGTATCCAACGTGGGCGGCGTCTGCGGGATCGCGCGCAGGGTGATGGAGAGGCCGTCATCCGCATCTCCAATGTGCGCGCCTGAAATATTGACCCGATAGCGATACGCCGTGCGCTCGATGACGAAGCCATACGGACGATCCATGTCTCGCCCGCTCTTGATGACGCCGATGACCTCATTGCCGAACGCGAGCGAAAGCAGCATTTTGAGTTCGCCTTCCTTCATGGCGCGCATCGTCAACGGAACCTGACGGCCCTTGAGTTCACCCCACACCCGATCCCCGGTTTGAAACACGATATCCGATGCGCTGTTGGACGTCGCCCAGGCCAGGAATACCTGGAGCTGTGTCACGCCGAAATTCGGCGCAAGAGGAAATGGATCGATGCGCGCGCTCATGGCTTTGTGCCCGAAGAGGACGCAGGCGCAACGACAGGCCGCCATCGCCTGGCATCCAGAATTAAGCCGCCCGGGTCCGTGATGCGGTAGAGCGTATCGCCGATATTGAGATGAGTGGCGTCGCCCGTCACAATCGCCGGCGCCGCCGAGACAGTCGGCTCGACGACCAGGCCGCGTTTCAAGAGGGCGGTATAACGCAGCATGCCCAAAAAGGTTCTATCGAGCCGCGCGCGGTTACGCTCCAGAATCTGGTCCGCGAGCTGCCGGCCGTGCGTATAGCCCATCCGGACTTGCTGTGTCCAATACGCGCGTTCATCCGGTGTTCTCGGCAGGGCGGCAGCAGTGGGCCGTTCTTTGGAGGGCTTCGTCCTGAGCCCCACGAACAGATCATCCCGCCACGAAGGCGGCGTTGTGACAAAGCGCGCGCGTGCCACCATCCGGTAGATGCGATCCGCCACACGCAATTGATCCCCCGTCACTTGCACCGCATCCCGCGCTTCTGTAATCACAGGAGGCAAAACGCCGCGCGGGCTCACCAATGCCGGGAAACGATAGATCATGTCGAGCTTGTCCGCGCGCGCCTCCAGGGCGGCGATGAGCTGAGCGGAGCGTTCGGCCAGGCCCAGATGGCTGCCTAACAGTTGCGCTGTCTCGCTGAGCAGACTGGCGCGGGCGGAGGAAAGCTTGGGTGCACGTGTCGCAGACGGCGCGGAAAGCTGGGTCAGCGCTTCCAATGACCTCGAAACCGCAGGAGAACCATCGTGCGCCGTCGCCCCTATGCAGGCCGTGCATCCAAGAACGAACGCCAGGGTGTTCCGTTTCTTAAATCGCACAGTAGTGAATCTCCACATTAATGTGCATATTAATAATTATACATATTTAATTTAAGTGATCTCAGTAAAGCAAAAAGAACTGTTCAAGTAGATTTGAAGAGCCCTCCCTGTATAAAGCACCTATTCAACGCATCCGCATCCGCGCTTTATGCTGGATGGCATCGTTCGGAATCTCGCGCAAAAATTCAGTCGCGATTGCCACGCAATGATCGAAGCTCGGCGTATAATTTAAAGTTTTAATATCACAGAAACGTTGACGGATATAGGTATCATGCGCCGTTAACTTTGCCAGGAAAATTTCTCGATGTCGAATCAGGAATTTGCCCGCTTCAAGAAGCGCGCCCGGATCGCGTTCAATCGCTAGACTTAGATCAAAAAGATCACGGGCAGTTGGATGATTGCCTCGATACCACATCTTCTTCGCGATCATTTCAGCGGTGGTTTCTGCCTTAATGGGTTGTCCCATGAGTGTCCATTGATCGTCGCCTGGATCCGTCAAGTTTTGAGATACAACAAAATCGATCTCACCTTCTGGCAAAATAAGCTTGACAAATTGAGCGCCTTCTTCATATTCGCGGGTGATATCGGCCGCTGCCTCATGAATACGAGGATTGACGTATCCGAGATATTGCGGATCGGGTACGAAGATATCAATGTCCTTGCTGAGGCGGTGGTGATGCCGAAGCATTAACAAGGTTCCGCCACCCAGTGTCCAAAATGGGTTTGAAGTCCCGTGCCGTTCCATTTCGTCAATCAGTGTCAACGCGTGGCCAAATAAGCTTCGCCATACGCCCTCTGACAGCGAATCAGGGAATATCAACTCCATATTCTCCGATAAAGATGGAGATTTTTTGACCAGCTTGCCAAGTTTTTCCAGATCTTTTTAGGAGGCGTTTCAAAGAATTGAGCCGTTTCCTCGACCGCTTTGACAACGACGGGCACAGGGACTTCGTCGAGAATCACGGAGATCTGAGATTCACAACCGATCGGAATATGACCTGTCATGAGCGCATGTGCGAGTCGATCCTCAGTTAATTGGCCCTTGTAACTGACATTTGCGCTGACCGAGGCTTTAAAAAGCCCGTTTTGATGAGGACGCGGCTGGGTTGTAAGCTCCATCCCAAGAATGCCCAAAAGCGGAATCAGTTTGTTGATCCCTAAGTCTTTAATTTTCCCGGTTTCGAGCTGATTGATTGTAAACCGCGAAAGCCGGGCGAGTTTTGCCAATTGTGCTTGGGTGAGCCCCAGTTCTGCCCGTCGTTTTGCGACACTTTGGCCTATTTCGTAGAGCTGCATCACTGTCCCCCACAACACCGTTTCAGTTTCGATATGTAAATTATATCCTACATATCAAGGAGCAAATATTCATGGATCAGACCCTTTGCCGGGTTGCCGGTGCGTGATGACCTGATTGACAGCGGATATCACCCAATCGGCGGTCATCTGGCCGCGCATGGAAAGGCCCGCCACGCGGCGGGAGAAGAGATCCAGGACGGCAAACACATACCGGCGCTCCGTTTTTTAAATCGCACGGTAGTGAATCTCCACTGCATCCGTCTTCAACACCACATCGGCACGCGCGCCCAGTTGCATGCCAATGTTCTCCAGCACGCGGACAAAATCCGCGTTCTCTGATTGAATAGATACCGGAATTGGAACGGGACGACCGATCATTGCAAACTTCAAACCTTTCGCTTCAGCCAGGCGGCGCAATACCGCAGGCGCATCGCCCTGCCATTGCACGCTGATGCGATCGCCATCGATTTGCACGTGGCCGGCGTGTGATGCGGTTGTCGAGATTCCGCCCGCCAAGGCGATGTCCGTCAGCAACTGGTTAACTTGATGCGCGGATCGACTGAATTGCGCGTCCAGCATGCGTCCCACCGGATCGTCAACCGGTGGCGGGGTGTTGCGCAGCCTGCGATCATGCAGAAGGGTAACATCCATATCATGCGCGAGAAGGCAAAGGACATGGGCTCTGTTTGTCAATTCTAGTGTGTTTAGTCTATATATGAATTTTTAATATTGTACATAATAAATTAAGACTAGATTATCCAATCAGCATAATAGACGGTGCGAATCTCCAACCTTATCCTTCTCTTCTCAATAAAACGGGCTCGGGGAGCATGCCATGCAATCAGAAATTCTTGAAACGTTTGAGCATGAAGGCCAAACGATCTTCATCCGTCTGGAAGAAGATGCCTCGGATCAAGACTGGCTGACGGTGCGCCCCTATTACGCGGATGGGATGCTTGTTAATCAGTTCGTCTATTCCGTGCATAAGGAAGAGCGGATGAAGCGCCTTTCCGAAGATGAGGAAGACCCTGTAAAAGAATTTGTGCGCTCAGTGCGCTTTGATATCGAAAGTGAGGCGGCACAAAAACTCGAACAGCCCCGCGGCGGGGAGAGTCAGACTATCCATCAACCGAAGCATTTCTATAAGCCTACTTCATGCAAAATCAGTATCCCGACGGGAAGAGGTTTGCGGAAATATTAGACAATTGTCTAATATTCTGTCTAAAAACGGATTTAAATAATTTATCAAATCCCTCTGAAACCCTTATCAATACTAGTGGGTCGTGTAGGGATCGAACCTACGACCAACGGATTAAAAGTCCGCTGCTCTACCGGCTGAGCTAACGACCCCGTATATATGTGCTTTTAATTTTGAGCCTCTCCTCGCTTTTCTTGTTCAGGCAAGGTCCAGAGTCAAATTTTTTAATTCTATGAATTTATAATGTAGCGGTCAAGTATTTTCGGACAGGTTGAGCGGTACTTTTTCTGGCCTCTGGGTTTCAAAGGCAACAGACGACAGATCATCCGCAGTGGAATGCAAAGTACCGCGTTGTAAAAGCCAATGATGTACTGCGTGATATCACGCCGTGCTTCTTTATTTGGGGAGCTGATGTTGCCAGACGCGCTCCACTTTTAAATTAAGGCATTCGCCTTACGCACAGCGGGTTGTTGAAGCGCCCGACTCGTCACTCAAATAGCAACCCTCCACGGTCATAAAAGGCATCAGTCATGTGGAAAGAGACATTCGATCTCTATACAGATGATCTGATGAGCCAGAATGGATGCGTGCCTGCCACAGGATTGGCCGGCCATATCAGTCACGATACAGGCAGAACAAGAATCGAAAGAGTTGTGGGCTTCACTGTGCTCCCTTACTGCTCAACTGTTTCTGGGGGCAGATCCCTCACCCTTCCAGATACGGCTGATGGGGGCAGGCCACATCTCGCTCCTTTTTCAGATGAATCTCTAAGGATCGCCGGAATATCCCTATTTATTCCCTCCTGTCAAAATACGAAAATTCTGGCTTCAGGACATGGTTTATACAGTCTTGAACGTATAGCAAAGTCTGCAAATGATGTGCGATAGTTTGTACATTCATATTGCATTTACATTTTATTTCTGGAGATTGATATGAAAATGAAGAAAATTGCAGCGGCAGTTTTAGGCTCGTCACTGGGATTGAGCGCGGTACCCAGTTTTGCGGCAAAGACAGCAATATTAAAGGTCTATATGGATGCGCCTGTGCCTCAAGCATGTGATATCACACTGAACGGACAAAGAACAGCATCCGCTCAACTAGGAAGAGTCGATTTTTCGCAACCTGATACGATAATGAGCAGGGACGTTCGGGTACAGATTAGATGTAATGAGAATAGAGTCGCAAAGCTTCGGCTATCCGACGATCGTTTAGGAACCATAGACCCCGGATCAATACCGTCGGAAGAAGAACTGGCACAGTTGGATGTCAATATCGAAGCGCCGCAACAGTACTTTATGTTCTCACAGCGGGGAGCGCGTCAGTTCGGCGGATTCTACGAAATGACCTCTTCAAATTGGACTTATAGAGTAGAAGATCCTGCGTCTAAGGAGATTGGAGAGCCAGCAGCAGCCATCATGGTGGACAGTGCGAACAATCAGTTGAACGCGCTAGATAAATTGGCAAGAGATACTGGATATGCTTTCATATCGGATACAGAAAATGCGGATCCTAATCAGTCAGTCAGTGCAAAGATTTTTGAGGGAGTACTCACAGTGCAGTCAAAAGCCAGAAGGGTTCTGCAAAGGGCTAGAGGTCAGTTAAACGGACAGGTGAAGCTAGAAGCGAGTTATCTATGAAAGTGCGTTTTTGATTCAAATTCCTGCTTGACTAAAAACGGTATGAGCAAAAATCTATGGTTCGCTTCCCATATTTCCGCATGATATGGATCCCCGCAGTTGCGGGGATCCCATTGTTCTGTAGTTTATACGGATGGGTTCACGCAGCCGGGATGAAGCCAGATGTCGCGGCAGTCATTGTTGAAGAGAGCAAAGGCGAGACGACGGTTAAAGTCACCAATACGGATTCAGCGCCTGCGTTGCTCCATACAGTCATCAAAGAGGTGAAGCCAGCGCCAGACAATTCAGCTTCGATCATTATCGCTCCGCCGGTTGCGCGCGTCGAAGGCGGCGAAGTCCAGTTAGTCCGGATTATCCTGCAAGCGCCGCAGCCGTTAAAAGTCGAGCAATATAAACGGATTGTTTTTGAAGGGATACCGCAAAGCAGCCGTGGAGCGGAAACTCAGGTGGGTTTTACTGTGGGCCAAAACCTGCCGCTGGTGATCCGCCCCAAAGGATTTGCGCCCAATTCAGAACCGTGGAAATCGCTGGTTTGGTCAGTGGACAGCGGGAAACGGCTTCAGGTGAATAATCCCGGCCCTTATGTCGTGCGGCTTTCCAATGCACTGCGCATATTACCCGATGTCGGTACGCGCATGCTCCCGCAAACTTATATTCTGCCTGGCGAAACCATTACCCTCTCTCAGCCCTTGCCTGCCGCAGGCAATGCGTCCCGACAGATCAAAATTGAACCCGTCGATGACGACGGCTTACCTATTAGGGGAGGTTATACCGCCCCGCTCGCGCAAACCTCAGGCCGGTAAGTTCCAGACAAGGTTTCTGAGCGGTGAAGCTTCGGTGTATCGCAATCTATCTGATATTGGGGTTGCCCGCCGGCGCAGCTCTGTGCCAGGCTGAATCGGAGCTCAAAGCCGCCGAAGATCAAGAAACAGAAACCGCGCCCTCCGAATTTGATACAGATCTTTTGGAATCGCGCGGCCTTTCGCCGCGTCTGGCTGAGTTTTTCAAAGATCAACCCCGTTTTCTGCCCGGCCTGCACCGCGTCACGCTAATCATCAATGACGACGAGCGTGGCGAGGTACATGCGCGCTTTGATCAGGACGGTCATCTGTGTTTTGACCGGGCCTTGCTTGAGCAGGCGCAACTGGTGATTCCGCCTGCGCTGCAGAAGCAGCCGGAACCGGAGCGCACGCCGCAACGCCCAATGGACGCGGGCGCTGCAACGTCGGACGGCGCCGCTTCCCTGAGCTGCTATGACTATCGACGCGCATTTCCTGAAACCATCATCAAGCTGCAGCCTGGCCAGCAACAAGTCGAGCTGATTGTTCCAACACAGGCGCTGTATTCTCTGGATTCCGACCGCACGCAATATACGCGCGGCGGAACTGCGGGTTTGCTGAATTACGATCTGCTGACCATTGCCGCTCGTTCTCCAGAAGATACAAGCCGCTATCTGTATCTGGATACATTGGCCGGCTTCAATGCAGGCGGCTGGATCGTCCGTAGCAAACAAATCCTCAATATTTTCAGTGGCAAATCGCAATTTGCGCATTTATACGGCTATGCGCAGCGCACGCTCGCCGATTACCCGGCCGTTGTACAGGTTGGGCAAATCAATACCGCAAGCAGCATTTTCCCTGGAACAGCGATTACGGGCATGCAAATTGTGCCGGAATATGCGCTTGACGCCCAGAACACAGGCGCTGTAGTCGAAGGGGTCGCGTCGTCGCCCGCGCGCGTTGAAGTGCGGCAGTCTGGCGCTCTGATCTATTCAACGCTGGTTCCAGCCGGGCCTTTCTCTTTAAGCGCCTTGCCATTGATGAATCAGAGTGATTTAGAAGTCACCGTCATTGAAGAAAACGGCGCTCAAAAACATTTTACGGTACCCGGCATTGCGTTTACGGCTTTCTCTTCTGGAAGAAAGCAGGGATTCTCCGCAGCGATAGGCCAGACGCGCGCGCTGTCCAGACAAAGCCGCGCGCCGCGCCGCTGGCTGGCAAGCGCTGAGGGTAACTGGCGTGTGCGCCGGAATATGGCGCTGGCAGCCGGTTTTCTCGCGCAGACCGATTACCGAACCGTAGGCGCCAGAATCAGCGTGCAGCCGATGCGCCGTCTGAATGCCAGCATCAACACGCTGATATCGCATGATGCGCAGCACAGACAGATTGGCATCCGTAATACGGTACAGTTACACGCCCGTTTGTGGCAACGCATCTTCGCGCAGATTGCGGCTGCACATCAAAGCCCTGGATATCGCAATCAAATAGATGCCTTGTTTAACCGTCGTTCCAACGACCGTTATCAATATAACGGCACCCTGGCTTGGTCACACCGTCTTGTTGGAAATATCCGCGTGAGCTATACACATACAAAGCCCTGGCAGCAGACTGTGGCCAGCAAACGCTGGTTATTGACCTGGAGCAAGTCCATTAGGCGTGTTGCATTGGCATTGGATCTCGAACGGGCGTCCGGCAGACATGCCTCGTCCAGATCGCTTTATTTGAGAGCGCTGATTCCATTAGGAAAATATGAAATTTCTTCTTATATGAGCAAAAACAGCCGGCAAGGCCGTTGGGGTGAGACAGGCGTCACCGCCAGCGTGAGCGATGATCTCAACGATTATGCGAGCTATGATTTTTCAGCCAGCATCGACAGTCAGGAGCGTGTTTTGGCTTACAGCGGCGGACTGAACCTACTGCCGCGTTACACCCGTCTTGGACTGGGCTATTCGCACTTCGGGCGCAGTAGTACATCATACTCGGCGCATTTAACAGGCGGCATTGCAGCGCACCGCAAGGGACCGACCTTTTCGCCGGAACCCATTGAAGATACTTTTGGCATCGCATCGGTTGGAAATTTGAGCGGCGTCAAAATCGATACGCCACAGGGTACGGTCTGGACCGATACATGGGGGCGAGCCGTCATTCCCCGCTTGCCTGCTTTTGGCAAAGGGGAAATTAGCCTGGAAACATACACTTTGCCGCGTAATATTGATATTGGAAACGGATATCGAACCGTCAGAGCAGGACGCGGTTCGGTCAATTTCGTTGATTTTAAAGTGGTGAAAGTGCGCCGCGTGCTTCTCAATGCAGTGAACGCCGACGGCTCCGCTTTACCGAAAGGCGCCTCAGTACATGATCAAGACGGCCGTTTCATCACCATCGTGATCGATAAAGGCCAAATTTTTATAGACAATATAGATTCCGAGTCTATTACAACGCTGTATGTAGAAATGTTTGATGGTACGCGCTGCCAACTGGATTTTAAATTGCCGGAGCGTGCGGATTCAGAGGCATACTATGAAAAATTAAACGCCGTTTGCCGCAATATGTGAGCGAACAAATCGTGAGCCTGCAACCTTTTAGAGCATTTTTCAGTGAGATTGCCCAAGGAGCGAGCGCGAAGACAGTATGGGGATCGATGCGGGCGGAGCAGGTCTCCATCGTACAGCGATGGAGGCGACCCCGCAGCGATCCCGAATACCGAACACGCAGAAGCGACACAGGGCAAGCCGCTGAAAAATGCTCTAGAGTCCCCCCGACAGGAATCGAACCTGTATCTAGCGCTTAGGAGGCGCCCGTTCTGTCCATTGAACTACAGGGAGTTTCAAAAAGCTGAAATGACTTCTGGAGCATTTTTCAGCGGCTTGCCCTGTGCCGCTTCGCGCTTGCGCCAGTGGCAACCTCACTGAAAAATGTGAAGTCACACTCAATTTTTGCGGTTCGGGCAATTTTTCTTACGGCATGCGCCATACAATGCCAGCGAATGGTCATGCAGTGCAAAACCGCGGCTTTTGGCAATATTTTGCTGGCGCTGCTCAATCTCGGCATCATAGAATTCTTCCACCTGTCCGCAATTGATGCAAACGAGATGATCGTGATGCGAGCCTTCGTTCAGTTCAAATACCGATTTGCCGGACTCAAAATGCTGGCGCGCGAGCAGACCCGCCTGTTCAAATTGCGTGAGGACGCGATAGACCGTCGCCAGTCCAATATCCAGTTTTTCATTGAGCAATGCGCGGTAGACATCCTCAGCGCTTAAATGCCGGATTTCGCTGTGCTGGAAAATTTCGAGAATTTTCAGGCGCGGCAGCGTCGCTTTAAGGCCGCTGCTTTTCAGGCTGGAGTGGTTGGTCATCGCAACGGACGCACGGGTTTTATCAATGAATCAAAGAACTATATCAGGAGAGTACAATGCAGGCTAATCCGTGCACAGGCGCTCAAACAGCGCCATTTATCACCTGATTAGAAATATTCAGAATGCTGAAAGATTCCAATCGCTACGCCGCATATCGGGCAGGACGCCTGTTTTCATCGATATGCGGCATTCTTCTGCTGGCTAACTGCTCGTTGTATAACACGGTCACGCGCCGCGCGGTGCAAAGCGTCACCCCCTATCGCATCACGGTCGTCCAGGGTAATTTTGTGTCCAGTGAAGCCGCTGCGCAATTGAAAGCCGGGATGACGCGCGAACAGGCGCGCTCTGTGCTGGGAACCCCGCTTCTCGCGGACATGTTTCATGCCAACCGATGGGATTATCTGTTTTATTTCAGACGCGGAGAGACTCAAGTGGTGCGGCAGCGCCATCTGACCCTTTATTTTGATCAAGACCAGCTCACGCATTGGAGCGGCGCTGAAGACTTGCCGACTGAATATGAACTGATCGCGGAAATCGATGGCGATAAGCGCGCAAATACGCGCGGTAGACAAAGGAGGGCGGCAAAACGTCCATCCGGTCAGTCACACATCGAATGAGGGAGCGTTTGCTTTCTGATGCCGGCTCTAAAAATTGCAATCTCAGGCATTTCCGGCCGAATGGGCCAGATATTGGTCCAGGCAGCTCTGGAAGATCGCAGCGTACAACTGGCCGGCGCGCTGGCGCGCGCTGGAAGCGAATGGACGGGGAGAGACGCCGGCGCGCGTTTTGGTCAAACAACCGGGGTCGCGGTCTCGGAGGATATTGAGGCGGGGCTGGCGAAGGTTGAGTATTTGATCGATTTCACCTCTGCTGAATACACGCTCGCTTGTCTGCCGGTGGCGCGCCGGCATGGCATCAAACTGGTGATTGGCACCACCGGTTTTAGCGAACAACAGCGCGCCGGGATTGAAATTGCATCGCGCGCGCTTCCGATTGTGCTGGCGCCGAATATGAGTATGGGCGTTAACCTTTATCTCAAGTTAATCGAGACGGCGGCGCGGCTTTTTAAGGATCGGTACGATATTGAAATTATTGAGGCGCATCACCGGCACAAAGCCGATGCGCCCTCTGGCACCGCGCTCAAAATGGGTGAAATCATCGCGCGCGCAACAGGGTGCGATTTATCCAAAATGTCCGTCTGCGGACGCACTCCGATCACCGGTGCGCGCAAACCATTGGAAATCGGTTTTTCAGCGATTCGCGGCGGCGATATTGTGGGCGATCACACCGTTCTGTTTGCCGGAGAGGGCGAGCGCATCGAGTTGACCCATCGCTCGAGCAGCCGCGCCAGCTACGCATTGGGCGCGCTGCGCGCGGTGCACTTTCTGGCGGATAAAACGAGCGGACTGTTTGATATGCAGGATGTGCTCGGTTTGCGCTAGCTAGAGCGTTGCTCGTCTACACACCTAATTTTCCATGCAACAAAAGTACCCACCGGCCGCGCTCGAAGCGGCCGTTCAGCGCGATTGGGCCGCGCGCGAAGTCTACAAAGCGGTCGAGACGGCTTCCAGAAAAAAATTCTATGGCGTATCGATGCTGCCCTATCCATCGGGCAAATTGCACATGGGCCATGTGCGCAATTACACGATCAACGATGTAATGATCCGTCAAATGCGCATGAAAGGTTTCAATACCCTGATGCCGATGGGTTGGGACGCTTTTGGCCTGCCCGCTGAAAATGCCGCGATTGCACACGGTATTGCGCCCGCGCAGTGGACGTATCGCAACATCGCCGCGATGAAAAAACAGTTGCAGGCGCTAGGACTGGCGATTGACTGGTCGCGCGAAATCACAACCTGCGCGCCCGGCTATTATCAATGGAATCAATGGCTGTTTCTCAAGATGTTGGAGGCGGGTCTGGTGTACCGTCAGACGGGGCCGGTGAATTGGGACCCGGTCGATCAAACAGTGCTCTCGAATGAACAGGTCATCGACGGGCGCGGCTGGCGTTCAGGCGCATTGGTGGAGAAACGCGAAATCCCGATGTACTACTTGCGCATTACGCGCTATGCCGACGCATTGCTGGCAGACCTAGATCATCTCGGCTGGCCGGAGAGCGTCAAGCGGATGCAGCAGAATTGGCTCGGTAAAAGCGAGGGTGTGACGGTTGCCTTTCCCTATCATCTGGACGGTCAACCGCAATCGCTGCGCGTCTTTACCACGCGCGCCGATACAATCATGGGGATTGCCTACTGCGCGATTGCGCCGGAGCATCCGTTGGCGGCGCGTCTGGCGCGCGCGCGGCCCGCGCTACAGCGTTTTCTCGAAGAGTGCAAATGCGGCGGACTGGCCGAGGCCGATCTCGCGACCACCGAGAAAAAGGGCATTGCAACGGGCTTCTTTGTCCAGCACCCGCTGACCGGCCAGAACATCGAAGTCTGGATTGCAAATTACGTGTTGATGCGGGTTGGAGAGGGCGCGGTGATGGGCGTGCCCGCGCACGATGCGCGCGATTTCGCGTTTGCGCAGAAATACGGTTTGCCGATCAAGCCAGTGATTGAGGTCAACGGCCAGGCGTATTCCGCCGCGCGCTGGAATGATGGGTACGCCGAGTCTGGCCTTTGTATCCAGAGCGGGAAATACGATGGCCTGTCTTCCGCGGAGGCGATTAAAGCCGTCGGCGCCGATTTAAAAGCGCGCGGCTTGGGCGAACCGTGCACGCGCTGGCGACTGCGCGATTGGGGCATCTCAAGGCAGCGGTATTGGGGTACGCCGATCCCGATGATTCATTGCGATGCGTGCGGCGTCGTTCCGGTCCCGCGCTCCGATTTGCCGGTGCGCCTGCCTGAGGACCTTGTTCCGGATGGCTCGGGCAATCCGCTGGCAAAGTCCGCCGCTTTTATCGATTGTGTATGCCCGCAATGCGGGGCGCGCGCGCGCCGCGAGACGGACACGATGGATACGTTCGTCGACTCGTCGTGGTATTTCTTGCGTTATGCGTGCCCCGGCGCGGCGGAAATGGTCGATGCGCGCGTGAATGACTGGATGCCGATGGATCAGTATATCGGCGGCGTCGAGCATGCGATTCTGCATCTGCTCTATGCGCGTTTCTGGACTAAAGTGATGCACGGTCTAGGCCTGGTGGCGTTTGATGAACCTGCGCAGAATTTATTTACGCAGGGCATGGTGTTAAATCAGACCTATTATCGAGAGCCGTCTTCAGGTCAGCGGCAGTGGTTCAATCCAGCGGAAGTCACCCCCATTTTCGACGACAAGGGCCGACTGCGCGGCGCAACGCTGAACGCGGACGGCCAGCCTGTGGAAGCGGGCGGCATCGAGAAAATGTCGAAGTCAAAAAATAATGGCGTCGATCCGCAAACACTGATTGACCAGTACGGCGCCGATACAGTGCGCCTGTTTACGATTTTCGCCGCGCCGCCCGACGCGCCGCTCGAATGGTCGGGCGCGGGCGTCGAGGGCGCGCACCGCTTTTTGCGCCGGCTTTGGACGCTCGGCCAGCAATTCGCACAAGCAGGTGTGTTGGCAGGCAGCGGCCAGCAAACGCAACCTCAATCCGCGCTGCGGCGTGAAATTCATCAATTGTTAAAACAGGCCGAATTCGACTACCAGCGTTTGCAGTACAACACCGTCGTTTCTGCGGCGATGAAAATGCTCAATGCGCTGGACGCCGCCCTCCCGGACAGTGCGGATGAGGCGAATCACGCCGTGATGCGCGAAGGATGGAGCATTTTGCTGCGCGTGCTGTATCCGGTCGTGCCGCACATCAGCACGGCGCTCTGGCAAAGGCTTGGATTCAGCGCTGAGTCCGGCGGCGCGCTGCTAGACGCCCCCTGGCCGGAAATAGATTCATCCGCGCTCGCCGCCGCTGAAATCGATTTGGTGCTGCAAATCAACGGTAAAACGCGCGGCATGCTGAGAGTCGCTCAAGATGCGGCGCGCAGCGCAATCGAACAGGCCGCGCTTGAGCATGAACTATTTGCCCGCTTTGACCAGGGGAAGCCGCCTAGAAAAATCGTGGTGGTGCCGGGGCGCCTGGTGAATATTGTGGTTTGATTGTCTGGCTTTGGAGAGATATAGCCAAGCGCATTTCATCTGATACGGCGGCTTCAAAGCTCGCCGTATTTGTATACTGTCTTCGCGGCTGCTTCCTTGTCTCAAATTAAATGCGCTTGACTATATTGATGAGGCGTTCCATTGATCTCGCTGTTTCGACGGTGCTGGCATTGCTCATCTCCGCGTGCGGATTCCATCTGAAAGGGCAGCAACACTACGCCTTTGAGCGCCTGTATATTGAGGCATCCACACAGATCAGCCAGAACGTGAGCGCGCGTCTGAAAAGCATGATTGCAAGAGGAAGTCACGTAAGAGTGGTTGGCCATCCAAAGGATGCGGATGCCATACTGGTGCTCGATGCCATACGCAGCCGCAGTGCAAAAAGTCTGAGCGCGCATGGCGCAACGGAAGAATACGCGCTTGAAATGATCGTGAATTATCAGTTGAAGAATGCGGCATGGCNCGGTGCTGCTTGGGCCAGACCGGCTGATATTGCATCGTTCCATGACCTATAACAATCAATACGCGCTTTCCAAAGCCATTGAATCTGAACAGCTCTATCAGGATATTGAGAATGACGCCATTGATCAGTTATTGCGCCGTCTCGCAGCGGTGCAGCGTCTTAAAACTGCAGATTAATGTGGATTGACAATGCGGATGCGCTGGCCGGGCATTTAAGCCGCGGACTGGCAAGATGCTATGCGGTATGCGGAAATGAACCGCTGCTGGTTCAGGAAGCGCTTGACCAAATCCGGCGTCATGCGCGCGCCCAGTCGTATACCGAGCGCGCGATATTTACGGTTGAGCGCGGCTTTGATTGGAGCATGCCGCTTGGCCTAAGCTGTTCGCCGGCCCTGTTTGGCGAACGCCGCCTGCTTGATCTGCGCATTCCCAACGGACAACCCGGCAAAGCAGGCGCGGCAGCGCTGCAAAGCCTCTGCGCCGCTGACTCTCCCGATCTGCTCATTCTCATTACGCTGCCGCGGCCCGACGCAGCCGCGCAAAAAAGCGCCTGGTATCACGCGCTGCTCAATGCAGGCGTGGTGGTGTGCATTGAGCGCGTTGAGCGCGCCCATTTGCCCAACTGGTTAAAGCAACGTCTGGAAGCGCAGAACCAGCGCGCGCCGGCCGGCGAGGAAGGCGCGCGCGCGTTACAATGGCTTGCGGAGCGCGTCGAGGGCAATCTGCTGGCGGCGCATCAGGAAATCCAGAAATTGGGGCTGCTTTATCCGCCGGGCGAGCTGAGTGTTGAGCAGATTCAAACGGCAGTGCTGGATGTGGCGCGTTACGATGTCTTCAAACTCGGCGAAGCGATGCTGTCTGGAGATGTCGCGCGTCTGGCCCGCATGCTCGATGGATTGCGCGGCGAGGGCGCGGCGCCTGTTTTTATCCTGTGGGCGCTGGCGGAAGAGCTGCGCGCGCTCTGGCGGATTAAGCAGGGACTTGCAGCCGGCCGGCCGCTGACTGCGCTGACGCGCGAAGCGCGCGTCTGGGGGGCGCGCGAGAAACTTATCGGCCCCGCGGCGCAGCGCGTCAGCATGGCCGCGCTTCATGCAGCGCTGACATTCGCCGCGCGCCTCGACCGTCAGCTCAAAGGTTTGCCCCAACCCTTCAGAGGAGAGCCGCGCGGCGCAATGCCGCAGATGGATCCTTGGCGCGGCCTGTTTGAACTGGCGATGCGGATTTCAGCGCCCGAAAAGTCAATGAAAAACACAAACGAGCGCATTTTTCAGCGAGATTGCTCTTCCGCGAGCGCATCGCTGCGCAGTGCACGCCGCTGAAAAATGCGCTAATAAATGACTTTTTCCAGCTTACACTCCTGCAACACCGTGGTTGCGATTTCCTCTATCGATTTATGGGTTGAACAAAGATAGGGAATATTTTCGCGCTCCATCAACGTCTGCGCTGCGCTGATTTCAGCGCGGCAGTTTTCCAGTGCGGCATAGCGGCTGCCGGGACGCCGCGCGGCGCGGATTTGGGAGAGACGATAAGCGTCAATCGATAAACCGAACAGCTTGGATTTATAGGCCGCAAGCGGCCCCGGCAATGCGCCGCGCTCGAAATCCTCCGGGATTAACGGATAATTCGCCGTTCTCACGCCATACTGCATGGCCAGATAGAGGCTGGTCGGCGTTTTGCCGCTGCGCGAGACGCCAATCAGAATCACCTCGGCCTGTTCAAGATTATGGTCTGATTGGCCGTCATCGTGCGCGAGTGAAAAATTAATCGCCTCGATCCGCTGGCAATAGGCTTCGCTATCTGCTGTCCAGTGCCCGCGTCCAATCGCATGGCTAGCTTCAATGCCCAGTTCCTGCTCAAGCGGTTCAACAAAAGTCTGAAAAATATCCATCACCAGCGCGCGCGCGCCTTTCACCATTTCGTTCAAAACCGGATCGACCAGTGTGGTAAACACAATGGGCCGCCGTTCACTCTCCAGCGCGGTCTGGTTGATTCTGTCCGCGGCCAAAGCCGCTTTAATGCGCGAATCGATAAAAGGCAGACGGAGCAAACGGAATTTCAGATTGAATTGCGACAAAATCGAGTGCGCGAACGTCTCGGCGGTGATGCCGGTTCCATCGGAGAGAATAAATACGGTTAAGCTCATAAGCTCGTGTGTGTGTTCAGAATGAGCGCGCTAGAATAAAGGATAAACAAACAGGGGGTTGAATGGATATTCTCGATCATGATGCCTATGTGTTGCCGTTTGAACAATTGCGGATGCGGGATATCGCCTCGGTCGGCGGCAAAAATGCTTCGCTGGGAGAAATGATCAGTCAGTTGGCGGAGGCGGGCGTTCGGGTGCCGGGCGGATTTGCAACGACCGCGCGCGCGTATCGGGATTTTCTGAGACAAAAGGGTCTGAGCGCACAGATTGCGCGCCGCTTGGACAATCTGGATGTTGATCATGTGATGGCGCTGGCCGCTGCCGGCAATGAAATCCGTCAGTGGATCCTCGATACCCCATTACAGCCCGCATTGGTTGAGCAGATTCAAAGGCATTTTGAACGGCTGCAGAACCCTGCGCCGGCCCCTCTTTCATGTGCAGTGCGCTCATCAGCCACCGCCGAGGATTTACCCGACGCTTCATTTGCGGGACAACAGGAAACCTGGCTGAATGTCGTCGGCATCGGCGCGGTTCTGGAGCGCGTCAAAGGCGTTTTTGCGTCCTTGTACAACGACCGCGCGATTGCTTACCGCGTGCACCAGGGCTTTGCGCATGCGGATATCGCATTGTCCGCCGGCGTGCAGCGGATGGCGCGCTCGGACCTGGCCGCCTCCGGCGTGATGTTTACGCTCGATACCGAATCGGGTTTTAGGGACGTGGTCTTTATTACTTCCAACTACGGTCTGGGAGAGACGGTGGTTCAGGGCGCGGTCAATCCGGATGAATTCTATGTGTTCAAGCCCGCGCTGGCGAACGGCCATATGCCGATCATCCGCCGCGCGCTGGGTTCCAAACTCATCAAAATGCAATTTTCCGGGGCATCCGCTGGCGGCGTGGAGACTATTGAAGTCGCGCCGCAAGCGCGCGCACAGTATTCCATTGCGGATGAAGAGGCGATTGCGCTCGCAAGGCTGGCGGTCAAAATCGAGCGGCATTACGACCGGCCAATGGATATCGAATGGGCCAAGGATGGACGCGATGGCCAGTTGTACATTTTGCAGGCGCGGCCTGAAACCGTAAAAAGCCAGCGCGCTGGCCGCGTCGAACAGCGTTTCAGACTCAAGACCTCAGCGCCGGTATTGGCCACCGGCCGCGCAATTGGCCAGAAAATCGGCGGCGGCCCGGCGCGGATCGTCCGCAATGCCGCGCAGATGGCGCGCGTGATGCCAGGGGACGTGCTGGTGGCCGATATGACCGATCCCAATTGGGAGCCGGTGATGAAAC
Organism: Candidatus Glomeribacter gigasporarum BEG34; assembly: GCF_000227585.1. GTDB lineage: Bacteria > Pseudomonadota > Gammaproteobacteria > Burkholderiales > Burkholderiaceae > Glomeribacter > Glomeribacter gigasporarum_B. The sequence goes on along the minus strand of NZ_CAFB01000035.1, from coordinate 86,113 downwards.
GCGCGGCGGCGATTGTGACGAACCGCGGCGGACGCACCTGTCATGCCGCCATTATTGCGCGCGAGCTTGGCGTGCCCGCCGTCGTCGGCTGCGGCAATGCAACTGAAGCGCTAAATGACGGCGCGCTGGTGACCGTTTCGTGCGCGGAAGGTGACGAGGGCAGGATTTACAGCGGCGCGCTGGAAACCGAAGTCAGCGAGGTACGGCACGACAATTTGCCCGATCTGCCGGTCAAAATCATGATGAATATCGGCAATCCGCAACTCGCCTTTGAGTTCTGTCAATTGCCGAATGCGGGCGTTGGACTCGCGCGGCTGGAATTCATTATCAACCATGCGATTGGGGTGCATCCGAAGGCGGTTCTTGAATATCCCAATCTGAAACCGGATGTGAAGGAAGCTGTTGAGCGCGCCGCGCGCGGCTACGCATCGCCGCGCGCGTTCTATATCGAGAAACTGGCCGAAGGGGTGGCGGCTATTGCAGCCGCGTTTTATCCCAAGCCGGTCATTGTCCGGCTCTCCGATTTCAAATCCAATGAATATAGAAAACTGATCGGCGGCGTTGATTACGAACCGGAGGAAGAGAATCCGATGCTCGGTTTTAGAGGCGCAGCGCGTTATCTCTCTGAGGATTTCGCGCCGGCGTTCGAGATGGAATGCGCGGCCATCAAACGGGTGCGCGAAATGATGGGGTTCGCCAATGTCGAATTGATGGCGCCCTTTGTACGCACGCTGAAGCAGGCCGAGCGCGTGGTTGAGCAACTCGCTCGATTTGGATTACGGCGCGGCGAGCAGGGTTTGCGCTTGATCATGATGTGCGAAGTGCCGTCAAACGCCATTCTTGCCGCCGAATTCTTGTGCTATTTCGATGGCTTTTCAATTGGCTCAAACGATTTGACGCAACTCACGCTTGGCCTGGATCGAGATTCAGGCATGCCATTGCTTGCGCAGGATTTCGATGAACGCGATCCAGCGGTACGCTTTATGCTGCAGCGGGCCATTGATGAATGTTTGCGTCAGAACAAATACATCGGTATTTGTGGACAGGGGCCTTCCGACCATCCGGATTTCGCCGCCTGGCTGATGCAGACGGGCATTACGTCGATTTCGCTGAATCCGGATACGGTGATTGAAACATGGCGGAAGTTAGCCGCGCACTCCACGCCGGTTTAGAATTCAATGGATTTTAGAATTCAATGAATTCAAACCCCTCTCAACACCGCTATCACGATGGCCAAGAGGGCTTCTGAATAGATGTATCAAATCATTGTCATAGTGAGATTCAACCATCAGACACTAGGACTAAACATAGGATGCAGGCTGTGATTTGGTGGGTATTCGCGGCGGCGCTGGTCATTGCCGAATTGCTGAGCGGAACCTTTTATTTACTGATGCTCGCACTCGCTGCCGTTGCAGGCGGCGTTGCGGCGCTGGCAGGCGCTGCGCTGACGGTTCAATTATTCACCGCGACCGCGTGCGCTCTGGCTGCGCTTGCAGCGCTGCGCCGCGCGCGCAAACGGTGGCATAATCGCTGCGCCGCGCTCAATTTTGATATTGGCGCGCGCGTCTATATCGAAAACTGGGATGGCCGCACCGCGCGCGCGATGTATCGCGGCGCGCAGTGGAATATCGAATACGCCGGTACGGAACAGCCTGGAAATCGAAACTGGTATGAAATCCGCGAAGTGCGGGGGAATTGTTTAGTGGTGGCTCCTTTGGAAGCTTCCACAACGTCTGTTTGAGGAGAGATGATGTTGTTTAACACCAGCCTGATTGCACTGGTTCTGTTTGTCGTGATTGCCGTCGCGATTGCGCAGACGATCAAAATTATTCCGCAACAGCATGCTTGGGTGGTTGAGCGGCTGGGCCGCTACCATAAAACGCTGACGCCTGGGCCAAGCTTGGTTGTGCCGTTTATCGACCGCATCGCGCACCGGCATGTATTAAAAGAAATTCCGCTCGATGTGCCGAGTCAGGTGTGTATCACGCGCGACAATACCCAGTTGCAAGTCGATGGCGTTTTGTATTTTCAGGTCACCGATCCGGTCAAAGCCTCCTACGGTTCAAGCAATTTTGTGTTTGCGATTACGCAGCTCTCACAAACGACATTGCGCTCGGTGATTGGCAAGCTCGAACTCGACAAAACCTTTGAAGAGCGTGAGCTGATTAACCATAGTATTGTGAATGCGCTCGACGAAGCGGCGGCGAACTGGGGGGTTAAAGTCCTGCGTTATGAAATCAAGGATTTAACGCCGCCGAAGGAAATCCTGCACGCGATGCAGGCACAGATTACCGCGGAGCGTGAAAAGCGCGCGCTCATTGCCGCCTCGGAAGGCAAGAAACAGGAACAGATTAATCTGGCTTCCGGCGCGCGCGAAGCGGCGATACAGAAATCGGAAGGGGAAAAACAGGCGGCGATCAATCAAGCGCAGGGACAGGCTGCCGCGACTCTGGCGGTGGCTGAAGCGAATGCGTGCGCAATTCAGCAAATTGCCGCGGCGATTCAGTCGGCGGGCGGGAGCGACGCGGTGAATCTGAAAATTGCCGAACAATATATCAGCGCATTCGGCAATCTGGCGAAAGCGGGCAATACCTTGATTGTGCCCGCGAATCTGAGCGATATGAGCGCACTGATTGCATCGGCCCTGGCGATTGTGAAGCAGGGCAAGTAGTTTGAACGGTCTATCTCAAAATACGACGCACAATCATCTGCTAAAGATCGGGCTGGTCGCCAATATTTTTGAATGGTATGAATTCGTTATTTATGCCTATATGGCCGACGTGATCGGCCAACTCTTCTTTCATTCTGAAGACCCTATCCATAGATTGATTCAGGCCTTTGCCGCTTTTGCCATTGGCTATCTTGCCCGGCCCCTGGGGAGTCTCTTCTTTGGCGCGATGGGAGATCGGGTTGGCCGCGGCGCTCCGATCAAAATCATGCTCGTGGCGATGGCAGTGCCGACCGCGCTCATCGGACTGTTGCCGACTTATCAAAATATTGGCTGGATTGCGCCCCTTTTATTGCTGGCCTTAAGATTGACCCAGGGGTTTGCGTTAGGGGGAGAGTTGCCTGGAACAGCCTGTTATATTTTTGAAGCCGCGCCCTCTGAACGTAAAAGCATTTTATGCAGCGTTGTTGTTGCGAGCATCGCTCTGGGTTCTTTATTGGCCACGCTGGTCGTTTTTTTATTATTTCAATATTTTGATCGTGAGACGATTCACGCATGGGCCTGGAGAATTCCTTTTCTGCTCAGCATTCCACTCACGGTTGCGATCGGCTATATCCGGCGCGAGATTCATCATATTCCCCTACAGCAGAACAATCGCGCGCATACGAGCGTTGATGTTCCGAAACAATCGCTGCTTAAAACAGCCGCGCCCGTTGCGCTCATCTGTGCATTCCTGAATGTCTTCTTTTATACGCTGGTTGTCTGGATGCCGTCTTATCTGATTTATTTTCTAAATTATCCCCATCAATGGGCGTATTTAACCAATACCTTGACTTTAGCGGCACTGGTGCCCGTTATTTTATTCTCAGGCTATGCCGGTCAATTGATCGGCTATCAAAGACTGATGACCGCGAGTATCATCATGGCGATTGTGCTGATCTGTCCACTGTGGTTTTTGCTTCAGCGGGGTTCTTTCGCAGCGGCATTGGCCACGCAATTGCTCTTGGTTTTACCCTTGGAATGCGCGGGCGGAGTCCTGATGGAAATGCTCGCCAGACAATTCCCGCCTTTGATACGCTGTCGCGGCATGAATCTGGCGTATACATTTCCCATTGTTTTATTCGGAGGCACCGCGCCATTCATCAACACCTGGATGATTCAGAAAACCGGCCTGCTGATCTTCCCCGCTTTATACATCATGTTTTTTGGGATTCTGGCGCTGCCTTTTGCGTGGCGATTGAAGTCCGGAGAAGTTTTATAGCGCATTTTTCAACGGCTTGCACTGCGTCGCTTCGTGGCAAATCACCTGAAAATGCTCTGGAGCCAAGATTTTCGTACAGCCGTGCTGGCAAGGCGCGCCGACGCAGACAGTACAATGAGAGTACGGCAAGGAGGCGCAACGCCGCCAGCGCGGCTGCGGAAATCTTGGCCTAAAGCTCGTAGCGGCCCCAGACAAACACCACACTGCCTTTTATATTCACCGCTCCGGGTATGCGCGGAAGCCCTGTGGTCATCAATGAAAAACGGCTGAAACGCACGGTTGCAAGGGGTAATATAATGGGAAATGGGATATACCAGCCGTCTGAGCGCGTAGAAAGCGCAACGGTATAGCCCGCGCCTAAGGATACAGAAGAGGCAATCGGCTGAGTAAACCATTGCCGCGCATAACCCGCAATAGGTTGAGGATCATAGTGGGAATCTGAGAATACGAGGGCGTAGATGAGGCTCTCGCGTCCATTTGCATCGATTCTGCGTTTTCCAAACCCGGCCCCATAGGCGTAAGCGTTCAGCCGCCCGCGGTCTTCTCTTGTAAAGCCATCCGGCGCATGCCAGACATAACCGCTGATATACAGATCCCGGACCCCTTCCCGCGCGATATGCAGCATATGCGCTTTTGCTTCGGAAAGCCGCGTTGCGGCCCAGCGCGTCAGCTCTGCAGCGCAGGACTCTGCCGGAAATCGGGCAACTCCGGAAACCACATAGATCAGCGTCCAAAGCCGGGGTCGAAACGAAAAGCGCCTCATGCCGCTTTGAGGGCGAGCGCTGCCTCACGATAGTGTGCGTTCGCTTTTGGATGGTCATCCAGCGACTCGTATAAGCGCGCAAGCGCGCGATGTATCAACACTTTCAGTTCACCCGTCTCATCTGCCTCCAGAGTGATGCGCAACGCCTTTTCCAGAAAAGCTTGCGCCTTACCCCACAGTCTTTGTTGCTGGCACAGGCATCCCAGCGCAAAAAGCACATCAGGATCGTCTGGATGCTGGACTTGCCAGGATTCGGCCCGTTGAATCAGCGGATGGGGATCATCGCCCGCGCATTCCGCATAGCAGCGCAGCAGATGCGCATCCCATTGTTTGTCAAGGGCGGTTTCAATGATCTGACGGGCTTCTTTATACGCCCCGCAGTCCACAAATAAGCGCGCGGCAAAAAGAGCGCAGGAAGGCGTATAGCGCTCGCTCGCGGGCAGCGCGGCCCAGCATTCCCGCAGCGTTTGTGCATCATGGCGATGTTCATGCAATAGATGTTGCGCGGCGGTCTGGCGCAGTTGCTGCGCAGCGGCGCGGTCAATGGCCGCGCGCGCCTCAAGCGTTTTGACGGCTTTCAAGACTTCATTCCAGTGTTCAAGCTGCCGGTGCGCGCGCAATGCAATTCTCTGCGCGTGCAGACGGTGCGCGCCGCGGGTCTGGATTTCATCCAGCGCGGCCAGCGCGCCGGCGGCATCGTGCGCGTCTAAACGCATTTCGGCGGTCGCGATCCATTTTGCTTCCTGCCAGCGCGCGCGCTTGATGCGCTCCAGCCATTCATCGCGGCGCGCATATTCGCGCATCTGGTGCGCCGCGCGCGCGCCGATCAGCGCGGCAGCCCCCTGATTGTCAGCCGCGCGGCAGGCGGCTTGAGCGGATTTTTCAGCGCGCGCAAAACGTCCGGCGCTCAGATATTCCCATGCCTGACGCAAAGCGGCGTGCGCTTTGGCAACGCGGGCGCGCGCCCGATAGGCCGCCAGACGGGCCGGCATTTTCCACAGATTGCTGAGCAGGCGAATCAGCGCATAGAGCGCGATGCCCGCTGCAATCAGGATCACGATCAATAAATTGAGCGAGAATTCAAGGCGGTAGGGGGCATACAGGATAATGACCTGTCCGGCTTCGCGTTGACCCAGAACGGCGAGCGCAGCGGCCGAGGCAAATAATACGATTAGCCACAAAAATCCTCGGATGGACATGGGTCAACTCCGGCTTCTATATTGACGCACGGCGTGCACGCTTGCGTCGATATTGAGAGTTGTGGCTGCTTCAGAAGCCTGTACAAGCTCTGACAGAATATCATGCACGGATTGAACCGCGGGCGCGGCGGCATCGAAATAACGCAGGATATGCGCTGCCGCCTGCAGATCTGTTTTAAGCAGGGCGTGATTGCGCGCAAGCAGCGCAAGACGCGCGGACAAAAGCCGCAATTTCAGATTCTCCCGCGCGAGCAGCCCTTGCTCCGGGGTGATCAGCAGCGCGTGGTCGCGGTCAATGCGGCGCATTTGCACCAGACCGGACCATTGCTGTGCAATGCCTGCGCTGAACCGTTCCCACCATTTTGTCCACGCGAGCGCATTTTTCAGTGGCTGGCCCTGTGTCGCTTCTTTGCTTTGTGTATTCGCTGGATTTCCCGCCGTTTGGGCTAGAGCATTTTTCACTGATTTCCCCTGTGTCGCTTCAGCGTTTTCGGTATTCGGGATCGCTGCGGGGTCGCCTCCATCGCTGCGCGATGGAGACCTGCTCCGCCCGCATCGATCCCCATACTGTCTTCGCGCTCGCTCCTTGGGTAAATCGACTGAAAAATGCTCTAAGGATATGGATGCCGGTTTTGAGGCGTGCGGTTGACTGACAAGCGGCAACCTGTCCGCCTGGGCAAGCGCGAGCTCAAGTTTGGCAGCGAGTTCAGCGTATGGGGAAGTTTGCAGCGCCTGAATATCGCGCTCAATGGCTTTACGCGCTGTCTGCGCGCGCAAGGAAGAATCCGCTGCCAGACGCGCGGCCGCGTGCTGCAGCGCAAACAGCGCAAGCGAGACATTGCCGGTCAGCTTTAACTGTTCATTCGCGGCGGCGAGCATCTGCTCGAGTTCGGCGGCTTTCCAGTTTTCATGGCCGCGCTCGGCATCCTGGAACAGGTTTTCAAGCGCCTGAAGCCGGTTCTGCACATCCGTGAGCTGTTCAGCCCATTGCGTCTGTGGCGTATCAGGCGCCTGCTGTGTCTGCACACTGGATTGAAGGTCGGCGAATGCGCGTTCGATGGCCTGTTGACGCTTGGCAAGCCGCATATGCGCACGGCTGAATTTCCGGTCCAGTAGAAAACCGCCCGCGCATGCAGCGGCGGCGATGAATAGCGCGACCAGCCAGAGGAGGAGCAGACCGTAGACAGAGCGCGATTTTGCGGCTTTTGAACCGCTGGAATGCGAAATCGGGGAAGGCTGCGGCTGCGTGATATCTGTGGAATCAGTCATATTCAAGTGCGCGAAAATGAGCGGATGGAAGCCAATAACGCATGCGTGATGGATTCGTCAGACAGACCAGACTGCATCATCCTAGCAAAACCTGCCGCCCGCGCGGCATGCGCAATGCGCGCGTGCGGCGCGACAATGGGCGCCTCTGTCAAGCGGCGCTGATCCCGCGCGCTCAGCTGCGTACGCGCGAGCGCGCTTAAATGCCGCACGCCCGCCGAACTGGTCAGCAACCATGTATGCGGACAGCCCGCAATCAGGGCGCGTATCCGCGTCCATTGCGACGCGGCCGGAATCGCCGGGATGCACTGATACGCCGCCACGGTGTCAACGCGCGCATGATGCGCATCCAAGACTTTGGCCAGCCATTCACGGCCGCGGTCTGCGCGCAGAATCAGCGCGCGCCGCCTCGCCAAAGAGGCCAAGCCCAGCCTCTGGTCGAGCGCGTCCGCCAGCGCTTCGGAGCCATACGCTTCAGTATATTGCGCCCCTTGCGCGCGGTCCTGAACAGAGGGCGCAATCACGCGGTAATCCGGCTGGGCAATCCCAAGGGAAGCGAGCGCTCGCGCGCTGCCGGGCCCAACCACGCCAATCGGCACCTGGCGCGGCCAGTTTCCATGCGGCAAATGCGCAAGCGCATAATGTACCGCATTCGGTGAGGAAAAAATAACCAGCGCATATTGTTCAAGCATTGCCAATGCGCGCGCGAGCGGCGCATCATCCTTTGCCGGCGCGATTTCCAGCAGCGGAAACTCAAGCGTCTCAACATGATGCCGGGCCAGTGTTTGCCGCAAAACGGCGGATTGCCCGCGCGGGCGCGTGATGATAGCGGTACCGGTACTAGACAGGTGCATCCTAGGTCATATTCTCAATTAAGCAAGCCATTTGCAAATACAGGAGAGATTGACCCTAGTCGCCTAATGAAGATCGAGCTGCCGGCGTCTCGCTCCGCGCGCTCAAGCGCCTGGAGCGGGTCTTATTTCATTGAGGGGCCTGCAATACCAAGCGCTTACACTCAGCCTTAGGCAATTTATTGTATAGTCCCGAAGTGTGGAGGAGTCAATGTTGTACCCGCTTGTCCTTGTCCGTCATGGTCAATCGCTCTGGAATCAGGAAAACCGTTTCACGGGCTGGGTCGATATTGATCTGACTGAACAAGGCATTCTTGAAGCGCGCCGCGCCGGGCAGTTGCTAAAGGCGCTTGGCTACCATTTTGATATTGCGTATACCTCTGTACTCAAGCGCGCGATCCGCACGCTCTGGCATATCCAGGACGAACTGGCGCAGATGTATATACCGGTCATTCATAGCTGGCGGTTGAACGAGCGTCACTATGGCGCGCTCACCGGCCTGAATAAGGATGAGACGACCGCGCGTTACGGCGCTGCACAGGTGTTGCAGTGGCGGCGCAGCTACGATTGCCCGCCGCCCGCGCTGGAGCGCGCCCGCGCGCGCGCCCTTTACGATGATCCGCGCTATGCAAAACTGTCCCCTGCACAGAGGCCGCTCACGGAATCTTTACAAGATACGGTTGCGCGCGTTGTGCCGCTCTGGAATGAATCCATTGCGCCCGCGCTCAAAGCGGGCAAACGCATTTTGATGGTTGCGCACGGAAATTCCTTGCGCGCCCTGATGCAATATCTTGAGCATGTTTCTGCGCAAGATATTGTCCACCTGAATATTCCCAACAGCATCCCGCTCGGTTATACATTTGATGCGCCGCTCAAGCCACGCACACATACCTGTTTGGCTCCTGTACATGGATAATCCGTATTTCCCATATTCCTCAGGAGTTTCGCACAGCCGCGCTGGCAAGGCGCGCCGACGCAGACAGTACAAGTAGTACGGCAAGGAGGCGCAACGCCGCCAGCGTGGCTGTGCGAAACTCCGTTCCTCTTCTGCCAAAGCAGTTACAATTCCGTGTCTAGCCAAGCGGCTGCTCCTTGAAGCAAAAGAATCTGAATAGCTTGTTTCATGCTCAAATATTTTAAAAATACGGGTCTGATTGCCATCGGTCTGGCGGCCGGCATATTGGCAGGGGTACAGTTTGCCACCCAAACCAATGCGCAAGGCCCGGCTGATCGCGCTGCCCAGAAATCCACCCAGCTTCGCCAGCCAGGGCCGTTGCCGCTTGAGGAATTGCGCTTGCTCGCGGAAGTGTTCGGGCAGGTTAAGCAGAGTTATGTGCAACCTGTGGATGACAAGCAATTGTTGACCGCAGCCGTTAAAGGGATGGTATCGAGTCTTGACCCGCATTCTTCCTATCTCGATTCCAAGGAATATCAGGAATTGCAGGAACAGACCTCCGGCCGCTTTGCCGGACTGGGCATTGAGATTTCCCAGGAAGACGGCTGGGTCAAAGTGATTGCGCCGATCGAAGATACGCCCGCGTTTCGCGCCGGTATTCAGCCCGGCGATCTGATTATGCGCATCGACGACAAGGCCGTGCGCAATATGACGTTGAATCGGGCCGTCCAGAAGATGCGCGGCAAAGCCGGGACGAAGGTTAGGCTGACCATTTTCAGGAAAGCCGCCAATCGTACCTTTTCACTGACGCTTACGCGCGCTGAGGTACATGTGCAGAGCGTGAAAACCAAGCTGATTCAGCCCGCTTATGCATGGGTGCGCATTACCAGTTTTCAGGAAGATACCGTTGCCTCTCTCGCAGAGAAATTAAATGAAATTGCGCGGCGCACGCCTCATTTGAAAGGGCTGATTCTTGATTTGCGCAGCAACGGCGGCGGTTTATTGCAAGGCGCGGTGGGCGTGACCGCCGCATTTGTGCCGCGCGATGCGCTGATTGTGTCAACCAACGGCCAGGAACCGGGGGCAAGAAAAATGTATCGCAGCGCCCTGGCGGACTATCGCTTACCGTCGTTGAGCGCGGACCCGCTCAGGAATCTGTCGCCGGTTTTCAAAACCGTGCCATTGGTGGTATTGACAAATGCCTATTCCGCCTCCGCTTCCGAAATTGTCGCGGGCGCTTTGCAGGATCATCAGCGGGCGCAGATCATGGGTAAAACCACCTTTGGCAAAGGCTCGGTGCAAACAGTCCGTCCTCTGACCGCCGATACCGGTCTGCGTTTGACGGTAGCGTATTACTACACGCCCAGCGGACGCTCGATCCAGAATAAAGGGATACACCCCGATCTGCCGGTCGATCAATATCCGGATGGAGATCCGGACGAGGTGTATATTACGCGCGAAGCGGATTATTCAAATCATCTCGCGAATACACAGGAGCCAGGTGAAGAAAAAGAAGCGCGCGAACAAAGGCGCCTGGAGCAAATCCGGCTGCTTGAGGAGCAGAATGCGAAGAAAACGCCTGAGCAGCGCGAAAAAGACCGGCAGCGTACGCCGCCCCTATTCGGCAGCGAGGACGATTTTATGGTCCAGCAAGCCTTGCATTATTTGAAGGGCGAGCCGGTCCAGACTTCCAAATCCCTACTTGAACGCGCTTCTGCAACTGCCCGGTCGGGCCAATCGGCCCCGCGTTCAGAGCCGTTTACTTCCGAATAAGGAAGGGCGTGCGGTTCCTGCCAGCAATCCATTTGGGCTCTTTTCCGCGGCCCGACCATTTTTCTTCCGGATTCGCCGGATTGTAATATTTGGGTTCAACGCGCACGCGAGGACGTAACTTATTGCTTTTGCCAAGCTGAATGCCAAGATCGGCGCATGTAATTCCATAGATCTGCATTTTTCTTTTAATATCGTTTACAACCGCGTCAAACTCCGCTGCCTTGGCTGTCTCGATCTGCTGATCCAGTTTCTCGCGTTGAGAGATTAATTCTTGATATGAGGACATTTCGGTTCCTTTGGAAAAATCAATATTCAAACGACGCGCCTTTTATCCAGCGCAAGCCGCTGGCAAAGGCTCTGAATTTCTAAATAATACAAGGGTCTTCCTGTTTCTTGAATTGAATGAAACAAATTTTTACCAATTCGATGACTGATGGCCTAATCAGAATTTTTATACAAACAGTAATCCCCGACTATTCTGAAGATTTTTTACATTAATTCAATGTCTCTTTATAAAGAATTATCTTAAAAGTAATAAGGTTTATTCTTTAATGCTTGTATCAGGCAAGCGCTAGAGCATTTTTCAGCGAGATTGCTACTTTCGCGAGCGCATCGCTGCGCCGTGCAGTCTGCTGAAAAATGCGCTCATTCTGGAGAATGATGATGCAGACCAACACGCTTCTACGCGCCCGCTTGGGCACGATGGCGCTTTTTTTTATCAGCGGCGCGCTCTATGCCTCCTGGGGGCTGCATGTGCCCACGATTAAAGAAAAGTTCGCGTTGAGCGACATCATGTTAGCTGTTGCGTTATTCATGGTGGCCGCCGGCCCTATAAGCATCATCACGCATATCGGCGTCTGGGTTGCGCGCGCTGGGGGGCGCACGGCGTGTACCGCGGGCGGGTTGTTCGTGTGCGCCTGTCTTGCGCTGCTTGTATGGATTCCCTGGTTTGCTTTATTGCTGCCGCTGCTCGTGCTGTTCGGCATCAGCACCGGAGTGATGGACGTTGCCGTGAATGCAGAAGCAGCCTCGGTCGAAATCGCGCTCCGCAGGCCGATCATGTCCATGATGCACGGCGTTTTCAGCATCGGCGGCGCAACGGGCGCAGCGCTCGGCGGTCTCGCGCTGAGCGCTGGAATGACGCCCTTGCGCCATCTGCTGCTTGTGTCTGCGATTGGCGCGATCGTTGCGCTGATCGCCCGGCCCGCGCTGTTGCCGCCCGCCGATACTCGCGCGGCCGCTCAGCCGCGCGGCTCATGGCGAGGGCTATGGCTGCTCGGCAGTCTTGCATGCGTCGCTTTTATTGCCGAGGGCGCGCTGTATGACTGGACCACAGTGTATATGCGCGACTCATTGCATACCCAATATGGAGTGGCCGGGGCGGCCTATGCGGTCTTCTCCGCCGGAATGGCACTCGGACGTTTCTTTGGGGATCCCATTCGCGCGCGCCTCGGCAATCAGAAATGCGTGCAGCTCAGTGGCGTGCTCGCGTGCATCGGGATGAGCATCGCCCTGGTCTGGCAAACACCCTGGGCCGCATTGGCGGGGTTTATGCTGACCGGGCTGGGCCTGGCCAATCTCGTGCCCGTGATGTTTGCCGCAGCCGCGCGCGTCCAGGGCGCGCATGCCGCTGAAAGCATCGCGCGCGTGGCTGGTATGGGCTATGTTGGATTTTTGTTGGGGCCCGTGCTGATTGGCGTGATTGCACATATCGCCACCTTGCCGGTCGGCTTGTCTCTGGTGGCCATTTGCGCGGCGCTGATTGCGGGCTTCGGCCCGCGCGCGCTGCGCGGGCAAGCGTCGGGGAACGAATAACGGAGTTCCGCATTCTACCGGAAAGATATTATTTTGAATCCTTGTTCGCAGTGTCAATGGCGTTTATTTGAATGTTCCTGGCGAATCAATGAATGATCAAATACGGACTTACGCATGCAGCGTAAAGTATTTTTTAATCTTATTTGATTCATAGGTTTTTTTATGTTTTTTCCAGTTTCTAACATGCAAATATCTCAAATTATCTCAGAGATAAATAAAACGCTCCATTCTGTTGTAAGAGCAGAGCCTGTAAAACCGAAAAATGAAGCAGAAAATAGTGATCGATCAGCTTTGGAAACAGTAAATAATGATTCAGATAAAAAATATGAAGGTATTCCATTCCATAAGAATGCGGTGAAAATTGATTATGCTGATCGTGGATTGAGCGTAGAAGAATATCTTAATGTTATAGCGTATAGAGTTCCCTCTCTATGCGCTTTTTCCATTCTAGCTATCCAGATTCAATATCCGCCGTATGCAAACCAAAGCGGCCATCCTGGCGGTCTGCAAAAAAGAAGCGCAGCGTTTGGTCGACGGTTCGGAAAGCGATTTGCTCCCAGGGAATCTGCGCTTCTTTAAATAATCGGACTTCAAGACTTTCATCGCCAGCGCGCACATCCAGATCAATAAGCCGTGCGCGATAAAATAAATGCACCTGATGCGCGCGCACCACATTCAACAAAGAGAACAGCGGCAAAAGCTCAACCCGCGCGCCCGCTTCTTCGAGCGTTTCGCGCCGCGCTGCCTGCGCAGTGGTTTCGCCTAATTCCATAAAACCCGCCGGCAGCGTCCAGAAACCGTAGCGCGGTTCAATCGCGCGCCGGCATAGCAATACTTGATCGCCCCAGACAGGCAGGGCACCGACCACATTGCGGGGATTTTGATAGTGAATCGCGTGGCAGTGCGTACAGACAAACCGCGCCCGCTGATCTCCGGCAGGGATGCGCAGGATGACGGCATGGCCGCAGGCGGAACAGAATTTCATCAAGAATCGCGCTAGATCACTCAGTTTTTGCACCATCGAGTGTAGCATTCACAACGCATTCAACAGGTTCCAAGAAACCATGTCTTATCGTATTGATTCATCATTTGTGTCAGAAAATCAGGACGCTCGCGTTCAGATACTTGTCTTGCATTACACTGAAAATTCTTTTGAAAGAGCGCTGGAGCTGCTCACAAAGAAAGCGCATGGCGTGAGTGCGCACTATTTGATTCCTGAACAGGCAGCGGAAATGAGTCAGCCCTTTCCCGTCTACCAACTGGTTCCGGAGCATGGATGCGCCTATCACGCCGGCGTGAGTTTCTGGCAGGGCGCGCGGCTGCTCAACGCCAGTTCGGTCGGGATAGAAATGGCCAACCTGGGTTTTGCGCACGAAGATCAAGGTCTGCCTTTAATGGCGCGGCGGTGGATTCCTTATCCAGAAGCACAGTTTCAGGCGGTAGGCGCGCTTGCGCGGGAGATCGCCGCCCGATATCAGATCGCGCCGCATAGGGTTGTGGGTCATTCGGATATTGCGCCGCAGCGCAAAATTGATCCCGGCCCTTTGTTTTCATGGGAACGTTTATACCGGGAGTTTGGCGTGGGCGCATGGCCGGATGAAGACACGGTCGCGTTTTATACGCGCCATTTCCCCTATTCTGACGATATTCGCGCGCTACAGGGCAAACTGGCCGCTTATGGTTATGAAGCCGCGCAGGATGGCCGCTTCAATGAAGCGATGCAAAAGGTCGTCGCCGCGTTCCAGATACATTTCCGGCCCGCGCGCTACGATGGCGCGCTGGATATCGAAACGGCTGCGATTCTGGATGCCTTGCTGGAGAAATATCGGAACGCGCAAAGGCCGGAGCTGAATATTACATCCTGATGCCCTGTTTTCAAGGGCAATGAGCATGTATCAGAAAAAGGCTTTAAGCACCAGAGAGGCAACGCCAGCGGCAATAAAGCCGAGTATCCACTTCAGGAGTTTGAGTTCGCCATCGACTTTTGCAAATTTGATCTCCATATCATTGCGCAGGCCGCCAATTTCCCACCGCAACTCTTCCTTTGTCGCGCGCAGGTCTTCCTTTGTCGCCAGCTCCCTCAGATTCACTTTGCCAACGCGCTCGCTTGAATTCACGCACGCGTTATAGTTTGCCGTGACAGTGCTTATACTTTTTGCCGCTGCCGCAGGGGCACGGCGCGTTGCGGCTGACTCTGGGGACATTGTCAGATGGCTTGGGGAATTCGACCGCTTCCTGGTCACGGATGCCAAAGGCAAAGGCGCTGTCCTGCGCCGCATGCTGGAAGTGAAGATTTTCCGGCGCAGAGGCGTGTTGCTCAAACTGATCGATATCGTTTGGCGTATGAATTTTGACAGTGAGCAATAGCCGTGTGACCTCAAATTTGATCTCGGAGAGCAATTGTTCAAACAGATTAAAAGCCTCGCGTTTATATTCCTGTTTGGGATTCTTTTGCGCATAGCCGCGCAGATGAATGCCCTGACGCAAATGATCAAGCGCCGCCAGATGTTCGCGCCAGCGCGCATCCAGTATTTGCAGCATCACTGAACGCTCGAAGCTGTTAAAGTGTTCGCGCCCAAGCAACGCCACTTTCGCCTGATAGGCCTGCTCCGCCGCGCTGAGCGCTGCCTGTTCAATGCGTTCGGCGCCATGCAGATCGGCCTCATGAATCCGCTGTGCAAGATTCAGTTCCAGATGCCAGTCATCGCGCAGCGCCTGCTCAAGACCGGACAGATTCCATTCTTCCTCAATGCTCTGAGGCGGTACAAAGGCGCGCACCCGCTCGCTCAATACATCTTCGCGTATCGCGGCAATCGTGTCCGAAATTTCGCCCGCTTCAAGCAATTCGTTACGTTGCTGATAAATGACGCGGCGCTGGTCATTCGCTACATCATCATATTCGAGCAACTGTTTGCGCATATCAAAATTGTGCGCTTCAACGCGCCGTTGCGCCGATTCAATCGAGCGCGTGACGATGCCCGCCTCAATCGCCTCGCCGTCCGGCATTTTGAGCCGCTCCATCATCGCGCGCACGCGCTCGCCCGCAAAAATGCGCAGCAGCGGGTCTTCGAGCGACAGATAAAAGCGCGAAGAGCCTGGATCGCCCTGACGGCCTGCGCGCCCGCGCAGTTGATTGTCGATTCGGCGAGATTCGTGCCGCTCGGTGCCGACGATATGCAAACCGCCGGCGGCAACGACCTGGTCGTGCAATGCTTGCCATTCCGAATGCAGTTGCGCGATCCGGCGCGTTTTCTCTTCCACAGACAGGCTTTCGTCGTTTTCAATCAGGCTCGCCTGTTTTTCCACATTGCCGCCCAGCACAATATCCGTGCCGCGACCGGCCATATTGGTTGCAATGGTGATTTTTCCAGGGCATCCCGCCTGCGCGATGATCTCCGCCTCGCGCGCGTGCTGTTTGGCATTAAGCACCTGATGCGGCAGCCGCTCGGCGTTCAGCAGTGCAGAGAGATGTTCTGAATTTTCAATCGAGGTGGTGCCGACCAGCGCCGGCTGGCCGCGTTCATAACACGCCCGGATATCCCGAATGACGGCCGCGTCGCGCTCGCTCGCGCTTTTGTAGATTTGATCTTGCCGATCAATGCGCCGGTTGGGCCGGTGAGTCGGGATAATGACCGTTTCCAGTCCATAGGTTTGCTGAAATTCATACGCTTCCGTATCCGCCGTGCCGGTCATCCCGGCCAGCTTTGAGTACATGCGAAAATAATTCTGGAAGGTAATCGACGCGAGCGTCTGGTTCTCCGGCTGGATGCGGACTTTTTCCTTGGCCTCAACCGCCTGATGCAGACCCTCTGACCAGCGGCGTCCGATCATCAGCCGCCCGGTGAATTCATCGACAATCATGACTTCGCCGTTCTGCACGACATAGTGCTGATCGCGGAAAAAGAGGGTATGCGCGCGCAGCGCGGCGTATACATGATGCATCAGCGTGATATTGTGCGCTGCGTACAGGCTTTCTCCGGCATTGAGCAGGCCCCATTGGGCCAGCAGCTTTTCTGCTTTTTCATGGCCGCTCTCGGTCAGAAAGACCTGGCGCGCTTTTTCATCGAGGGTGTAATCGCCCGGCACTTCAACGCCGCTGCCGTCCGCCTTTTCTTCACCGATTTGCCGTTTGAGCAGCGGCGGCAGCGCGTTCATCTTCACATACAGATCAGTATGATCTTCCGCCTGCCCGGAAATAATCAGCGGCGTGCGCGCCTCATCGATCAGAATCGAATCAACTTCATCGACAATCGCAAAGTGCAGCCCGCGCCCCACGCGCGCGCCCGTTTCATGCACCATATTGTCACGCAGATAATCAAAGCCAAACTCATTATTCGTGCCGTAGGCAATATCCGCCGCAAACGCCTGCTGTTTGCGCTGCGCGTCCATCTGCGCCAGATTCAGTCCGACCGATAAACCGAGAAACTGATACAGGCGCCCCATCCATTCGGCATCGCGCTGCGCAAGATAATCGTTCACTGTCACGATATGCACGCCCTGACCGGAGAGCGCGTTCAAATAAGCCGCGAGCGTTGCGACCAGCGTTTTGCCTTCGCCGGTGCGCATCTCGGCGATTTTGCCTTCGTGCAGCGCCATGCCGCCAATCAGTTGCACATCGAAATGGCGCATTTTCAGCGCGCGCCGGCTGGCTTCCCGGCAGGCCGCAAACGCTTCGGGCAATAGCGCGTCAAGCGCTTCTCCATTGGACGCGCGCTGCCGGAACGCCTCTGTTTTGGCGCGCAATGCTTCGTCTGACAGCGCTTGAAATTCTGGCTCAAGCGCATTGATCACCGCAACGGTCTTTTGATAGCGCTTAAGCAGCCGCTGGTTGCGGCTGCCAAAAATCTTTTGAAGAAGTCCGATCATGCGCAGTTGAGAATTTTTCCAGAATACGGAAGAATACGGAATTTAAAGGGACGCAGTTTATCATGCGCATCGATGATCAGCGTGCGTTGGCTGAATGCGCCGCTGTTCGCGCGGCGATTGTCAGCCGTACAAATTCATCCGTCGAGCATTTTCATGAAGTCGTCAGCCGTGATGATGGGAGGCACAAATTGATCAGAGAGGCAAAGTAAGTCTGCGTCGCCCGTTACAAGATAGTCGGCTTTGCCAGCCGTTGCGAGCTGCAGAAAGGGCAGATCAAAAGGGTCACGACATAAAGGCATTTCAAACGGTACATCGGATACGTGCACGGTTGTGCACCAAGGCAGATAGTCAGAAAGCAGTTCTTGCTGTTCAGCGGAAGTCAGTTTAAATTTTGGATAGGCAAATACGCGCATCAGTTCTGCAACGGTAGCTTTTGATACAAGTGGACGGCATCGACCATACTGCCAAGCCTGACGTAATGGAGTCAGCCGGCCTTGCGCAAATACAAGTGCAGAAAGAACAAGATTGGTATCGATGACCGCGCGAGGCAGTCGGCGGGCGCAGCTCATTTTCTGCGTAGAGGCTCAGAAGCTGGGGCTTGACGCGCCCATGCAACCGCATCTGCTATGTCTTGTTCTTGCAGGTTCAATTCTGCCAATTTAGCGCGCACCGCGTCACCGCGCTGGATACGCACCGGCGTCAAGATGATTTGTCCATTGCGGACTTCAATGTCGAAATATTCTGTTGCACCGACCGCAGTAGTGACGCGCTTAGGCAGCGTCAACTGATTTTTCGCCGTCATTTTGGTGAGCATCTGGTTTTCCTTAAATTTATAAAGTAAGAATTCCTTACATTATCGAACAGACAATAAAATATCAAGCCAAGTCATGCCTGCGATTCCTGTTCTATAGCCAAGCGCATTTAATTTGAGACAAGGAAGCAACCGCGAAGACAGTATGGGGACCGATGCGGGCGGAGCAGGTCTCCATCGCACAGCGATGGAGGCGACCCCGCAGCGGGACCATACGGCGAGCTTTGAAGCCGCCGTATCAGATGAAATGCGCTTGGCTATACCATTACTGGCGCGATCACCGCCTCATCCCAGTTGATAGACATCTCAGATCACCGTCGCGGCCAGCGCCGCGTTCACGCGGCTTGGAATCACAATCGGCGAGGACTGCATCATCAGATAGCGCTGCGGCGGGTCTTCGTTCAGCCACGTTTTCGGCGCATACGGCAGTGATTGATAATTGAACGCGGGGTCGAGTATCTGGCCATAGGCGCGCGTCCCCATCAAATCAGGCCCGGTCATCAGCACCACGCCGTCGGGCAGCATCGGCTGCTCCACGTTGGCCTCATCGACAAACCAGTCGTTGTACAGCCACAGGTTGTATTGCCCCCAGCGGCCCTTGTGCACCGCGCCGCACTCAATCTCCGCCCCTGGATTGGCCGTATTGCCCGCTGAATTGAGCAACGGAAAGATCAGCCCCGCCTGTTTATATACTAGTACGGCAAGGGACGCTGCGCCGACCCGCGCGGCTGCTCAAAACGCCTATACCAAGCGGCCGTCTGCTGCAATCCCTGATGCGGCGAATACGGCGGCGACCAGCCCAGTACAGTGCGGGCGCGCTCAATATCCAGTCTTAGAGGTTGAATCAGACGGTTGATTTGCGCGCCGCGCCCTGTGATGCGGCCAAGCGCCGAGAACAGGGCGACTGGACATCGCCACAAATGGGCGGGCGCACCGAGCGCTTCGCCGAGCGCGATTGAAAGCTCCGCAACGGATATATCCCGCCCATCGCTGACATGAAAAGTCCGGCCTGCGGCGGCGGGATGCGTTGCGCAGACCGCAAGCGCATTGGCCAGATTTTCAAGATAGATGAAACTGCGCGGGGCGCGCAGTTGCGCCAGCGGCAACGGCCAGCCGCGCGCAATTGCGCGCATCCATTTCAAAAAATTTGCGCGCACCTCCGGCCCGTAGACCAATGGCGGACGCACAATGACCATTTCCAGTCCGGTGCGCTGGCAAGCAGCGCGCAGCGCGACTTCCGCCGCATATTTGGAATGCCCATAAGGATCGGAAGGCGCGGGTGAATCGTCTTCACGCCAGGGCCGGCCCGGTTCGATTTCCCCAAGCGCTTTGATGCTGCTCACGAAAATAAAGCGCCTGGCGCCGGCGCGCGCGGCGGCGGCTGCGACGCGCAGCGTACCCGCCACATTGGTTTCGTGGCAGGCGGCGCGGAACCGGGGCGTATTTTCAGACGTTTCATGGACGCGCGCCGCAAGATGTACAACAGTCTCCAGCGGGGCGACGCGAACGCGCGGCATGATCGCGTCCTCAATATCCACAAAGTCTGTCTGCGCATGAATGTAGGCGATGCGCGCCTCGCGCTGAACCGGCGCGGCGCTAGAGCATTTTTCAGTGAGATTGCACAAGGAGCGAGCGCGAAGACAGTATGAACAATACGGCGAGCGCGAAGCGACACAGGGCAAGCCGCTGAAAAATGCTCTAGAGGACCGGACCAGCGCGAATACGGTATGCCCCGCCGCGCTCAGCGTTTGGCATACCGCCCTGCCGATAAAGCCGTTCGCGCCAGTGACCAGAATATTCATTCTACAATTTTATTTTTTGCTTGAAGACAGGAAGCGACAGACAGATGAGCTTCATATATATCCCGGAAATATTAGAGCCAATTTTACGCAATGTGTCGTCCAGCACACGCGATTTATCTCGCTGCTCGCTCGTGGACAGGCAATTTGCCAGACAGACCAAACCTCTGCTTGAGCATGCCGCGCTTAGAGAATCCGCTTCGCCCTGGTTGCGCAGACTGGCAGAGGCAGTGCCGCCTGAAAAACTGGGCAATCTGCGAGGCAACGCTTTTATCTTCCGGCGTTTGCTTGAAGGTTTCCGGCAGGAAGAAGCGCGCAGCCATGCGCAGGAAAAGCAGAGTCTGAAGAATCTGCTCAAGCCTCTGCAGTCGCAACTGTTGCCAAGCACGCTCTTACAGAAGGAAATCGACGCAATCGCTGATCAGGTGCTGGAAAGCGCGCCTACTGAACTTTCAGTAGAGCAGATGCGTGCGGAATTAAAGGAGGCGGGTTTTGAGCAGGAAATCGAATATCTCGAACGCAACGGGGAATTAAGCTGGACCAAAATCAATCATCTATACGCTAAAGGCGGCGTTCTGGCGCTTCTGAGAGCGCCAACTCCGGAGGCCCTCGATGCCTTCGCCCAAATTTCGGATGCGGATATTTCCGATGGCATTGTGGCGCTGATCGAACGTCAGCACCGGATGTCCGAGAGCAAAAAGCCGGAAGACTGCGCTGAAGCCAAGCGTGCAGCGGATGTGGCGAACAGAATGGCCCGGAGCGGTCCGTTTTTTGTGAATTATCCCGATCCATCCGGAAGGATTCCATTGCACTATGCATCTCAAGACGGGAAATTAACGCAGACCGTCCAGGATCTGGTCAATTACGGCGCGGATGTGTACTGGAAAAGCGATCTGGGCCAGATTCCGGCGCACACCGCCGCTTCAGCCGGACGTACGGATGCCCTCGAAATCCTGTTCAACACGGGCGGACTGGATGCGATCCATAGTCGCGACCATCAGGGATACACTCCGCTCAACTTTGCGGCTTTTAGTCAGGATGCAAGCCAGTTTCTGCAGGATAAAGGCGCGGAACTGCTCATGATATCGATCTCAAACCTGGTCTGAGCGGCGGTACGGGCAATACGAAATGCCTACGAATATGAACAACAAGCGTGCGCTCCGGGCTGTTCTGCTGGCGATACTGTGCATGAGCGCGGCGCTGTGCGCATCCGCGCAGCGCCTGACCCGTCGCGCGCAAACGGGGGCGCGCGTGCAGATTGTCTGCGCTGAAAAAGTCTATGGGGATGTGTTAGCACAGATCGGCGGCGATGCGGTGGAAGTATTTAGCATTCTGGGACAGCCGAACCAGGACCCGCATCTATTCGAGGCGGATGCCAGTGTTGCGCGGCGCGTTGCTCATGCGCAACTCGTTGTGTACAACGGCGCGGGTTATGACCCGTGGATGTCTCAACTGCTCGCCGCGTCCAGGTCGCCGCGGCGCGCGCAGATTGAAATTGCGCAATTGGCGGGTAAAAAAACGGGCGATAATCCGCATTTCTGGATGCTGCCAAACGCGATGTCCGCGCTGGCGCGCGCCGCGCATGCGGTTCTGGCGCGCGTTGATTCTGTTCGAAGCAGCGAATACGACGCGCGTCTTGCAGATTTTCTTGCTTCGTTAAAGCCGATTGAGCAACGCATTGCCACGCTGCGCGCGCGCGTTAAGGGCATGCCGATTACCGCCACCGAACCTCTGGCGGATTATCTGACGCAAGCGCTTGGCCTCCGGATGCGCAATGCGCGCTTCCAGCGCGCCATCATGAAGGGCAGCGAACCGAGCGTTGCCGATACTGCCGCTTTTGAAGACGATTTGCGCCAGAGGCGCGTCAAAGCGCTGATTGATAACGCGCAGACGACCAGCGGCCACGCGCGCCGCATGCTGAAGATTGCGCACGCCTCCGGCGTTGCGGTCGCGCCCTTCAGCGAAATACTTCCGGCGGGCATGACATATCAGCGTTGGATGCAGCGGCAGTTGGATGTGCTTGAACGCGCATTGTTCCCATAAATTAGGAGTGTCACACAGCCGCGCTGGCAAGGCGCGCCGACGCAGACAGTACAAAGTAGTACGGCAAGGAGGCGCAACGCCGCCAGCGTAGCTGTGTGACACTCCTGTAAATATTGAAGCGGCTGTGAATCCGAACATCATCGAGCTCTCTAATCTGAGCCTTAAAGCCGGCTGGCACACGGTGCTCAAGGCGGTCACGCTCTCCATCCGCGCCGGGGAGTTCATTGGCGCTTTAGGGCCGAACGGCGCGGGCAAAACGACGCTGATACGCGCTCTGCTGGGTTTAATTCAACCGTCTTCGGGCAGTATTCGAGTATTTGGCCAACCCGCTGCGCGCGGTCATCCGGCCATTGCCTATGTGCCGCAAACAGGCAGCGCGCTTGCCTGCCAGCGCTTATGCGGCTTTGATTTTGTGGCGAGCGCCGCGAACGGACGCCGCTGGGGCTGGCCGTGGATGAGCCGCAAGCAGCGCGCCGCGGTGTATAGAGCGCTTGAACAGACGGATGCAGGCGCATTTGCGCGGCGCGCGCTGGGCGAATTGTCCGGCGGCGAACGGCAACGCCTGCTGCTCGCTCAATGTCTGCTCGGCGAACCCAAGCTCTTGCTGCTCGATGAGCCTCTGATTGGCCTGGACCCGCCGCATCAACAACACATCATCGCGTTGATTCGCCGCATACAGCAATCGAGGCATCTCACTGTCCTGCTCAGCGCGCATGAGCTGAACCCATTGCTGCCCGCGCTCGACCGCGCGCTCTATCTCGGCAACGGCGCGGCGGCGCTTGGCGCTGTCGATGAAGTCATTACCGGCCCTGTACTGTCGCGGCTGTATGGCGCGGCAATCGAAGTGCTGCGCGTAGCCGGCCACATTTTCGTGATGGCGGATCATACGGAAATCGGCAAGGACGCGCATCGCCATGTTTGAATATGAGTTCATGCGTCATGCCTTTGCCGCCGCCGGTCTTGTGGCGGCAGTGTCCGGCAGCGTCGGTTTTTTTCTGACGCTGCGGCAACAAACATTTGCGGGTCACGCGCTCTCGCATCTCGGCTTCACCGGCGCGATGGCCGCAACGCTCGCCGGCATCGCGCCATTCTGGGGATTGATCGGATTTACGCTGGCGGCGGGATTGGCGATGGGCGCGTTGGATGAAAAACTGAGCGGTCGGGATGTCGCCATCGGCGTTGTGCTCTCCCTTTCTTTGGGCGTTGGCGTGCTGTTCATGGCGCTTTCCGCGCAGGCAGTCCAGGTGACAGCGCTGCTGTTCGGCAGTGTGCTGGGCGTCGATGCACCGACGCTCAAGATGCTCGCGTTGCTCAGCGCGTTTACGCTGATTGCGCTGGCGCTCATGCTGCGGCCTTTGCTCTTCTGCACGCTTCAGCCTGAACTGGCGCAGGCCAAAGGCGTGCCGGTGCGATGCGTATCGATGCTATTTCTGGCGCTGGTCGCGCTGACCGTGGCCGCGTGCACGCAAATAGTCGGCGCCTTGCTGGTGTTTATATTAATGGCCGGTCCGGCGGCCGCCGCGCAGAACTGGACAGTCCGCTGGAGCGCTGGCATTGCCCTGGCGGTGGTGTGCGCACTCGCCTGCGCGTGGGGCGGCATTGCATTGGCTTATCTGAGCAATTGGCCGACCAGCTTCTGGATCAGCGTGCTCAGCGCGCTTGCGTATGGCTTGAGCCTGTTGACTGGCCCGATGCGCATGTCTCATTTCCGAAATACTTCAGACTGAAAAAATTGCCCCGTGCGGGCAGCCAGGAAGGGATTCTCCAATAAGACAAGCAAATTATCCGCAGCACCCTGTCCCGATAAAGCGGGTATTGAAAATCTTTTCCCGACACGTAATAAAAGCGCGCGCCGTATTGTGTAAAACGGTGCAGTTCTGACTTCCGAAAGTACGGTTGATACGCTTCGAGCTGGGGTTTGCGCTTGTAGAAAATAAGGAAATTCCGATGATTCAAAGCGCGAAAGTCCGTCAGTAAATCATCCTGCCTTCCATGATAGGAACCTTCTCCGAACACCACAGTATAGAGGCCAAGGTCATTAAACATCAGGCTGGCGTCCGAGTAGCTGGGCGCCGCCAATACAGTGTGTTGTGAATCGCCCTTCAGAAAGGCGTGAATCTCCCGATGTTTGAAAAAATAGACTAAGCGATGCCAGGCGGAGGACGATAGAGGCAGTTTCTGCCACACGTTCAGCGGCAATAGGAACGCCAGCATTAGGACAAGCGTTTGCAATCCGCCGTACCAGGCGGTAAAACGCAGCGCGCCCTTTAATTTCTCTTTATCCAGATCAAGGCCGGCCCAGATAAAAACGGGCAGTATGAAAGCCAAAGGCCAATGCAGCCCAATCTCTCTAACGCTGCTCAGCGCCAGAAAGCATAATAAAGGAAGGCCCAGAAAACAGAGCGCCGGCTGCCGCAGTGAGAGACTCTTTTTGTACCTAGAGCATTTTTCAGCCAGCTTGCACAAGGAGCGAGCGCGAAGACAGTATGGGGACCGACGCGGGCGGAGCAGGTCTCCATCGCAAAGCGATGGAGGCGACCCCGCAGCGGGACCATACGGCGAGCGCATCGTTGCGCCGTGCAAGCCGCTGAAAAATGCTCTAATCAACTGCCAGCAAAAAAACGGGTTCACCAAATACACCAGCATCAAGAGATAGACGAGAAGGTTTTTATAACCCAGGCCCGTCACAAAGAAATTACGGTTGACCAGATTAAACAGAAGATTCGGCCAGCCGTGCTGGTAATTCCAATACAGGTTTTGAATCAGGAAAGGCAAGGCGCCGGCGGCCAATATCGCCAGTCTCTTCAAAGAAGCCCGGCCAGGGGAAAGGATCAGAAAGTAGACGCCATAACTGAAGGCCAGCAAACACGCAAAGTACTTTGACAAAAACGCAAGGCCCAGACACAGACCGCCTGCGATACACCAGGCATTATTTTGGGAACGCAACGTTTGCAGCACGCAAACGATAGACAGAAATGAAAAAATTAGCAGCGGGACATCGGTGGCAATCAGTACGCTCCAAAGGCTGATCGGAGACAGGATAAAAGCGCAACTGGCCAGCGCCGCCTTTTCGGCATCCTCCCGTTTTAAAAACGCATAGATCGCGCAACCTACAATGGGGGTGAGCAGCACGGCGGGCAGCCGCACGCTCAACGGATGCGCGCCTAGAAGCTGAAACAGATAGAGCAGCCAGCCGATCAAAGGCGGATGATCATAGTAGCCGCCGCTTAAAAAATGACCCCAGATGAAGTAATAGGCTTCGTCCGCCGTGATCGGCAGACTGAAGACCAGGATGAGCTTGATAGGCAGCGCAATCAGCAGCGCAGATCGCACAAAACGCCAAGGATGATTACACATCTGCGCGGCGCGCCCGCCAGCCGCCGCCGAGCGCGCGGTAGAGATCGACGAGATTTGCCCATCTTGCAAGATGCGCCGCAATCAACGCTTGCCGCGCAGCATATAAGTCTGTTTGCGCAGCGAGTACTCGCGCGTAACCGTCGATCCCGTGCTGATAACGCAGCGTCGAGAGTTTAAGCCGCCGCCGCTGCGCCGCGATTGTCTGTTCGAGCGCGGCGATGTGCTGCGCATCGGTCGCGCGCGCGGCGAGCGCGTCCGCTACTTCACGAAAGGCGGTTTGAATCGTCTTTTCGTACTGCGCAACCGCGATTTTTTTTCCGACGCGCGCAGCATCGAGCTGCGCCCGATGCGCGCCGCCTCTAAAAATCGGCAGCGCAATGTTGGGACTGAAGGCCCACGCCAATGCGCCCGCTTTGAACAGTCCGGAGAGCGCGGCGCTCGCCATTCCGTATTGGCCGGTTAAGGAAATGCTGGGGAAGAATGCGGCGCGCGCCGCGCCAATCTGCGCATTGGCGGCGCGCAGCATTTCTTCCGCCGCCATGATGTCCGGCCGGCGCGTGAGCAAATCAGAGGGCACACCGGCGGGCAAGTCGGCTAATATCCCTTGTGGGTCCAACGCTGCCGCAGGCGGCAAATTGTCCGGCAGCGGTTGTCCAAGCAGTAGGACGAGCGCGTTTTCTGCTTGGGCGCGGGCGCGTAATTGGTTTTGCTCGTTTGTGCGCGCTCGCGCTGCGGCGCTTTCAGCGTCAGTCAGATCGAGCGCGCTGGCAACGCCGGCGTCAACGCGCAGTTTGACCAAACGTTCGGATTCCAGCGCTGCGGCCAGCGCGTCTTGCGTCACTTTCAACTGTTCATCGAATGCGCGCAGCGTCAGATATTGTTTAGCGAGCTGTGCGACGAGCGCGATTTCAGCCGCGCGGCAGGCATGCGCGGTCGATAGATAGGCAGCGAGCGCGGCATCCTTCAAACTGTGCAGTTTGCCGAAGAAATCGATTTCCCACGCGATGCCCGCGCCGATGCTGTATTGGCCGCGCGTCATCGATTGGCCGGTCGGCGATACACTCTCTGGGATCCGGCTCCGCTCAGCGCCGCTTTGCACTTGAAGCGCCGGGATGAACGCAGCGCGGGCAATCTGGTACTGCGCGCGCGTTTGTTCGACTTTCAGCGCCGCGATGCGCAGATCGCGGTTGTTGCGCAGCGCGATGTCAATCAGCGCCTGTAAGCGCGGGTCAGCGAAAAAGTCACGCCAGCCGGTTTCTTCCGGTTTCGCCGCGCCAAAAGCAGGATAGTGCGCAGCAACGGGCGCTGCGGGACGCTGATAGCGCGGCTGCAGTGTACAGGCGCTCAGAAATGCAATCGCCGGAATCGCGTACAGGCGCATTTCAAAGTCCTTGTCCAGACGTTTGAGTGTTCGATTTTCTGTTCATCACGAGCAAATAAAACATCGGAATCATAAAGATGGCGATAAAGGTCGCGCTGAGCATGCCGCCGATCACGCCGACCCCGACCGCATGCCGGCTGGCTGCACCAGGGCCAGTCGAAACCGCGAGCGGCAGCACGCCAAGCGTGAAGGCCATCGATGTCATCAGAATCGGGCGCAGCCGCAGGCGCGCAGCAAACAGCGCCGCGTCAAACGCGGTTTTGCCCTGCGCCTGCAAGTCCTTTGCGAACTCGACAATCAGAATGGCATTTTTTGCCGATAGGCCGACTGTCGTCAGCAATGCGACCTGAAAATACACATCGTTGGGCAGGCCGAGCAGCGTGACCGCGCCCAGCGCGCCCATTACGCCGAGCGGAACCGCAAGCAGAACCGAGAACGGAATCGCCCAGCTTTCATAGAGCGCGGCCAGACTCAGAAACACCACCAGAATCGAAATCGCATACAGCAGCGGCGCTTGCGCGCCGGATTGCCGCTCTTGATAGGACAAGCCGCTCCATTCATAGCCGATACCCGCCGGCAGTTGCTGAATCAGTTGTTCCATTTCGCGCATCGCCGCGCCGCTGCTTTTGCCTGGCGCGGCAAGTCCTTGGATACTCACCGCCGGCATGCCGTTATAACGCTCCAGCTTGGGTGAGCCGACACGCCAGCGCGTGGTTGTCAATGCCGACAGCGGCACCATGTCGCCGCGCGCATTGTTCACTTGCCAGCGGCCGATATCGTCCGGATTCATCCGGTACGGCGCATCGCCCTGGACAATCACCCTTTTAAAGCGATGATCGGTATCGAGAAAGTGGTTCACATAAGACGAGGCCCACGCGATTGCAAAACTGCGGTCGATTAAAGCCAGCGGAACGCCGAGCGCGCCCGCTTTTTCGCGGTCAACGTTCACTTCAAATTCGGGCGTATCGTCCAGTCCGTTCGCATACACCTGCGCGAACATTGGATTCTGACGTGTCATGTTGAGCAACTGGTCACGCGCGTTGATCAAGGCTTCATGTCCGAGTCCGGCGCGATCCTGCAACATCAGGCTGAATCCAGATGCATTGCCCAACTCCGGAATCGGCGGCGGCGCAATCGGAATGATCATTGCATCATTGAAATGTGAGAAGCGCTGGAATGTGCGCTGAATCAACGGACGCAGCGAACGGGATGAGCGCTTTTTCCAGTCTTTCAGCTTGACAAAGAGCAGGCCGGTATTCTGAGCGCTCCCTGAAAAGTTGAAGCCCGCGACCTCAAGCGTTGATTCGACGAGCGCGCGTTCCTCATTCAGCAAAGTGCGACTGACTTCGCCGAGCACGGCGCGCGTGCGTTCTTGCGTCGCGCCCGTCGCCGCGCGCACGCTAATCAAGAAACTGCCTTGATCTTCCAGAGGCAGAAAACTGGTCGGCAAACGAGAATAGAGCAGCGCTGCAGCGGCGAGCAGCGCGCCGTAAATGCACAGCCAGCGACGGCTGCGTGTCATCACGCGCCCGACGCCGGCTTGATAACGCGCACTGCTTTTTGCAAAGCCGCGGTTAAACGCACCGAAAAATGCGCCAACAAAGCCTTTCTTTGGCGCGTGCGCATGCGGCGTGAGCGGCTTGAGCACACTGGCGCATAGCGCGGGCGTCAAAAACAGCGCAACAAGCACCGAAAGCGCCATCGCGCAGACAATGGTGACCGAGAACTGCCGGTAAATCGCGCCGACCGATCCGCCAAAGAACGCCATCGGCACAAAAACGGCGGAAAGGACGAGTCCAATCCCGACCAGCGCGCCGCTGATTTGGCCCATCGCTTTGCGCGTCGCATCGCGCGGCGACAACCCTTCCTCGCGCATCACGCGCTCAACATTTTCAACGACGACAATTGCATCATCGACCAGCAAACCAATCGCCAGCACCATCCCAAACATCGAAAGTGTGTTGATCGAAAAACCCAGCGCGGCCATCACTGCGAAAGTTCCGAGCAGCACGACCGGCACGGCAATCGTCGGAATCAGCGTTGCGCGGACGTTCTGCAAAAACAGATACATCACCAGAAAGACGAGCGCGATGCCTTCAAAGAGCGTTTGAACGACCGAGCGGATGGAAATCTTCACGAAAGGCGTCGTGTCGTATGGATATTTGACCGTCAATCCCGGCGGGAAGTTTTTGGACAACGCCTCAATTCGCGCGCGCACCTGTTGCGCGGTTTGAAGCGCATTGGCGCCCGGCGCGAGCTGGATGCCAAAGCCCGCGGTCGGCTGGCCGTTATAGCGCGTATCGATGCGGTAGTTTTCCGCGCCAAGTTCGATGCGCGCGACATCGCGCAGACGCACCATTGCACCGTCCGATGCGGCTTTGAGCACTACATTGCCAAATTGTTCGGGCGTCCTGAGCAGCGTCGATTGGGTCATCGTTGCGTTCAGCCGCTGGTTCGGCGCGGCGGGCAAACCGCCAAGCTGGCCGCCGGCGATCTGGACGTTCTGCTCGGCCAGCGCGCGGGTGACATCGACCGGCGTTAAGCGGTAAGCGGCCAGTTGATCCGGATTCAACCAGATGCGCATCGCATAGGGGCTGCCGAAGAGCATCAACGCGCCAACGCCGTTGATCCGGCTGATGGAATCCTGAAGGCGGGAGGCGACATAGTTCGCCAGATCAACGCCATTCATGCGGCCATCAGTGGAAATCAGCACGGCGGCCATCAGAAAACCGCCGCTCGATTTACCCACATGCACGCCCTGTTGCTGCACAGCCGGCGGCAAGGACGGCATCGCCTGTTGCAGCTTGTTCTGAACCTGAATCTGCGCGGTATTGGGATCGGTCCCGGGCGCGAAGCTCAGCGTGACGGTCGCCGCGCCCGAACTCTCGCTCTCTGAAGAAAGGTAGAGCAGATGATCGAGCCCATTCATCTGCTGCTCGATGACTTGCGTCACCGTATTCTCAAGGGTTTGCGCCGATGCGCCCGGATAGAAGGCGTGGATTCTGACTTCCGGCGGCGCGAGGCTCGGGTATTGCGCGACCGGCAGCGTGCGAATCGCGAGTACGCCCGCGAGCATGCTGAACAGCGCGACAACCCACGCGAAGATCGGGCGGTCGATGAAGAAGTTGACCATGACAAGGGTTTGCTTTGAACGCTAGGATGTGGGCGCATCGTCCACAGACTGGGACGGCGGCGCGGAAGAGGGACGTTGTGCGCGGGCGGGCTGAACAGGCGCCGCTTTAACCGGCATGCCCGGCGTGATGTGCAGCATGCCCTGTTGCGCGCCTTGAACAACGACCCGTTCTCCTGCCTGCACGCCTTCTGAAACGATCCAATGACCCTCAAAAGTTTGAGTCACTTTGATCGAACGCAGCGCAGCCTTGCCGTCCTTGCCGACGACTAACACAGTCGCCTCGCCTTTCGGGTCGAAAGTCACGCTATTTTGCGGTATGAGCAGCGCGTTCGGATTGTTCCCTTGACGAATCTGCGCGCGGACAAACATCCCCGGCAGCAATAGACGGTCTGGATTGGGAAAACGGGCGCGCACATGCAGCGTGCTCGTGTCAAGGTCAATCATCGTGTCGGAAAACTGGAGCGTTCCGGTATGCGGATACCGGCTGCCGTCTTCAAGCGTGAGATTCACCCGAACTGCACCGGCGCGATCCGTCTGTAACCGGCCCGCGTCCATTTCACGGCGCAGACGCAGGCGTTCGGCGCTCGATTGGGTCAGATCGACCTCTATCGGGTCGATTTGCTGGATCGTTGCCAGCAGCGTTGCCGCGCCCGCCTGTACATAGGCGCCTGGCGTGACATAAGAACGACTGATTTGTCCGCGAATCGGCGCATGAACGCGCGTATAACCGAGATTGATCTGCGCCGCCTTGACGGCCGCCTGCGCGGCGGCGACTTCCGCCGCCGCTTGATCGCGCGCGGCGACGGTATTGTCATATTCCTGCCGGCTCACCGCGCCGGCAGCTACAAGCGGCGTATAACGTTCAGCTTGCGCGCGCGCGCTGGCTAAAGCCGCTTCCGCTTTCGCCAGGCTCGCGCGTGCACTGTCCAGCTTGGCTTGATAGGCGGCTTGATCGATGGTGTAGAGAGATTGCCCGGCCTTCACTTCGCCGCCTTCGGTGAAGGTGCGCTTTTCAACGATGCCATCAACGCGCGCCCGTATTTCAGCGATCAGAGACGCTGCGGTGCGACCGGACAATTCCGTTTCAACCGTGATGGCGCGCGGCGCCAAAATGAGAACGCCGACTTCGGGAACCTGCGGGGGCGGCGCGGACGGCGGCTTTTTGCAGGCGGACAGCGCGAGCGTTGCAGCGACAGCAATAGCCCAGCTAGAGCGAAGTGGCGCGACACGCATTAGGCAACCTCTATGAGATGTGGAATCCAGGCGCGCGCGTTGCAGTTTTTGAGCAGGCGCTTTGGGAAAGGCCACTGCAACGCTCATCCGTCCGAGGATTATAGAGAGAATTCAAACAGAAGCTGCAACGACTTTAAGCAGCCCGTTGAGCGCATATTCGGCGGCTTGGTTGCGGACTTGGCAACGATTGCCGCTGAAGCGTTGCATTTCGTCTGAAGTCCGCCATCGGCTGCTCCATGCAAAGCACACGGCGCCTACAGGCGCACGCGCAGTACCGCCGCCGGGACCGGCAACCCCCGTAATGGAGAGCGCAACGCGCGCATGACTGTTACGCAGCGCGCCCTCGGCCATTGCGCGCGCAACGGGCCGGCTGACCGCGCCGTATTGTTCGATGATTTCGGCGGGTATGCCAAGCAGTTCAGTTTTGGATGCGTTGGAATAAGTGACAAAGCCGCGCTCGAACCAGGCGCTGCTGCCGGCAATGTCTGTGATGGCGGCGGCGACTACGCCGCCGGTGCATGATTCGGCCGTGACGAGCGTTAACCGCGCCTGTTTTAGTACACGGCCGACTTGCACTGCAAGCGAGTGCAGATCGAGGACAAGACTTATATTCTTCAAAAACTCTCTAATGAATGCTCTTCCAAAACGCCATAACAAATAGCGTGTAGAAAGCAGCGATAAGATCGTCAAACATGATGCCGAACCCACCTGTAAAACGGCGCTCGAAAAATCGAATCGGCGGCGGCTTGACGATATCGAAAAGACGGAAGAGCGCGAATGCGGCGCATTGCATTGCAAAGGAAGCGGGCATCACGAAGAATAAGACCAGCCAAAACGCGACCACTTCGTCCCAATTGGCCGCCGCGGGATCATGAACGCCAAGCGCGCGCGCCGCCGCGCCGCAGGCAATCACGCCGATGCCGAAGCCGGCGATGATCAGCGCAATCCAATGCGCTGGTGCGAGTATGCGTTCGAGCAATACAAAGGAGAGCCAGCCGAGCAGCGCGCCGACGGTGCCCGGCATCCACGGAAAGAGTCCGCTGCCGAGGCCAAGCGCAATCCAGTGAAGCGGGTGCGCGCGTAGGAAGCGCAGCGTCGGACGTTTTTTAGAAGTCATTTATATATAGCCAAGCGCATTTAATAGACTTCTTTTAAAACCTCGCTGGCAAGGCATGCCGACGCAGACAGTGCAAGTAGCACGGCAAGGAGGCATAACGCCGCCAGCGAGGTTTTAAAAGAAGGCTAATCTGCATCGGATTGGAAATGGTCGAAGCTGTGTATGGAGAGAGGCAACGTAACGCCGCGGGCATCTTGCCAGCGGATGCGCGCGCGCGATGCGTCCAATGGCAGGATTGTACCGATGCGCGTTAAAGGCAGGTTCAGGCGCGCGCTGATGTCGGCAATGGCGGCGCGCGCGCCGACGGGCGCGGTAAAACACAGTTCATAATCGTCTCCGCCGCCAAGGGCGCAGCGCCGCTGGATATCGGGCGGCATGCGCGCGAGCGCCGCCGAGCGCGGGACTTGGTCGATGTCAATCACCGCGCAGACATTCGAGCGTGTGAGCAGATGCATCAAATCGCCCGTGAGTCCGTCGGACAGATCAATCGCTGCGTGCGCAATTCCGGTGAGCGCGCGGCCAAGCGCAATCCGCGGCTGCGGCCAGTCGAGCGCGCGCTGAACGCGCGGCCAAGCGCAATCCGCAACCGTCCATTCACCGCGCCATCCGCCGAGCGCCAGCCGCGCATCGCCGAGCCAGCCGGATATCCAGACATCATCGCCCGCGCGCGCGGCATCCCGCCTGAGCGCGCGCGCGGCGTTGAGATCGCCTAGCACGGTGATGCAAATCNTGCGCGGCCCCGCCGNCGTATCGC
Organism: Candidatus Glomeribacter gigasporarum BEG34; assembly: GCF_000227585.1. GTDB lineage: Bacteria > Pseudomonadota > Gammaproteobacteria > Burkholderiales > Burkholderiaceae > Glomeribacter > Glomeribacter gigasporarum_B. The sequence goes on along the minus strand of NZ_CAFB01000035.1, from coordinate 53,128 downwards.
CGCCAATCAGTTCGCATCCGTATTGATCGGCGAGCGCGAACACGCCTTCGGAAAACGGCGCGAGCCAGTCTTCGCGCGCCTCCGGCAGCGCAAGCGCGAGGGTAAATGCGCGCGGCGCCGCGCCCATTGCGGCCAGATCGGACAAATTGACCGCGAGCGCTTTATGGCCCAGCGCGCGCGGATCGACGTTTGAGAAAAAATGACGCCCTTCAACCAGCATATCGGTTGAAATCGCGAGTTGGGCATCATCCGTATCGTTGATCAGTGCACAGTCATCCCCAATGCCTAGAGCGGTTTTCAGCGGCCTGCGCGGCGGCGCTTCCGCGTTGTCGATCGCTGCCGCGCGTTCCGGCTGCGCGCGCGCTCTGTGCGTAAAAAACCGCTCGATGAGCTCAAATTCGCTCAAATGGCGCGCGTGGCGCGATTTTTCCCGTACCATATAAGATTTCTACCGTAGTAGATTTTTAAATTCTGACGTTCATGTCAATTTCAACCGATTCGAAAAAGCCTTCCAGCGCTGAGCCAGCGGATCATCTACGTCGTTCAGCACTCGATTATCATGAATTTCCAACGCCAGGGAAAATCACCGTCACGCCGACCAAGCCCTTGCTGAATCAGCGCGATTTAGCGCTCGCTTATACCCCGGGCGTTGCGGCGGCATGCGAGGCGATTAAAACGGATCCGCTGGCCGCTGCGCGCTTTACCGCGCGCGGCAATCTGGTGGCCGTGTTGACCAATGGAACGGCGGTGCTGGGTCTGGGCGATATCGGTCCGCTGGCATCCAAACCGGTAATGGAAGGCAAGGCGGTGCTTTTCAAGAAATTCGCGGGCATCGATGTGTTCGATATTGAAGTGAACGAACAGAAGCCATCCAAGCTGGTCGAGGTCATTGCTGCGCTTGAACCGACATTCGGCGGCATCAATCTGGAAGATATCAAGGCGCCGGAGTGCTTCATTGTCGAGCGCGAATGCCGCAAGCGGATGAAGATTCCGGTGTTCCACGATGACCAGCATGGCACGGCGATTGTCGTGGCGGCGGCCATACTCAATGGTCTGAAAGTCGTCGGTAAAACGCTGGATACCGTCAAACTGGCGACCTCCGGCGCGGGCGCGGCGGCGCTCGCGTGTCTGGATTTATTGGTCGATCTGGGCTTGCGGCCTGAACATATTTGGATGACCGATCTGGCCGGCGTTGTCTATCAGGGCCGCGCTGAACTGATGGACGTGTATAAAGCGCGCTTTGCGCAACAGACGTCCGCACGGACGTTGGATGAGGTCATTGAAGGCGCCGATATTTTTCTCGGCTTGTCTGCCGGCAGGGTGTTGAAGCCGACGCAGGTTCAACGGATGGCGCCGCAGCCGCTGATTTTCGCGCTCGCCAATCCAACGCCGGAAATCCTTCCGGAACATGCGCTCGAAGCGCGGCCAGATGCAGTGCTGGCCACTGGCCGAACCGATTATCCGAATCAGGTCAATAACGTCCTGTGTTTTCCGTTTATCTTCCGCGGCGCGCTCGATGCGGGCGCAACGACCATTACCCGCTCGATGGAAATCGCGGCGGTGCATGCGCTGGCTGAACTGGCGCAGCAGGAGCAAAGCGATGTGGTCGCCAGCGCCTACGGCGTTCAGGATATTTCATTCGGCCCGCAATATCTGATTCCCAAGCCCTTCGACCCGCGCCTGATTGTATGGATTGCGCCCGCCGTTGCGCAGGCGGCGATGGATTGCGGCGTCGCGACGCGCCCGATTGAGGATATGGAGGCGTATCGGCAGCAGTTGCAGCAGTTCGTCTATCAAAGCGGCACGATGATGAAGCCGATCTTTGCGGTTGCGCGCAATGCGCCGTCGGAACATAAGCGCATCGTATTCGGTGAAGGCGAGGAAGAGCGCGTGCTGCGCGCGGTGCAGATCATTGTCGATGAAAAAATCGCGCGTCCGGTTCTGATTGGCCGGCCCGCCGTGATTGAGCAGCGCATTGCGCGCTATGGCCTGCGCCTTTCGCCAGAGCGGGATTTCACCATCGTGAATCCGGAGCATGATGCACGTTACCGTGATTATTGGCAGACGTATTACCACATGATGGCGCGTCAGGGCATTACCAAGCAGCTGGCGAAACTGGAAATGCGCCGGCGCACAACGCTGATTGGCGCGATGTTGCTGAAAAAGGGCGAGGCGGACGGAATGATTTGCGGGATGATCAGCACCACGCATCGCCATTTGCATTTTATTCATCAAGTGATTGGCCGGCGCGCCGGCTGCCCGGTGTACGCCGCGATGAACGGCCTGATTCTGCCTGGCCGGCAGGTTTTTCTGGTCGATACGCATGTCAATATCGATCCGACGCCGGAACAACTGGCTGAAATCACGCGGATGGCGGCTGCAGAAATGCGCCGCTTTGGGATTGAACCCAAAGTTGCGCTGCTCTCGCACTCCAGTTTCGGCTCAAGCGCCGCGCCGTGCGCGCAGAAAATGCGCGAAGTCCTGGCCATCGTGCGCGCACGCGCGCCGGAACTGGCGATTGATGGTGAAATGCAGGGGGATTGCGCGCTGGATGCGGGGTTGCGGCAGGAGACCGTACCCGATTGCGCCTTTGATGAAGCGGCCAATTTGCTGGTTTTTCCGAATATCGACGCCGCGAATATCGCCTATAACCTGTTAAAGAGCGCGGCGGGCAACAATATTTCGATTGGCCCGATCCTGCTTGGCGCTGCGCGTCCTGTGCATATCCTGACCACGGCGGCGACGGTGCGGCGGATTGTCAATATGACCGCGCTGGTCGTCGCGGACGCAGTGGCTGCTAGAGCCTTTTTCGGTGCGTCCGCACCATGCGCAAGCGCGCAGCGACGTAGTGCAAGCCATTGAAAAATGCTCTAAAAGGAATGATGGATGAATCTCCGCTTATCTCAAGCCGTGCGATGGACAGGGCGCGCCACATATGCAACGGTGCGCTATAGCGCACGACTGGCGCACCGTTTCACGCTTGCGGTCGGACTGATCGCTATCCTGATTGCGCTGACATTCTGGCTATCGCCCTTATGGCGTCAGGCATTCACTGCGCAGTTAAGGATGGTGTTCAGCGCAACCGCGCCGCCGGATTTCAGGCGTTTGCTGGCGGATGATTCCAGTCCAGCCCGGATGCGCTATCCATCAGGCCAAGGCGCGCTCGCATCTAGAGCATTTTTCAGTCAATCTGCCCAAGAAGCGAGCGCGAAGACAGTATGCACAATACGGCGAGCGCGAAGCGACATAGGGAAAATCAATGAAAAATGCTCTAAACCTGAGCGCCGCATCGCTCAATCCCCAAAGCAGGCCCGTATTTCCGATTACCTCGCACACCGTTACCGCGTTGCGCGCATGCCAGTTGGCAATCTCGTTAAAGCCGCCTTCTCAGTCGGCCAGGAGTTTGATCTTGATCCGCTGCTATTATTGGCGGTGATAGCGATTGAATCCCGCTTTAATCCCTATGCCGAAAGCGGAGTAGGCGCGCAAGGGTTGATGCAGGTCATGTCCAGGGTGCATTTAAATAAATTTGATTATTTCGGCGGGCCGGAGGCAACGCTCGATCCGCTCGTCAATCTCAAGGTCGGCGCATTGATTCTGAAAGAGTGTATTGCGCGGGGCGGGTCGTTGACGGAAGGTTTGCGGCGTTATGTAGGCGCGCTGCCGTCCAGCCAGAGCAGCTACGCTGGGAAAGTGCTGGCTGAGCGCAGGCTGCTGCACAATGTGGCGCGCGGTTTGAATGTTTCTGTGTACGCTTCACGCGGCACGCACACTTGAAGCGCGCACCGTCTAGGCTCGGAAGAAATTGCCCGAAGTGCGCCGCCGTCGCAAGCGGCTTTTAAGTGCGGGGTTCCAAAGCGCGAATGCGCGCCAGCACAGTCTCGCGTCCAAACAATTCAAGCACAGCATCGATTGAGGGGGTGCGCGTGGTGCCGGTCGTGAGTAGACGGACCGGCATCGCGAGCTGCGGCATTTTAAGCGGATAGCGTTCAAGCGTGGCCGTGAATGCGCGATGAATAGCGCTGCGCGTCCATTCGATATCCTGCAGGGCCGCGGCAAGCCCGGTGAGCGCCGCGCTCACTTCCGGAGTCAGAGACCGCGCGTATTCGGCGTGATCGAGATGCGGCGTCCGGTAAAAAAGCGCCGCCTCAGCCGCCAAGTCCTTAAGCGTATAGGCGCGTTCCTTTAACAAGGCCACAACGCGCGTTAAAGGCGGCCCTTGCGTGAGATCGGAGGGCGCAATGCCCAGCGCGCGCAGGAAAGGTTGGACCCATTCGGCCAGGCGGGTATCGTCTGCGGACTGAATATAGTGATGATTCAGCCATTTGAGTTTATCCGGGTCGTACTGCGCCGGGGACTGGCCGAGATGTTCCAGGTCGAACCATGCCACAAACTGCTCGCGCGAGAAAATTTCGGCATCGCCATGTGACCAGCCCAGGCGCGCCAGATAATTCAGCACCGCCTCAGGCAGATAGCCTTCATCCCGGTATTGCAGGAGGCTCATTGCACCGGCGCGCTTTGACATTTTTGCGCCGCTCGCATCAAGCACCGTCGGTAAATGCGCATATACTGGCGGCGTCTGGCCAAGCGCACGCAGAATATGGATCTGGCGCGGCGTATTGTTGATGTGATCGTCGCCGCGAATGACATGCGTAATCCGCATATCCATATCGTCCACCACGGCGCAAAAATTGTACGTGGGCGTTCCGTCCGGGCGGGCAATCACCAGATCGTCCAGCATCCGGTTTGAAAACTCGATGGGGCCTTTAACGGCGTCCTGCCAGCGGACATGCCCCTCTTGGGGATTCCTGAAACGGATGACGGGTTCGACGCCGACTGGGGGCGCCGGCAATTTTTTGCCGGGTTCTGGCCGCCAGCGCCCATCGTAGCGGGGGGTAAGCCCCTGCGCGCGTTGATGCGCGCGCAACTCGTCCAGTTCATCCGCCCTCATATAGCAGCGGTATGCCAGACCCGCATCGAGCAGATCGGCAATCACTTGGGCATAGCGGGAAAGCCGCTGACTCTGGAAAAAAGGGCCTTCGTCAAAATCCAGGGAAAGCCATGCCATACTGTCAAGAATGGTTTGCACCGCCGCATCGGTTGAACGTTCAGTATCGGTGTCTTCAATGCGCAGGATAAAAGCGCCGCCCTTATGACGCGCAAAGGCCCACGGATAGAGCGCAGAGCGGATATTGCCGAGATGGATCAGTCCCGTAGGACTTGGCGCAAAACGGGTGCGAATCTGGGAAGTCATCAAGGCTTAGGCTGATACAAGGCTTAATAAGGCTTATAGGGCGCCGGGCCGCACTGCGCGGATATTCCAGCCGAGCGCGTTATAAAGATGATAGCGGGCGACACCCAGATATTCCTTAAGCGCTAGATCGGTCACGGTGAAGTTATAAGAAATTGGGAATAAGGAACGGAAAGGGCGCAGGAAATCAGCGCGAATGCCGGACGCATCGATGCCGAAGTGCGCGAAATACAGCAGACTCCGGCGTATATGAAATCCGGAAGTGACCAGCGCGATCCGGTCGGGATGTAATTGCTCCAGCAAGGCGCGGCTGAACTGGGCATTCTGATAGGTATTCATGCTTTTTGTTTCAAGCAGCAGCTCGGAAGCCGCAACGCCCAGGCCGCGCAATATGCCGCCACAGACCTCCGCTTCCGAAGAGACCGTGATGTTGAGCGTCGCCGCCGCTGACAATAACGGTGCACCTCTGTCCGCTTTTCCGGCATGCCTGATAGAGGGCAAAGGTTTTCAGGATGCGCGCATACGCCAGAGTGCCCGCTTCCACTTGATGCGCGTCTGGAATCTGCACCGTGCCCGCCCCCAGCATCACAATGGCGTTTCGTTTGCCCCATTCAGGCGGCGCGTCATTCGCATAAGCCGCTTGCAAATCCGTCAATAACCATTGCGCAGGCAAACCGCTGCCAACGCTCCAGAAAAACAGGCCCGCGGCGCAGCAAAAGAATCCGCTGGTCCGAACCCATTTCAATAATGCACACCCAGCCGCAATCAGAAGCAGTACCAGAAGAAGAATAAAGGTCATGCTGCGGTTCAAGCGTCCGGAATATCCTAAGAACCTATCCACAAATCTACTGCGCGGACACGATGCTGCGTCCCGGAATTTTAAAACGGCGCGCGCCGGTAAAATGCCTTTCCCAGTATCGGTTATCCAGCGAGTCGATGCGAACGCGCCGACCTTTCGAGGGTGAATGTACAAACTGATGATTGCCAATAAAAATACCCACATGGGAAAAAGTGCGGCGCCTGGTATTAAAGAATACGAGATCGCCTGGTTTCAGATTATCCACAGTGATTTTGTTCCCGATACGGCTCATTGCATCCGCGCGGCGCGGCAGAGTCAACCCTAGGGTATTCTGAAAAACGTAGTGTACCAAACCGCTGCAATCAAAGCCTTTTTTGGGGGTATTTCCGCCATTGCGGTAACGCACCCCAATCTGTTTCAATGCATTGTCCACCACATCGCTGGCTCTGGACGCTATTTTTGAAAGCAGCCGTTGGGAGCCCTGCAGTGCGAAATTTGAGGGAGCCCGCGCCTGCTCCACCGGTTCAGGGAATATTGCACGGATTTTCTCGGCGGGCTCTTTTAAAATAAAAGGGTTGAAACTTGAACGGGGATGGGCGTGCGCGGCGGGCGTTGAAATCATCCATACAGTGGCGGACAGTGTCACAATGGCGCGCAATTTTGAGCGGAAGCAGTGCATGAACGATAAAACGGTAAAATCTTTACACCATATCACTAAATTTTATATTTGTTGAGGTTTTCATGGGTTTTCTTGCGGGTAAACGCATTCTACTGACGGGTCTTTTGTCGAACCGTTCTATCGCCTATGGCATTGCGCGCGCGTGCCGGCGCGAAGGTGCGGAACTGGCCTTCACTTACGCGGGCGAGCGGTTCAGGCCGCGCGTGACAGAACTCGCGCACTCCTTTGGCAGCGCGCTGGTTTTTGAATGTGATGTATCCGACGACGCGCAGATCGAGCGCACATTCACGGAACTGCAAAAACACTGGAATTGCCTGGAGGGTTTGGTCCATTCCATCGGTTTTGCGCCGCGCGAAGCGATTGCGGGCGATTTTCTGGATGGCCTGACGCGCGAGAATTTCCGCATCACGCACGATATTTCCGCCTACAGCTTTCCAGCGCTCGCCAAAGCGGCGCGGCCGCTGCTCTGTTCGGACGCTTCGCTGCTGACGCTGAGCTATCTGGGCGCTGAGAAGGTGGTCCCGAACTACAATACGATGGGCTTGGCCAAAGCCTCGCTTGAGGCGAGCGTGCGCTATCTGGCGGCATCGCTTGGCGCGCGCGGCATCCGGGTCAACGGTATTTCAGCGGGGCCGATCAAAACGCTTGCCGCGAGCGGCATCCAGGATTTTTCAAAAATGCTGGATTGCGTTGAAGCCAACGCGCCGTTGCACCGTAACGTCACGATTGAACAAGTGGGCAACACCGCCGCTTTCCTGTTATCCGATCTGGCCGCAGGCATCAGCGCGGAAATCATTCATGTCGATAGCGGCTTTCACGCCGTGATGGGCGGAATGAATACTGTGGCGGACGAGCGTTAGAACCTATTTACGATCTGTCGCGAGCGCCCGTCAGCCAAGGAGGGCCCGCCGGAACGCTGCCCGAGGGACCCGCGAAGCGGGATCGGGCCGTGAAGGCGGGCCACAAGCCGCGCAGCAACCCGGCGGGCAGTGCGCCGCTCCGGGGTCGCCTCCATCGCAAAGCGAGGCAGACCTGCTCCGCCCTGCGCGGCGCAGCGCAGGAACCGGAGCATATATGAAATATGTGAGGATGCCGAGCACCGCCCGACGCGAGATCACGGGCACGCAGCAAGATCGTAAACAGGTTCTGAGCGTGCCCACATTTTTAAGAGTAATCACCACGGCTGCCGCTGCGGGCATTCTGCTTCTGCAGGGCTGCGGTTTATTCCCAGCCGAACCCGCCCCATCGGTTGCCTCCCTGGCGGCGCGTATCCAGCGGCATATTGAGCAACCGCGTTTTTCCGCCGCTCAATGGGGGATCAAAATCGTATCGATGGATACCGGGCGCACCGTATTCGAGCGTAATGCGGATAAATACTGTATTCCCGCTTCGAACGCCAAGCTGTACACGGGCGCATTGGCGCTGGATGCTTTTGCGCCTGGAATGCGCATTCCGACCCGCCTGTATGCCACTGCCCCTATCGACTCAAAAGGTGTGACGAACGGCCATCTGGTGCTGTACGGACAGGGTGATCCAACATTCGGCGCGGCAACGGAAACCGGCGCGGCGCAGTCTCCATTCGATGCGCTGGCGGCACAACTGGCGCAGACGGGGTTAAAGCGCGTCCGCGGCCATCTGGTGATCAACGACCGTTATTTTGGGACGCCGCCCATCGGCGCGGGCTGGCAGGCGGATGATCTGCAATGGAGCTATGGCGCGCAAGCGTCTGCGCTCACGGTGAATGAAAACACATGGACGCTGACGGTCAAACCGGCGGCGCAGGCGGGTCAGCCCTGTGACATCATCCAGGAAACCCCGTGGATTAAAAAAGGCGAGGAGGGCGAAGAGGACGCTGCGCCGCAGCCGGTCAACATCGTCAACCGCACATTCACGGCGGCGGCGGGCGACGCGCGCGGCATTGGCCTGTACCGGGCGCCCGGCAGCGATACGCTTTATGTATTCGGCAGCCTTGCGCTGAACGATGCGCCTCGGCAAAGCGCGCTCGCACTGCCTCATCCTTCCGAGGCCATCGGACGCGCATTGCAGGCCGCGCTTGAGAAATATCGGATTTCCATCGATGGCGGTCTGCGCATCGCGCACTGGCTGGACCCTGAGCCGCAGGATATTCCGGAACGCTGGATACCTTTGGCGCGGCTGGAATCGCCGCCGCTTGCGGATTTGCTCAAACAAATGTTCAAACGTTCGCAGAATCTGTACGCGCAGGATTTATTTCTTCAGGTCGGACGCCAGACTGCCGGGACGGCGCCGGCAAGCGCGTGCGCGCCTGCAGGACTCTCGTGTACAACCGAGCAGTGGGGCGTGTACGCACTGAATCATTTTCTGCCGCGGGCGGGTATTCAGCCGGATTGGGCGCGGATTCAGGAAGGCAGCGGCCTGGCGCGCGCTAACCTGGTGACGCCTGCGGCGACGGTTGCGCTGCTCCAGTATATGAACCGTCATTCCGCCGCGCGGATTTTCAAAGAGGCGCTGCCGGTTGCCGGCGTGGACGGCACGCTCAAAAACCGGATGAAAAACACGGCGGCGCAAAACAATGCGCGCGCCAAAACGGGCACCCTGCAATATGTGTACGCATTATCCGGCTATGTCACCACCGCGGCTAAAGAGCGTCTCGCCTTTTCCATCATGCTGAACCATTACGCGCCGCCGAAACCCGGTTCAAAGGTTCCGCCTGCGCCGCCGCCCATCGAGGACATCGATGCGATTGTGGTGCGCCTGGCTGAATTCTCTGGACATTCCTGAGTCATCCTCATTCTGGAAGTCGTGCGCAGCAGCGGGTTAGGCACTGGGCGCGGCGCGCACAGCAGGATTTTACACAGGTTCTAGAGCATTTTTCAGTCGATTTGCCCGAGGAGCGAGCGCGAAGACAGTATGCACAATACGGCGAGCGCGAAGCGACATAGGGAAAATCAGTGAAAAATGCTCTAAAAAAATGCTTTAAGCACCAAGGATGCAACGCCTGCAGCGATAAAGCCCAATATCCATTTTAAGAATTTAAGCTCACCGTCGACGTTCGCAAATTTGGCCTCTATGCGTAATTCGAGCTCACGTAAATCGCTCTTGGTTGCAACCTCTGAGAAGGCTTGTGATTCCCGTACCGCATCCGTCAGAGCCTCCGCCTGTTTTTCATTAAATCCGGCGCCTTTGAGTGTACGGACAAATTTATGTGTATCGAATGCGGCGAGCGTCATCGTTCAGTGCCTCCAACTTAAAAATTTTATCACGCGTCCATAATTTCCCGAAGCCGCGCCGCCAGCCCCTGCATGCGCATCGTCCGGGCTTCAATGGCCTGGGCGAATACGTCGGGCGCGCCGAGAATCGTGATGGACTGCCGCGCGCGGGTGATCGCGGTATAGACGAGTTCGCGCGTGAGCGGGCGCGCGGTCAAATCCTCCGGCGCATTTGCGGCGGGCAGTACAAAGGCAATCCGTTCGAATTCCGTCCCTTGTGATTTGTGGACCGTCAACGCAAACGCCGTTTCATGCGGCGGCAATATCATGGGCGAAAAGGCGCGCGCGCCGCCGTCCGGCGTTTGAAAAAACACCCGCATGCCATCCCGGGCCGGGAGCGCAATGCCCGTATCTCCATTAAACAGTCCAAGTGCATAATCGTTGCGCGCAATCATCACTGGCCGGCCCGCAAACCAGAGTTCATCAGAAGCCATTCCGGACCCGTGTACATGTATGCGCACATGCGCGGCGAGCATGGCATTGAGCGCATCGACGCCGCGCGGGCCAAAGCGCACCGCGGCGAGCGCCCGATAGCGGTTAAGCGCATCGAAGAGCGGCGCGGGATCGGGCGTTGAGGAAGCGCCGCGCACCGTATCCGCCAATGCAGCGATATACGGCTCAAAACCGGCGGCAAGATATTCCAGCGCGGATATGGACAGGTTCTGAATATCATCGATCCAGAAAAGCGAGGCTCCATCGGTCTGTCCCGGCCGTATCGCGGTTGTGTCATACGGCAGCGTTGCGAGCGCATCCCGCGCGCGTCCGTCGCATACCGCCTGCGCGAGTTGTCCAATAACGCTGTCAGAGCCGAAACGGTAATTGCGGGTCAATACCGTGATACATGGATGTAAATCCTCTATGCACGCGGCCGGCGCAGCCAGTTCGGCAAATACGGCGCCAGCGTTGACCGCTGCAAGCTGATTTGGATCCCCAAGCAGAATGAGCCGCGACTGCGGCGCAAGCGCGCCGAGCAGTTGCGCTGCGAGCGCGCTATCGAGCATCGACGCTTCATCGACAATGACCCAGTCATACGGCAGCATCGCGTGCGCCCTGAGCAGCCGGTGCAGCGTGAATGCTTGTTGAGGCAAGCGTTTCGCCAGCGCAGCGGGCAGACGGGCCGCGTGCGCCGCCAGCGCGTCCAGCATCCGCTGCGCCGCCTTGCCGGTCGGCGCGGCGAGCGCAACGCGCAGCGCGGGCGTGTGCGCCAGCGCCTCTGCCAGCATCTTCATCACGGCGGTGGTTTTGCCAGTGCCCGGCCCGCCGCTGATCATCGTTAAACGGCGAGCGCGCGCAAGCGCGGCAATGCCGTGCGCGATGCGGCGCTCGAAAGCGTAATAGCGCGCCAGATACAGCCGGCCATCCGCATCGAGCACCAGCGGACGCAGTTCAGCGTCGTCATCACGGCCGTCACACACGAGCGCGCTCTCCAGAAGCGCCGCGCGCAGGCCAGCGAGCGTTGTAAATTCGCCGCCGAGCAGCTTTTCCACCCAGATACAGAGGTCGCCGCGCGCCTGTGCGCGTATCAGTTGCTGCGCGGCGCGCATGCACGCGCGCCGCGCGGCGGCCGGCGCGCCGAGCTGGCACGCGAGCAGGCCAAATTGTTGCGCAAACTGGTTTGCGGCAATGTCCAGCCCGTTGTCTGTTGCTGTATTCATCCGCTCATCAAACGGTCGAGCGCCTCCATCAGCGCCGGCGCGGGCGTATCCAAATGCACGCCCGCGCAACGGCCGCGCGCGCGCCAGGCGGGACGGATTCCGCGCACAAAAAGCGTGAATGCGCCGCCGAAATGGCGCGCGTAGTTGTAGTTCGGTACATGTAGACGCAAATAACGGTGCACCGCCAGCGTATAGAGCAGCGTTTGCAGATGATAGGCATGCGCGGCGATTTCAGCGCCGAGCTGCGCGGGCGCGTAACAGGCGGCGGTCCCGCCAAGATCATTTGATTTCCAGTCGATGATCCAGAAGCGTCCAGCGTGTTGGAATACCCGGTCAATCGCGCCGCACAGATAGCCAGCCAGTGTCTCGGCGGTGAGCGAGAGTTCGGGATAGCCATAGCTGCCTAGCAGCGCGCGCAACGCAGACAGGTCGAGCGACGCCACTGGAAAAATAAATTCAAGCTCGGAAAGCTGGCACGCGGATTCAACGGCGTTCAGCCTCAATCCGGGAATCAGTTCGGACGCGGCCACATCATTCAGCATCGCCATCATCATGGCGCTCAAACGATCATCATCATTCCGGCGCGCCAATTCGGGATACTCGCGCAGCGTGCGCTCAATCGCCGCGGGCCAGTCGCACGGCGTTGACAGATCCGCATATTCAAATAAACGGTGCAGGCATTGGCCGGCGTATGCGCCGCGCGGGAAGCGAAGAATATTGTCTTCAGAGAATGGTTTTGAAGCGGAGATCACGGCATCGCTGGTTGCAGCGCTGAGGATACGGTCAGGAGGCGGCGTGGTGAGCGCGGTAAAACTTGCGATTCGCCAATCCTCCTGAAGATAACGCTGCGCTGCGCGCGCGCGCCATGCGGTCGTGTTTGCCAGGCCGGACGATGCGCGCGAGCAGTGTTGGGATGGCGCAGTCGCCATCGGTAAAGGCTCAACCGCCAGCGATTCGCCGGCAAGCCGCTGCCAGCATGCCGCAATTTCCTCCGGCTGAGGCGGTTTGGCGAACCAATCTGCGAAATCGCGCCCCGCGCCGGCCACCAGCCAATTCAACACGCTGCTGCACGATTGTTTGACTGAGGGCGTTGACCCGCTGGTATACGGTCCGGCGACCAAGGTACAGTGATAAACCGCGCGCGTGAGCGCGACATAAATCAGACGCGCGCGCTCCGCCGCCTGTTCAATGCGAACGGTGTAATCGCGCTGTGAAGCGCGCTCTTTTTCATCTTCGCCGGGCGCGTAGTGAAACACGGCATGCCCATCTTCATCATGATATTCATGGGCATGATGTAAACCGCCGAACGATGCGACGCGCAGATCGCCATCGCCCAGAAAAGGACAAAAAACGACCGCGTATTCCAGTCCTTTTGCAATATGCACAGTGGCAATACGTACCAGCGCGCGGTCGGATTCGAGCCGCAACCGCAATTCTTCCGGCGCTGGGCCGGTGCGCTGCGCTGCGCGCTGGACGCTGAACCAGCGCAGCGTTGCCGCGATACTCAAGGCGTGCGCGGCATAGGTCTGAATCTGTTCGGCAAGATGATTCAGATTGGTCAAGCGCCGTTCGCCAAAAGGTTGCGCGGCGAGCCGCTGCGCAATGCGCTGCTCGTGCAGGAGGATGCGCCAGAGCGCGGCAAAACCGCGCCTTTGCCAGAGGGTGCGGTAGCGGATGAAAGATTCGGCCCAGTGCGACATATCGGAAGAAAGCGCGTTGCCGCGGCGGGACTGGGCCAGCGCATGCGCATCGGCCTCAAACCAATCGGTGACGAGCGCTGCGCGCAGGCAGGCGGTGTCATGCGGCGCGGCGATGGCATGCAGAACGCGTTCGAACGCTTCGGCGTCTTCCGTCTCAAAAATCGAGGTCTGCGCGAGTTCGACGCTGCCGATGCCCCATTCGGACAAAATGTGTTTCATCACGCTGCCTTGCGCGCGCGTTTGCACCAGCACCGCAATATCGCCCGGCGCGAGCTTTGTTGCGCCGATGCGCGCCGATTCGAGCAGCCGGACGATTTCCTCCGCGCACGCCCGCGCCGCGGCTCGGTGCGCGGCGTGTTTATTCATCAAGGCCTTCCCATCCGGGAGCATCCACACGCGGCAGGGTTTCAAATCCGCTGCGCGGGCGCTCGGGCAGTGAAACGGCGGGCGTTCGCGTCCGTTTGCAGCCACCGGCGCGTAATGCAGTCCGTTGAGGATAAAAGCGTTGCGGTGAACGCTGAAAATCCGGTTGCAGGCGTCGATCAACGCAGCGCAAGCGCGCTGATTCACCGCGAGCGTTGCATGCCCGCTGGCTGCGCGGCGCGCACGGAGATAAGTGTGCAGATCGGCGGCGCGGAAACTGTAGATGGCCTGTTTGGGGTCGCCCACCAGAAAGAGCGGGCCGCGCGGCGCAAAGATGCGCTGGAAGATGTCGAACTGGAGCGGGTCGGTGTCCTGGAATTCGTCGATCAGCGCGGCGCCGTAGCGCGCCTGCAAGACTCGCGCCAACGCGGGCTGCGTGTTCAATGCGCGCGCCAGATGGGTCAGCAAATCCTGATAAGAGGCGATACAGCGGCTTCGCTTGAGTTCAAGCAGCGCGCGGGCGCCCCAGTCCAGCCAGTCGCGCGCCAGGCTCTGCCATTTCAGCCGATGCGCGCGCTCGATGCCGGCATGCGCCTCCAGCAAGCGGTCGGCGCACGTGAAAAAAGCATGTTCAGGCGCGCATCCGCCTTTATTCAACGATTGTTTAAGCCGCGTTGCGCACAACAGTTGGGCCTTGCTATCCGGCGCGCGCGAAGCGACACAGGGAACATCGACTGCAAAACGCTCTAGATCGAAATAATGATTCCAGGCATCAAATGCAGCTTCAATGGAATCTGTCCTGTAGACGTTCTTTCTTAAACCCGGCAATGCGCGCTGGAGACGGTGCGCAATCCCCTCCCGTTCAGCGCGCCAGAGCGCGCGGGCGGATTCAAACAGCGGGGGCAGCGCTGACGCCTCGAATCCGGCGTTATCGCCTATCCGCGCTGTCTTTTCTCCGCAGATCAGGCGCGCGAGCGGCTTGCGCGAGCGGCGCGCCAGCAGCGCGGCAAGCGCCGCCGGTTGCGCATGGTGTTGAATCAGCCAGGCGGTGAATCCAGCATCGGCGGCCGCCGCCGGATCGACCTGCGCGCGCCAGAATGTCATCGCGCATTCAAGCCGCAGCGTTTCATCGTCTTCCTGAATCTCAAATTCCGGCGGATGCGCGCTGGCAAACGGTGCATCCAGAAGCGCGCGCTGGCAAAAGCCATGAATGGTGTAAATCGCCGCCTGATCAAAATGATAGAGTGCGCGTTCGAGCCGCAACTGCGCCTGCTGGCATTGCGGCGCGCCGTCCGCAAGCCAGCGGCGCGCCAGCGGGTCCTCGGAGTTTTCGCTGTGCGCGATGGCGTGCGCCAAATCATGGATGCGCGCGCGAATCCGTTCGCGCAGCTCGGCGGCCGCCGCTCTGGTAAAGGTGACGACCAGAATGCGTCCGACATCGAGTTTTTTTTCAAGCAGCAGACGTAGATAGAGGGCGCAGAGGGTCCAGGTTTTGCCAGTGCCCGCAGACGCTTCAATCAACTGGACGCCGTCGAGGGGGTGATTTAAAAGATCAAAAGCCAAGCGCATTTAATTTGAGACAAGGAAGCAGCCGCGAAGACAGTATACGAATACGGCGAGCTTTGAAGCCGCCGTATCAGATGAAATGCGCTTGGCTATATTTATGAAATGACTTCTAAATATTCAATCAGCGGCGTCAATACCGTGCGCGCCAGCGCGCTGAAATGCGCATCGAGCGCGGCGGATAGCCGCTCGCCGCGCAGAGCAATACGCAGCCAGGCGTCATTGGCTTCGCCTTTCTTTTTGACATCGCCGTTCCAGGCGCGCCGCGCCGCGGCTTCGCCCTGATGGACCAAGGCCCATGCGCTGATTGGAAAGAAACGCAGCGGCGCGCATTGTCCAAAACCGTACAGCGCCGCCAGTTCAGCCAGATGCGCGCGCGCTCGCCCGCGCTGCACAGGCTTGAACGCAAATTCATCTGGATGACCGAGCCAGATCGTGCGCGGCGCCTCTTTCGCGCCTGCGCGCGCACACATCACTAAATGACATAGCCAGGCGCTTAAATAATCGCGCGCGCCAGCGGGCGCATAGCGATAGAGGATAAGGCGGTCGTGCGCGGCCGTCTGCAACAAGCCTGCTATCTGGATGGGCGTTTGGGCGCGGACGGCATTGCATTCGGGCTGCGCGAGCGCAGCGGGCCAAGCGGGCGTGAGTTCGAGCGTAAATAGGCGCGGCGTAGGCGATTGCCAGCCCGCGCTGCGAATGCGCGCGGCCAGGTCGGTCAATGCTTCGAATTCAGAGGCGCACAGCGCGGCGCCAAGCGCGCCATTCGGCAGTTCGGGGCTTGCCCGCGCGATACTGCGCGCGCGTTCGGCGCAAGCGTTGAACGCCGCGCTGGAGCATTTCGCTCTAGCGTGCGCATCGCCGGCGAGCAGGAGCGGTAATACGCGATTTGCCAGCGCGCGTCGGCAAGCAGGATCGAGGGTAAACGGTTCAAGGTCGAGAAATGCACACGGCGTTTTGGCAAGCCGGATGCCTAGACGCTCGCACAGCAGCGCGCGCGCCGGATGCCGCCAGAAACGCTCAAATGCGCTGAATTCAATGACCGGATCGTTGCCATTTTCTAGGGGCGGCAGCGGACGGCTCAACAATGGCGCGGATGCGCGCGCCGGGCGGACGTTGAGCGCCGCGGCGATTTCAGCGCAATCCGGGTTGTAGGTGAATAAATGCGAAGACTTTGACGAGCGCGGTTCAGCGTTTGAAAAATACTCAGCGGAAAACGGGTGCAATGGATGTTCGACGATAAAGCGTTTACGCGCGTTGGCAATCGCCGTCCGGGAGCGATGGCCGGAAGCGCTCGCTAAGGCTTCGCCTAAATGATCGAGCAGTTCATCGACGGGGGCGGCGGGCGGCAGCGGCGCGTTGTCGCGCAGATGTCGTCCGGTATACGCAATCAGCAGCCGCTCGCGCGCGGCCAGAATCAGGTCGAGAAATAGATTGCGCTCTTCTTGCCGCCGCTGCCGGTCGCCGGCGCGGGGGAGTGCAGCGCTCAGATCGAATTCATCGGGGTGATGGCGGCCCGGCAGCGCGCCGTCGTCCATTCCAAGCAGGCAGACGACCCGGTAAGGGAGGCCGCGCAGACTGGCGGGCGCGCAAAAAGTCACGCCGCCGGTGGGAACGCCGCCGCGCGCGGGTTCTTCGAGCGCCAGCATCAATGCGCTGCGTACCACGGCCGCGGGTAGAAGCGCATCGGCGGCGCCCTCCTGCATCGCTTCAAATAGCCGATTTAACGCCGCCCGCACTTCAATCATCGCTTCAGCGTCCTGAGCGTGCGCGGGAAAGAAATGTTCAAGCGCACCGAGCAGCCGGGTTTGCCATTCGGCAGCGGGCGCGGCTTGCGCGCAGAGCTGCGCAACATTGTCCAGGTTGTCGATCAGGCAAGACAGGCGCCCTAACCATTCGAGTTCTTCAGGATTGACAACGGCGGAGGCGGGCAATACGCCGGCAACCGGCGCAGCGCCCTCAGGCAGGGCATAGCCTAAATAGAGCCTCATTAGGGCTTTTTTCAGCGGCTGGCACGGCGTCGCCTCTATTTCACTGTGCAGCGCGCCTGCAGCGCTGCACCAGCGTTCGATTGCCTCCAGCGCACATTCTTCAAGGCCATAACGCACGGCGATCCCATCGATCCTGAGCCATTCCATCAGATTGGCCCACGTGATGCGCTGGTCCAGCAAAGACAACAGGCAGCGCAACATGTGGATCGCCGGATGGGCGCGCGCTGCGGGCAGGCCAGTGATGCGGTAAGGAATCCGGCGCGCGCCGCGCGTTGCGCCAAAAACCGCGTCGATTAAAGGCGCGGCGGCGGCAAGATTGGGAATGACGACCAGCGCGTCTGAAGGCGAAGGCGGCGCAGTGTCAGCATCGTTGGCATTGAACAACGCGAGCAGACGATCATGCAAGACTTCAAGCTGGCGCGTGAGGCTATGGCAAATATGGATTTCAATACATGCGGGAGCCTCTACCGTCGGCGCTTTGGGCAACGCGCGGCCGTCGAGCCAGGCATTCTGCAATGCGGCCAGCCACGTGGACGCGGGGTTTTCGATAGGGCGCGAGACTTCGACCGTCTCTACGGTATCGGCGAGTGTCTGGAGTTGTGTTAAATGCGTTTGGGTCTGCTGTCCCCATTCGGTCAGCAGAACGTTACCGACTTCGGCATGGTCGGCTTGGCCGTGCAGCGCGAGATCGGCCCGTTGTGCGGCGCTGACCCAATCCCCCCAGTACTGGCGGCATGGATTAAGGGTATAGAGCCGGATATCGATCCAGCGCGCGAATTCGCGCAGCAGGGCAAGATGAAGCGGCGCAATCGCAGGCAATGCGAACACATGCAGCCGCTCTGGCCATTGCGCGCGCGCAATGGTTGCGGCGTCGAGCGCAGCGGCGCGGGAGAGAAAGGGAAACAGGCCAGGCGCTGTGTCCTTAGGCGCGGCGCATTCAGCGCAGAGTTGCCGCCACAGTTGCATTTGCCATTGTTCATCGTCCCAGTGCATGGCATCGGCGCGCTCCAGAGTCAGAATGGACTGTCCGCGCTGCCAGGCGTCGAGCCAGTCGGGACGATAGAGCAAATAACGGTCAAAGAGCCGCGCAATGCGTTGCGCGAGCGCGTAACGCATCGCCTCATCCGCATCGCGCAGCCAGCCGGAAAGCCGCGGCATATGGGCCCACGCCCGCGCCTTAAGCAAACGGTAACAGCGCCAGACGAGCCGTTCAGACACAAATGCGTTTGAAGCGGACAGATTCATGACCTGTCCAATCTGCTTCCAGAGCCATTGCGCAAGATAACTGAACTGAATATTGGCGCAAATGCCAAAGCGCGCTGCAATCTCCAGTTCGAGCCGGCGCTGGATGGCCGCGCTCGGCGCGATGATGGACAGGGCGCGCCAGGGGCTGCCATCGGATGCAGACTCAGCGAGCGCGTCCAGTAAGGCCTCGGTCAGCGCTTCATAGCGGTTTGAGTCGAACAGGGTCAGCATTTAGGCGACATCCAGCCGGTAACCGAGTGCATAAATCGTTTTGAGGCGCGCGTCTGAACCCCGTCCGAGATAGAGCTTCTTGCGTAGTTTATAGATATGCTGCTCCAGCGTGCGGCTTACGATGTGCTCATCTCTGCCCCAAATCGCTTTGGCGATTTGCTGGCGGCTGAAAAATTGTCCGGGACAGGAAAAGAACAGCCAGGCGATTGCGAATTCACGCGCGGTGAGCTGGATCGTCTGGCCCTTCAGACAGACGGTATGGTTGCACTTGCTCAAGGCATAGCCGCTCACTTCGAGCAGCGCATTGATACGTTGCGTCTGCCTCGGGTGCAACAGCATATATGCGCGCATATTAAGCTCGTGCGAACACATCGGGTCAAATACCACATCATCCGCACCCGCGCAGAAGCTTTCTTTCAGGGTATCTGGATCCAGAAATTGCCTGACCACAATGATTGGCGCGCGGCAATCCGAATAGCATTCACGCCAGATACTCACAGGGTGGCGCGCTGTGAAATGACAATGTGCGGCGTCAATGACAATCAAGTTGAATAATTGACGGGGAAATTCCCGAATCAGAGTCTGATCTTCAATAAAGCACTGGCAATAAGCATTTTCACCGGTGAATGCATCACATACTTGTTTGAACAGATACGTATCTTTTGTTAACACAGCAACTTTCATCATCCTCTCCTAGCGTTGAGTTTTCGATCCACGCAGTCATCGTCTACGTGGCGCTCTTAAGCTTGACTAAACAGCCAGGAGAAATTTTTTGAGAATTCGATGCGTTTAAAAGAAGATTTCTGTTACTAATTGTGACAAAAATGCATTTGAAGTGCCTCGACTGTCACTGGTCATCGCCCGACGCAGGCCTACGGGCGCGCAGAAAGAATCGTAAATAGGTTCTAAGTCCGCACAGAACCAAGGCTGACCTTGAGCGCCAAAAAAATACGGATTCTTGGGAATCAAACTGGAAAATAGACGGTACAGACTGAAGATCAAGGGCTGCCGTGATTGTCGGGTTCCAGGTGGCAACAACAGCGACCATCCGCACAAAAAATATTTTTGTAGAATCAAAAACAACCATTGAGGGTGGGCCCCCCGGGAGTCGAACCCGGCACCAACGGATTATGCATACCCGCTACGGCTTTCGCCGCCCCTTTCGGGTTTGGGGTCTGGACTGTCTCTTGTCTTGACGACCTGCCCGTACAGTCTCTACACGTTCCCTTTTAAAGGGCTTCGCTCGGGATTACCACGGAGTCGAACCAGAGGTTTCCCCGAATTTGAGCAGTTCTACCTGTGTGCAGCATCAAACGAACGGATGGCTCGCACATTCAGGCAACCCTTATCACAACGCTCCATTGCATTTGACTGAACGACTATGCTTTAGGAAGTTATTTGCCAAGTCCGCTGCTCTAACCATACATGAGCTAGAGGCCCTCTTTAAGCGCCTGTTCAAGATTTATGATATAGAGATCACCAAGGAAAAAAACCGCAACTTTACACTGCCTTTGTATGTTTTGAATACGTGCAAAAACGAGCGTCAGCCAAGACTTGATCTGACAGACTACAATGAACGCATTTTTAACAGGAAACGCGCAGGATCGACGGCATTGATCAGCTCCGCCTCAATCGGCATGGGTTCACGCTCAATCGCGCAGGCAATCAACTCGCCTGCCAGCGCTGCCCAGATCAGTCCGCGCGAGCCGTAAGCAAATGCGCCGTATAAACCAGGCTGGCGATGCAAACCGGATAGATGCGCTTTGTCGGAAGCATGGCGGTGGAGGTCTGGCTGGCGTTCATCGGCGAGCGCCCCAATCAACGGCAGCCGGTCGCGGGCAATGCAGCGGAAGCCGACCGCACCGGTGAGCGATGCTAAATCAATATCCACCGGAGTATCAGGGAACAGTCGGTGCAGCCGGCTCAGATTTTCCATATGGCTCAACGCGCGAGGCAAGGGATCATCGTCGAAATCGTAGCTCGCGCCGATCATCAATTTTTGATCCGGTAGAGGGACTGCATATCCGCCGCCGATCACGGGCAGCGCGAGCGGCAATTGCGCAATGCGGGGCGCAATCGTTAGCTGACCGCGCACTGCGCGGGCGGAGGCATCGCGTAATCCTCCAAGCCGGGCGGTGTGATGCGCCGCCGCAATAATCACAACCGGCGCACAGGCAATGACCAAGCCATGCTGATCTACCGCATGCCAATGATCTGCCTCCCGGACCAGCCGCGCCACGGGCCTCATCCAGTGCGCGGTCAGCGCCTGTCCCGCCGCCTCCAACTGTGCGCGGCATAACAAGACCGGGTCGCACCGGCCGCCCGCAGGAAAAAAGAATCCGCCCGATGCAGGTCGGACGCCCGCCAGCGTTTTTGCTTCGGCACGCGAAACACAGCGGACATAATCTTTGGGTAAATCGACCGAAACATGCGCTAGATCATTGTCTTCGGATTCCCTCAAGTGCAGCAAACCATTTGCCCGCTCACTGAACGCTTGAAGAGGCGAGGCGCAAGACGTGCGGCTGGCAAGCGCTTGCCAGTTGCGCAACGCATACAGAAATCCCGCGCGCGTGAGGCGTGATTTCACCCCCTCCTGCTTTGTGATCAATGGATGAAACAGGCCGGCAGTATGGCCGGAAGTCTCGCGAGCGGGCTGCGCGCGGCGCTCAATCAATGTGATCTGCCAGCCGCGAGCCGCGAGCCGTTCGACGACCGCGCAACCGGCAAGCCCCGCGCCAATCACGATCGCATGCCGTTGCGGCGCTGCCACAGAGAGGCGCGCATGATTTTCCTCTGCCCGCGAATACGATATAAAGCGTCCAACGGTCATTTCCCGTTTGCCGCCATAACCCGTGGCCCGTCTCACCTCAAAGCCTGCGTCAGTCAGACCGCGACGAACCGCGCTCGCGCTGGTATAGGTCGCCAATGTCGCGTTGCGCGCCGCAAGCCGGGCCAGCGATTTGAATGTCGCCGCGCTCCACATCTCCGGATTTTTTACCGGAGCGAAACCATCCAGATAAAACGCATCTGCGCATGCGCTTAATGCCGGCGGTTGTTCAGCAATATCGCCGAATGCAAGCGTCAGTATCACGCCGCCCTGTTCAAATTCAATCCGGTGCAAGCCAGGCGCGAGGACAGGCCAATGGGCAAGCAATTGATTCGCGAGCGGCGCGATATCCGGATGTGCGATGCGAGGCAACAGCGCAGCTAAATCCGCGCGCGTGAAAGGATGCTTCTCAATGGAGACAAAATGGAGCCGGTTGCAGCGCGCCGGATCGTTGCGCCACAGCGCCCAGGTGCTGATAAAGTTCAGGCCCAGGCCGAACCCCGTCTCGACAATCGTAAACACGCGCCGGGCGCGCCAGCGTTCCGGCAGACCGTTACCGTTCAGGAAGACATGGCGCGTCTGCCCAAAACAACCCGCTGCGCTATGGTATACATCGCCAAACTTCAATGAATACAGAACGCCATCGCTACGTATGGCAAATTTGGCTGGCTCGATTAAGGGCGTCATGATCGGGCGCTCACCGTGTGAGCAAACGCCGCACTGGCGCGGGCAAACCATATTGATGGAGTTCGCATAGCGGCGTCCACGCCTGTTCTTGACCCGCCAAACAGTTGCCCGCATAAGCGCAGGCGGGCAGCGTGGCCAGCCGTGGCTCAATCCTCAGCTGAAAATGCGTGAAGGTATGCGTCACGGCGGCGAGCCTCGTAAATGGGCCGAATGCGCCAAAACGCGCCGCGCAGGCAAGCAGTTCCGCCTCGTTAGACGCTTCGGGCAAGCTCCACAAGCCGCCCCAAATTCCCTTGGGGGCACGCCGTTCAAGCAGCACAGCATTTCCGGAGCGCAGCACCAGCATGAAGGCGCGCCGCACAGGCTTCGCTTTTTTAGGCCGCGCCTGCGGAAGTTCATGCGTGCGGCCGGTTGCAAACGCAACACACTCCTCTTGAAACGGACACCGCGCGCAGTCTGGGCGCGCGCGCCTGCACACAAGCGCGCCTAAGTCCATCAGGCCCTGCGTATATGCGCGCATGGTTTTTAGATTTTCTTCCTGATTGGCCACAAGCGCGGGCAGCAGCGATTCAGCCAGCGTCCACAAGGCGTTTTCGATGCGCGGCGCGCCGGGAAATCCTTCAATCCCGAATATGCGCGTCAGCACGCGCTTGACATTGCCGTCCAGAATCGGCTGAGGCGCGCCATACGCACACGCGGCAATCGCGGACGCTGTTGAGCGGCCAACGCCAGGCAATGTGATCAGCATCTCCACATCGCGCGGAAAAATGCCGCCGTATTCACGCATGACGCGCTGCGCGCAACGCTGCAGATGACGGGCGCGCGCGTAGTATCCCAGCCCGCTCCAGCGCGCCATCACCTCATCCAGCGGTGCATCCGCCAGCGTCTTTACATCAGGAAAACGCGCCAGAAACCGGTGGTAATACTGAATCACGCTCGCCACCTGCGTTTGCTGCAGCATGATTTCGGCGAGCCAGATGCGGTAAGGATCGTGCGTGTTCTGCCAAGGCAGATCGTGACGGCCATGTAGCCGTTGCCAGGCAACTAGACGCGGAGCGAATCCTGATTTGGAGAGCATTCAATATGATAGATGGGTGTCAGTCTTCCCGCGGGTTTTTTCCGGAAAACCAAATCCCAAATCCCGTGACCGCGCTGTCTGCCGCGCGCCTCAAACTTTGTGACAGGCCGGTATGCGGGGCGCGGCGTGTAACCAGGCGCGGTATTTTCAAGCGAGGGTTGCGCGCTGAGCACCGCGAGCATGTGCTCGGCATAGTCCTGCCAATCGGTCGCGCAGTGCAGATAAGCGCCAGGCGCAAGCCGCGCGGCAAGCCGCGCAACGAAAGCTGGCTGAATCAGGCGGCGTTTATGATGCCGCGCCTTGGGCCACGGATCGGGAAAAAAAATATGCGCGCCATCCAGGCTCCCGTCCTCGATCATCTGTTCGATGACCTGCACGGCATCGTGCGCAATGATGCGGATATTGTTCAGTGCATGGGCATCGATCCGCTGCAATAAGGCGCCGATCCCCGGCGTATGCACTTCGATTCCCAAAAAATCGACATGCGGCCAGCGCCGCGCTATCTCGGCGGTTGTCTCCCCCATGCCAAATCCAATTTCCAGCACGCGTGGCGCTTCGCGCCCGAAATGCGCGCGCCAGTCAAACGGGGCAAGGCGCGCGGACGCGCTTTTTGCGCCGTGCGGCTCTGGATGGAAAGGCGTTACAAAACGTGGCGCGAGCGTTTCAAGCGCACGCCGCTGAGCGTTCGACAGACGTCCGGCGCGCGTGACAAAGCTGCGCACGCGGCGGATTTGAATTTTCGTGGATAACGCGGGTTGGAGACCATATGAAGCATTTTTCATTTCTTTCTGTATTTTTTTGGGTATAAATCTTATTAAAGAAATAGTAAATCTATTTTTTGCATTAAATTTTTTAAATTAATGGTTTAAATATCGCTTTAAAAGTTGACTAATGGCGACTCTGCGTATTGCAGAATTTCCGTTATGCCAACAGCCAAAGAAAAATCCGATTTTTCAGCGCGTTTAAGATTCGCTCTGAGAAAAAGCGCTCAAACCATTAAAGGCGCTACAGATTTGGCGCGCCTTTTTAATTTAAAATACCGCTCCAACCGTAGCATCACCGTCCAGACGGCACATAAATGGCTGTCTGGTCGAGCGATTCCAACCGCGGACAAAATTGAAATACTGGCTGAATGGCTGGGCGTCAACCCGCACTGGCTGCATTATGGGCCGCCTCCGGAACCCATACAGTCTAAATTGGAAAATACTCAACGCGCACAACTCAAATATTCCCCTTCACCTGAGACGCTGTTACTCGCCACACAGATTGAGGCGCTGCCAGATCATCAACGCTATCTCGTCGTAGAACTGGTGACCCACTTCTATGGCAAGTCACCCGAATGACTGATAAAAAAGCGCCCGCTCACCATGCTCCAGAGCATTTTTCAGTGAGAGGGCACAAAGAGTGAGCGCATCGTTGCGCAGTGCAGGCCGCTGAAAAATGCTCTGGTTGACGAAGCGGTGCGCTTTGCCTACTATCTCATCATTTTTGTGCCGTCCGACGGAATCTGCCCTCAATGCGACTGTGTTTGATCGCGCTCTTAGCGCCTTTACTGTCTGCGTGCGTAACTTCTCCAGTTTCAACAGCGCAGCGCTCCGGAACCCATCCTGTCCGTTTTGCTCCATCCGCTTCTTCCTACCCTCCGCTTTCTCCCGTGTTGGCAAACGCGCAAAAGCCCTTTGGGCTGACCCGCGCCCAGCGGCTGGAAGCGCAATTTCTGAATCAGGACGATCAGGAGAGCGCAGGCGATTTATGGTCTCGCATCCGCGGCGGTTTCCAGATGCCCGATCTGGAAAATGATCTGGTTCAGAAGTGGCTGTCCCGGTATGCCTCACATCCAGATGACGTCGCGCGCATGACCGAGCACTCCAAACGCTATCTGTTTCACATCGTTGAAGCGCTTGAAGCGCGTCAAATGCCAGCCGAACTGGCGTTGCTGCCTTTTATCGAGTCCGCCTATGATCCGCGCGCCTTATCGGTGGCAAAGGCCGCCGGCATCTGGCAATTTGTGCCCGCCACAGGTCGCGAATATGCGCTTGCGCAGAATCTGTTCCGCGATGAACGCCGTGATGTGCTTGCGTCAACCGATGCCGCGCTCGATTATTTATCGAAGTTATATGAAATGTTCGGCGACTGGCACTTTGCGCTGGCCGCATACGATTGGGGCATGGGCAATGTGCAGCGCGCTATTAAAAGGAATCAGCGCGCGGGTCTGCCCGCAGATTACGCAAGCCTGAGAATGCCGAATGAAACGCGCGATTACGTGCCTAAATTGCAGGCCATTAAAAGGATTGTGTTCAATCCCCGGCAATATCGCGTTGAACTCGCGGACATTCCCAATCGCCCATATTTTTCCACGGTGACGGTCACGCGCGATATGGATGTTCAGGTGGCGGCGCAACTGGCGGGCTTGTCTCTTAATGAATTTCGCGCGCTCAATCCCTCATTCTCAAAGCCGGTGATCGTAGGCGCCGCGCAGCCGAAGATTCTGCTGCCGTTTGAAAATGCGCAGCAATTTGAAGCGGCGTTGCAGAGTTACGATGGCGCATTGTCAAGCTGGACGACGCATACCGTCGCAAAACGTATGCGCCCGTCCGAGCTGGCCGCAAAAATGCACGTTGATCCGGTCACGCTGATTTCGGTGAATAAAATCCCATCCGGCCGGTGGATCAAACCAGGTTCAACTTTGCTTGTTCCCAGGGATCAGGAAGGTGAAGATATCAGCGCTGACATTGCCGAGAATGCACAGCTTGTGTTTGAACCGATAATCTCGAATGCGAATATGCAGCGCCGCGTGATTCGCGTCCAGCGGCCCCAGTCGACCGCGGCCTTTGCAAAGCTCTATCATGTCTCTCTGGCCCAGTTGCGCAGATGGAACCGGCAGCTCCGTTCGCAACTTGCGCTGGGACAGAGAATCGTGTTGTATGTGCGCGCGCATCCAACAGCGGTAAGCCGTGTACATGCGAAATAAACGATGCCGCCGTCTTGCCCGCCCGCGCTGCTTGCACTCGCCAACGGCGCGGTTTTTTATGGCGATTCCGTCGGCGCATCCGGTTCTACCGTCGGCGAAGTGGTTTTTAACACGGCGCTGACCGGCTATCAGGAAATATTGACAGATCCCAGTTATGCGCGTCAGATTGTGACATTGACCGCGCCTCATATTGGCAATACCGGCGTCAACGAAGAAGACATCGAATCATCGCACATTCAGGCGGCTGGACTGGTCGTCCGCGATATGCCGGCGGTGCCGTCGAATTTCCGGATGCGGCAAACGCTCGCAGAATATCTGCGCACTCAGCGCATTGTGGCGATTGCTGGCATCGATACGCGCCGCTTGACGCGCATGCTGCGCACGCAAGGCGCGCAAAACGGCTGCATTGTGACGGGCGAAGACGCTGTAGCCCGCGTCGATCAAGCCATCGAGCGCGCGCAGAAGGCAGCGGCAATGCAGGGCAGCGAATTAATCCATATGGTTTCAACCGCTGCGCCTTATCCGTGGACGCAAATGGAATGGCGGGCGGGCAAGGGTTATGGGGACTCTAGTGCGCTAGAGCATTTTTCAGTGAGATTGCCCAAGGAGCGAGCGCGAAGACAGTATGGGGATCGATGCGGGCGGAGCAGGTTCCGTCGCGCGCAGCGCGATGGATGCGACCCCGCAGCGATCCCGAATACCGAAAACGCAGAAGCGACACAGGGCAAACCGCTGAAAAATGCTCTAGAGACATCGGCATGTCATATCGTTGCACTGGATTACGGGATTAAATTCAATACATTGCGCATGCTCGCGCAACGCGGCTGCCGCGTGACCGTACTGCCCGCGGTTGCTACGGCTGCCGATGTACTGGCGCACGCGCCCGACGGCATTTTCTTGTCGAATGGCCCCGGCGACCCGCAATCCTGCACGCAGGCGATTTGCATTGTACGCGAATTCATTGACCGCGCGCTGCCGGTTTTTGGCTTGTGTCTGGGATATCAACTGATTGCGCTGGCGCTCGGCGCGCGCACGGTCAAAATGAAAACCGGCCATCATGGCGCGAATCATCCGGTGCGCGATCTGGAGTCCGGACGGGTTTTGATGACTTCACAAAATCACGGCTTCGCAGTCGATGCTAGAACGCTGCCCTCCAACGCGCGGGTGACGCATCGTTCATTATTCGACGGTTCTGTGCAGGGCTTTGAGTTGACTGACCGGCCTGTCTTTGGTTTTCAGGGACATCCTGAAGCATCGCCGGGGCCGCACGACGCGGCGACTCTATTCGACCGTTTTTTGGCGCTGTTTTAAAGCTTATTCACGATTCTTGCTGCACGCCGTGCTCTATCCTTTCCTCACATGCCAAAACGCGCTGACCTGCATCGCATTTTGATCATCGGCGCCGGCCCGATCATCATCGGGCAAGGCTGCGAATTTGATTATTCCGGAACGCAGGCGTGCCGTGCGCTGGTTCAAGAAGGGTATCGGGTCATTCTCGTCAACAGTAATCCGGCGACGATCATGACCGATCCCGACACCGCGCATGTGACATATATCGAGCCGGTGACTTGGGAAACGCTGGAGCGCATCATCGCCAAGGAGCGGCCAGATGCAATTCTGCCGACGATGGGCGGGCAAACAGCGCTGAATTGTGCGCTCGAACTGCACCGGCAAGGCATCCTGGACCGATACGCCGTTGAGTTGATCGGCGCTTCGCCTCAAGCGATTGATGCGGCTGAAGACCGGCAGAAATTCAAGCAGGCCATGACCCGTATCGGTTTGACATCGGCATTGTCGGGCCTCGCGCATTCGCTGGAAGAAGCGCTCGCGGTGCAGGCTGACATTGCGCAAATGGCCGCGTACGCGGGCGGCGGCGGGTATCCGGTCGTCATCCGGCCTTCGTTTACGCTCGGCGGTTCGGGCGGCGGCATTGCCTATAACCGCGAAGAATTTGAAGAGATCTGCAAACGCGGACTCGATTTATCGCCGACGCATGAATTGCTGATTGAAGAATCGCTGCTCGGCTGGAAGGAGTTTGAATTAGAAGTCGTGCGCGATGCGCGTGACAACTGCATGATCGTGTGCTCAATCGAAAATCTGGACCCGATGGGCATTCATACCGGCGATTCGATTACCGTAGCACCTGCGCAAACGCTGACCGATAAGGAATACCAGCGCATGCGCAATGCCGCGTGCGCCGTATTGCGCGAGATTGGCGTTGAATCGGGTGGATCGAATGTGCAGTTTGCAGTGAATCCGCGCGATGGGCGCATGGTCGTCATTGAAATGAACCCGCGCGTCTCGCGCTCATCGGCGCTGGCGTCCAAAGCGACCGGATTCCCCATCGCCAAAATCGCAGCAAAGCTCGCCGTCGGCTATACGCTCGACGAGCTGCATAACGAGATGATCCATTTAGAGGCCGATTCGTTTAGACGCGGTATTCCGGCCTCATTCGAGCCGGCCATCGATTATGTGGTCACCAAAATGCCGCGTTTTGCGTTCGAGAAGTTCCGAGACGCCGATCTGCATCTCACCACGCAGATGAAATCGGTCGGCGAAGTGATGGCGATTGGCCGCACCTTTCAGGAATCGTTTCAAAAGGCGCTGCGCGGACTGGAAGTCGGCGTTGACGGACTCGATTCAAAATCGCTTAACCCCGATGAAATCGGCAAGGAAATCAGTGCGCCTGGCCCGCACCGTATCTGGTTTGTGGCCGATGCGTTCCGAATCGGACTCACGCGCGCGCACATTCATGCTGAGACAGGCATCGACCCGTGGTTCCTGGCGCAGATCGAGCAGATCGTGCAGCAAGAACAGGCATTGCAGGAATGCGCCCTTGAGGAATTGTCTGCGGATGGATTGCGGCGCCTGAAGCGCAGCGGTTTTTCCGACCGCCGCCTGGCGCGCTTAATGCACACGACGCCCGCTGCGGTACGCGCGCGCCGCTGGCAATTGAACGTGCGGCCGGTGTATAAGCGCGTCGATACCTGCGCGGCTGAATTTGCGGTGCACACGGCGTATCTGTATTCGACCTACGAGGAAGAATGCGAAGCGCAGCCGAGCAGCCGCAAGAAAATCGTCGTGCTCGGCGGCGGCCCGAACCGCATCGGGCAAGGCATCGAATTCGATTATTGCTGCGTGCATGCGGCGGCGGCGCTGGCGGAGGACGGCTATGAAATGATTATGGTCAACTGTAATCCCGAAACGGTATCGACCGATTACGACCGTTCCGACCGGCTGTATTTTGAGCCGCTGACGCTTGAAGACGTGCTCGAAATTGTCGACAAGGAACGGCCGCAGGGCGTGATCGTCCAATACGGCGGACAAACGCCGCTGGCGCTGGCGCTTGATCTGGAAGCAGCGGGCGTTCCGATTATTGGCACATCGCCCGCGTCGATTGATCGGGCCGAAGACCGTGAGCGTTTCCGGCAACTGTTGCAGCAACTCGATTTGCGCCAGCCGCCGAACCGCATCGTGCGCTCACACGAGCAGGCTTTTGCGCAGGCGGAAGAAATCGGCTATCCGCTCGTTGTTCGTCCTTCTTACGTACTCGGTGGACGGGCAATGGAGATTGTGTACGCGCCGCAAGACCTGGAGCGTTATTTGCATGAAGCGGCACGCGTATCCAACGATGCGCCCGTGCTGCTCGACCATTTTTTAAATGATGCGATTGAATGCGATGTCGATTGCGTCTGCGATGGCAAGCAGGTATGGATTGGCGGCGTGATGGAGCACATCGAACAGGCGGGCATCCATTCGGGCGATTCGGCGTGTTCGCTGCCCGCGCATTCGCTCCCGGCGGAGACCGTTGCTGAATTGAAGCGGCAAACTACCGCGCTGGCGAAGGCGCTGAATGTTGTTGGGTTGATGAACGTCCAGTTTGCAATTCAGCGGCGGCTCAACGCTGCAGGCACGCATGAAGACGAAATCTACGTACTGGAAGTCAATCCGCGTGCATCGCGCACGATTCCGTATGTTTCAAAAGCGATTGGCCAGCCACTCGCCAAAATTGCCGCGCGCTGCATGGTGGGACAAACGCTGAAGCAGCAGGGCGTTAAGCGCGAAATTGAACCGCCGTATTTCAGCGTGAAGGCAGCGATATTTCCTTTTGCCAAATTTCCCGGCGTGGATCCAATGCTTGGCCCTGAGATGCGCTCGACCGGCGAAGTCATGGGAATCGGCCAAACATTTGGAGAGGCGCTCTTTAAGTCTCAGTTGGCAGCCGGAATGCGTCTGCCCGCATCAGGCACGGTATTATTAACCGTCAGGGATCGGGATAAACCGATGGCGGTCGAACTCGCGCGCCAGTTGCACCAGCTCGGCTATCCGCTGGTCGCAACCAAAGGAACGGCGGCAGCGCTTGCACAAGCCGGCATTCCGGTCAAGGCGATCAATAAAGTCAAGGAAGGGCGTCCGCATATTGTGGACATGTTAAAAAATGGTGAAATTGCATTGATGTTCACCACCGTCGATGAAAGCCGCGCGGCAATCGCTGATTCGCGCTTGATTCGCACGACTGCGCAGGCGCACAATCTCACCTATTACACGAATATGTCTTCGGCCTGGGCAGCGCTCGAAGGATTGCGCGACTTGCAAAATCTGGAAGTCTATGATTTGCAGGGACTGCACGCCCGCCTGAATTAGAGCATTTTTCGGCGGTTCATATGCGCAGCGATGCGCCTGCCGTCTGGCTCTTACGAACTTTTCAACGTTATTGAGTCACTTATGGCTACATTCCCGATGACCAAGCGCGGCACCAAGCTGCTAAAAGATAAATTACATTGGCTGAAAACCGTTGAACGTCCGGCAGTGATTCAGTCGATTGCGGAGGCGCGCGCGCAGGGCGATTTATCTGAAAACGCAGACTATGACGCGGCTAAAGAAAAACAAGGCTTTATCGAAGCGCACATCTCCGATCTTGAAGCAAAACTGTCTGCTGCGCAGATTATTGAACCGACGAGCGTAGAAGCGGATGGACGGGTTGTATTTGGCGCAACAGTCGACCTTGAAGACCTCAAATCCGGAGAATGCAAAACGTATCAGATTGTGGGCGATGACGAAGCCGATCTCGACCAGGACTTGATTTCCATCAGCTCGCCGATTGCACAGGCGCTGATCGGGAAATATGAAGGCGATGTTGCCGCTTTTCATACGCCAGGCGGCATGCGTGAAGTAGAAATTGTCCGTATTCGATATATCTGAGTTTTTGGTTTGAGTCAGGCATCTACAGTAGAATGACTATTTTTTGTCCGGGGCGTAGCGCAGTCTGGTAGCGCATCTGCTTTGGGAGCAGAGGGTCGCATGTTCGAATCATGTCGCCCCGACCCGTGTTTATAAGGGTTTCAGGATTTTTGAAGGGGCACTGCTGAATACTTTTATTGAGCAGTGCTGAATACTCCCTATCCAATTTGAGCGATTTGTACAGGTTCAACCCATTCGATTTCTACGTTTTCTAAGTACCGGGCAGTCATTTTTGGGTCAGTATGACCCGCTAGTTTTTGTGGGTCTTTACCCTGCCGTTTGGCATCGGTGAGTGATTTTCTACGCAAGTCATGAAAGTGCATATTTCGGAGAAAAGCCGTATCCAATGTCATATCCCTCTTTTTACATTCCTCTTCATAGCGTGTACACGCGCGAGCCACCGCCCGTTTCCACGCAGTTTGAGCGCCAAAATAGGTATAAGGATGCCCTTTGATGGTATGAATAACGGTTATGCCTTTAACATTTCCGAAATGGCGGGCACGCTCTAGAATATTCTGCAATTGCGAAGTCATTTTCACCGGCACTATAACGCCGGTACTTTTAGCTGTTTTCCGTGGCTTAAATAGGACACCCTCCTCGCTCACATCACTCCACTTAAGCGCGAGTAAATCACCGATACGCTGACCAGTCACAACGGCCAGATCAATCAGGCAAACAATCATTCGCCCGCTAGGCGTCGGCTTATCGTCATTACCCCACAATGCGGCAGCACGCACGCGAGCCAATTCCTCATCTGTAATGTACCTCTGCCGTTTCGGTTCAGGCACGCCATGTATATCACGGCAAGGGTTGTCATCCCGCAGCCCTTTACGGACTGCAAAGCTAAAAACGAGGGATAGGAGCGCTTTATACTTGTTGGCGGCATTCGGTTTATCAATAAAGTTATCATCGACAAAAGCGGCGATGTGCATTGGGCGAACGTGCTCTATGTCAAATTCCGCAAATGCTTTAGAAGCGATGTCGGTCATGCGGATATATTCTTTCCGTGTTTTTAATGCGTATTTGGAAAGCGCTTCGTTCTTCCATCGTTCGAGTAGCTTGACCATCGTGCCGACGGGCGCGTCAACCTCGGCGATCAGGTCTGCATATCGTTTCAGCGCTTGCGCATATAGCTCGTCTTCGGTTTTCCCTTCGACGCCTCGCACCCGGCCTAACCGAATCGCCTTATTGCGCCGGAATCCAATTGGCTTGAGCAAAAAATACGAGCCATGACTTTCGATCATTCGCCTTGGTAAATGCTTCCCATTTTTCCGTGGACGGTTCATGCAGTCCTCTTCACAAGTCGTAGCTGCGGTAAACGCATTTTCTGAACTTGGGTATGAGTATGGGATTCAAGGTAGTGCTGCCGGCAGACGCTTACTGTTCCATCTGGGCGTATATGGACAGGTACGCCAAGCGTCTCGAACACTCTCTTTTGTCTGGCAGGCTGTTTATAGCCCGTGACGTCAAAGATTTCACGCGCAGTCATGGTTAAGCTATTCATTTGCTTGTCCATCTGCTTTTCAGTCAGAAAAATAGCCTGTTCCATGCTTGTTCTAAAAATCGGTCAAACGATTGAATGCGCAGCGTCTGGCCCTGAGCCGCCGCGCTGAAGTGTCAGGCGGCTTTCTGTTCAGGGGTCTGCGCCTGTTCACGGTTATCCGCTTCAGGGTTGTCCGCATCGGGTGCGCTCTCCCACACTTCCGCGTCCGGCGCATCTTCCGGCATCAGGGTGACGCTACCGTCCACCGCATCCAGATGTTGATCTTTTCCGGCTTCGGCGAGTCCGTCGAGCGCGGCGGCGGTTTGAAATTCGACCGAGAGCGGCAGATATTTAGCTAAGCGGCGAATCACGGTTTTGCGGCCCATCTCGATGAAGTGGGTCTGCCAGGGGTGGCTGTCCTGTTTTTTGTATCTCACGGCCTGTTTCCAGCCTTGCGAAGCGTCGCGGATGGCCTCGACCTGCCGACGGCTCATCACTTCAAAGGCATGGCCGCCGTCCTTGAGTTTCGCCACCGCGTAAAACGCAATGACCTCTCCGCGCTCGGCCATCGAAGGGATATGCGTCAGTGTTTCGTTCAGGCCGTAGATGCACTCAAATGTGTCGTGTTCACAGACTTCATGCGCGGCGATGCTGACAATTTGGCCGGAGCGACGCGCCAGATCGATCAATCCCTTATAGCCGATGATGACTTGCACGGAATCGACCCATCGCTCCCCCCCTGCGGCATTCTTGCGTCGGGTATTAAACGGGACGAGATAGGCATGGCCTAGAACGGTATTCGGCTCCAGTCCCATTTGAGCGCATTGTCCGATGGCGCCGATTAAGCTCGCGATGTCGCATTCCACGAGCTTCGGCGTGGTGGTCGCGGCAATCTGCGCGACTTTGAGCAGCCGCTCTGGGTTCAGATGGGGCGGAATGAGCTTTTGGATGGCCGCCTTTTTGAGGTCGAGCAGATAGGCGACTCTGTCCTTTGGCTTCATCTCGCGAGAGGGGGTTGAGGTTCGCCGCTGACGGCGGCTTTGAGGGCTTGGGTGGTCATCGTTCCATCTCCTTTCAAAAGGTCTGTTTATTTCAAACGAAAGACGCGCGTTTCGCTGAACTGTATAAACTGTTCGTACAGATCGGGATGCGCGGCTTTAAACGCCGCGCATTGAAGCGGCGGGCGGAGTGCGTTTTCCAGGTCGCCAATAGC
The DNA here is from genome assembly GCF_000227585.1 of Candidatus Glomeribacter gigasporarum BEG34. Taxonomy (GTDB): domain Bacteria; phylum Pseudomonadota; class Gammaproteobacteria; order Burkholderiales; family Burkholderiaceae; genus Glomeribacter; species Glomeribacter gigasporarum_B. The sequence continues at coordinate 18,903 of NZ_CAFB01000035.1, read as the reverse complement.
TGGTCGCGGTAGGCCAGCCGCGCCGTGTGGCCCATTCGGGCTTTGATCTGCACTTCAAGCCGTTCGACTTCATCATTGAGGCATTGCGCGCGCGCCTGAGCGTCTTTCAACTGCGCACAACATTCCAGCAAAGCATCGTCCGCATTCAGCACAGAGCCATCGTCCTGTTTGAACAGACGGATGGCCTCGTCCGGCGTTTGGGGTTCTGGGGCGACGCCGGTGAGCACATGGTTGAACCAGAAGGCATGACCTTTGCGAATCAGCGCCTGCTCAAGTTCTAAGTCCCGCTCCACGCGGAACTCACGGTAGGCGTTTCCGCCGAAGAGCGCGGCAATCACCGCATAGTCCATTGACTGAACCGCCATGTACCAGGCCACTTGCGCCACATAAGTCAAGGGCACTTCATCGCTGCCGTTTGCGCCCCACGCTTGGGTGCCAAATGCACTCACATTCTTGATTTCGAGCACGCCCGCGGGCGGGCCGGGGATAATCCCGTCCAGATTTCCGACCATCCAGTCGTGCTGCGGATGGCGCGCGATGGCATTGGGCCGGATGAGTTCGACGCCATGCTCTTCCGAGAAGCGGCGCGCGATGATCGGCTCGACCGCATGGCCCCAATAGGTCAATTCGGTTTGCGCGTCGGATGGATTCGGCGCGGTTTTCGCCAGAAAGACATCGACCGCGCTTTTAAACGAACTCACGCCTAGGATGGCCCCGATATCAGAGCCGCCGATACCCGTTTGGCGCGCGGTTAAGAATGCGTCGCGCGTTTCCTGCGCCGATGCGCCGTGTTCGATTTCTATGTGCATATCGCGCCCCGATGAGCCAGCCAGAGCAATACCCAACCAAGCAGCGCGAATAAAATGGCGGTCGTTGTTGGATACCGCCGCGTCCACCGGTCTATCCGCTGGTTCAACTGACCCAGCGCCCTCCCCGCCTTCCGGTAGAGAGGCCGCAAAGCTCTATCGTTCAATACAGGCATTGCCTTCTCCTTCAGGTCGATAGGGCTGTACCGCCAGCCGGAATCCGTTGCCTATCCGCGCCTCAGCCGCCGCTAATGCGTGGAAGGCATCCAAGGCCGCGCTGCTGGACTCGAACAGGCCGATAAACGGCGGATGACGGTTGATTTCAATTTGGAAGGGGCGGAGGTTCATGTGGTCTCTCCCGCGCCCACGGATTCAGGGCAGGCGTTGTCCGCAATCTCTTCCGATGGCGTTGTACGGCGCGCCATTTCTTCTTGCGCTTCAATCTCGCAGACTTCCCAAAAGTCTTTCTTGAACCAGTCCCGCAAGGCGGCGCTCATCTCAAGCTCTGGTGTACACCAGGCGCGATGAATCAGCACGGCCAGGCCGCGAATCAGCGGCTCAAGCTTATGGCGTCGCTGCGCATGTTCCGGTTCAAATTGTTCAAATAGCGTGTACAGGCCATTGAGGATGTCTTCCAGACAAGGCGCTGCGCATCTTCTTTGGTACACCTTCTGCGTTTCGGCAAAGATGCGGGCAGTGTTCAGATAAGATTTATAGAGGCTTGTGACCAGTGCATCAAAGGCGCAAATGACTTTCAGATGAAATTCCTGGCTCACCCACATCGCATAGTCATAGACGAGTTCCGGGCAAACGTAGGTGTCGCCACAGGGCTTTGTATGGATGGGCTTATCCCCCCCATTGTTCTTGATGGGGTCGCGTCACGCAACGGAGGACAGAGTACGCTAAGCCTGAGGGAAGGGTCGCAAGGGCCTGAATGTTCCTTTCCTGGGCGTTTTTCCCTGCTGCAAACATCATTCCCCGTCAAATTGATATGCTCCCAGCCCAACGGTGACAGATATACTAGAAGGTACGCCTCAATAGACTGGCTATGCTCCCTGAGCGCCTGGATTGCCCGTTCTAGATAGACTGAGTTCCACAACGCGATAGCTGCTGTCACCAGCGTAAGGCCGCTGGCGCGATGACGCTGGTTCTCGAAGCTACGGTCTCGCATCTCGCCCGGCCGGTGAAAGAAGACGGCTCTGGTGAGCGCATTTCTGGCTTCGCCTTTGTTCAGCCGCGCGTTGACGCGGCGGTGCAGCTCGACGTTGTGCAGCCAATCGAAGGTCAACACACTACGCTCGACCCTGCCCAGTTCTCTAAGGGCTACCGCCCGTCCGTTTTGTCTGGGAGAGCTGCTGAGCTTGCGCAGCATCAGAGAAGCCGTCCCAGTCCCCTGACGAATGGATGCCGCCAGCCGAAGAATCTCGTTCCAGTGGCTTCGGATATGCTTGGTATTGATCGAACCACCCACCAAAGCAGCCACATCAGGGAAATCCGCCGGTTTACCCGGCACGTACCACCGTTTATCGGCGAGATCACGGATACGGGGCGCAAACCGGAAGCCTAAGAGATGCATCAGGCCAAACACATGATCGGTAAAGCCCGCGGTATCCGTGTCATGCGCTTTAATTCGCAAGTCTGATTCGTGATACAGCCACCCATCCAATACATAGGTCGCATCTCGAACGCCGACATTGATCACCTTGGTATGAAACGGCGTATCCTGATCGGAGACATGCGTGTAGAATTGGATGCCGGGTTCACTGCCCTATTTGGGGTGGATATTGCCGCCCCGTTCCGCGTGCCCGCCCACTCTGAAGCGCTGGCCGTCTGAGGAAGCGGTCGACCCATCGCCCCAGTCTCCTGCAAAAGGATGTCGAAACTGCGCATTCACCAGTGCTGCCAAAGCTGCCGAATAGGTTTCATCTCGAACATGCCATGCTTGTAGCCAGGCCCGCTTGGCATAGGGGGTTCCAGAGCAGGATTCGGCCATCTTGCTTAAACCCAGGTGGATGGCATCTGCCAGAAGGGGGGTGAGCAGCAGGGATTTGTGCTTGGCCAAATCGCCTGTTTTTAGGGGCGTGAAGGGGCGGGTGAAGTCTGTCCATTTGTCTACTTCCACCCGCCATTCAGTGATTTTGATAGGCGGCAGCAGGCTGTAGGCTTGCTGGATCAACACATCAGCTGCGTCAGGTACGCTGTTGTTCAGCGGCGTGATTTTCAGACCGGATGGGGTCATGACGGCCTCTGGCAATGCCTCTGCCTTTGCCAGGCGACGGACGATGTTCAGTTGTTGCGTCAGTTTGGAGAGGCGTTCGTGAAGATAGGCATCGCAGTCTGTCTCAATGGCTAAATGATGAGATAGACTGCGCGCAGAGAATGGATCCGTCGGTCATAGATCATCCCCGAAATCCTTGAACTGGCGAGAGCCTTGCACCCAAAGATCACCTGAACGCAGTGCATTTTTCAGTGCGGACAGTGTGCACAGTTCGTAAAAGCGCCGATCCACACCCTCTGCCTTGAAGACCAGGCTTTCCCAGCGTTTTCGCACAAAGCGGGTGGGCACGTCTTGTGGTACTTTTCGGGCATTCTCCGCGTTGAGTGTTTTGAGCGTCTCTACAGCAGACAACACATCCTGTGCTGCAGGCGCGACTTTCATCTGCAGGGCATCCAGAAGCGCGGGGGCATATCGACGGACCTGCGCATCGCCGTCTCCAATGCGATGCAGGTCGTCAAACTCCCTTGGGGTGAGGTCTTGTGTTGCTGTCACGATTTTTGCAAACGTTTCCCATGAAATGAGCGCTTCAATCGCTGAAAAGGCGTCTGTACCCTCTGTCCTGGCGGCCAGCAGGACCGTGCCGATTTTCCCGTATCAACGCATCTTTTCGTGGATTGTCTTGCCGGATTCCTGGAACTGCTGCGCGTGACTGTGTTTAGCCCAATTGAAAAGACGGCCCATGATGCGGTCATGCAGGTCAATGATCTCTCGATGATTGTCGATTGAACTTCCAGCACGACAGCAACCCGCGTGGCGTGCCGACGTGTACTTTCCAGATCACGCAAATGTTGGGCAGTCATTTGAGCGCCTTCACGAGCGCGCTTTAAAAGCCGATTCTGATGTATCCGGTGCTCAAGACCCTCTGGCAATCTCAGCGCTTCCAGCGTTTTAAGCCCATCCAGATGTGCTCACAGGTGCTGGGCATTCGGCGCATTGGGCGACTGACGTAGCCAGGCTCATAGGCTGATTTTGCTGTGTTCATGTAGGTTGAGCAGATGCTCTAGCTTCTGCCGATGAGCCTGGGTCAAACCTGCTGTGAGCGCGGAATAAAGGGGTCGATTGCCGCGTGTCATGGCTTCTGCGCAAATCCTATCGATCATTAGGATCGATGGCAGCAGGATTCAACGGCTGCGGAGTGCCTCAATCAGCGCCTTGGCTAGCATGATGCCTTTATCGGTCTGCTGTGCCAGTGGTGCCAACGCCTGCACAGAAGATTTGTGACATCGCACTGTAAAGGGCCTCAAGCCAAACACAGACTGCAGTTCAACCAGATGTGCTCGGCGCGTCTCTGCCCGTTGCCCGTACTCAGCCCAAATGTCTAACGGTCATTTAAGCTGGGCTGCCACGAAGCTCAGCACCGGAGAAAAAGGGGGCTCTTCTATCTCCAACATCCTGCCTGGGGAGCGCATGTCACACAGCTGGACTGCAAATCCCAGCTGAGTGGCAGCCTTGCGACGCTGGCGAATGATGGACAGATCAGACTCGCTGAACGTGTCATGCCGAATCAGGGCATCCTGATGTTCAGGCAGCGCTCAACAGACNCNCGCGTTCCNGAAAATCCATCCTAAAACGGTTGCGTGTCATGCCTTTTCTATACGTTCGTTTCTGATAGTCTACCGTACCCTGCCGCTGTGCCTCATAAAATCCTGACTTTTGTATTCTTGAACATCACTCTTGAAAGTCTTTTCTCAATTCTGTCACCTTTCCACGGGTTTCAAGAATCTTTTGGCAGTCTCATGCTGATTGGGTACGCGCGCGTTTCTACGCAAGACCAAAATCTTACGCTTCAGAAGGATGCCTTACGCAGGCGGGCTGCCAGAAAATCTTTAAAGACAAGGCGAGCGCAGGGCATACAGCGCGTCCCGGGTGGGCTAAAACGCTTGAGATGCTGCGCCCAAAAGATACACGGGTGGTCGTCTGGAAGCTGGATCGCTTAGGGCGCAGTGTCAAACATCTGGTTGAACTGGTCGGGGGTTTATCCCAGCAGGGCATTCACTTCCGAAGCCTGACCGACGCCATTGACACCAGTACCCCAGCGGGCCGGTGCTTCTTTCACGTCATGGCATCTTTGGCCGAGATGGAGCGGGAACTGCTGCTGGAACGCACTAAAGCAGGCCTAGAAGCCGCCCGTCAACAGGGGCGAAGAGGGGACGCAAGCGAAAAATGACAGACAGCACACTAAAATCTGCTCAAAAGCTGCTGGTCAACGGAGTAGCCCCACGGGAGGTGGCCCGAAATCTGGGCGTTTCTGTCCCGACGCTTTATCGTTGGGTGCCCGCTGCTTCTCTGCCTGTATCAATTACTGCAAGTCTTAACGCACTCTGGTGTCCGTTTTCTGGGGCAACCTCATTTAGACTCCTCGCGGCCCTTCCCTCAGGCTTAGCGTACTCTGTCGTCCGTTGCGTGACGCGACCCCTAAATATGCTCTTAGCCGCCAAGCGCCTGATATAACCTCATTCGATTATTGAGCTGGTCCAGACGGTTCTGTTTAAGCGCGTCGCGCGCTTTCCGCAGCCCGCCCTGCGCCTCCAGCCAGGCCTGAAGATCGGCGGCGCCGGCGTTAAACCGCGCATGCGTCTGTTGTTCAGCCTGCGACGCCTGGAATGCGATCTGCGCCTGATGCGCGGCTGCTTCAATCAATTGCGCACGTCTGGACAAGGCATTTTCGACCTCAGCCAACGCGGTGTAGAGGTTCTTTCGGAAATGGACAACGGCTTCTGCATATTCGCTTTTCGATACTTTGATTTTTAACTGCATCGTGTTCCATTCGATAAAGGGCAATGTCAGGCCAATGCCAAGCGTTGCGACCGGATTCTGCAGCACGCGCAACAATGCCTCGCTGGCGCTGCCGAGGCTGCCGGTCAATGTAAAAGCCGGATAAAAACTGGCGCGCATCTTTTCAATATCGGCGAACGACTGGCGCAGGCGTAATTCAGCCACCCTCAGATCCGGGCGACGCTTGAGCGCCTGCGCCGGCAGGCCGGCCTCCACTTCAGGCGGCGGCGAATCGGGCAAATGCTCAGGCGCCTCAAAAGCGTATGAGGGCGGGCGGTTCAATAACACTGCCAGCGCATGGCGCGCTTCGATGCGTTGCTGATACAGCCGGGTTAGCGCCAGGCGTTGCGCCGAGACATTCTGCTCGGCCTGTACCCGATCCAGTCCTGAGATCACGCCCGCCGCATACCGTGCATTGACGAGCTCGAGTATTTTTTGGGCTTGCTTCAGATCCGCGTTGCCATCGATGATCTGCTCGTTTAAACGGACCAGCTTCCAGTACAACTCCGCGGTGGTGCCAATCAGATTCAGCGCCGCCTGCGCGCGGTCCGCCTCGGCGGCCTGCGCTTCCCAGGCGGCGGTTGCGCGCTGTTGGGCCAGTTTTCCCCAGAGATCCAATTCATAACTCAGCGAGCCGCTGACGTTTGCTGAACGCTTTGTATTGTGTGAGTCCAAGTTGCGTGATGATGTATTCAGACCAACGCCTTTGACATCCGGAGTCAGGGTAGTATTGGCCAGGCCCGCTTGTAAGCGCGCGCGCTGCACGCGAATGACCGCGACTGCCAGATCATTATTCGCTTTGAGCGCTTCGTCGATCAGCGCATTGAGTTGTGGATCGTTGAAATTCATCCACCACGCGGCCCGTGCTTGTTCCGTCGCCGCCTGGTTGACAACGGGCGCGGACCAGCGCGGCGGCACCTCTATGGACGGCGGCGTCCAGCGCGCGCGCGCGCAGCCTGCCAGAAGCATCAGCGCGATCAAAACAGGGGCGATCCGGTTCATGCGCATCCTCTCAATCTCGCGCCAATGCATCGACTGGATTTAAGCGCGCCGCATTGCGCGCTGGCATAAAGCCGAAGACGACGCCGATCAGAGTCGAACACAGCGCCGCCGCGATGATTGAGCCGACTGAAAAAATCATCTTCATTTGCTCAACCAGCGCCGAGAAGACCGCGCCAATGCCAAAAGAGAGCAGAATGCCAATCAGTCCGCCGCTTAAACAGACCGCCACGGCCTCGACCAGAAACTGTTGCAGAATATCGGACTGCCGTGCGCCAACCGCCATCCGGATACCGATTTCGCGCGTGCGCTCAGTCACCGAGACCAGCATAATATTCATCACGCCAATCCCGCCGACGATCAGGGAAATGACGGCAATCGACAATAGAAAAAGCCGGATCAGCTGATTTTGCTGCTGCCCGGCCTTGAGCATGCTATCCATATTAAAAATAAAGAAATCCTTGTCGCCATGCCGTTGGGCGAGCAATTCTTCAATGCTGTGTTCGGCGCTTTTGCTAGATTGCCCGTCGCGCAAGCGCACCGTAATCTTGCCGAAATAGGATTGACCGAGGAGTTTACTGTTGGCCGCGCTGTAGGGAATCCAGATTTGCAGATTCTGCTGATCGCCGAATATATCTTTCTTCGACTGCGTCACGCCAATCACGGTGCATGGCACCGGGCCGATCAGAATGATTTGACCCAGCGGATTGTCCATATCGCTGAACAGCTTCTCCCGCGTATTTTGATCGATCACCGCCACCTGCGCCTGTTGCCGGATATCCTCGCGTCCGAATGCAATGCCTTGCGCGAGCTTCAGATTTCGCACCCGGAAAAAATCTTCCCCGACGCCGGTGACAATGGCATTCACATCCAGGTTGCGATAACGCACCAGTCCCATTTTGCCCGTTTCCGGCGTCACACTATCAACATACGGCTGCGCGCGCAGCGCCTCCAGGTCTGCGGGCACGAGCGTCTGATTATTGCCTCGCCAATGGCGCTCGCCGCGGTCGCGGCCTGGAAAGATAGAAAGGGTATTGGGGCCCAGTTCTTGAATGATCTCCTGTATCCTCTGTTTCATCCCCGAGCCCAGCGCGACGATGGAGGCGACCGAAGTAATGCCGATGATGATGCCCAACATTGTTAGAAAAGTCCGCAGGCGGTGCGCGCGCAGCGCGCTGGCGGCCATTTTGAAGGCTTCCGTGAAACGCGCAAAGCGCGCGGATGCGCGGCGAGCAGTCTGCGGCGGCGCATTTTCCTGGGGTTTAGAGCATTTTTCAGTGATTTTCCCTGTGTCGCTTCGCGCTCGCCGTATTGTGCATACTGTCTTCGCGCTCGCTCCTTGGGCCAATCGACTGAAAAATGCTCTAGACTCCATAGGGCGCGTCGCCGTTGGCTGTGCATGATCGCGCACGATTGCGCCGTCCTTGAGTTCAATGATACGTTGCGCGTGCGCCGCGATCTGCGGGGCGTGTGTGACCAGAATCACAGTATGGCCGTTTGCATTCAGCTCATGCAGGATATTCATCACCTCCTGCCCGCTTTTGCTGTCGAGCGCGCCAGTGGGTTCGTCCGCCAGAATAATCTCGCCGCCGTTCATCAATGCGCGCGCGATACTGACGCGCTGCTGCTGGCCGCCCGAAAGCTGCGCGGGCCGGTAGTGCGCGCGCTCCGCTAAACCCAAACGCCGCAGCAATTCCAGCGCGCGCGGCTGCCGCGCCGCATGCGCGGTATCGGCATAGACAGCGGGGATTTCAACATTGCCGGCCGCGGTCAGATGCGGCAGCAGGTGATAGCGCTGGAAAATAAAGCCGAAACGCGCGCGGCGCAACTGAGCCAGTTCATCCGGACCGAGCGCCGCGGTTTCCCGCCCGCCAATCCGATAATGGCCTGAACTGGGCGGATCAAGGCAGCCCAGAATATTCATCAGCGTCGATTTGCCTGAGCCTGAAGCGCCCATGATCGCGACAAATTCGCCCGCGCAAATCCTCAGCGTGATGTTGTTCAGCGCCACCGCGTCTTTATCGCCGGACGCAAAGCGGCGCGTGACCTTGACCAGTTCAAGCAGGGCTTTTTGCACTGAATTCATGGCTGGATCAATCGGTTCAGCGCCTGTGATCGGCACAGGCGCTCACTGACGGAAGACCCTGACTGGCCCCCGGCGGGGCGCGTTTTTTCCCTCTACCTTGGAGCTTTCCCCCAGAATCACGCGCTCGCCTTCCTTCAGGCCGGAGAGAATCTGCACTTGCACGTGGTTATTGATACCGGTGCGCACGGCGCGCGTCTGCACCGCGCCGTCTGCGCCGAGCACACGCACTTGAGCGCGGCCGTCTTTCTCCAGCTCGCCCAGCGCCGAGACTGGAATCGTCAATGCAGCCTGTGCCTTGTCGAGCACAATGCTGACCTGCGCGGTCATCCCGACGCGCAATACGCGCTGCGGATTCGGCACCTCAAATAGCGCGTGATAGAACACCGCCTGTTGCGCCTGCCCCTCACTGGCTGGCGGCGCCGGTTCCACCGCTCTTAAGGTACTGTAGTAGCGTTGGTCGGGCGCGCCCAGAATGGTGAAATAGACCTCCTGACCGGGATGGACGCGAACAACATCCGCTTCCGGAATCTGCGCTTCAACGGTCATCGTGTTGAGGTCAGCAAGCTTCATGATGACCGGCGCTTGCTGCTGCGCGACCACCGTCTGCCCTTCCCGCGTCACAATCGAAACCACTTCGCCGTCGATGGGCGCGGTGATCTGCGTGTAATCTAGATCGGCGCGCGCCTTTTCAACCTCAACGCGCGCCCGCTTGAGCTGCGCACCTTGCGCGGCGAGCTCGGCCCGCCTTACGGCCAGTGCTGCTTCGGCGTTCTGCGCATCCTGACGCGAGGCGGCATCTGCGGCGAGCATTTGCCGCTGCCGCCGCATATTCAATTCTGCCTGCTGCAGTTGCGCTTGCGCGGCGCGCTGATTTGCGGCGCTGTTTTCCGCATTCAGTTGCGCCTGCTGGAGCGCGTTTTTTTGCAGAGCTGGATCAATTTCGGCGAGCCGTTGCCCTTTTTTAACGGCATCGCCCAACTGAACATGGAGCGTTTGCACTTGACCCGTGACTCTGGCGCCCACATCAACTTGTGTAAAGGCGCGCAAGGCGCCCACCGCCTGTACGGTATTCTCAATATCCGCGCGCGCCGCCGGCGCGCTCAGATATTCCGGCGCTTTTTTGCTGAACGCGCAGCGTGAGAGCGCGATGAGCAGCGCAACCGCCAGTGCAACGCCGATCAGGATTCTGGCGCGTCTGCGCGCAGGCGCTCTGATTTTTTTCATTGAAGATGGAGCAAGGAATGGGATGAGAGGGAGGTCTAAAATCACGATGGAATGCACAGACAGGGCGAATTGTATTTTAGAATTGGCATCATCAGAAGAGCCAAATATTGAAATCGCCTTTTAGGAGCGCTGATGTACGCGATCTCGTTCGATCTGGACACTGAACAACTGAAACAGCAATATCCCAACGATTCATGGCAAAACGCCTATGACGATATCAGAAAAGAACTGATGCCGCTGGGTTTCACCTGGCAGCAGGGGAGCGTGTACTTTGGCGATGAAAATATGAATGCGGTGAAGTGCGTGCTGGCCGCACAGGTATTAAGCAAAGCCTATCCCTGGTTTAAAAGCAGTGTGCGGGATATTCGCATGCTGCGTATCGAAGATATCAACGACCTCAGCCCTGCTTTATAAATCAAGGTTTCAAAGCTTCTCTATGCGCAACGATTCAATCTCTCCAGCCCGTATTTCCGTTACCGGCGCCGCCGGTCAGATCGCTTATGCCCTTCTTTTCCGGCTCGCGAATGGCGAGCTGCTCGGCAAAGGGCGGCCCGTCATTCTGCAGTTGCTCGAACTGCCGCAGGCGCAGTCCGCTCTCAAAGGGGTTGTGATGGAGCTGGAAGACGGTGCATTTGAGCTTTTGCGCGATATCGTTGTGACCGATGACCCCAAAACCGCTTTTAAAGACGCCGACGCCGCTTTTCTGGTCGGCTCGCGGCCGCGCTCCAAAGGAATGGAGCGCGGTGATCTGCTGCATGCAAACGCCGGAATTTTTAAGGAACAGGGGCGCGCGCTCAACGAAGCGGCGCGACGCGACGTGAAAGTGCTCGTGGTCGGCAATCCGGCCAATACAAACGCCTATATTGCAATGCGTTCCGCGCCGGAGCTGCCGCGCGAGAACTTCACCGCGATGCTGCGCCTGGACCACAACCGGGCGCGCGCGCAGTTGGCGGCGAAGCTGGGCGAACCGGTCGCTGCGCTTGAAAGGCTGATTGTCTGGGGGAATCATTCGTCCACAATGTATCCGGACATCCGCTTTGCAACGGTTTGCGGCGCGCCTGTGCAGCGCAGAATTCAGGAGGATTGGCTGCGCGATGTCTTTATCCCGTCCGTCGCTCAGCGCGGCGCGGCGATTATCAACGCGCGCGGACACTCATCAGCGGCGTCCGCCGCGCAGGCGGCGCTGGAGCATATGCGCGACTGGATGCTCGGCAGCCAGGGGCGTTGGGTCACAATGGGCATCGTATCGGACGGCTCATACGGAATTGCGCCGGACCTCATCTATGGATGCCCGGTGATGACCGAAAATGGCGCATTCACGCGCGTGCAGGGGCTTGAAATCGATGCATTTTCGCGCGCGCGGATGAAAGCTTCCGAACGGGAGCTGCTCGATGAACGCGCAGCGGTCGAACCTTTGTTGAATACCGCCACCGGCTAGAGCATTTTTCAGCGAGATTGCACAAGGAACGAGCGCGAAGGCAGTATGAGCAATACGGCGAGCGCGAAGTGACGCCGTGCAAGCCGCTGAAAAATGCTCTAGAAATGATTTTTAGCCACACTGGAGACATTCTATGAAAAAAACCCTGTTGATCGCAGTCGCGCTTGCATGTGTGACGTTGCTCGCCTCGGTTGCGGAAGCGGTCCCCCAGAAGTCATCCGCAGCCGCTCACAAGCGCCGCGCAAGCCATCAGAAAAGCCAGCCCCAAAGTATAGCGCTCGATCGCCCGCCGCTGGATGAAAGCGCAGTGAAATGGAGTTGTGAGCACAATAAAGCGTTTTGGCTGAGCGGTGATTTCAAAAGCGATCCGTCCTTGACTTTGTATTGGTCTGGAAGAAATTACCTCTTGCCGCGCGTGCCAACGACGACCGGCGCCGAGCGCTTTCAGGATTCAGACAGCGGCCTGGATCTGGTCGTGCTGCCCTTCAAGGCAATGCTGTTCAACGATCATGGCGCGCGCTCCCGCCTGGTCGATGAATGCAAAACAGTGGAAATGGCAGCGGCGGATGCTCAGCCTAAGCCTATGCCGCTTCTTTTTTCAGCAGATTCAGAAGAGCCTGATTCGGCGGCGGCTGCACATGCGCCGTTCTCCGCGTCTAAAACTCCTTCCGCAACGCGCCAATGAACCCGCAAAGGTCCCAACCATGACGCACCACAACCTCTATCACACCCTACAAATATTCGACCACGGTTCGGGCAAAGGACTGTTGTATTCGCTCCCGCGCTTAAGCGCGGCGCTTGGCGTTGATATTGCACGGCTGCCGGTCTCGATTCGACTCCTCCTTGAGTCGGTGCTGCGCAATTACGATGGCGCCCGGATTACCGAGACGCATATCCAGAATCTCGCGCGGTGGCAACCCGTTGCGGCGCGCAGCGATGAAATCCCCTTTGTCGTGGCGCGCATTGTGCTCCAGGATTTCACCGGCGTTCCCCTGCTTGCCGATCTGGCCGCAATGCGCGGCGTTGCCGAGCGGATGGGCCACAATCCGAAGTCCATCGAGCCTCTGGTGCCCGTTGATTTGGTCGTGGATCATTCAGTGCAGGTGGATTATTTCCGCCGCCCTGATGCGCTTGATCTGAATATGAAGCTTGAATTCCAGCGCAACCGGGAACGTTATCAATTTATGAAGTGGGGAATGCAGGCCTTTGATACCTTCCGCGTGGTGCCGCCGGGCGTTGGCATCGTGCATCAGGTCAACCTTGAATATCTGGCGCGCGGACTGCACAAAAAGAAAGTGAATTCATCCGCGCCGGCTGACAATATCTATTATCCCGATACCTTGGTCGGCACCGATAGCCACACCACAATGATCAACGGGGTCGGCGTCGTCGGCTGGGGCGTCGGCGGGATTGAAGCGGAAGCGGGAATGCTCGGCCAGCCGATCTACTTTTTAACGCCGGACGTGGTGGGTTTCGAGCTGAAGGGGCAGTTGCGCGAAGGCGTCACCGCGACCGATCTGGTGCTCACGGTGACTGAAAGGCTGCGCCGCGAGAAGGTCGTCGGTAAATTTGTCGAGTTTTTTGGTGACGGCGCGCAATCGATTGCGGTGCCGGATCGCGCGACCCTCAGCAATATGGCGCCTGAATACGGCGCAACAATGGGCTTTTTCCCGGTTGACGATAAAACGCTCGAATATTTCAAAGGCACGGGCCGCACGGACGAGACCATCACCGCGCTGCACAATTATCTGAAGGCGCAGCAGTTATACGGTATGCCTAGTGCGGGGCAAATCGACTATACAAAAGTGATCACGCTCGATCTGGCCACGGTTGCGCCTTCGCTGGCTGGCCCTAAGCGTCCGCAGGACCGGATTGAGCTCGGACATGTGAAAACCGCCTTTGCCAAACTCTTCAGCCAGGAAGTCAGCCAAAACGGTTTTGCGAAAAAACCGGAGGCGCTGGCGCACAGTTATCAAAGCAGCGATGGCATCGAAGTCCGGCATGGCGATGTGCTGATTGCGGCGATTACGTCCTGTACGAATACTTCAAATCCAGGCGTGAATACTCGCGGCGGGTCTGCTGGCGAAAAAAGCGGTGAACGCAGGCTTGAGCGTTGCGCCGCATATCAAAACCTCGCTGGCGCCTGGCTCGCGCGTCGTCACCGAATACCTGAAGGCGACAGGACTTCTGCCCTATCTCGAACAGTTGGGCTTTGCGCTCGCCGGATATGGCTGTACCACGTGTATTGGCAATTCCGGCGATTTATCACCCGCGCTGAATGAGGCCATTCTGCGGAACGATCTCATCGCTGCTGCCGTCTTATCGGGTAACCGCAATTTTGAAGCGCGCATCCATCCGAATATCCGCGCAAATTTTCTGGCCTCGCCGCCGCTGGTGGTCGCCTATGCGATTGCCGGCACGGTGATGCGCGATTTGACAACCGAGCCGCTTGGCCGCGGCATCGACGCAAACGGCCAGGCGCGCGATGTTTATCTCAGCGAGATTTGGCCTTCAAGCGATGAAATCCATCCGTTTATGCAATATGCGCTTGACGGCGCGGTCTTCCGTAAAAATTACGCGCAACTGACCCGCACAGGCGATTTATGGAGCACGATTGAAGGCGCGCAAGCGCAGACCTACCACTGGCCAAAATCGACCTATATTGCGCAGCCGCCCTTTTTCTCCGGATTCAGCATGCAGCCCGCAGATTGTGCACCATCCGTTCGCGGCGCGCGCGCGCTTGGCATCTTTGGCGATTCAGTCACGACCGACCACATCAGTCCCGCGGGCGCGATTAGTGAAAGCGCTCCAGCGGGCCGGTGGTTAAAGGAAAACGGGGTTCAAAAAGCCGATTTCAATAGCTATGGCGCGCGGCGCGGCAATCATGAGGTGATGATGCGCGGCACCTTTGCCAACGTCCGGATTAAAAATTTGATGGTTCCGCCGAAACCGGAGGGCGCGCGCGTCGAAGGCGGCATCACGATTCACCAGCCGAGCGGCGAACAGATGTTCATTTATGATGCCGCGATGCGCTATCTCCAGGAAGGCGTATCGACCCTGGTATTCGCGGGAGAGGAATACGGCACCGGCTCGTCGCGCGACTGGGCCGCCAAGGGAACGCAATTATTGGGCGTCAAAGCGGTCATTGCGCGCAGCTTCGAGCGCATCCATCGCTCAAATCTGGTCGGCATGGGCGTATTGCCGCTGCAGTTCACAACAGAGCATAGCGCGCAGACGCTTGGGCTTACCGGCGAAGAAAGTTTCGATCTGGATGGACTCGATGCGGAACTGAAGCCGCAGCAACAGGTGACGCTGACCATTCACCGCGTTGACGGCGCTTCTGTCAAAGTCCCACTGCTTCTTAGAATCGATACGCCCATTGAAATCGACTACTACCGGCATCGGGGTATTCTACCCTTTGTGCTGCGCTCATTGCTGGCAGCTTGAACAGGCGTTCCGCACAGCCGCGCTGGCGGCGTTGCGCCTCCTTGCCGTACTGGTTGTACTGTCTGCGTTAGCGCGCCTTGCCAGCACGGCTGTGCGGAACGCCTATGAATCTTATTATTCTAGAAACAGGGCTTGCAGATCGCTCAAAAAACGCTGGCCAAGCGGCGTTGGAATGATCATTTGATGGTCCCGCGTGAGCAAGCCGCGCGCAATCGCGGTGCGCAAGGGCTGTTCAATTGCGCGGATTGGCAGGCCGGTACGCTCGGAAAACCAGTGCACTGGAAATCCCTGGGTCAGCCGCAACGCATTCAACATAAATTCAAACGGTAAATCCTCTGCGTTGACTGCATATTCCTGCTGGATGGGCGCGTTCTCCGCGCATTGTCTGAGATAGGCCGCGGGCTGCTTGTAGCGCATTTGCCGGACGATGCGCTGCGGAAAAGAAAGTTTGCTGTGCGCGCCCGCGCCAATTCCAAGGTAATCGCCGAATTGCCAGTAATTCAGGTTGTGCCAGCAGCGCTGATGCGGTTGCGCGTAGGCGGACACTTCGTAATGAGAATAACCCGCCTCGCGCAGGCGCGCATGAATCCAGTCCTGCATATCCGCGCATTGTTCCTCATCCGGCAGGCGCGGCGGATATTTCGAGAAATAAGTATTCGCTTCAAGCGTGAGTTGATAGATCGACAGATGCGTCGGCGCATAAGACAAAGCGGTTTCCACATCCGCGCGGCATTCATCGAATATTTGACACGGCAGCGCGAACATCAAATCCAGATTGAAATGATCAAATGCGTTGTGCGCGATTTCGACCGCGCGCCGCGCCTGTTGCGCATCATGGACGCGCCCTAGCGCTTTCAGATGCGCGTCGTTAAAACTTTGGATGCCGATTGATAAACGGTTCACGCCACTCGCCCGGAATTGTTTGAACCTGGCGGCTTCAAACGCGCCGGGATTGGCTTCCAGCGTCACTTCAACCTCCGGATTCAGCGGCAGACGGGCTCGAATCTCCGAGAGCAGACGGTCAATGCCCGCCGCCGACAGCAAACTCGGCGTGCCGCCGCCAATGAAGACCGATTGAATGCGCCGCCCCCAGATCGATGGCAGCGCCAGTTCGAGATCGCCGCGCAGCGCGTCCAGATATTCTTTCTCCGGCACATCCACGGCGCTGTTCCATTCATGTGAATTGAAATCGCAATATGGACATTTTTTAAGGCACCAGGGAATATGGACGTAGAGCGACAGCGGCGGCAATGCGTTGAGCTGAATGCGCCGCGAGGAAGCGGGCAATATCGTTACGGCGCGGATATCGGGCGTCATGTAAAAATCGCTTAGAACCCTGCTACAACTGGATCTCTGCGAAGGGTACACCCTGGAATGATTGGCCTGCCCAGAGGGATTCGAACCCCCGACCGTCGGCTTAGAAGGCCAATGCTCTATCCGGCTGAGCTATGGGCAGAAAATGGAACGCGGCGCATTGTTGTGATGTACGCCGGCGTTATTAATGCAAAACAAGCGGGTGCGTCATCCAGTCATCAAATTGACCCAGAAAAGCGTCCATTTCGGCAAAATCAGGCGGCTGTTTGACCAGCTTCTGCACGCTTTTCTGGAAATGCGCCGCCATCGGCCCGTGGATAAACAGACCCCGCTTTAAATTCTTGGCGACAATTTCATAGCCGCCCTCGGAAAGCGCGGCGCTGTCTTCCTGCGCTGGAAAAGCCACAACGCAGTAATTCGGACTATTGTACATCATTTGCATTACCGTCTCCTGTCGAGCGGATATTCCGTTTTTATTGTCCATCTTAGAGCATTTTTAAGCGGCTGTGCAAAACGCCTCCCGTCTTGAATTCGGGTCAGTGCGCCCCTATAATCAGCACTCGTTGGCAGGGAATGCTAACAAAGCTCTTTGGGCAAATGGAATGAATTTTTTGCCTTGTTTGAAACTCAAAGTATTTTCATCTCACTTAAAGAGGAAGCAATATGAAAAAACTTCGTCCCCTGCACGATCGCGTGATTGTCAAGCGTCTGGACAATGAAACCAAATCTCCATCAGGGCTTGTGATTCCTGAGACGGCTGCCGAGAAACCCGTTCAGGGCAAGGTGATGGCCATCGGACCTGGCAGAAAAGATAAAAAGGGGGAAACGATTCCGATGGATGTGAATGTGGACGATGTGGTGCTGTTTGGACAATATGCGGGCCAGACCGTTAAAGTGGATGGCGAGGAATTGCTGGTGATGCGCGAAGAGGACATCATGGCCGTGATCGTTTCCTAGAGCATTTTTCAGTCGATTGGCCCAAGGAGCGAGCGCGAAGACAGTATGCACAATACGGCGAGCGCGAAGCGACACAGGGAAAATCACTGAAAAATGCTCTAAGCATCAAGAGAGCGCTTCACTTCCCTTTTATTCAATTTGATTTCAGAGAAATTCAAGGAGTTACAAGATGGCAGCAAAAGAAGTGGTATTCGGCGATCAAGCCCGCACCGAAGTCGTCAAAGGCGTCAATATTCTGGCCAATGCAGTTAAAGTGACGCTCGGGCCAAGAGGACGCTATGTGATGCTCGAACGCAGCTTTGGCGGACCGACCTTGACCAAGGACGGCGTTTCAGTGGCAAAAGAAATTGAACTGAAAAACAAGCTGCAGAATATGGGGGCGCAAACCGTCAAGGAAGTGGCGTCGAAAACGAGCGATAACGCGGGGGATGGCACAACGACAGCGACCGTGCTGACGCAATCCATCGTATACGAAGGCATGAAATATGTGGTTTCGGGCATGAATCCGATGGATCTGAAACGCGGCATTGATCAAGCGGTGGCCGCCGCCGTTGAGGAACTGCGTAAAATCAGCAAGCCCTGCACGACCAGCAAGGAAATTGCGCAAGTCGGCTCAATCTCGGCCAATAGCGATGAGTCCATCGGAAAGCGAATTGCCGAAGCGATGGACAAGGTTGGCAAGGAAGGCGTCATTACGGTGGAAGACGGCAAATCGCTCGAAGACGAGCTGGATGTCGTTGAAGGCATGCAATTCGACCGCGGTTATCTGTCCGGGTACTTTATCAATAACCAGGACCGGCAAATGGCCGTGCTGGATGAACCCTATATCCTGTTGCATGACAAGAAAATCTCGACGGTTCGCGATCTGCTGCCGCTGCTGGACCAGGTTGCCAAATCGGGCCGTCCGCTGGTGATTATCGCTGAAGATGTCGAAGGCGAAGCGCTCGCCACGCTGATTCTGAACAATATGCGCGGCTTGCTGAAGTCGGTGGCGATCAAGGCGCCGGGCTTTGGAGACCGCCGCAAGGCCATGCTGGAAGATATTGCAATTCTGACCGGCGGCGAAGTGATTACCGAGGAAACAGGCCTCACGCTTGAGAAAGCTACGCTGAATCAATTGGGTCAGGCAAAGCGCATCGAAGTGGCGAAAGAGTACACCACCATCATTGACGGTCGGGGCGATTCCAGAAATATCGAAGCGCGCGTCAAACAAATCCGCGTGCAGATCGAGGGGGCGACTTCCGACTATGACCGTGAAAAGCTGCAGGAGCGCGTTGCGAAACTGGCCGGCGGCGTTGCGGTGATTAAAGTCGGCGCGGCGACAGAAGTCGCAATGAAAGAGAAAAAGGCGCGCGTCGAAGACGCTCTGCATGCAACGCGCGCGGCGGTTGAAGAAGGCATTGTGCCAGGCGGCGGCGTCGCGCTGATTCGCGCGCGTCATGCGGTCGCGAACCTGACGGGCGATAATGCGGATCAGCAGGCGGGCATCAAGATTGTGCTGCGCGCGATGGAAGAGCCGCTGCGTCAGATTGTCGCGAATGGAGGGGAAGAAGCGAGCGTTGTGGTTGCAAGTGTGATT
>NZ_CAFB01000036.1 GCF_000227585.1 Candidatus Glomeribacter gigasporarum BEG34 | reverse complement strand
CAGGCGTTTCGCACAGCCGCGCTGGCGACGTTGCGCCTTCTTGCCGTACTAGATGTACTGTCTGCGTCGGCGCGCCTTGCCAGCGCGGCTGTGCGAAACGCCTGGGTCTCACTGGCGCCCGTAAGCCCGCGTCGGGCGGTACCCGGAATCCTCATGTTGCAGATACAAACAGACGCGCAAAGAGGGATTTCCAGTGCATCATTACGCAACGCTGCGCGCAGCGCCGGCCCATCGATATAGGCCCTGTCGCGTTCGAGCCGATGGGTCACTTCAGCGCGGTTGACTGCCAGGCGATCAAATACGGCGGCCAAGGTCAGACGGTCCGGATTGGCGACCAATATCCAGCGCTGAGCCGCCGTATCTAGTTGCGCTACCCATTGCTGCGCTTCAAGCCGCGCGAGCAACGCGCAGACCGCTGCAGACTCATTGCCAAGCGCGTCTGCCAGCATCGCGGTCGAACAACCAGCGCGTCCCGCCATGCGCGCGGCCGCAAGCCGCGCCAGAATTGCAAGCGCGTTTAGAAAATCGCTGCCGGAGAAGCAGGGGCGCGCGCGAGCGCCTGTACGAAAAGCCGCCAGCGCTGCGGTAAACACTGCGCCGCCAACGGTGACCAGCCAGCTTAAATACACCCAAAGCAGAAAAATCGGCACCGCAGCAAATGCGCCGTATATCGCGGCGTAGGTTGGAAAGGCGCGGATATACAAACCAAAGCCGCGTTTTAGCAGTTCAAATGCCAGAGCCGCCAGCGCTCCGCCAATCCATGCATCGCGCCAGCGGATGCGATGATGCGGCAAATAAAGATAGAGCATCGTGAACGCGAGCGCAGAAAGGGGCAGCGTTGCCCCCGCCAGCGCCCAACGGACTAAGGGCGGCACCGCGCGCGCCGCCAGCGTTTGCCCAAGCAGCCAGGAGGAAATCGACAAGCTGGCGCCGACCAGCAGCGGTCCTAAGGTGAGCGCCGCCCAGTACGCCAGGATGCGCTGTGCGAGCGGACGCGGTTTACGCACGCGCCAGATTTGGTTGAACGCCGATTCAATGGTCATCATTGTCGCCATCGAAGTGATGCCAAGCGAAATCAGACTCACTGCAGTCAGGCTCTTCGCACGCGCCGAGAATGCATTTAGCGTCTCGAAAATCTGTGCATTGACCTGTTCCGGCATCAACTGATCGGTCAAAAAATCCCGCAAGGCGCGCTCGAATGCGCCAAAAATCGGAAAAGCGGTGAACAGTGCGAAGGTCACCGTCAACAGCGGCACCAGAGATAACACAGTGGTAAAGGTCAGGCTGCCGGCGACTTGCGTCACCCGGTCTTCGCCGCTGCGCTGCATGATCAAATACACAAATCGCTGTGCTGTTGCGCAATACAATGCGCACTTGCGTACCAGAGCATTTTTCACGTTGCCCCTTCCATTTCCAATGAAGGATATCCTCATTCTGTACTATAGCCATCATGGCGCGCGCGAATTAGAGCATTTTTCAGTGATTTTCCCTGTGTCGCTTCTCTGCTCAGAGTATTCGGGATCGCTGCGGGGTCGCCTCCATTGCTTTGCGATGGAGACCTGCTCCGCCCGCATCGATCCCCATACTGTCTTCGCGCTCGCTCCTTGGGCCAATCGACTGAAAAATGCTCTAGCGCAGGTGAGCGCGCAGGCGCGCATACGCACCGTGCCGCCGGTTCAACCGCAACCGCGTTAAAAGGGCGGGTGTGCAGATTGAGCCTTCCACACTTACAAAACCATACAAGCGTGTTGCTCCATTTTTTCTATCGCGCCTTATGGTGGATCGCCGCTCCATGTGCGGTGATGCGTTTGCTGTGGCGCGCGCGGCGCAACAAGCAATATGCGCGCCATATCGGCGAACGCTTTGGCGATGCGCCGGGCCGTCCGCTGGATGATCCTGCGCCGCTGCTGTGGGTACATGCAGTATCCGTCGGCGAGACGCGCGCCGCGCAGCCGCTTGTTGAAGCATGGCTTGCCGCTCATCCGCATACTCGCGTCTTGATGACGCATATGACGCCGAGCGGCCGCGCGATGGGAGAAGCGCTTTTTGGCGCGCGCGCGCTGCGTTGCTATCTGCCGTATGACATGCCATTTGCGATCCAGCGTTTTTTGGCGCGTTACCGGCCGGCGCTGGGCGTGATGATTGATACGGAAATATGGCCGGCGTTGATCGACGTTTGTGTGCGTATGGAGGTGCCGCTTGCACTGGTCAACGCGCGTATGTCGGAACGCTCGTATCGCGCTTACCGCCGCGTCCTGAAATTCAGCGCGCGCGCAGCGCATGCGTTATTCGGACGCTTCGCGTGCGTGCTCGCGCAAAGCGAAGCGGATGCGCAACGGTTGCGCAAGCTCGGCGCTGCCAATGCGGTGGTGAATGGAAATCTGAAATTCGATATGAAAACGCCCGATGCACTCATTGCGCGCGGGCGCGCCTGGCGCGCGGCGTTCGGCGAACGGCCGGTCTGGGTTGCGGCCAGCACACGGGCGGGCGAAGAAATACGGGTGCTGGATGCGTTCAGGCAATGCGGCGTATCTTCGGCTTTGCTGATTCTGGCGCCGCGCCATCCGCAGCGTTTCGACGAGGTGGCAGCGCTGCTCAAACGCGAGGGATGGCGCGCCGTGCGGCGTACCGCATGGGCGNCGGTGCAAGCGGAGCAGATGCCATTCCGGTGCAATGAAGATGACCCTATACCTGCGCCGCTGCATTGCAACCGGGCTGGAGAAGCGCCTGCGCTCCCGGCCGAGGTGCAAATTCTATTGGGCGATTCAATGGGCGAACTCGGCGCATACTATGCCGCGTCGAATTGCGCCTTTATCGGCGGCAGTCTGCTGCCGTTCGGCGGACAAAATTTGGTCGAAGCCTGCGCGCTGGGGACGCCGGTTATCATTGGCCCGCATACATTCAATTTTGAACAGATCAGCAAAGATGCAATGGATGCAGGCGCTGCGCTATGCGTTGCCGATACCGCGGCGCTGGCCAGCGCGGTGCGCGCCCTATTGACGGATGCACCGCGCTGCGCGGCCATGAGTACGGCAGCGTTGGCATTTGCAGCGCAACATCGCGGCGCAACCGCGCGCGCCATGAAAGCGCTCAAGCTCTTACAATATAGCTCAGAGCATTTAATTTGAGACAAGGAAGCAGCCGACNANGACAGTATACAAATACGGCGAGCTTTGAAGCCGCCGTATCAGATTAAATGCGTTTGGCTATAGATACACTTGACTTGCATCAGGCAAAGCAATGGACCTGCAGAAAGACCTCACTCACGAAAACGACCCAGACCCCGGTGAAACAGCGGAATGGCTGGATGCGTTGAAAGGCGCGCTCGCTGCCTGGGGAGAAGAAGGGCCGCGGCGCGTGCATCATTTGATTGAAAAGCAGATTGAATTCGCTCGTCTGCATGGCGAACATCTGCCGTTTTCAGCCGATACGCCGTATATCAATACGATTTCACTCGATTCTCAGCCGCCGACGCCGGGCGACCAGAATATTGAGCGCCGAATTCGCTCGTATACGCGCTGGAATGCGCTGGCAATGGTGTTGCGCGCCGGAAAAAATACCAATGTTGGCGGGCATATCGCGTCGTTTGCGTCGAGCGCGACGCTGTACGAAGCCGGCTTTAATCACTTCTGGCGCGCGCCATCCGAAACCCACGGCGGAGATTTGATCTACTTTCAGGGGCATTCATCGCCCGGCGTATACGCGCGCGCTTTTCTCACGGGCCGCCTGAGCGAAGCGCAGCTCGACCGCTTCCGGCAGGAAGTGGACGGCAAAGGGATTTCCTCCTATCCGCATCCGTGGCTGATGCCTAAATTCTGGCAGTTTCCGACGGTGTCGATGGGTCTTGGCCCGATCATGGCGATTTATCAGGCGCGTTTTATGAAGTATCTGGCGCTGCGCGGCATTGTGAATACCGCAGGCCGCAAAGTCTGGGCATTTATCGGCGACGGTGAAACGGACGAGCCGGAGTCACTGGGCGCGATTGGATTGGCGGGGCGCGAGCGGCTCGACAATCTGATTTTTGTCGTCAACTGCAATTTGCAGCGGCTGGATGGCCCGGTGCGCGGCAATGGCAAGATCATTCAGGAACTGGAATCCAGTTTCCGCGGCGCGGGCTGGCGGGTGATTAAAGTGATCTGGGGCAGCCGCTGGGACGCACTCTTTGCGCGCGATACAACGGGCGCGCTGATGCGCCGGATGATGGAAGTGGTCGATGGCGAATATCAAACCTATAAAGCGAAAAGCGGCGCGTATGTGCGCGCGCATTTTTTCAATACGCCTGAACTCAAGGCGCTGGTCGCGGATTATTCTGATGAGGATATCTGGAATCTGAACCGCGGCGGCCACGACCCGCACAAAATCCACGCCGCTTTTACCGCAGCGATGCAAACGCAAGGCCGTCCGACGGTGATTCTGGCGAAGACGATCAAAGGCTATGGCATGGGCGAAGCGGGCGAAGCGCTCAATATCACGCATCAGCAAAAGAAAATGCCGGTGGATGCGCTGCGCAAGTTCCGGGACCGGTTCCGGTTGCCGATTGCCGATGAAGAGCTTGCGGAGGTTCCATACCTGAAATTTGCTGAAGATTCAAAAGAACTCGCTTATCTGCGCGCGCGCCGCGCCGAACTGGGCGGCGATCTGCCCGCGCGCCGACCACGCGCGCAATCGCTGCCGACGCCTGAGTTGAGCGCTTTTGAGCCGATATTGAAAGGCGCGGGCGCGGGCCGTGAAATTTCGACCACAATGGTCTTTGTGCGGATTCTGACGCAACTCATGAAAGACAGAACGCTCGGCAAGCGGATTGTGCCGATTGTTCCGGACGAATCGCGCACCTTCGGCATGGAAGGTTTATTCCGGCAGTTCGGCTTGTGGAATCAGGACGGTCAGAAGTATGTGCCGGAAGATTCAGAACAACTGATGTTTTACAAGGAATCGGAGACCGGCCAGATTCTGCAGGAAGGCATCAACGAAGCGGGCGCGATGTGCGACTGGATCGCCGCGGCAACATCGTACTCGACGCACGGCGAGCCGATGATTCCGTTTTATATCTTTTATTCGATGTTCGGCTTTCAGCGGATCGGCGATCTGGCGTGGGCCGCGGGCGATCTGCGCGGGCGCGGCTTTTTGATCGGCGGCACGTCGGGCCGCACAACGCTAAACGGTGAAGGACTGCAACACGAAGATGGCCATTCGCACCTGTTTGCCGCAGCGGTTCCGAATTGCGTCAGCTATGATCCAAGCTTTGGTTACGAGCTCGCGATGATTGTGCAGGATGGCCTGCGCCGGATGGCGCAAGAGCAGCACGATGTGTATTACTACATCACAGTGATGAATGAAAATTATGCGCATCCCGCTGCTCCGGATGGCATTCAGGCGGATCTTCTGAAAGGCATGTATTGCTTCAGAAAGGGCGAAGACGCGGGCAAAAAGAGCGCGCCGCGCGTACAACTGCTCGGTTCGGGCGTGATTTTCAACGAAGTGATTGCGGCGGCGAATCTGTTAAAGAACGACTGGGGCGTCGATGCCGATCTGTGGAGCTGCCCTAGTTTTACCGAACTGGCGCGCGACGGGCAGCAGCAAGCGCGGCACAATCTGCTCCATCCGCTCGATTCGCCATCGCTGCCGCATGTCGGCAAGTTATTGCAGAATGCAAAAGGGCCGGTGATCGCCGCAACCGATTATGTGCGCGCCTATGCCGAGCAAATCCGTCCATTTGTGCCAAACCGTTATGTGGTGCTCGGTACGGATGGTTTTGGCCGTTCCGACACGCGCGCGAAATTACGCCACTTCTTTGAGGTGGACCGTTATTGGGTGGCGGTAGCCGCGCTCAAGGCGCTTGCGGACGAGGGCACCATTCAGTCGCGCATGGTCGTTGATGCGCTTAAAAAATATCAGATCGACTCGAATAAACCTAATCCTCTTTCTGTTTAAAATTCCATAATGAGCCAGTTTCTGGAAGTGAAAGTACCGGATATCGGCGATTACAAAGATGTGCCGGTGATCGAAGTCTATGTACAGTCGGGTGAGTCCGTCGAAGCGGAGCAATCGCTGATGACGTTGGAGTCGGATAAAGCGACGATCGATGTGCCGAGTCCGGCGGCGGGCATCGTGAAGGAAATCCGTCTGAAGGCGGGCGATACCGTGTCAGAAGGCGCGCTGATTCTGCTGCTTGAACCGGCGGTGAACGGGGCGCAAACCTTTGACTCTGCACCGGAAGCGTCCGCGCCTACAGAAGCTTCAGCAACAGAATCGCCTGCGTCCATATCCGCCGCTGTTCCGCCCGCGCTTGCGGCAGAGCAGAAGCGCGTTGCACCGCCGCCTCCGCTTGCAGCCGCGCCCGCCATCGCGCCGGACACGGGCGCAGCCTGTCATGCCAGTCCCTCTGTGCGCCAATTCGCGCATACCCTCGGCGTGGACATTGGCCGCGTTCAAGGCAGCGGCCCGAAGGGGCGTATTACGCACGACGATGTGACCGCTTATGTGAAAGATGTATTGCAAAAAGGCGGCGGCGCGGCCTCCGGTGCAACCAGTCCCGGCGGTTTTGATTTACCGGCCTGGCCGAATATCGAGTTCGCAAAATTTGGCGCGGTCGAATCCAGGCCGCTATCCCGCATTCAAAAAATATCCGGCGCAAATCTGCATCGTAACTGGGTGATGATTCCGCATGTCACTCATCACGAAGAAGCGGACATTAGCGCATTGGAAGAATTCCGCGTACAGCTCAATCGGGAACAGCAAAAAGCAGGCATCAAAGTGACGCTGCTCGCTTTTCTGATCAAAGCCAGTGTTGCGGCGCTCAAGCAATACCCGTATTTCAACGCCAGCCTAGCGGGCGATCAGTTGATTCTCAAACAGTACTACAACATTGGTTTTGCCGCCGATACGCCGCACGGGCTGGTTGTCCCGGTGATTCGCGCGGTCGACCGGAAAGGCGTGCTCGAAATTGCGCAAGAAACGGCGGAACTTGCAAAGCAGGCCCGTGACGGAAAGCTGAGCGCAGAACACATGCAGGGCGGCTGTTTTTCAATTTCATCGCTGGGCGGTATCGGCGGCACTGCGTTTACGCCGATTATCAACGCGCCTGAAGTGGCCATTCTGGGCGTTTCGCGCAGCAGAATGCAGCCGGTCTGGGACGGCGCGCAGTGTGTGCCGCGTCTCTTGCTGCCCTTGTCTTTATCGTATGATCATCGCGTCATCGACGGCGCTGCTGCGGCGCGCTTTAGCGCAACGCTCGCACGGTTGTTGACCGATTTCCGCCGCGCGCTGCTATGAAGAATCTCGAATGTGACGTATTGGTGCTGGGCGCAGGACCCGGCGGCTACGCGGCGGCGTTTCGCGCAGCCGATCTTGGATTGAAAACGATATTGGTCGAACGCGAACCCACGCTTGGCGGCGTCTGTCTGAACGTCGGCTGCATTCCGTCGAAAGCGTTGCTACACACTGCTCATATTCTACAAGAGGCGCGCGCGCTGGCGGCGCACGGGATTGACTTTGGCGCGCCAAAAATCGATTTGGACAAATTACGCGCCTTCAAATCCGGTGTCGTATCAAAGCTCACCACAGGTTTGGCGAGCCTGGCGCGGGCGCGCAAGGTGCAAGTGGTGACGGGCACAGGCAGCTTTGTCAATACACACCATCTTGAAGCAGAAACACAGGATGGCACAACGCGGATTCAATTCAGACAGGCCATTATTGCCGCTGGCTCAGAGCCAGTGAAACTGCCATTTCTGCCGATTGACTCGCGTATCGTCGATTCGACCGGCGCGCTCGAATTGCCGTGCCAGCCGGAGCGGATGCTGGTCATCGGCGGCGGCATCATCGGGCTTGAGATGGCAACTGTCTATGCCGCGCTCGGTACGCAGGTCGATGTGGTTGAAAGGCAGGATGGTCTGATGATGGGCGCAGACCGTGATTTAGTGAATGTTTGGCAAAGCTTTAACCGTCAGCGCTTTGCCAATCTGATGCTGAATACGCAAACCGTGCAGGCGGAGGCGAAAGACGAAGGCATCCATATCCGCTTTGAAGGCGTTGCCGCCCCCAGTCAGTTGCAGCGCTACGATCTGGTGCTCGTCGCCGTTGGACGCACGCCAAACGGCGCCGCTATCGGCGCTGACAAGGCGGGCGTGCGGGTGACTGAGCGCGGTCTGATCGAAGTCGATCATCAGCAGCGCACGAATGTGCCGCACATTTATGCGGTGGGCGATATTGTTGGCCAACCCATGCTTGCGCATAAAGCCGTGCATGAAGCGCATGTTGCGGCGGCGGCCGCTGCAGGGGAAAAATCGGTTTTCGACGCGCTCCAAATTCCATCGGTCGCGTATACTGATCCTGAGGTTGCGTGGACTGGAAAAACAGAGGCGCAGTGCCAGGCGGAAGGCATTCCTTACGAAAAGGCCGTTTTCCCGTGGGCCGCATCAGGCCGCGCTGCTTCCAATGCGCGCGATGAAGGGTTGACCAAACTGCTCTTTGATTCAAACACGCATCGCCTTATTGGCGGCGGTATCGCCGGCATTTGCGCGGGGGATTTGATTGGCGAAATTTGCCTGGCGATTGAAATGGGCGCGGACGCAACGGATATTGGCAGAACCATCCATCCGCATCCGACGCTCTGCGAATCGGTGGGCATGGCCGCGGAGTGGTTTGAAGGCGTCTGTACCGATTTGCCGCCGCAGAAGAAGAGGTAATTCGTGACATTCTTCACAGAACCGTTGAATCTGATTTTGATCGCGGCGGCGGCAATTTCCGGCGCGCTGCTTGTCTGGCCAATGCTCACGCGCCGGGCGCGGGCGTTGAGCATTGCCCAGGCCACGCAACTGATCAATCGCCGCAATGCGCTGGTGATCGATGTGCGCAGCGCAGATGAATACCAGTGCGGACATCTGCCGCGCGCGCGCAGAATCGGACTGGATGAGCTCCAAAGCCGGATTGCGCGCATCGCCAAAAATAAAAATCATCCCGTCTTGCTGGTCTGCCAGACTGGCGTGCGCACACGGCGCGCTGAGGCGACTTTAAAACAGATGGGTTATACCGAAGTATTTGGACTGCAAGGCGGCTTGGCAGCCTGGCAGGCAGCGGGACTGCCATTAGTTCAGCAATAGCAATCTGCGCTTCCTAGAGCATTTTTCAGTGATTTTCCCTGTGTCGCTTCGCGCTCGCCGTATTATTCATACTGTCTTCGCGCTCGCTCCTCGGGCAAATCGACTGAAAAATGCTCTATCTTGCGCGCAAAGGCAGTGCGGAAGCAGCACCTGCATTCAGGCAGGCATCTAATCTTTCAGCAGGGCATCCTATGAAAAAAGTCCTCATGTACAGCACCAGAATCTGTCCCTACTGCCAGGCGGCTGAACGGCTGCTGAAATCGCGCGGGGTTGAGCGCATTGAGAAAATTCTGGTCGATGAAAATCCAGCGCTGCGCGAACAGATGATCCAGCGCACGGGCCTCAAAACGGTGCCGCAGATTTTTATCGGCGATATGTATGTCGGAGGTTATGACAAAGTGGCACAGCTTGATCGAAGCGGCGAGCTGGAAAAATTGCTGGAGCTGTAAGAACCTGTTCACGATCTGTGACGAGCGCCGGTCAGCCAAGGAGGACGGAGCGCAGGAACCGGAGCATATTGATATATGTGAGGATTCCGAGCACCGCCCGACGCAGGCTCACGGGCGCGCAGTAAGATCGTGAACAGGTTCTAAGAGCCGCCCTCCTCTTTTCTTTTATATATCTAGCATTTATTCATGTCCAACACGCCCCTGCCAGAATCCGGGCAATCGGCGCCCTCTTTTAATATTCAGCGGGTGTATTTAAAAGATTTGTCCGTTGAGCAGCCGAATTCGCCTGACATTTTTCTTGAACTTGAGACGCCCGCCGTCGAAGTGGAAATCAATATCACCGTCAGCCGCCTCGCGGAGCATATTTTTGAAACCGTGCTGACGTTGACAATGACGGCGAGCATCAAGGAAAAAGTGGCGTTTCTGATTGAAGCGCAACAGGCGGGTATCTTTGATATTCACCACATGCCTCAAACGCAAATCGAACGGCTATTAGGCATCGCCTGTCCAACGATTCTCTTCCCTTACTTACGCGCAAATGTCGCCGATATTCTGGCGCGCGCGGGTTTTCCTCCGGTTCACTTAAGCGAAATCAATTTTCAGGCGCTGTATGAACAGCGCGCCGCACAGGTTTCACAACCCAATGGCATGGATACGGATAATGCCAGGCAGAATACAGCGCCCTTACATTAAAAATAAGGGCCTGTTCACGCCTGTCCCCTGGCGTCCTGGTCGACGGGCAGGCCAAGGATGAGATCGTTTATTTGACCTTAAACTTCTTGATCGGCGGTACACTGCCCTTGTTTATCTGGTCAGCGCGCCAACATTTTTGGCTGCACTGCGCGCCGAGAATATGTCATTGACTGCCTAAGCGCTCAATATTCGTTTGAACTGACAGGCGATATAAATTTGGAATGATCTTGTTTGGCAGGCAGATGGATCTCGTTTTTTAGGACCCGCACAATTAAACAAAAAGAAATTTTTAGATTGAGTGGAATGAGATCATCTGAAAAATGCTAAATAATGAGTGATCAGTGTGAATTAATTGTTCACACGGCCTAAGGGCAGAGGCAAAACAACACCATTGCAAACGGATGAATCTCATCGTTCTTGGCGCGGGCGCGTGGGGCAGCGCGCTTGCGAATCATCTCTCGAAACATCATGAAACGACGCTCTGGACGCGCAACGCGGCGCATCTTGCGCAGATTGCGCGCGAGCGGCGCAATGGGCGTTATTTACCTGGCATCCCGCTCACGCGCGCGCTGCGTTATGAGGCGGATTTACAGAAGGCCCTGAGGCATGCGGCGGATGCGTTGTGTGTGATTGCAACACCGCTGGCCGCGTTGCGGACAGTATGCGTCGCGATACGCGCGTCGGGATGCCTGCCCGCGCATCTTATTGTGGCCTGCAAAGGCTTTGAAAATGACACGCGGCAGATGCCGCATCAGATCGCGGCGGAGGCGCTCGGCCCGGCGCTCAGTTGCGGGGTGCTCTCCGGTCCCAGCTTTGCGCGCGAAGTTGCGCAGGGATTGCCGTGCGCGTTGACAATCGCCAGTCGATCCGCCGTTTGCCGTGAGCGGGCGGTGCAGGCTTTTCATCAGGGCGCGATGCGCATTTACGCAACCGATGATGTCATTGGCGTAGAAGTCGGAGGCGCCGTGAAAAATGTGCTCGCCATCGCAGCGGGCATTGCGGACGGCTTGGGACTCGGCGCTAACGCGCGCGCGGCGCTGATGACGCGCGGCCTGGCCGAGATGACGCAACTCGGCGTTGCATTAGGCGCGCGCGCCGGGACATTGATGGGTTTATCAGGGCTGGGCGATTTGATTTTGACCGCAACCGGTGATTTGTCACGCAATCGCACGGTCGGCGTTCAGTTAGCGCGCGGCCAACCGCTGAATGCCATTCTCAACGCGCTCGGCCATGTTGCGGAAGGCGTGCGCTGCGCCCGCGACATCCGTGAATTAGCGCGCGTCCACGCGATCGAAATGCCGATTACGCAAGCGGTCTGCACGGTATTGTTTGAAGGCTGCGCGCCGGACAAAGCCGTTAAAGCCTTATTGCAGCGCAAGGCGAAGGCTGAATGCAGTCAGACAGACCGGCGATTGCGTAAAATTTTTCAAGAGCAGTCCTCGACCGCTGTGTATGGGTAGCCTTTTGACTCGCGCCTTCTGATTCCGATGAATAAGCTCTACCGCTTCTTTTCCGCTCGCCTAGAGCATGTTTCAGCAGCTTGCTCGGCGTCACTTCGCGCTCGCCGCATTATTCCGCCCGCGCCAGTGGCAATCTCACTGAAACATGCGCTAAATGCGTTGCTGGAACGCGAAACATGGGCGCGCGATGCGCTTGTTCTGCATGCCGGCAGCGCCGCATGTTTTTCCGTACCGCCGTTTGCATTTGCATTGACGGTGCAGGAAGACGGGTACATTGCAATCGCGCCGGTCGACAAAAATGCAAACCCTCCCGCGGTTTCGATGACCGTACCCGCCGCAGCGCTGTCTGATGTTGTAAACGGCGGCATGAAGGCGGTGATGAAACGGGCCAGAATCGAAGGGGACGCCGAGTTTGCAGCAACGCTTGCCAAGCTCGCCGAGTATCTACGTCCGGATTTGGAAGAGATACTCGCGCATTGGATTGGCGATACGCCCGCGCATTGCGTAGGGCAGGGCGCGCGCCGGTTGCGGCAATACCTTCGGTCCACGACGCAGGCTTTATTTCAATCGGGTGCCGAGTATGCGCTCGAAGAAAAACCGCGTTGGCTCGGTGCATCCGCATTTGCAGGTTTTGCAGCGGAAGTTGTCCAGTTGCGCGATGCGACGGAGCGGCTTGAAAAACGAATCGCGTGTCTTGAGACAGAAGGCGCGCGCAGATGAAATGCCTGTTGCGCTTATGGACGATGAGCCGCGTCGTCTGGCGTTTCGGACTCGATGAAATTGCGCTTTCACACCTCAAGTACCGCTGGGCGGCCCGCTTGCTGCTGCTGATTCGCCGCGGCCGTGTTTTCGATGCCTCGCGCGGCGTGCGTATCCGCTGCGCATTTGAACAGTTAGGGCCGATTTTTGTCAAATTCGGACAAATGTTATCGACGCGGCGCGATCTGCTTGCGCCGGATATTGCCGATGAGTTGGCAAAACTGCAAGACCAGGTGCCGCCGTTTGACTCAAGCATTGCGATTGCGGTGATTGAAGCGGCGCT
Source organism: Candidatus Glomeribacter gigasporarum BEG34 (assembly GCF_000227585.1). GTDB lineage: Bacteria > Pseudomonadota > Gammaproteobacteria > Burkholderiales > Burkholderiaceae > Glomeribacter > Glomeribacter gigasporarum_B. The sequence goes on along the minus strand of NZ_CAFB01000036.1, from coordinate 14,124 downwards.
TGGTCAACCGGTTGAAGCAATATTCGAGGATTTCGAGCGCATACCCAAAGCCAGCGCGTCGATTGCCCAGGTGCACTTTGCGCGCTTGAAAACAGGCGCGGATGCGGGCCGGCGCGTGGCGGTCAAAGTGCTGCGGCCCGGCATGCAAACGGCTATTGGGCGCGATCTGGCGCTGTTGCGCCCATTGGCGCGCTGGATTGAGCGGTGGTGGGAAGATGGCAGGCGGCTCAAATTGCGCGAAGTCGTCGCCGAATTCGACGCGATCTTGCATCACGAGCTGGACCTAATGCGTGAGGCAGCCAACGCGAGCCAATTGCGGCGCAATTTTGCCGGCTCAAAAGTGCTACAAATTCCTGAAATGATCTGGCCGCTTTGCGCGTCCAATGTGCTCGTGATGGAGCGGATGGAGGGCATACCGATCAGTCAGACTGAAACGCTGCACCGCGCGGGCATTGATTTACCCAGGCTGGCGCGCAACGGCATTGAAATATTTTTCACGCAAGTGTTTCGGGACGGCTTTTTTCATGCCGATATGCACCCGGGCAATATTCTGGTGAGTTTGAATCCAGCGCATTCCGGTGCTTACATCGCGCTTGATTTCGGCATCGTCGGTGCGCTGTCCGACTTCGACAAAAACTATTTGGCGCAGAATTTTCTGGCGTTTTTTAAGCGGGATTACCGCCGCGTTGCCCGCTTGCATGTCGAATCCGGGTGGGCGCCGCCCGATACGCGCATTGAAGAACTTGAAGGTGCAATCCGCGCCGTCTGCGAACCTTATTTCAACAGGGCGCTGAAAGATATTTCACTGGGGCAGGTGCTGCTCCGTTTGTTCCAGACTTCACGCCGTTTTCAGGTTGAAATACAACCACAACTGAGCTTATTGCAAAAAACGCTGCTCAATGTCGAAGGCTTAGGGAAAGAGCTGGACCCTGAGCTCGATCTGTGGAAAACCGCCCAGCCTTATCTGGAGCGTTGGGTCAAAGAACAGATCGGCTGGCGCGGCTGGCTAGAGCGCTTCAGGCTTGAGATGCCGCAGTGGAGCCGGACATTGCCGCAACTGCCGCGTTTAGCCTATCAGGCGTTGTCCGCCAAGGCAAATCATTCAGCGGCGCGAAATGAGCAGTTAATGCTCCAAATGCTCTCCGAGGCGCGTCATACGCGCCGTTTATTGCAACTCATGCTGGTATCCGGGTGCGCGGCTGCTATCGCAGGAGTCATAATATATGTATCAATAAAATGATCGCAGAACGTTATTGCTCTAGCCTGCTTCTCGGAAAGCCCAGATTTTTCAAGTCTGTCCACGAATTCAAGCGTATCGAAAGCAGCGTGTGCCATAAAATAACCCTTTCTAACGCCTTATTGTATTTCAGAAAACGCCAAGCGCATTCAAGCCATTGATGAACCTGGATAACTTCATCACCCATCTCGGTCAGCGCGCGCGCGCCGCGGCGCGCGTCATCGCGCGCGCGCCCACCGCCGCCAAGAATGACGCGCTTGAATGGATCGCCGGCGCGCTTGAGCGCGAATCTGAAGCCTTGCAAAGCGCGAACGCGCACGATTGCGCGCGTGCGCGAGAGGAAGGATTGTCTACTGCATTGATGGACCGTCTGAGGCTCACAGAACGCACAATCGCCAGAATGGCCGCGGGGCTGCGGCAAATTGCAGCCTTGCCCGATCCGGTTGGCGAAATCCATCATTTAAAGCGCCGGCCGAGCGGTATTCAAGTCGGACAAATGCGTGTGCCGATTGGCGTCATCGGCATTATTTACGAAGCGCGGCCTGAAGTCACCATCGACGCGAGCGCGCTCTGCCTAAAAGCGGGCAATGCTGCCATCCTGCGCGGCAGCCGGCATGCGCTTCAGAGCAATCGCGCGCTCGCGCACGTGGTCAGCGCAGGGCTGGAAGCGGCGGGTTTGCCAGCGAATGCCGTGCAGCTCGTCACAACGCCTGAGCGCGCGGCCGTTGAAAAGCTCGCAACAATGACGCAATACATCGATCTGATTGTGCCGCGCGGCGGAAGAGGTCTGATTGAGGCGTTGATGGCCTGCGCGCGCGTGCCGATGATCAAACATCTGGACGGCGTCTGTCATGTTTATATTGACGATGCCGCTGATCTTGAGAAAGCGCGCGCGATTTGCGACAACGCAAAAACGCAGCGGTTCGGCGTGTGTAATGCGATGGAAACGCTGTTAGTGGCGCGCGGGATAGCTGCGGCAGCGCTGCCGCTGGTTTGTCAAACGTTGCGTAACAAGAATGTCGAACTGCGCGCGTGTCCGCAAAGCGATGCAATATTGGAGAACGCCGGCGTTGGTCCGCGCACGCCTGCGGTTGAAGCAGACTGGCGCGCTGAATATCTGGCGCCCATCCTGTCGATTCGCGTCGTGGACGGACTCGACGCAGCGATTGAACACATGAATACCTACGGCTCCGCACATACCGATGCGATTATCACGGAGCGGCACGCGCATGCCATGCGGTTCTTGCGCGAAGTGGATTCTGCGAGCGTGATCGTCAACGCCTCCACCCGCTTTGCCGACGGCTTTGAATACGGCCTAGGCGCGGAAATCGGCGTTTCAAACGACAAGCTGCACGCGCGCGGCCCGGTCGGCCTGGAAGGACTCACCTCAGTGAAATATATTGTCCTCGGCCAGGGTGAAGTACGCTTATAAGAGCCTGTTCACAATCTTACTGCGCGCCCGTGAGCCTGCGTCGGGCGGTGCTCGGAATCCTCACATATATCAATATGCTCCGGTTCCTGCGCTCCGTCCTCCTTGGCTGACAGGCGCTCGTGACAGATTGTGAACAGGCTCTAAGAACGTGTTAACAGAGTAAAAGCCGCAACATCCTGCGTAACGGTTCGGCGGCGCCCCATAATAATTGATCGCCGACCGTAAAGGCGCTGAGATATTGCGGGCCGAACGCCAGTTTGCGCAATCGGCCGACCGGAATAGAGAGCGCGCCGGTCACGCGCGCGGGCGTTAACCCAGTCTGGGTTGCAGTGCGCGTGTTAGGGACCACGTTGACCCAGTCGTTGGCGCTGGCAAGGAGGGACTCAATCTCATCAAGCGGAATATCCTGGGCGAGCTTGACCGTCAGCGCCTGCGCATGGCAGCGCATCGTGCCTATCCGCACGCATAAACCATCGACCGGAATTTCCGGCGTCTGATTCAGGATTTTGCTGGTTTCCGCGCCCACTTTCCATTCTTCGCGCGATTGGCCATTGCCAAGATCCGTATCGATCCACGGAATCAAGGACCCGGCGAGTGGAACGCCAAAGTGCTCGGTGGGCATTTGAACGCTTGTGATGGCGGCCTGGATACGGCGGTCGATGTCTAAAATCGCAGCGGTAGGATCAGCCAGCTCTTTTGCCGCGGCCCGGTACAGCGCGCCCATCTGCCGCAGCAGTTCACGCATATGCCGAGCGCCCGCGCCTGAGGCCGCCTGATAGCTCATCACGCTGATCCATTCAACCTGTTTTGCGCGAAACAGGCCGTGCAGCGCCATCAGCATCAATGAAACGGTGCAGTTGCCGCCGATGTAGTTTTTAACGCCGCGCGCAAGCGCCGCGTCGATCACATCCCTATTGACCGGGTCGAGCGCAATCACTGCATCACTCTGCATGCGCAGCGCAGAAGCGGCATCAATCCAATAACCGTTCCAGCCCGCCGCCCGCAGCGCCGGAAATACCGCCTTTGTGTATGCGCTGCCTTGACATGTGAGAATGATCCCGCAACGCTTTAAGGCGGAAATATCATAGGCATCGAAGAGCCGGGGCTCGCTGTGCGCGGCAAAGGCCGGCGCCGCGCCGCCCGCATCGCTTGTACTGAAAAACAGAGGCTCAAACAAGGCAAAATCATTCTCTTCGCGCATGCGGGCCATCAGCACTGAACCCACCATGCCGCGCCAGCCAATGAAGCCAAGGGTTTTCATATCACCGTTTTGCAAAGCGCATTCGTACCGGTTCGCATTTCGGCGCGCCTTGTAAACAGGAACGGTCTGGAAAAATACAGAATGAACAGGCTTTTAGCGTTGCCCAATCGGCTTCACCATGCGCGGCGTCTGGCCGACAAAAAGCTGGCGCGGCCGGCCGATTTTCTGGTCTGGATCCGAGGTCATTTCGTCCCATTGCGCAATCCAGCCGACCGAGCGCGCCATCGCGAAAATGCACGTAAACATTGTGCTTGGTATCCTCAGCGCGCGCAGCACAATGCCCGAATAGAAATCGACATTCGGATACAGTTTACGGGAGATAAAGTATTCGTCTTCAAGCGCGACTTTTTCCAGCGCCATCGCAAGTTTGAAGAGCGGATCATTATGCAGTCCCAATTCCTGCAGCACTTCGTGACAGGTTGCCCGCATCAGCCTGGCGCGCGGGTCATAGTTTTTATAAACCCGGTGTCCAAATCCCATCAGCTTGACATCCGAACGCTTATTTTTCACTTGTTTGATAAATTCGGGGATGCGCTCAGGCGCGCCAATGTCTTCAAGCATTTTCAGCGCCGCTTCATTCGCGCCGCCGTGCGCAGGCCCCCATAGACACGCAATGCCCGACGCAATACAGGCGAAGGGATTTGCGCCCGATGAACCCGCAAGCCGCACGGTGGAAGTGGAGGCATTCTGTTCATGATCGGCATGCAAAATCAGAATCCGGTCGAGTGCGCGCGCCAACACCTCATTGATCACATATTCCTCGCATGGATTGGCGAACATCATATGCATGAAGTTTGCACTGTATGACAGCGTATTGCGCGGATACATAAAGGGCTGGCCGATATGGTAGCGATACGTCATCGCGACCAGAGTCGGCAGCTTGGCAATAATCCGGATCGCCGAAATCTCGCGCTGGCGCGGATCATGAATATCCAAGGTATCATGGTAAAAAGCGGATAGTGCCCCGACGCATCCAGTCAGGATCGCCATTGGATGCGAATCGCGCGGAAAACCCTGAAAGAAGGTACGCTCCTGTTCATGCACCATCGTATGATGCGTGACAAGATTTTTGAACCTTTGCTTTTGCTCCGGATTGGGTAATTCGCCTTTGAGCAGCAAATAGCTGATTTCCGGAAAATCGCATTGCGTTGCGAGCTCCTCAATCGGATAACCGCGATATAGAAGCTCGCCCTTGTCGCCATCGATATAGGTAATCGCCGATTTGCACGAAGCCGTCGACATAAATCCCGGGTCGTAGGTGAACCGGCCCATTTGAGCGTAAAGCTTGCGAATATCAATGACATCCGGGCCGACGGTTCCCTTGTAAACGGGTAATTCAATGCTGGGCGAACCATCGTTGAAAGAGAGCGTCGCTTTTAGGTCTGACGGAGTCATCACATCCTCGAAACAAGTAAAAAATTAAACCGAGCGCAGCCGTGCCCACATACGCATCATCTCTGGCGTTGCCCATTCTCCCTCCGGATGGATGCGCATGAGCAGAATATTCGACAATACGTCATCGCTCAAAGCCAATATCCGGCGCAATATCTCTATGTCCGAACCATCGAGCGCCGTTTCATAACGGCTGAAAAAGCGCTCGAAGATCAAATCATTTTCAAGCCGTCCGCGCCGCGCGCGCCAGCGTAACCGACGAAGCTCCAATAGCCGAAGAGAGGAAGTGAAGAGATGCGGCATGATCAGAATTATAAAACCCATCTCCTATGCAATGTCGTTCAGCCACTTTGCATTTGGCCGGGCTCAAAACACGGCGTTCTAGAAAACGGCGGCGCAAATATACCGTGTGTTTGCATCAAAAAACGGGCATATTCAACCAGATCAAGTTCAATCCTATGATTTTTCAGGCGCACTTTGGTCAATTTATTCTTTTCTAAAATCGAAGACTGTGACTTCATATTTGGAGAAATGAATGGATCAATTAAAAAGGATAAATATTGCTCTGTCTGATATTATTGAAGAGACATTCGACATCGCCCACTTAAAAGACGCGCGAACAGGAAAATACATTCAGAGCAGTCCGGGCTTTGCTGAAAAACTGGGGCTTGAATCAGCAAGAGATGTGATCGGCCTGACCGTGAATGATCTTATCACCCATCCAAAAACATGGGGCGGCAAAAACTTCAGCCCAGGCTTTGTGCAATGGCGGGGGCAGCAGCCGGAAATATTTAAAAACTTTGATCAAAAAGTACAGAGCACAAAATGCCGCGCCCGTCAGGAAACCCTGCTTTTCTCTCCCGAAGGGAACATTCTGGTTCAGGATACGATCAAAACGCCGATTTTTGACCACAATCATAAAACAGTCATCGCCATCTATACCCACAGTCGCGATTTTACTTTTCAACGCAGCCTGCCTGAACTGCTCAGTTTGTATACGGAATTTTATCCGCAAGAGCAGGCGATTCAGCATTTACTGATGCACCTTGAAATTGATGGCTATTTCAATGCATTACCCACTCCCGAAGAGATGAACATCCTGTTTTCCATTCACCAAACTCCCCATATGGACGAGGCAACCGTTCATTCCCCTCATTTCTTATCCCTTCAAGAGAAAGTAGAAAAAAACGATTGGCAGGAAATGTTGATCCGTTTATGCGCAGTCCCTGCTATTGAATGCGGATAATTGCTGCTGTCGCCTTCTAACCGGCATGAGGCGAGAACACGCCAGAGTCAGCGGAAAATTATAAAATCCGTCAATCATCCAAAGTGTAGTACGTTGCTTTTTGTTTCTATATCCATCTTCGCGAATTCGATTTAACTGGAACACCTATTGATATCAGAGAAAATCGGGTTTCCTTCTCTTTAAACGATGTGATTCAAGCAAACAGAATGCGTGCTCAAACAGCGGAGCGGATTGTTTAAGAAGGCTTGAGATGCGTATACTGATACTTCTTACGTTGATACCTGCGATGGCAGTGCTGATGGGACATTCGATGAATCTCCACACAAAAATAACGAATACCTCTTCAGCTCATCCAAGGCCCGCGTCTCTGGTCAACCGCCGTCCAGCGGAGTTTGTACTTCTTAAAGACGTTGCGCCTCATATCGTTCAGGATATCCGTTATGCGGGCGCGCACAACTTTGTTGGCCGGAGAATTGCGGGTTATGAAGCCGCGCAGTGCATCCTGACGCGCCAGGCGGCGTTTGCATTGGCTCAAGTGCAGGCAGCGCTTGAAAAATCCCGCCTGGGTTTAAAAGTGTATGACGGCTACCGTCCGCAAAGGAGCGTGGATGATTTTGAAGCCTGGAGCCTTCAGCCTGAACTGCAGGATATGAAGGCCGAGTTTTATCCGCGGGTGGATAAAAAAGACTTTTTCAAGCTGGGGTATGTGGCTAAAAAATCCAGCCATTCGCGAGGCAGCACCGTTGATTTAACTATTATTCCGCTGTCTGTTCAAACGCAAAACAGGGATACGCCCCATCAGCGCCCGATGCCTTGCACTGCATCCGCCAGCGAACACTCAGCGGAGAATAGTCTGGACTTCGGCACCGCTTTTGATTGTATGGACGAGCGTTCGCATCATGACAATTTGGAAGTTGGAATCGTTGCCCAATACAATCGCAAAATGCTGCGCGCGCTGATGGAGAAATACGGCTTTGCAGCCTATCAGCAAGAGTGGTGGCATTACACGTTGAAGAATGAACCGTTTCCGGATACGTATTTCAATTTTCCAGTGACCGACTAGAAATTTCATAAATAGCTGCTAAGCGCAGCGCTGCTGATGGATAGCCGCCCGCTCTATTTCATTTCAGACCTGCATCTGAGCGCGGCGACGCCCAAAACATATGCCGCTTTCGCGCATTTCATCGAGACAACCGTGGACGATGCGCGCGCTGTGTATATTTTGGGCGATTTATTTGATTATTGGGTTGGCGATGAAATGCTGAGCGCGCCATTTGCGCAACAGCTCAGCGCACAGTTGCGCACGCTGGCGGAACGCGGCATTGCGCTTTATGTGATGCCCGGTAATCGGGATTTCTTGCTGGGCGCGCGTTTTGAGGCCGCGGCGGGTGCGCAGTTGCTGGAAGAGCCAGCCGCGGTCGAGGCATTGAATCATCGTTTTGTGTTGACGCACGGCGATGCCTTATGCACCGAAGATCGCGCATACCAGCGCTTCAGGCGTTGTGTGCGCTGCCGCGCAGTACAGCGCTTTTTTCTGCGCTGGCCGATGCTGATACGGCTTATCCTGGCAGACTGCATCCGCGCGCTGAGCCGTATGCAAAAACAACCGTATAAGAAGAAAGGCGGTGACGTTACATTAGAGGCCGTGATGCAACTGTTTGCGCAAAGCGGCGCATCGATCATGATTCACGGCCATACCCACCGGCCTGCACGTCACCAGTATGACACTGCGGTGCGCTGGGTATTGTCTGACTGGGATTTCGACGGCGGTGCCGCGCGCGGCGCTTATTTGCGGCTGGATAGGGAAGGAATACGTTCCATTTCGCTCTAGGGAAGGACTGCATAAAGCGCGGACTGTATGCTTGAGAGGATTCCTCTATTGCAGGGATATCCAATGACGCCCATCAATCCAGGCCCGAACCTGTTACGTAAGCGCACACGCAAACAAGTCTTACTAGCACTTTTTGCAGCAGTGGTTCGGTCTGTCGGATGCGGCGATGGAAGAAACGCTGTACGATCCGCCGCTGTACCGTGTATTTTCGGGAACAGATGTTTTCGAAGATCAACGCTCTGCTGCGCGAGAAGGGGTTGATGCTGCGTTCGGGCACGGTCGTCGATTCCGCGCTGACCCAGTCATCGCACAGATGGGGCGGAGGTAGTGTCCGAAATTTTGTGTGAGAGGCCGGGTGATAAAAACTATTTCATTGCATCGGTAAACCGTTCACCGAACAGGATGGCGAATTGATTGGCGGCCTGTTTCCAGATAACCGGAGGCATTTTCCAGTTCTTCTCGATGTTGCGCAAAGCGAGAAAGCGCAATTTTTTGGCGGCTTGATCATTGGGGAAATGGCCGCGGTTTTTGACGATTTTGCGCAGTTGCATATGCAGACTTTCAATTGCGTTGGTTGTATAAATCATTTTTCGAACGTCAGGCGGATAGGCAAAGAAAGGAATCACTTGTTCCCATTGTCTTCGCCACATTTGGCCAATGATCGGGAATGTGCGAGCCTAACCGCTTTGCTCAAAATCTTCCAAAGCCTCTTGCGCTCTTTCCAGTTGGCAAAGGCGAGTGAATTGCGAATCAAATGGACGGCAGGTTTGACTGGGTCTGCGGATAGACGGTTGGGTAGCGTGCGCAAAGCCATGCAGCCCATCAACGACGGCGATGAGAATCTCGCTTAAGCCCCGATTGCGCAACTCATTAAAGACCTTCAGCCAGAATTTGGCGCCCTCGGTGTGTTCAATCCAAAGCCCCAGCACTTCTGAGCAATCATCCGCGCAAATGCCTAACGCAAGAGATACGGCCTTGTGTTTTACGCGCCCTTCATCTCGAATCTTAAGCCGCAGCGCATCAAGAGACAATGGGATACATCGCTTCAAGCGGGCGCGTCTGCCATTGTTCCACTTCAGCCAGCACTTCATCGGTGAGGGTTGAAATGAGATCAGGCGAGACTTCCAGTCCGTACAACTCGAGCAAATGCCCGCGAATCTCACGTGCATACATGCGGATCACATGATCATCAAAGCCAGGCAAGCGCCGTGGATATTTGGCAATGAGCGCAGGCTCAAACGTGGAAAGCCGGTCTCGCGGAATATCCAACGGTCAATCACCCGCAGGCGTGATCACGGTCTTCGCGCTGCTGCCATTACGATGGTTACCCGTTTTTCCTTGCACGCTCTGTTCAGCCAGAGGGGGGGGTTCAGTTCAGCCTCCAGCCTCCGCTCCGCCAACCGTTTCTTCAGTTGGCCTGCCAGTCCCGTTTCGCCTAACAGCGACTCCGCATCTTTGCTCTGTACCTGGCTCAGCAATGGGTCTATCCGTTCATCCGAAAATAATTTGCTGCTCTGAGTTTGCTGTGTGTCTTTCTTCATCGTTTCGTTCATGTGAGTTCCTTTTCCTCATATCTTCACGACCTCTACACACAAAATTCCTGACAGGCTCCGCCCCGAGCCTGTCAGAAATTTTGTGTATGGAGGTCATGAGATGATGATTCAAAAAAGGAGTGCTCATGATCGAAATGAAGAAGCCCACAACGGACAAAAAATATCCAGACAAAATATTTTCAGATGAACGGATAGACCCATTGCTCGCTCAAGTACAGACTAAACAACCCTCGCTTACAAAGCGAGGGGGTTAGAAATCAGGAGTCGATTTGAAATCGACCGTCATCGTGCACAGGCTCGCCCGCTTGTTCCTGATGTACCGCTGTATCCTTTCGTCGGTAATGGTGCCGGAACTGACAGCCAAATAGTCTCTGGCCTAGAAGTGCCTTCCCCAAAATTGTTTCCGCAAATGCCGCATAGCGACAAGCTTAACTTTCACTTCGCCTGAAAGCGAGGGCTTTCAACCGTCCCCGAAGAGAACAGTAACTAAGCCTGATAATTCGCTTATTTATGAGAGTTCAAGATATACAGCGTATGCGGTTAGCACTTCTGATCAAAGCTCAATATGAGTCTCAAGCTGACTTCGTGCGAAGAACTGGTCAAAACCAAGGAGAAATTTCGGCGCTTCTGAAAAATAAGTCGTTTTGGGAAAAAAAGCGCGCAGAATTGAAACAGACTGCGGTTTAGAGATCGGATGGCTTGATCGTCTTGATCAAGCGTTAGAAACAGAAAACGAAGACAGAAGCAGCAGAACTATAATACCCATCAGTGCTAGAGAAAGAGAATTATTTGATTTATTTGCATCTTTGCCAAGAAGTGAATAAGACGAGCTTTTTTGCACCCTTGAGAAGAAAAAGGAGTATTACGACAAGATGCTTGAGGAACTTCTAGCAGCTAGAAGGAATTCTGCTAAGACGAGCTAAAAATAAGTTGTAATATACATAAAATGAAGAACGCCATGAGTTTGAACAGTAAAGTGATCGTCTCATCAAAAGGGTAGTCGTGATTCCATCCATGTTACGAGAAAAGTTAGGCATAGTCGATATTGACTTAGCATTTCTGGAAGTGCGCCAGTTCATAGCGTTGGGAGGGCAATGGCCGTAATGCGGGGCAATCCAGGCGCTCACACCATGCCCAACGAGTCTGGCCGAGTTTTTTAAGGGGCCGTTGGTTCAGGTCTTCAAGGCATGTACGAATGGCTTTGTTTCACTCAGCCAGACTGAAGAAGCGCTGATGGCGCGGCCGCGCCAGAATCCATCGCTCAACAATCTGTACGCCGACTTCAGCCTTGGCTTTATCTTGGGGTTTTCTTGGACGGGCGGGCAGCATCGCTGTCGCGTAATGACACACAAAGTCCTGTGCGGTACGCCCCAACGCGGGTTCGTAGCGATCTGGCTGTGCAATGAGCGCCGGATTGTCTGGAGCAATGAAGGCGGGCACACCTCCGATAAATTCCATCGCATCGACTCGCGCGCCGATCCAATCCGGCATCGCCTCGGATTTGCGTATAGCGGTAGGTGGAAGTGCCAGGATTCGCTTCCAGATATTCTTTCCCAGAGCAGTTGCAACGTGACGCCCTGACGGTGCTGCTCCTGATGAATTCGGGCATCGTCGGGTTCAATCCGTCTGTGGGTCAGACCCGAGGGACGTCACTGTAAAGTACGCTCAAGCGTATCTTCGTCCAGTCCTTGCACCTTGGCCCAACCAAGCTCCGATGCTCATGCGCGCGCTGCATACCGGCAGAATCGCACCCACACTGATCCTAAGCGCCCGACTGATTGGGCGATGCGATCACCCACAGGCCCACTTTAAACAGAATACTTCTTTTAATTTGCGCATGGCGATCCGATGAGCGGGCATTCCCTCGACTCCAAAAAGGCGTCAAGTCAATGCCTGTCAAACCCTCACGCGCAACTTCATCGCCAGACAAAATTCCGCTGCCTTTTCGGCAACTGGATCACTCATTTCGGAAATGATCGAATACCGAGCACGATTCAGCGACATCACGGATCATCTTTAACCGGAATCCGTGATCATCTTCGACCGAATTGATTGATCCACTTCCCAGAAATACGCACCATGTCCTGGAAGCCTTCCCAGGGAAGGGTCAGTTGCGGCCGTTCGAGGCGGAGTTTGCCAGGCTCCGTCGAGCGCTCGCGGTCGTTGGTGAAGAACGGGATATATTAAAAAAAGTAGTAGACATCTTCTCAGTACCGCGCGCGGAAAATTCGAATTTATGAAAGCGCATCGATCCGAATTCACTGTAGAGGGGATGTCCAAGGCGTTGGGTCTCACGCGCGGCGGTGACTACCGGCGCCTCAAAGCGGGGCCATCCCAAAGGGCCTTGGCGAATGAACGGCTAACCCAGAAGATTCACGAGGTTTTCGAGGCGGGTTGCCAGACTTACGGCAGCCTCCGAGTCACAGCCGCCGCCTACCACGTCTGGACGCCCGATATCCCCTGCCTCCGCATTTGGGAGGGGGCTATATACGTGGAGGGATTTTATAATCGGACTCGGCTGCATTCAACGCTGGGGGGCCGATCTCCAGATCCATTCGAGTAGCAGGGGATAACATGAGAATCGCCTTTTCTTTCTGTCAACGAAAAGTTGCAAGATCACACCGCCTCTGTTGTGCCGGCGCTTCCATGTAATATTTGCCCGTCCCCGCTCCTTGGGCTGATGGACATTCTTTGCTCCACCACTCTCCGAGATCGTACATCTAATGAGTGTATCTGTACCTTCACCTCTTGCCGCACGGCTTGTGCCATATGCGTTCGCGCGCGCCGGACAGATTCTGATTGCGCAGCAGGATTCCGACACTCTTGAAGTCTGGGTCAGCGAACGCACGCTCGCCCGCGCGCGCGCCGAAATTTCCCGCCGCTTTGGCGCGCTCAAGCTGGTGCGCGTCAACGCAGATGCCCTCGCGCAGGCCATCAGCCGCGCCTATGCGGCGCACGACGGCAGCGCGGCGCAAGTGATTGGCGAAGTGGAAGGAGAAGCCGATCTATCCCGCCTGATGCAAGATATTCCAGAAATTGAAGACCTGCTCGAAGCCGAGGATGACGCCCCAATCATCCGCATGCTCAATGCGCTCCTCACGCAAGCGGCGCGCGAAGGCGCCTCGGATATTCATATCGAGCCATTTGAATCGGCCTCTGTGGTGCGTTTCCGCGTGGACGGCACGCTGCGCGATGTGGTGCGCCCCAAGGCAGCATTGCACGGGGCGCTCATTTCAAGACTCAAAATCATGGCACAGTTAGATATCGCTGAGAAAAGGCTGCCTCAGGATGGCCGTATCACGCTGCGCGTCGGCGGGCGTCTGGTCGATGTGCGCGTCTCGACGCTGCCGACCGGACATGGCGAACGGGCAGTATTGAGATTGCTTGAGAAAGATGCGCAACGGCTCAATCTAGACACGCTAGGCATGGCCGCCGATACGCAGCGGCAATTTGATACGCTGATTACGCGCCCGCATGGCATCGTGCTGGTCACCGGCCCGACCGGTTCGGGAAAAACCACCACTCTGTACGCTGCGCTCTCCAGACTTGAGACCGAGACGGCCAATATCATGACAGTCGAAGACCCGATTGAGTACGATTTGCCCAAGCTGAGCCAGACGCAGGTCAACGAACGGATTGGCATGAGTTTTGCGCGCGCCTTGCGCTCCATCCTGCGCCAGGACCCGGATGTGATTATGATCGGCGAAATCCGCGATCTGGAAACCGCGCAAATTGCGGTACAGGCTTCACTGACCGGCCATCTGGTGCTGGCAACCCTGCATACCAACGACGCCGCATCCGCAATTACACGGTTAACAGATATGGGCATCGAGCCTTATTTGCTCTCATCCAGTCTGCTTGGCGTGCTTGCGCAGCGGCTGGTGCGGCGCCTGTGTCCGGCGTGCCGCGTTCAGCAATCGGATGGCTGGCATCCTGCCGGCTGCGCGCAATGCCTGCAATCCGGCTACCGCGGCAGATGCGGCGTGTACGAGCTGCTCGTCGTCGATGAAAGGCTGCGCTCGCTGATCCACGAACAAGCGGCGGACGCTGAATTATTGGCAGCGAGCCGGGCGCGAGGAATGCGCACCTTATCTGAAGACGCGCAACGCTGGCTCGCGTCGGGCATCACGTCGCGCGAGGAAATCATGCGTGTGGCAGGAACTCAGTAGGAT
>NZ_CAFB01000037.1 GCF_000227585.1 Candidatus Glomeribacter gigasporarum BEG34 | reverse complement strand
GTCAGGCAAGGAGTCTTCATGACGTGTCTGCACGACCGTCATATCCAGCCGCTGATTCTGGCGGGCTTGAACGGCGAGAACTGGCATCTGGACGATTATGCCGCGCGCGGCGGCTACCGGCAGCTCAGACGCATTCTGGAAGCGCATATTCCGCCCGAACAGGTCATTGCCGATGTGAATGCGTCTGGCTTACGCGGCCGCGGCGGCGCGGGTTTTCCGACGGGGCTTAAGTGGAGCTTTATGCCACGCCAGTTTCCGGGACAAAAATATCTCGTCTGCAATTCGGATGAGGGGGAGCCAGGCACATTTAAGGATCGGGATATCCTGCGCTACAACCCGCACGCGCTGATTGAAGGGATGGCAATCGGCGCGTATGCGATGGGGATTAGCGTCGGCTATAACTATATTCACGGCGAAATCTGGCACGAATATCAGCGCTTTGAAGCGGCGCTTGAAGAAGCGCGCGCGGCGGGCCTGCTCGGAAAAAACATTCTCGGCACTGAATTTTCATTTGAATTGCACGCGCATCACGGCTACGGCGCGTATATCTGCGGCGAGGAGACTGCGCTACTAGAATCCATCGAAGGCAAAAAGGGACTGCCGCGCTTCAAACCGCCGTTTCCAGCCAGTTTTGGTTTATTCGGCAAGCCAACAACCATCAACAACACGGAGACCTTCGCCGCGGTGCCCTTTTTGCTTGCGATTGGGCCACAAAAGTATCTGGAAATCGGCAAACCGAATAATGGCGGCACGAAAATTTTTTCGGTATCGGGCGATGTTGAACTGCCGGGTAATTATGAAGCGCCGCTCGGCACCCCATTTGCAACGCTGCTCGAATGCGCGGGCGGCATGCGCGGCGGTCAGAAAATCAAGGCGGTGATTCCCGGCGGCTCATCCGCGCCGGTGATTCCCGGCGAGGTGATGATGCAGACCGATATGGATTACGACGCGATTGCCAAGGCCGGCTCCATGCTCGGTTCCGGCGCGGTGATCGTGATGAATGAAACGCGCTGCATGGTGCGCGCGCTGCTGCGTTTGTCGTATTTCTATTTTGAAGAATCGTGCGGGCAGTGCACGCCGTGCCGCGAAGGCACCGGCTGGCTTTACCGAATCGTCGACCGGATCGAACATGGCAAAGGGCGTATCGAAGATCTGGAGTTACTCAATTCCGTTGCCAGCGGCATGATGGGCCGCACGATTTGCGCGCTTGGCGATGCGGCCGCGATGCCGGTGCACGGCATGCTCAAGCATTATTGGGACGAGTTTGAATGTCATGTGGAGCAGAAGCGTTGTCTAACACCACTTGCACATTGATTCAATCCAAAAATGAAACCCTCTGAAGCATTAGAAGTATACAGGGATACGATCCGTCGCGTCGTCAAGGCGCACCGCGCCTCGAATGCGCGCGTATTCGGCTCTGTATTGCATTGCGAAGACACGGAAGAAAGTGATCTTGATTTGCTCGTTGACCCTACGTCAGAGACCAGTTTGATGGACATTGCTGCGATTCAGGTCGAATTGGAAAAGCAGTTGGGCGTCGCAGTTGATGTGCTAACGCCGAACGCCTTACCCGACAAATTTAGGGATGTAGTGCTAGCAGAGGCTGTGCGAGTATGAAGAAAGATAAAGACTCACTTCGGGTTGCAGACTATTTAGCGCATATTCTTCAAGCCATCGCACGCATCGAACGTTATTGTGAAGATATGGCAGATTGGGCGTTCCTTGAAAATGAACTGGTACAAGACGGGGTCGTGCGCAATATTGAGGTGATTGGCGAAGCGGTTAAAAATATTGAACGATGCAATCCCGCTTTTATTGAACAACATCCGCACGTGCCGTGGACGGTCATTTATGCAATGCGGAATCGGGTTGCGCACGGTTATTTCAAAATTGATTTCAGTCTGATTTGGCATACAGTGGAGAATGATTTGCCGAGGCTGAAACAACAAATACAAGAACTTGTTATGCGTTTGCAGAATTATCCGTAATGATACCGGCACGATACCACATTGAGTGCACGGTCTGTGTCCTCATACACGAGACGGTTTGCTTGATCGATGCGTCGTGACCAAAAACCGCTCAAACTCTCCCTCAAAGGTTCAGGTTTACCCAGTCCTTCAAATGGAGTACGGCAGGCATTGTGAATGAGCTGATTGATGCGCCGTAATGTTTTTTGATCCTGGCGCTGCCACCACACATAATCTTCCCATGCTGCTTCAGTAAAGCAGATTGTTTTGATCATTCAACGATTGAAAACGGGTCGGTAGATTTCTGTTGACATTTTTTGATGCGTCCTTTGTGAAGTTGGGCGATAGAACGCGCCAAATGAGCCGCATTTGCAGGGGTTTTGAGTAGATGCACTGTTTCCATTAAGCTGTTGTAGCAGTCCAGCGACATAATGATGGCATCGGGATCATTGCGTCGCTTAATTACCGTGACATCCGCATCATGGATAACGCGGTCTATCACAGACTTCAGCGTGTTGCGCGCTTCTGAAAAACTAATCACTCTCATCTCATTTCTCTGCGTGTACAATTTAGAGTACAAGAATATCAAATCGTTGAGAAGATTCAAGTTGTAAAGCCAACGCCTAATGTCTTATGGTCGAACTCGAAATAGACGGACGGAAAATCGAAGTGCCCGCGGGCAGCATGGTGATTCAGGCGGCGCATCAATTGAATCGCTATATTCCGCATTTCTGCTACCACAAAAAGCTCTCCGTCGCCGCGAATTGCCGGATGTGCCTGGTGGAGGTGGAGAAGATGCCAAAAGCTGTTCCGGCGTGTGCAACGCCGGTCGCCGCCGGCATGGTTGTGCGCACAAAATCGGAAAAAGCAGTCGCGGCGCAGCAGGCGGTGATGGAATTCCTGTTGATCAACCATCCGCTCGATTGTCCGATCTGCGATCAAGGCGGCGAATGCCAATTGCAAGACCTTGCGGTTGGCTACGGCAAATCGCATTCGCGCTACACCGAAGCCAAGCGCGTCGTCTTCCATAAAAATGCTGGCCCGCTGATTGCGATGGAAGAAATGACGCGCTGCATCCACTGCACGCGCTGTGTGCGCTTCGGCAAAGAAATCGCGGGCGTGATGGAGCTCGGTATGCTGGGGCGCGGCGAGCATGCTGAAATCACCGCCTTTGTCGGACAAACGGTCGATTCGGAACTGTCCGGCAATATGATCGATCTGTGTCCGGTCGGCGCGCTCACGTCCAAACCGTTTCGATACACCGCGCGAGGCTGGGAACTGACACGGTATCGCTCAATCAGCCCGCACGATAGCGTGGGCGCAAACCTGATCATCCAGGTCAAAAATCAGCGCGTGATGCGTGTGTTGCCGTTTGAAAACGAGGCGGTCAACGAATGCTGGATTTCGGATAAAGACCGCTTTTCGTACGAAGCGCTGAATAGCGACGCGCGGCTGGCGCGACCAATGGTCAAACACAACGGCGCATGGCGCGAGACAGACTGGGAAACGGCGCTCTCCGCTGCCGTCGAAGGATTGCAGCGCGTGCGAAGTGAATCGGGCGCGGATTCGATTGCTGCGCTCGCCAGCCCGCATAGCACACTCGAAGAACTGTATTTATTAAAGCAACTGATGCGCGGAATCGGCTCGCCGCATATTGATTTCCGTCTGCGGCAAAGCGATGTCCGCGCTGCACTTGAGGGTGCGCCGTGGCTGGGGATGCCGATTACAGCGCTCTCGAATATTACAGGTGCACTGATCATCGGTTCCTGTTTAAACCGCGATCATCCATTGTTTGCGGCACGCTTGCGTCAGGCGGCGAAAAATGGCGCGCCGGTTCATCTGCTGAATGCGATTGACGATGATGCGCGAATCGCATCCGCGCATCGCTTGGTCGCCGCGCCCTCTTGCTGGTTGAATGAACTGGCAGGTATTGTAGTGGCGGTGGCACAGATCAAAGGCATCGCCGCGCCTGCGACATTTGCATCGGTACTGCCTTCCGAGGCCGCCTATGCTGTTGCAAAAACTTTAGCTGGAAATGGCGGAGATGAGGAAATTCGCGCTATTTTTCTGGGCAATTTGGCGGTTGCGCATCCAGACTTCAGCGCGTTGCATGCCGCTGCGCATTGGATTGCCAAGCAAAGCGGCGCAACGCTCGGTTTTCTGACCGAAGCGGCGAATACCGTTGGCGCTTACATCGCGGGCGCACTGCCCGATGTGGGCGGTTTATCTGCGGCTGAACTGTTCGAACAGCCGCGGCGTGCGGTTGTATTATTGAATGTTGAAGTGGAATACGACGCCGCAAATCCTGCAGCGGCACAGGCAGCGCTCAAGCAAGCGGAATTCGTCGTCAGTGTGTCGATGTTCAAACAGGGTGTTGAAACAGCGGATGTACTGCTGCCGCTGGCGCCTTTCACCGAAACAGCGGGTACGTTTATCAATGCGCAGGGCCTGATACAAAGTTTCAATGGCGTTGTTCGCCCGTTTGGAGAAGCGCGTCCGGGCTGGAAAATTCTGCGCGCGCTCGGCAATGGGTTGGGACTGGCGAATTTTGAGTACAACAGCGCTGAAGAAGTACGCGCCGCCACGCTGGATAACATGGATATCGCAGCGCGTTTATCGAATGCCTGTCACCTGCCGCCTGCACTGCCGGAACGCGCTGCTGACGATTCTCAAAACGGCGAAAAAAATCCCGTCTTCGAGCGACTTTCTGATATTCCAATCTATTCAGCCGACCCGCTGGTTCGCCGCGCGCCATCGCTGCAAGCGACGCGCGCGGCCAAAGCGGCGCGGCGCGTATCGCTGCCATCTGCTTTGTTTGAGCGGCTGGGTTTGAAAGACGGCGATTCAGTGCGCATTCATCAAGGTGCATGCTCGGCTACGATGTTTGCCGAGCGTGATGCGCGCCTGCCGGACAATGTGGTGCGTATCCCCGCGGCAGCGCCCGCGTCCGCACAACTGGGCGGGTTGTTTGGCAAAATCCGGGTAGAAAAAGCATAAATGCGCATTACATTTGATCCCAAGAAACGGGACATCACACTCAAAGAACGCGGGCTAGATTTCAAAAGCGCTAAAGAAGTATTCGCTGGACATCACTTCACAGTTCAAAGTATCCAGAATAACTATACAGAACAACGATTTATGACCGTTGGTAAACTAGATAATCGAATGGTCATTGTGGTGTGGGTGCCTCGTGGGACTGCATACCGCATCATTTCAATGAGGAAAGCAAATGAACGAGAGCAAAAAAAATACGCGCACCGAGTGGATTGACCCCGACGATGCGCCAGAATTGACGGATGATTTCTTTGAAGAGGCAGATGAATATTATGGCAACACGCTGATCCGTCGCGGGCGCGCATCCGCCCAAAAGCGCGCGGTCAAAAAGCGGATTTCGGTCCACTTATCGGCAGACGTGATCGGACGGTTTTGCGCGGCGGGACCGGATTGGGAAGCGCGGATGAATACGGTTTTGTCCAACTGGCTCAAACGGCATTCACCTGAAGAATTATCTGTCTGAACATTTCCATCATGCTCGACGCCCTCCACGCATTCGGCGCTCAGACCCTCGGCGCGGCTTGGCCGACCATATGGCTGCTCGCGCGCATTCTCGCGCTCTCGGTTGCGCTGCTATTGTGCGTGGCGTATCTGATTCTGTGGGAACGTAAACTGATCGCCTGGATGCATGTGCGGCACGGTCCGAACCGCGTCGGTCCGCGCGGTTTATTGCAACCGATTGCCGACGTGCTGAAATTGTTGACGAAGGAAGTCATTACGCCCGCCCGCGCGGCGCGTGGCTTATATATCGTTGCCCCCGTAATGGCCGTTGCGCCCGCGCTGGCGGCGTGGGCGGTGATTCCGTTTCAGGCCAACGCTGTATTGGGCGATATCAACGCCGGCTTGTTATACGTCGCGGCGATTTCGTCGATTGGCGTCTATGGCGTGATTCTGGCCGGCTGGGCGTCGAATTCCAAATATGCGTTTCTGGGTGCGATGCGCGCCGCCGCGCAGATGGTCTCGTATGAAATCGCGATGGGTTTTGCGCTCGTGGTTGTGTTGCTCACATCGGGCAGTTTGAACTTGTCGGACATTGTGTATTCTCAGCAGCGCGGCCTTTTTGCCGGTTGGGGACTGAATCTGCTGTCGTGGAACTGGCTGCCCTTATTGCCGATGCTCGGCGTCTTTTTTATTTCCGGGATTGCCGAGACGGCGCGGCATCCGTTTGACGTGGTCGAAGGCGAATCGGAGATCGTCGCCGGCCATATGGTCGATTATTCCGGAATGGCGTTTGCGCTGTTCTTTCTGGCCGAATATATCAATATGATCGTCATCTCAGCGCTGACCGCAACGCTCTTTCTCGGCGGCTGGGATGCGCCGTTTGCGTTTCTGTCGTTTATTCCAGGCGTTTTCTGGCTGGCGTTCAAAGTCTTCCTGCTTCTTTCCATCTTTATCTGGGCGCGCGCCACTTTTCCGCGTTATCGCTATGACCAGATTATGCGCCTGGGCTGGAAAGTCTTTATTCCCATTTCGCTCGTCTGGCTGATCGTGATCAGCGCATGGGCGATGTCGCCGTGGAGTGTTTGGAAATGACAAAGCAACATGTCACAAAATGTGATTTACAGACCGCACTGGCGCCTATTCGCACAGACTTAGTGGTACTAAAATGGGTCGGCGGCTTCCTGTTGGCGGGTGTCGCTTCTTTGGCGCTCAAAACGTTTTTCTAATCCATGCTCTCCGCTATTAAAAAATTTTTCAATACTTTCTTTCTGGTCGAACTGTTCCGTGGTATGGCGCTGACTGGACGTTATGCGTTCAAGCGCAAAATCACGGTGCAGTTTCCGGAAGAGAAAACGCCGCTGTCGCCGCGTTTTCGAGGCCTGCATGCGCTGCGCCGCTATCCGAATGGCGAGGAGCGCTGCATTGCATGCAAATTGTGTGAAGCCGTTTGTCCGGCGCTCGCAATTACGATTGAGTCGGAACAACGCGCTGACAACACCCGCCGCACGACGCGCTACGACATCGATTTGACCAAATGTATTTATTGCGGCTTTTGCGAAGAAGCGTGTCCGGTGGATGCGATTGTTGAAACGCAGATTCTTGAATATCACGGCGAAAAGCACGGCGATCTTTATTTCACCAAGGAGATGCTGCTCGCGATTGGCGACCGTTATGAGGCGGATATTGCCGCGACCCAGGCTGCGGATGCGAAATATCGTTGACGGACGCCATCTCTCATGAACGCATGTGTCTACACGTGTTTGATGGGCGGCTATGAGAAATTGAATGCGCTTAAATCCGTCAACAGTCGCCGCATCCCGCACTTTTGCTTTACCGATGATCCCGATTTAAAGAGCGACTCTTGGCAGATTCGCATGGTGAGGTCTGCATTTTCGATGGACCGCGTACGCAGCCAACGCCGTATTAAAGTGCTCGCGCATGAATATCTGCCAGAGTTTTCTTGTTCACTGTATATCGACAATACAGTGCGCCTAACAGCATCCGCGGATACGCTCATCCAACGATTTCTAGAACAGACGGATATCGCGGTGCCGACGCACAGCTTTAGGGCTTCCGTGTACGATGAATTCGTAGAGGTTGCTGAGAGTGGCTTGGACGAGCCAGCAAGAATCTTCGAGCAATTAAACCATTATCAACTGTCCGATCCGGAAATATTGTCCGAGCGCCCGTTCTGGAGCGGGATGCTCTTCAGGCGCCATTGCAAGCCAGAGGTACAGGCAGTGATGGTGAAATGGTACGAACATATCGCGCGTTATGCGCGGCGTGATCAACTCTCGCTCAATGCAACGCTACGCGGTAGCCGCGCAACCGTCCAAAGGCTTGAAATAGATAATTTTCAATCTGATTTCCATGAATGGCCGATCTTTAATCAACGCAACTTGGCAAAGCGTTTTAAGGATGTATCGATGGCGGGCGCCCCGACTTCGGTACGCTTAACGCAATTGGAACGCGAACTTGCCCAAGCGAATCACGCCATTCAAACGCAACAGCATGTGATTGGAGAACGTGACCGGCAAATAAAAACCCTGATGCAGCGTATCGATCAACTGCTCAATAGCCGTTCATTTCGCGTGACACGGCCTCTGCGCTGGCTGCGCAGTTGTCTGCCTTCTTTTGGGCAATAATTCCGCATTCCATTCCAATATGGTATTTTCCACCGCGTTGTTTTACCTTTTTGCCCTGGTGCTCCTTGCGTCTGCGTCCAGGGTCATCGCTGCGCCCGACCCGGTCCAGGCGGCGCTTTTTCTGGTACTCGCCTTTTTTAACGCCGCCGCTGTTTGGCTGCTGTTACGCGCGGAGTTTCTGGCAATTCTGCTTGTGCTCGTCTATGTCGGCGCGGTGATGGTGCTGTTCCTGTTCGTCGTGATGATGCTGGATATCGAGCGCGAAACACGACGGGCGCGTTTCAGCCGTGCGATGCCTGCCGCGATGATCGTTGGCGGTACACTGATGATTGAAGCGGGACTGGTTCTATGGCGTGCATACCGCACGGCGCCTTTGCCCGTCGCGCCTGCAACAGGAGTATCCAATGCGCGCGCGCTCGGTATCGTGATGTATACCGATACGGTATTCGCGCTTGAGATTGCCGGCTTGATTCTGCTGGTTGCCGTGATTGCGGCGCTGGCGTTAACATTACGTCACGGTAAAAGCCACAAGCAGCCTGATCCAGCGCAGCAAATCCGCGTGCGGCGGGAAGAGCGGATCAAGCTGGTCAAAACGGCGTCTGCAGCCCTTCAGCAAACAGATATTAAAAATTAAAGCGTTTCAAAAATGTGGACTCTTGCGCACACTCTGATTTTAAGCGCCATTCTGTTTGTCATCGGTGTGCTCGGCGTTATGCTCAACCGTCGCAACGTGATTGTCGTTCTGATGGCGATTGAACTGATGCTGCTCGCGGTCAATACCAATTTCATCGCCTTCTCGCATTACTGGAATGATATGCGCGGCCAAGTCTTTGTCTTCTTTATATTGACCGTCGCCGCGGCGGAGGCCGCGATTGGGCTGGCGATTCTGCTGACCGTATTCCGCAAGCTCGACACGATTGATGTGGATAAACTCAACCATCTCAAAGGTTGAGCGCTGTTTCAAAAATGACGCCTGCCCTTCATCCTGCCCTATTACTGATGATTGCCGTTGCGCCGCTGGTTGGCGCACTGGCCGCTGGCTTGTTTGGCAAAACGATTGGCCGGACGGGCGCGCATTCGGTCACGATTGCCGGCGTTGCGCTCTCTTTCCTCTTATCCGTGTGGACGCTTTGGCAAGTGATACAGGGCGCCGGTTATGACGGAACGGTGTACGAATGGATGCGCGTTGCAACGCCGTTCGGTGCGCTGAAATTTGAAGTGGGCTTTTTGATTGACGCGCTCACCGCGCTGATGATGTGCGTGGTCACGTTCGTATCGCTGATGGTGCATCTCTATACAATCGGCTATATGCGCGATGACTCCGGTTACACGCGCTTTTTTGCTTATTTATCGCTCTTTACTTTTGCGATGCTGATGCTCGTGATGAGCAACAACTTCCTGCAATTATTCTTCGGCTGGGAAGCGGTCGGCCTCATCTCTTATTTGCTGATCGGCTTCTGGTACACAAAGGAAAGCGCCATCAAAGCCAATATGAAGGCGTTTATTGTGAATCGCGTGGGTGATTTTGGCTTCATTCTGGGAATCGGTCTGCTTTTCGCATTTGCCGGTTCGCTACATTACGGCGAAGTCTTCAAGATGCGAACGGAACTCGCTGGCTTCACGTTGCCGGGCTCGAATTGGGGACTATTGACGGTTACCTGTTTGTGTCTTTTTATTGGCGCGATGGGAAAATCAGCGCAATTTCCGCTGCATGTCTGGCTGCCCGATTCAATGGAAGGCCCAACGCCGATCTCGGCGCTGATTCACGCCGCCACGATGGTGACGGCGGGCATTTTTATGGTGACGCGGATGTCGCCGTTATTTGAACTGTCCGAATCGACTTTGTCATTTATGATGGCGGTTGGCGCAACCACTGCATTGTTTATGGGCATCCTCGGCCTGGTGCAAAACGATATCAAGCGGGTCGTCGCCTATTCGACCCTGTCGCAACTCGGCTATATGACCGTTGCGCTCGGCGCATCCGCCTATTCGATGGCGGTGTTTCATCTGGTCACGCATGCGTTCTTCAAAGCGCTGCTCTTTCTCGCCGCCGGTTCGGTCATCATCGGGATGCATCATGAACAGGATATGCGCAACATGGGCGGATTGCGCCGCGCGATGCCGGTGACCTGGGCAACGGCGCTCATCGGCGCGCTGGCGCTGATTGGCGCGCCGTTCTTCTCCGGCTTTTATTCAAAGGACGCGATCATCGAAGCGGTTCGGCGCTCGCATCTGCCGGGTGCAGGCTTTGCAGCGTTTGCGTTGATCGCCAGCGTATTCGTAACGGCGCTTTATACCTTCCGGATGATCTTTTTAGTGTTTTACGGCCCGCCGCGCGGTCATAGCGGAGTGAGTGGCCATGAACATACGCCGCATGAATCCCCCAGGGTCATCACGCTTCCACTTGTATTGCTGGCAATTCCGTCTCTGGTGATTGGCGCATGGATGATTGGCCCGCTGCTCTCCGGAGACTTTTTTGCGCGCGGCGTTGCGTTCAACTCAGTCGTTTTTGTCGCTGACCGCCATTCGGCGTTACGCGAAATAAGCGGTGAATTCCACGGCTGGTTTGAGATGGCCATGCACGCGCTGACCACGTTGCCGGTTTGGCTGGCGAGCGCGGGCGTGGTTTCCGCCGCGTGGCTCTATTTACGCTCATCAAATATTCCCGCCGCGCTCAAGCAGCGCTGCCCGCGTCTTTATGCGCTACTCGACCAGAAATATTATCTGGATACCGTTCACGAAATCGTCTTTGCGCGCGGCGCGGTCATGCTCGGCAGCGATTTGGCGGCAACCGGCGAACAAAAAATCATCGATGGCGCGGTCAACGGCAGCGCGCGCAGCGCAATGATGATTGCACGTGCAATTCGCGCGCTGCAAACCGGTGATCTGACGCACTATGCCTTGGCAATGGTGGCGGGCCTGGCGGCGTTGATTGTCTTGTTTGTCCGTTTTTGAGCAGAAGTCATTTCATCAATGGCTGCAAGGCCGTGATGCAGGAACAGAACAATATCCATGTCCGCCTTTCCGTGGTTAAGTCTAGCCATCTGGGTGCCGATTGTCTGCGGTGTGCTGGTGTGGATACAGGGCGCTCGCGTTGCGCCCAATATCGCGCGTCGCCTCGCATTGGCAGCGGCTGTTGTCAGCTTCGGCGTAACGCTGACGCTGATCGCTGGCTTTGACACGGATAAATCCGCGCTGCAGTTCTCCGAACGGTTGAGCTGGATCAAAGATTTCAATGTCCATTATCACCTCGGCGTCGACGGCATCTCTCTGTGGTTTGTGGCGCTGACGGCGTTAATGACCGTCGCAGTTGTCATTGCGGCGCGGGAAGACATGATTGACCGCATTGCGCACTATCTCGCCGCTTTCCTGATTCTGTCGGGACTGATGATGGGCGTGTTCAGCGCGCAGGACGGGCTGCTGTTTTATATCTTCTTTGAAGCCACGCTGATTCCGATGGTTCTCATCATCGGCATTTGGGGCGGCCAGAAGCGCGTCTATGCGGCCTTCAAGTTTTTCCTCTACACACTGCTCGGCTCGCTGCTGATGCTATTGGCGCTGCTGTATCTATATACGCAATCGGGTTCGTTCGCGCTGGCGGACTGGCAGCGGCTGCCGCTTCCGATGCCGCCGCAGTTGCTGTTGTTTGGCGCCTTCTTTATGGCTTTTGCGGTCAAGGTGCCGATGTGGCCGCTGCATACCTGGCTGCCCGATGCGCACGTCGAAGCGCCGACCGGCGGTTCGGTCGTGCTGGCAGCAATCATGCTCAAGCTCGGCGCGTATGGTTTTCTGCGCTTTTCGCTGCCGATTGTGCCCGATGCGAGCCGTCTGCTCGCGCCTTTCGTGATTGTTCTATCGCTGATTGCAGTCATTTATATCGGCCTGGTTGCGCTCGCGCAAAGCGATATGAAAAAGCTGGTTGCGTATTCGTCGATTGCGCATATGGGCTTTGTCACTCTCGGTTTTTTCCTGTTTGATGCGCTGGCGATGGAAGGGGCGCTGGTGCAGATGATTTCGCACGGCTTTGTCTCCGGCGCGATGTTTTTATGCATTGGCGTGCTGTACGACCGAATACATAGCCGCCAGATCGCCGATTACGGCGGCGTTGTCAACGTGATGCCGAAATTCGCCGCGTTATCGCTGCTGTTCTCGATGGCGAATTGCGGACTGCCAGGCACTTCAGGCTTTGTTGGCGAATTCATGGTGATTCTGGCCGCGGTCCGGTTTAACTTCTGGATCGGCCTGCTGGCAGCGTTAACGCTGATTCTCAGTGCAGCGTATACATTGTGGATGTACAAGCGCGTGCAATTCGGCGCGGTGGCCAATGCGCGCGTCGCGCAATTGACCGACCTTAACCGGCGTGAATCTGGCTTGCTGCTGGCATTCGCCGCGGGCGTACTGTTGATCGGCCTGTATCCAAAACCGCTGACCAACGTCATGCACGCATCGGTTTCACATCTGCTCACGCACACGTCGCAGTCAAAATTGCCGTGAAGGGACGCGCGTTATTTTCCGATGCGGCGGCTTGGCGTTTCTGGTTGAATCAAAGGATAATTTATACCTTTTGGTTTAAATATATCCTGCGGTGCTGTCCCTTTCTTCCTTATTCCCTGCTTTTATCTTCCCTAGCTCGGTTTCTCAGCCGGCTGAACTGGAACACAGCGCATCCGCCCCGAATCACGCAGATGACGCGCTCAATCCTGCGTCCGAAGACGAATCAACGGTTATTTCAGTCGATCTGCCGCTCGCGCTGGCAAACCTCAGCACGACGGAAGTCTCTTTTATGACCCGTCTGAATATGCATGACCTGCGTCAGTTAAGCCAGGTCAACCGCGCCTATCACGCCCGTTTTGGCGAATATGTGCCGCGTATCGAGCGAAAACGGGAAACATGGCTGGAAAAGCTGTTCTGGATGCTGCCTCCGGATTGGCGGGCGCAATTTTCAGAAGCGTTCAAACGAGCGCTCAGAGCCGACCAGCTTGATATAGCGCGCGGAGACGCGGCCCTGATGCAAGCGTGGGGTTTACGGTTAATCCGGCAATTATGGATGGCAAAACCGTCTGAAAAAGAGCGCGAGTTTGTCCAGTGCTTATTCCTGAACACGTTGCTGCAACTGCCCCATTACCGGATTGCTTTGCAAGGGCATGCGCCGCGCCGCACTGCGAAATTGCCCGCTGGATTACGGGCTGCGTATGCCAGTGATGAGCGCGCCGTGCGCGACCTTGCCTGCATCATGGAGCGCGTCATCCGGGATATGCGCACGCCGCGCATCAAGCGCAGCGAGTGGATTGCCATTCTGCGAGACAACGGCATTCATTGGCGCGCTGCCTTTCCGCTTGAAGCAACGGACAATGGGTTGCGCTTAAAGATCGATGCGTGCTGCGCACAGTGGCTTTCGCATCCGGATCGGAGGGAACGTTTGCAGAATGTGATGACGCTCACGGAGTTGATCCGCAAATCCCCTGATCAAGAAGTTTCGGCCGTCAGCTTCGCGGAATTTCTGATGCGCCATCCGATGCGCGCTCAAACAGAAGCGTTTGTTGAAATACTCGCGCTTGTCATCGCTACATTGGCCAAGTATTGCATGCATTTCAACGTGTGCTCGCATGCACAATGGCCCCCTTTCCGCCGCACGCTTCTGAACCCTCTGTCAGATGGAACGCCGGCGTTTGAAAGCAGACTTTGGCAAGAAGCGCTGTGTCTGAGTCATCAGATCATCTATGACCAAAGCTCTGGCGTACGCGCCTTAAATCCTGAGCTTTGCGCTGATGCGCCCCTATACGGGGCTATGCCATTGTTTCATACGCTTGCTTAAAGAGATCTGAACCATCGTGATCACTGCCCTCTTACCCCTCTTGCCTGACGCTGTCCTGCTGCTGTGCGTTTTATTCGCGCTTGTCAACGAAACCGTTGCAGTCCATTTGACGGATGGGGAGGCTGCGCCCTCCCGCGCAAGCCGCCGCACCTACGCCATTGCGTTAGGCGCGTCTATCCTGGCGGCATCCGGTTACGCGCTGCTCGCCGCGCTGGATACGCAACACTATGTTTTCTTTTCAAAAATGGTGGTCATCGATCCGTTTGCGAACGTGATGAAAGCGGCTGTCGCCGCGGGTTTTGCCGTAACGCTGGTGTATTCGCGCGCCTATCTTGAGGCGCGTAATCTATTACGCGGCGATTTGCTCATGCTCGCGATGTGCTCCCTGATCGGGCAGTGCGTGATGATTTCAGGCGCGCATTTTCTGACGCTCTATCTCGGCCTTGAACTGATGTCTTTGCCGCTGATTGCGATGATCGCGCTGCGTCAGGATTCCACGCATTCGCTTGAAGCAGCGATCAAATATTACGTGCTCAGCGCGCTGGCGTCCGGCGTCTTGCTGTATGGCACTTCAATGATCTATGGCGCAACCGGCGCGCTGGGTTTAGGCGAAGTGTCCCATGCGTTGATGAGGGGCCATATCAATACGACGATCTTGCTGTTCGGCGTTGTGTTCGTCATTGCGGGCGTTGCCTTTAAATTAGGCGTCGCGCCCTTTCATATGTGGATTCCGGATATTTATCAGGGCGCGCCGACGGCGCTGACCTTGCTGATTGGCGGCGCGCCTAAAGCGGCGGCGTTTGCGTGGAGTCTGCGTATATTGGCGTCTGGCCTATTGCCTCTTGCAGAGGATTGGCAGCGGATGCTCCTCATTTTCGCTGCGTTGTCATTCGTGATTGGAAATCTGGCCGGACTGATGCAATCCAACATCAAGCGGATGCTGGCGTATTCCGCGATTGCGCAAATGGGGTTTGTGCTGATCGGCGTATTGTCTGGCGTTGTCGATGGACAAACCAATGGTGCGACCAATGCGTATGGCGCGGCGATGTTTTATAGCCTGATTTATGCACTGACGGCGCTGGGCAGCTTCGGCGTAATACTCGCTCTATCGCGACGCGGATCTGAAGCGGATCAACTGAATGATTTGAAAGGTTTAAGCCAGCGTCATCCAATGTTGGCGGTTGTAATGCTGCTGATGATGTTTTCGCTGGCCGGCATCCCGCCGACCGCTGGCTTTTACGCCAAATTCGCCGTTCTGCAGGCATTGATGAACACCGGTTCAGTCTGGCTCGCCGCGCTTGCGGTGCTCACTTCGCTCATCGGCGCGTTTTACTATCTGCGCGTCGTTAAATTCATGTATTTTGATGCGCCGCAAGAACACGCGCCGGTCATGCCCTCATCTAGCGCGAACGCGCTGCTCATGATGAACGGCGTCGCGGCGCTTGCGCTGGGACTTCTGCCGGGGCCGCTGATGTCGGCGTGTATGTACGCAATACATCACACATTATATTCATAATGGTGCCTGTTACAAAGCGCATTCCGGTCATTCTCCA
The DNA here is from genome assembly GCF_000227585.1 of Candidatus Glomeribacter gigasporarum BEG34. Taxonomy (GTDB): domain Bacteria; phylum Pseudomonadota; class Gammaproteobacteria; order Burkholderiales; family Burkholderiaceae; genus Glomeribacter; species Glomeribacter gigasporarum_B. Next base: position 128,434 of record NZ_CAFB01000037.1, on the reverse strand, counting down.
AAGCGGCCGCTCGCACGCTCTTCCTGAATAAAACATGCTTTAATGGTTTGACCGTGTGAATCGTCAAGGCCAGTTCAATGTGCCGTTCGGGCATTACAAAAATCCAAAAATCCTGGACGCAGCATTGCTTAAAGCCGCTGCAGAGTGCTTGCGAACAACCACGATTGTGTGCGCTGACACAAGGTGGTATTAAATGAACATGCGCAGCCAGGCGATTTCATTTTTGTCGAAAAGCTGATTCAGGAATTCCATTTTCCAGATTCCAATCGTTTGTATTTTGTCACGCTATGCAATGGCGCAACTTTGCCGACTGACCATAAAGATTCAGCGCGCGCGGTGCTGGAGGGTGTTGTGGCGGGCCTTTCTCGCTATCAACAGTTTGTTAAATAAACCTTTTGATGCGCGGCGTTTCAAGATTGACCAGGATTTTTTGCCTGTCTGCACTGCCCCTGGCAACGGTCCAGCTCTCATTTTTGAGTTCGATGACTACGTCATTGCGGTCGAGGTGACGTTAACCGACAATTCGCGCCAGGAAGCCTCCGAGGGAGAGCCAGTGCGCCGCCATGTGGCTGACTTGGCGGTTCACTACGCAGAATGTCCGGGCAAGCCGGTGTATGGCCTGTTTATTGCGAACCGTATCGACTCAAATACGGCCGAAACATTTCGGATTGGCGTTTGGTACACTCGGAACGATGTCAAAATGCAGCTCAACATTGTGCCGATGACGCTGAGGCAATTCAAAGGGTTTTTTGAAGCGTTATTTCGGTCTGGGAAGACAGACGCCGCCCGCGTTCGTACCCTGCTTGATCGCTGCGGCAGCCTTCGGGGCGCACATGAGGCGCCCGCGTGGAAGCGCGGGATTGAGCAAGTCATACAACAAACCATTCAATCGATTCTGATGAATTGATTTTTGAAACAATTTAAATCATGTCACCGGCAGGGATATTCATTGTATTGCTGGCCTTTGTGTTGGCCAATGTACCCTTTCTCACCCAACGCATGCTGGGATGTTTGCCGATACCGCGCCGATGTGAAGGCGTTCGCAAACATTTGGGTTGGCAACTGGCAGAACTGCTGGCCTTTTATTGCATCGTAGGAGCCGTTAGCCGCGTGCTTGAGGCGCGCGCGGGCGCTGTATTTAGTCAGCGCTGGCCGTTTTACGTTGTAACATTTTGCCTCTTTCTGATATTTGCTGCTCCGGGCTTTACCGTCTATTATTTGCTGAAGCCGCCTCATGTAAATTTGTACCGGGATGATGCATAACAAACTGGAGCACTTCTTAAAATAGGCTAAATCTATCGTACAGATAAAGTGGCAGCGTAGCAGCATTTTAGAATTTGAGATTTTTTGAGAAATGATCTAACAGAAGGAGTAGTCCTATGTTGCCAACAGTAAGTAATGCAAATACCGACGTAACGCCAAGAGAATATGGCGTGATCCAAACCCTTGCAAGTTCTGCAGGGGAGTATGCGGACTCCGTAATTATAGATAGCCTTAATAAAATAACTGGCTGTGTTTTCGGAGGAACGCGGGTAGAGACGAGTGTGAAAAATTTGGTGAACAACCACTACATAACTGTAGATGCGCAAGATGCCTACCTGCTCGCCAGAATACGGAACCTAGACGCTCAGATGAACGAACTTTTCAGCACGTTTGGAATCGACCCTGAACAGGATGTAAAGCAACAGGCGCAAAAAATAGCGTCGCAACTCAGCCCAGGTGCATGTGCAGAGGTCCTCGAAAACTGTCTCAAATTTCTAGGCGACATTCGCTTCTCCGCGGAAAATTCCAAGGCTGTTAATGATTCCAGCGCTGACCATTTATCTGCGCATTCCGACTGTTCTGCTACACAAAGCGTTCCCGGTCACATCCCTTTAGCCAGCGCCACGCCTTCTCTTGACGTGCATGAATCTCAAGAAATAGAAGAGGACCCCAGAATCTCTGCACGTATAGAAGAACTCCGTGTTCTGTTGGATATTCTGCATGCCGTCTGTTTCAATGACTTCAGCAAGATGGAAGAAAAACATTGGACCAGGCTGACAGCGCTTCTTAAACCACAGCCTGCAGTGCAGCCAGCGTTGGAAGAAGAGAAAGGGGAGTCTTCCGGAAAGAAACCTGAATATGCGGTAGAGATAGCCTGATTTGCATAGAGCCATCTACCCGGACCGCTGTTTCGAGGGATGGGCCGCGCGGCGCGCTCGGCTTCATAGTGGTCTTTTCATCTTAAATAATTCAGCGACAGCCCCTATGCTATTCGTATGAATCACCCTCATAGGCGGCTGTCATGCACACCCTATCTTTCTTCCTGAAGCTAGCGCATTTTTCAGCGGCTGCTATTCTGACAACCGCCGCGCTGATTGCGCCTCATCGCGCACAGGCAGGCGCGTTCAACGGGCTTTCATCGCTGAACGCGGCGCTTGCAGGAAAGGGCAGGACGCTCGTCTATTGCTCTGAAGGCGCTCCAGCCGGATTTGATGTAGCGCAGTATGCGTCAAGCACCGACTATACGGCTTCTGGCGGCACGATTTACAACCAGTTGGTGCAATACGAGCGCGGCACTACGAAACTGGGGCCTGCGCTTGCCAAGCGATGGAAGATTTCCCCCGACGGCCGGGTCTATACCTTTATTCTCCGGCATGGCGTGAAGTTCCATACCACGCCCTGGTTCACGCCCTCGCGTGAGTTCAATGCCAAGGATGTAGTCTTCACTTTCAGGCGCATGCTCGACCCGGATATGCCGTTTCGCAAGGCTTATCCGTCTGAATTTCCAGGCGCGGAATTCTTTGGCTTTGACAATATTGAGAAAGTCGAAGCCGTGGGTCCTCCACATTCCTATACCGTGCGTTTTACGCTGAAGTCTGCCAGTGAGCCTTTTCTCGGCAGTTTTGCGGTCCCGGCGGCCTCTATTTACTCTGCTGAATATGCAGGTCAATTGCTCAAGGCAGACAAAGTGCCCGAAATCAAACAGAAACCCATTGGAACCGGGCCGTTTATTTTTGAGAAATATCTCAAAGACGCGACGATCCATTTCAAGGGCAGTCCAGACGACTGGACACCGGAGGATGTACAGCTCTCCCGGCTGGTGTTTGCGATTACGCCATATGCCGAGTTGAAGACCCACCCGCATCTTCAAGTCATCGGCGGCGAGAACAGGAATTTCGCCCTTAATTTGCTGGCATACAACGTCAAACATCCGCCGCTTGACAATGTGGACATGCGGCGCGCACTCGATATGGTCATCGATAAGAAGGCCACTATCGATGCTGTGCATTTCGGCCACGCGCAGGCAGGGGTCGCGCCGCTGCCGCCGATGCAATGGTCCTTGGGTTGCCGCGCAATGCGCGGCAGCAACTTCTCGCAATGGTGCGAAGGCAGCAAGGCCAGAGCATTTAATGCGCTGCTTGAGCAGGCGGTGCGCACGCTTGATATCGGCCAGCGCACGGCGCTTTATCTCAAAGCGCAGAAAATTTTCAAGAGCGAGCAGCCCTATACAGCAATTGCGTATCCGATCAACTATTATGTACTCAATAAAAATGTCACTGGCTTCAAAGGTTATATGTTCGGCGCAACGGTTTTCTATGGGGTCGGTCTGAAAAAATAGAGCCTGTGCACTATTGACGCTTAGCCTAAAAGTTGTTTAAATAAAAGGATTTGACTGAATCACAAGCAGAAAAATATGAAACGCACTTATCAACCTTCAGTGATATGCCGTCAACGCACCCACGGTTTTCGCGCCCGTATGAAAACAGGGGGGGGGCGCAGAGTCATCAATGCGCGGCGCGCGAAAGGACGTAAACGCCTATCGGTTTAGGTATGATCAATGAGCGCGTTCGCGCTCCCTTACCCCAAAATGCAAGGCTTTTAAAAGCGGATGAGTTTTCATCCGCTTTTCGCTTGCGTCCCTGGGAACGCACTGCGCATTTTGTCCTTTATGGACGCCGCACGTGCAAAGCGGCCCGCATTGGCCTCGTCGTTGGCCTCAAGGCTGCGCCGCGCGCGGTCAGCCGCGCGCTGATTAAACGGCTTGGACGCGAAATATTCCGGGTTCGTCGCGCCCAGCTTTTTGGCTGGGATATTCTGCTCAGGCTATACCGCCGCTTGGATAAACAAGCGTTCCGGAGCGCATCATCGCCTGCGCTGAAAAAAATGTGCCGTGACGAAATAGAAATATTATTCGCCGCCGCCCTCAGGCGGATAACACAGACTTAAAACCATAGATTCGCGCAACTTAATTTTCCATTTCCTCATGCACACCCTGCTTCTTGCACTGCTGCGCTGCTACAAATTCGCATTCAGCCCAATGCTGGGTCACCGTTGCCGCTTTATGCCTTCATGCGCAGATTATGCGCATCACGCAATTAAGCAGTACGGCGCAGCGCGCGGCAGCCTGCTTGCATTCAAGAGAGTCTGCCGCTGCCATCCCTTTTCAGCCGGCGGCTTTGATCCCGTCCCTGAATCCTATCCGTTCAAATCCGATGCCGCCATTTAAAACATTTGTTAAAGAGAACCCTGTCAATGGATGTTAAGCGCTCTGTTTTGTGGATCATTTTCACCATTTCGCTCGTGATGCTTTTTGACAACTGGCAACGCGAGCATGGCCGTTCATCCCTGTTTTTCCCAAGCGCCACATCTCCGCAAACTTCCGGAATCCGCTCTTCAAATACACGAACCGCTGATCTGCCGCCCGTTTCCGAAAACCGCGCGCCAGATCAACCTGGCGCGCCGGCAGGCGAAAAAGTCCACGTTAAAACGGATGTCTACGATATCCAGATCGATACGCGCGGCGGAACACTCTCCAAACTGAGGCTAGTTCGGCCTGGGGGCACTGAAAAAAGCTCTCTGTCTATGACCCTGTTTGATGAAAGGCCCGCGCATACCTATCTTGCGCGCACCGGTCTAGTCGGAGGCCCATCCGGGGACGCCTTTCCCAATCACCATGATCTATTTACGGTGCAGCCGGGTCCGCGCGAACTCACGGACGGCGCGGATACGCTGGAGGTACAGTTTAAATCGCCCGTCAAAGGCGGCGTTCAACTGGTTAAAACCTATAGATTCACGCGCGGCAGTTATGTGATGGATGTGCGTCATCAAATCATCAATGCGGGCGCAACCGCAGTGAGGCCAGCGTTATATACAGAGCTGGTGCGCGATAACGCGCCGGTCGAGGCGCCGCGTTTCTCGCATACTTTTATCGGCCCGGCAGTGTATACCGCCCAGCAGCGTCTCCAGAAAATTTCCTTTGGCGATATTGATAAAGGCAAGGCTGAATACACAGCTCAGGCAGACAACGGCTGGATTGCGATGACGCAATACCATTTCGCATCGGCGTGGATCGCCCCGCAAGGCACGCCGCGGGAGATGTATGTCGGCAAGCTCGGTCCATCCCTGTATCGCGTCGGCGCCAAACAGAATCTGCAAACGGTTGAACCTGGACAAAGCATTGAAGCGCGTTCCCGTCTTTTTTCCGGCCCGGCGGAAGAGCGAATGCTGGAGCGCATCGCGCCGGGTCTGGAGTTAGTCAAGGATTACGGCTGGATGACGCTGATCGCCAAGCCGCTGTTCTGGCTGCTTGAGAAAATTCACAGCCTGCTGGGAAATTGGGGCTGGTCTATTATTGTGCTGACGCTCCTGATCAAGGCGGCATTCTTTCCTTTATCCGCGGCCAGTTACCGTTCCATGGCGCGGATGAGAAAAATCACGCCGCGGATGCAAACCCTGCGCGAGCAATTCAAAGGCGACCCGCAGAAAATGAATGCCGCGTTAATGGCGCTCTATAAAACGGAAAAGGTCAATCCCTTTGGCGGATGTTTGCCGGTTTTAATCCAGATTCCCGTGTTTATCGCCTTGTACTGGGTATTGCTCGCCTCCGTGGAAATGCGCGGCGCGCCCTGGCTTGGCTGGATTCGGGATTTATCCAGGCCCGATCCTTATTTTATTCTGCCGGTGTTGATGACCGCGACAATGTTTATCCAGACACGCCTGAATCCGACGCCGCCTGATCCATTGCAGGCAAAAATGATGCTCTTCATGCCGCTGGCGTTTTCAGTGATGTTCTTCTTTTTTCCGGCGGGTCTGGTTTTGTATTATGTCGTGAATAATATGCTTTCGATTGCGCAACAGTGGTATATTGCGCGCCGCTTTTCGAATCCTGTTGTTTAGAGCATTTTTCAGCGGCTGGCACTGTGTTGCTGCGCGCTCGCGCCAGTAGCAATCTCACTGAAAAATGCTCTAGGCTACCCGCTTGGAAAAACGCTGCGCCGCAGAAGAAAAACGGTTTTGAATGGCTTGCGCAATGCCTTCACCGTCCAAACCGTGGTCCGTGAGCAAGCGGGCTGGATCGCCATGATCGATAAAGCGGTCTGACAATCCGAGTTGCAGCATCGGGCGCTCAATGCCATGCGCGAGCAGAGATTCGATGCACGCCGAACCCGCGCCGCCCATCACGCAGCCTTCTTCAACTGTGACCAGCGCGTCGTGGGTTTGCGCCAACTGGACGACGAGCGTTTGATCCAGCGGTTTGACAAAGCGCATATTCGCCACGCTGGCATCGAGCTGCTCGGCCGCGATCAGACTCTGCGCGACCATCGTGCCAAATGCAAGAATCGCAATCCGCTGGCCGCACGGCTGCGCGGATTCGCGCCGCATCTCGCCGCGGCCTATCGGCAACGCACGCGCATGTTTGAAAACCGGTGCGCCCGGCCCTGAGCCGCGCGGATAACGCACCGCCGCCGGCCCATTGAGTTGCGCCGCGGTATTGAGCATCTGCCAGCACTCGTTTTCGTCGGAAGCGGCCATCACCGTCAGATTGGGAATGCAGCGCAGAAAGGCGAGATCATACGCGCCCATATGCGTTGCGCCGTCTGCGCCGACCACGCCGGCGCGGTCGATTGCAAACACCACCGGCAGTTTCTGCAGCGCAATATCGTGGATAAGCTGGTCATAGGCGCGCTGCAAAAAGGTGGAATAAATCGCCACCACCGGCTTCAAGCCTTCAACCGCCAGCCCGCCGGCAAGGGTCAGCGCGTGCTGCTCGGCAATGCCCACATCGTAATAACGCTCTGGAAAACGTCGCTCAAACTCGACCAAGCCTGAACCTTCGCGCATTGCGGGCGTAATCCCGACAATGCGCGCATCGCGCGCCGCCGCTTCGCACAACCATTCTCCAAATACCTGTGTATACGTTTTGCGCGCAGCGGAGCGCCGCGCCGATTTCGGCTGCACGCCGTCGAGCGGATTGAATTGACCCGGCGCGTGATAGAGCACCGGATCGGCTTCGGCCAGCTTGTAACCTTGCCCTTTCTTGGTCACCACATGCAGAAATTGCGGCCCTTTAAGCGCTTTGAGATTATTCAATGTTGGAATCAGCGAATCGAGATCGTGCCCGTCTATCGGACCGATGTAGTTAAAACCCAGCGCTTCAAACAGCGTGGCTGGCACGACCATGCCTTTCGCATGTTCTTCAAAGCGCCGCGCAAATTCCAACACCGGCGGCGCGACGCGCAGCACCGTCTCGACGCCTTTTTTCGCCGCCGCATAAAAGCGACCGGACATCAGCCGCGCCAGATAACGGTTCAACGCGCCGACCGCGGGGGAAATCGACATATCATTGTCGTTCAGCACCACAATCAGAGGTAAATCATCGCAGACGCCGGCATGGTTCATCGCTTCAAAGGCCATTCCGGCTGACATCGCGCCGTCGCCAATCACCGCGATGCAAAATCTGGATTCGTCTTTTAAGCGGCTCGCGAGCGCCATGCCAAGCGCAGCCGAAATGGAAGTGCTCGAATGCGCGGTGCCAAATGCATCGTATTCAGATTCACAACGGCGCGGGAACCCGGACAGTCCGCCCTGCTGGCGTAGCGTCGCCATCGCGGCGCGCCGTCCAGTCAAAATTTTATGCGGATAGGTTTGGTGTCCGACATCCCACACGATGCGGTCGTGCGGTGTATTGAATACATAATGCAAGGCAATGGTCAGCTCGACCGTGCCCAAATTAGACGATAAATGCCCGCCGGTGCGCGAGACGCTTTCCAGCACAAAGGCGCGCAGTTCGTCGGCCAGCTGTTTGAGCGCGCGCCGGTCGAGCGAACGCAGCGCGGCGGGATCGTCAATCGTTTTAAGCAATGGATATTTAGTCATGGTTTAGAGTGTTTTTCAGCGAGATTGCACAAGGAACGAGCGCGAAGACAGTATGGGGATCGATGCGGGCGGAGCAGGTTCCGTCGCGCGCAGCGCGATGGATGCGACCCCGCAGCGATCCCGAATACCGAACACGCAGAAGTGACGCAGGGCAAGCCGCTGAAAAACACTCTAATAGGCGCGTTTGGCGATGAAATCAGCCAACTGCGCCAGCCGATGCGCGGGTTTCTGGTCGGAGGATGGCAATGACGCGAGCGCCGCGAGCGCCGCGTTGCGCAATTGTTCAACCTGCGCGCGGGAAGCGGCCAGTCCAAGGATCGATACATAATTCGGTTTACGGTCGCGCGCGTCTTTGCCAGCGGTTTTGCCCAGCGTCTCGGAATCGGAAACGGCATCCAGAATATCGTCGACCATCTGAAACGCAAGACCGATCGCGCTGGCGTAACGCTCAAGCGCTTCCGGAAACGGCGGAATATCCGCGTTCTCCGTAGGAGATGCGGCGCATAACGCGCCCATGCGCACCGCCGCCCGAAGGAGCGCGCCGGTTTTCATGCGCGCCATCTTTTCAAGCGCTGCATGCGTTGGATGCGCGCCGGCGCTTTCGATATCCATTGCCTGACCGCCCGCCATACCTGCCGAACCGCTGGCGGTTGCCAGCTCGCGCACCAGCGCCGCGCATTGCAATGGCGCCAGTTCGCCTTCAATTAAGGTCATAAAAGCCTGCGTTTGCAGAGCATCACCGGCCAATATGGCGGCCGCTTCATCATATCGAAGATGCAGCGCGGGTTTGCCATGCCGCACTCTATCGTTATCCATTGAAGGCAGATCGTCGTGCGCCAGCGAATACGCGTGCATCATTTCAAGCGCAGCGGCGGCCGCATCGAGCGCATGATCCGGCGCGCCGGCCCATTCGCCCGCGGCGACACATAACAAGGGCCGGATACGCTTACCGTTCCCCAGCACGGCGTAACGCATCACTTGATGCAGCCGCGTATTTGCAGGCGGCAGAGCCACATCGAGCGCGCGCTCAATGCGCGCAAGCCTTAGGCTGCGCCACTGCTCGAAGCTGGGCGTCATTTCATTCATATCCCGGCCCAGGCGACACTATGATTCAGAATTGAGGAGCGCGCCCTCATCCGCCCGGAACGCTTGCAGCGCTTCACCGTCGAGCGCGCGCACCTGTTGTTCAACATGCTCAAGTTGCGCGCGGCAATAGGCAATCAACGCCGTGCCGCGCCGGTATGCCGCGAGCGAATCCTCAAGACTCAAATGCCCCTCCTCCATCCGCGCGAGCAGCGCTTCCAGTTCAGCCAGCGCCGCCTCATAGTTCAGCGGCGGCGTAGCATCCGGCAGGGCTGGATTGTCCTTTAGTTGCGCTTTGCGCATTGCGAAACTCCTGTTAAGACGCGCGGACGCAGGCCAGCATATAATTCACCGCAGTATCTTTGGATAAGGTAAAACATGGACTGAGCGGAGAATAACTGAGTCCGGAAATCACATGAACGCGCAAATGCGCAGCGCGCGCGGAGGCGGCCAGCTCAGAAGGACGGATAAACCGTGCATAGTCATGAGTGCCGCGCGGCAGTATGCGAAGCAGATATTCCGCAGCGATGACCGCAAGCAGATAGGCTTTAGGCGTGCGGTTCAAAGTTGAAAAAAAGACCCATCCGCCGGGTTTCACAAGCGTTGCGCATGCCGCGACGATGGCGGCGGGATCGGGTACATGCTCAAGCATTTCCATGCATGTCACGACATCATAGTGGCCGGGTTCGCGCGCTGCCAGAGATTCTGCGCTCACTTTTTCATAATCCACCGATACGCCTGTCTCAAGCCGATGCAGCTCAGCAGCGCTGAGCGACTCGGCGCATAAATCGATTCCTTTAACGCGCGCGCCCAGTTGCGCCATTGATTCGCAGAGAATGCCCCCGCCGCAACCCACATCAAGAACGCGTCCGCCATGCAAGCGCGCATAGTGATCAATCCAGCTCAGGCGAACCGGATTCAGCTGGTGCAATAATTTGAATTCGGCCTCTGGGTCCCACCAGCGATGCGCAAGCGCGCCAAACTGATGCAATTCTTGTGGATCGGCATTGATCACCATAAAAATTAGAGCAAAAAAAGCCCTGCCTTGGCAGGGCTTTTGCCCACTTTTATTTTTTGGGCTGTGGAGGCGGCTCAACAGCGTTGCGCTCGGATGCGCTATCCGGTTGCGCGGGGGACACGCCTTGACCTGAAGATTGGGGCGGTATCACCTGTGTGATCGTCCGCGTTCCAACGACTTCCACTTCCACCCGGCGATCCGGCGCAAGGCAGGCAATCAACGCTTGACGCTGCGTTTTCAGATTCTGATTGCAGCCCGTTGTCACCGGATTGCGTTTGCCTTTTGCTTCGGTATACGTGCGTTTCGCATCGATGCCTCTGCGAACCAGATAGGCTTTCACTGCCTGGGCGCGCCGCGCAGAAAGGGCGTCATTGTATTTATCAGTGCCAATTCGGTCAGTATGGCCCGTCGCTACAATGACTTCAAGATCAATGCCTTTGATTTTTTCAGCAAGATCATCGAGTTTCGCCCGGCCTTCCGGTTTCAGCACGCTTTTATCAAAATCAAACAGAGTCTCCGCCTGATATTTGACTTTCTGGCTAATCATTTTGGGCGGAGGCGGCGCAACTGGAGGCGGCGCAACTGGAGGGGGCGCAGGCTCTTCCGCAACAAGCGCGCCATCGCATCCTTGATTGGCAGTCGCAGGCGTCCAGAAACCATTGCGCCAGCACAGCTCATGCGTGCCGTTCATCCATACCTGCTCGCCTGTGCCATTCACCCAGTTATCGTTGATATCCTGCTTTGATGCAGGCACGGATTGCGCCGAAGCGGGCCCGGTGATGGCTACCGCGACGGCCACAGCGAATGCCAGCCTGAAAAATTTGTTCATGATTGCTTTTCTCCTTTCGGAAGATTGAATCAAATAAACTGTAGAGTGCCCTCTGCGCTTCGTACACCTTTTGATTGCATTGCGCATTCTGCCATAGTGTGCGCTCAGGTCGCGGAAATATCCCGCGAGGCGGGATATCCTTGAAAAAATGTCTCAAGGACGCAACGGAAAAGCGCGGCAGATCGGGATGTGTTCGTCCGCGGGCGCTTTCTATGGCCTAAGCCGGAACGGGACACATGCTAGAGCATTTTTCAGCGGCTTGCACGGCGTCGCTTCGCGCTCGCTCCTTATGCAGTCTCACTGAAAAATGCTCTAAAATTTTACATTTAAGCTCTTTCTCGCCGCTTCTCGCACCTCCGTTTTAAGTCAAAAGCCAGTCAATATGGATCAGGAACACTACGCTCAAGAGACATTGCCGGTTTCTCTTGAGGAGGAAATGCGGCGTTCCTATCTCGATTATGCGATGAGCGTCATCGTCGGGCGGGCATTGCCAAGCGTCTACGATGGCCTGAAACCCGTGCATCGCCGCGTGCTGTATGCGATGCATCTGATGAATAATGACTGGAACCGTCCCCATAAAAAATCCGCGCGCATTGTCGGCGATGTCATTGGTAAATATCACCCGCATAGCGATACCGCCGCCTACGACACGATTGTACGCATGGCGCAGAATTTTTCGCTGCGTTATCGGTTAATCGACGGCCAGGGCAATTTTGGCTCGGTTGACGGCGATAACCCGGCCGCAATGCGTTATACCGAAATCCGGATGGCAAAAATCGGCCATGAATTATTGGCCGATATTGATCAGGAAACGGTTGACTTCGCGCCCAATTACGACGGTCATGAAAGTGAGCCGGTGGTCCTGCCCGCGCGCGCGCCCAACCTGCTGATGAATGGTTCGTCCGGCATTGCGGTCGGCATGGCCACCAATATTCCCCCGCATAATCTGAACGAAATTGTCGATGCCTGCTTATATCTGCTGAAAAAGCCCGATGCGACGATAGATGAATTGATTGCGATTGTGCCCGCACCGGATTTTCCAACCGCGGGCATTATTTACGGCGCCGCCGGCATTCATCAGGGATACCGGAGCGGACGGGGCCGGGTCGTGATGCGCGCCAAGACGCATTTTGAAGACATCGACCGCGGACAGCGCCACGCGATCATCATCGATGAACTGCCTTATCAGGTCAACAAGCGCGTTCTGCTTGAGCGCATGGCGGCGCTGGTCAATGAAAAAAAGCTGGAAGGGATTTCGGATATCCGGGATGAATCCGACAAAAGCGGAATGCGCGCGGTGATTGAACTCAAGCGTGGCGAAGTGCCCGAAGTGGTACTGAACAATCTATATAAACAGACCCAGCTTCAAGACACCTTCGGGATCAATATGGTGGCGCTGGTTGACGGTCAGCCCAGATTGCTGAATCTGCAGCAGATACTGGGGTATTTTCTGGCGCACCGGCGCGAAGTCATCACGCGCCGAACCCGCTTCGAGTTGCGGCGCGCGCGCGAGCGGAGCCACGTGCTGGAAGGGCTGGCGGTAGCGCTGGCGAATATCGATACTTTCATTGCGCTGATTAAAACGGCGCAGACGCCCGCTGAAGCAAAACAAGCGCTGATGGCAAGGCCGTGGCCTTCGCCTCTGGTACGCGATTTACTCGCGCGCGTTGAGCGCCTATCGGCGGGCGGCGGCGCCGCGGTCCGACCGCCGGATTTGGACGCAGAGTTTGGGCTTCGGCCGGACGGCGCTTATGCGCTCTCGGAAACGCAGGCGCAGGAAATTTTGCAGATGCGCCTGCAGCGGTTAACCGGGCTTGAGCAGGACAAAATCGTCTCCGAATACCGCGCGATGGTCGAGAAAATTTCGGATCTGCTCGATATTCTGGCCAGGCCCGAACGCATCAGCGCCCTCATTGGCGATGAGCTGAGGGCTCTAAAACAGGAGTTTGGCGACGCGCGACGCTCTCAAATCGAGTTCAATACAGAAGATTTGAGCCGCGAAGATTTGATTACGCCGCAAGATCGGGTGGTGACCATTTCTCATACGGGTTATATCAAGTCTCAGCCGCTGGATGAATACCGCGCGCAAAAGCGCGGAGGGCGCGGTAAACAAGCCATTGCAATTAAGGAAGACGATTGGATCGAAAACCTCTTTATTGCCAATACGCACGATTCTCTGCTGTGCTTTTCAGATCGCGGTCACGTCTATTGGATCAAAGTCTATGAAGTGCCGCTTGGTTCGCGCCAGTCGCGCGGACGGCCCATTGTGAATATGTTTCCGCTCGCGCCGGATGAAAAAATTACCGCTGTACTTCCCGTTAAGGAATTTAATGCACGCCAATATGTCTTGATGAGCACTGCGCTGGGCACTGTCAAAAAAACGCCGCTGGACGAATTCAGCCGTCCGATGAAAAAAGGCATTATCGCGGTAAAGCTGGACGAAGAGGATTATCTGGCAGGCGCTGCAATCACCGATGGACAGCATGATGTGATGCTATTCTCCGACTGCGGCAAAGCCGTTCGCTTCAGCGAAAACGATGTGCGCGCGATGGGACGCGGCGCGCGCGGCGTGCGTGGCATGCAGCTTGAAAAAGAGCAGCGGGTGATTGCGATGCTGGTGGCGGAAAATGAACAACAGTCGGTTTTAATCGCAACCGAGAACGGATTTGGCAAACGCACGCCAGTCCGCGAATACGCCCGCCACGGACGCGGTACTAAGGGTATGATTGCAATCCGGACAACGCCGCGCAATGGCCGGGTCGTTGCAGCGACGCTGGTGCATCCAGACAGCCAGGTGATGCTAATTACCACGGCAGGCGTGCTGGTCCGCACCCGCGTGTGCGAAATACGCGAGCTGGGCCGGGCGGCTCAGGGTGTTACACTGATCCACCTTGATAAAGGGAGTACATTATCAGGATTGCAGCATATCGCTGGGGAAGAAGCAGCGTTGGAAGTATAAAATACCTTCGTCACGCCAACTTATTGACACGGAGTCAAAATGAAAAAACAACGCAAACCATGGTTTTTATTGGCTGTATTTGCGCCGGCGCTGGCGCTGGCGCAAGGACAACGACCGCAGCCCAGCGCAACCTCGCCCCAAACCGCTGCTGCGCCCGCTCCGATTGAGCCGGCCAAACGCGCGGCTATTAAAGCGCTTCTGGACGCCATTGATGCAGACAAGCTGGCGGCGGCGATTGGCAACGGCGCTCAGAATCAGGCCAAGCAACTGGTGCCGGCAGTGCTTTCAGAAGCGCTGAACGAAAACAAGACGCTGAATGAAGAGCAAAAACGCACGCTGGTACCTTCCCTCCAGCAAAACGTAGTGCCCAAGCTGGCTGAACAGGCGGGCGGAGTATTTATGACGCCGGCGTTCAAAGCCGATGCCGTCCAGTTTCAATACGATGCCTATGCGAAGTATTACACGACCCAGGAAATCGAAGACCTGACGAAATTTTACAAAAGCCCGGCCGGCCGTAAATTTATTCAGGTGCAAGACCAAGTGGGACGTGATACGGTGAATGGATTGATGGGCAAATATATGCCGCAGGCGGTCAAGGAAATCCGAGACGCTTCTGACCGGGAAATCGCAGCCGCGAAGTCAGCGCCAACGCCTTCAAAATCATCCGCTCAATCGGGTAAGAAATAAGCCGTAGGCTTAAAACACATCCACTAGAAGACCAGAAGAATTGGGCGTCTGAAATGGCTGGGTTGATCGGCGGCGCATCGTTGAAAACGGATGATTCTCTGAAAATTTGCGCCGCCGCGAGGAGCGCTTAGACCATTTCCATCACCTGAATTGCGGGTGCCGGGTTGATGGTCCGGTATTCCAGGTTCAGCGTTGTGCCGTATCTTTTGATACCCTGTTCCTGAGTGTTATACAAGCGAACATGACCGTCCAAAGTGTAGAGGACAGAGTCACAATATTGTTTTAGTTGATCATCCGCTGGAAAAAGTTCTTCGGTTAAATGCCTTTTTGTGTGCTGAATGTCATCAAGCAGTTTCCGGCATTGCGAACAGGTGAAATCAATCGCCCACTGCAAAGGCGGAATCTTTCCTTCCGGCTGCTGTGTATTCTGCTGTTGAAATGTCCACACATCGTTACTTTTGCTCAGAAGATCATTGAAACTATTATTTCTAATATCATTTCTGAGAGAAAGCATTTCATGCACTGCGGCCAGATGCATACTGGCCTGCTGATTGAACAGTCTAAAATGAAAATTTTTAGTCACGTCCTCATTTAATTGGATATTCCTGAGCAGTCGCCCCGTTTCGATACGGCCCTGGACCCGAAGTCTTTATCACGTAGGAATGTATAGGTTGCATCAGAAGGCGAGACAAGGCTCATCCGTTGATTTAGAGGCGAAGCTGAACCCTCCATATGTTTGTTCAGCGCTTTCACAAAAGGTTCAATTGAGCCTAGAGAGGCGGCATGTTGACGCAGCTTTAACAGAAGCTTGCAGAACGGCTCAAAAAGCGGGAAATCAATCTGTTCGGGCTGGAGTTCTCCAGTGGATAAAACCGTTTTAAATGCATTGAGCGTTTTTGCGAACTCTTTTTATAGTCTGTCGACTGCTGAAATTGAGGGTTATCGACCACATCATCGAATAGTACGTAAAAAACCATAAGATAGTTTGGCAAGGGGCTTTCCTCCAGTTTTACGCCCGGAAAGAAATAAGCCGCAGCGCTTGCGGAGCCTAATTTGAGCAGTTTTCGGTAGACTGGATCGGATGAATCCATTGTCTTCATCGCGCCTAACTCAAATGCCCATTCAATTGATTTCTGATTAAAATGCTTAATATTTTCCAGATCAATCCCAGGCAATGCTCCGACCTTGGTAAAACTGGGGATATCGCCCATTAACTGAGCCATGCTGTATTTTTCGTGCTGAATTTCTCCATCATTAAACACCACTGTCATCCACTTGCCTTGATCCTGGACTGCATCGATCGGTTGCGCGCTGATCACATAATAGTCCGACGGAAAAATAAAAGCGCTCGACTCGCTTTCGATTCCAATTCGCTGATCAATGCCGGTATCATCCGAATCTTGCGTTAACTCAGCGATACGCTGATCTGGATTGACTTCAGACACAGCGCTTGGTAGCAGTGTCGTGCTATCGTTTGTAACATGTGTCGTTAGCATAAAACCTCCATAGCTTATCTTTTACATTCGGTTTTTATACTAATCAGTTAAAAATTCTTTTTAAATCCGTTCAATGACTTATTTTTACAACGCCATGTCCATCGCCAAAATATTCATTCTCTGTATCCAGTTTCTTTCCGCGCTTGGCGTCATCGGCCTTGTTTTACTGCAGCAGGGCAAAGGCGCGGAAATGGGCGCTGCCTTTGGCAGCGGTTCGGCGGGCAGTCTGTTCGGGGTTACGGGATCAGCAAATTTTCTGTCGCGCGCCACTGCGGCGCTGGCCACCGTTTTTTTTATATGCACGCTCGCGCTTAGCTTTCTCGGCGCGCATCATGCGCAGAATGCAGCGGGCGCGCTTGGCGCCATGAAACCCTCGCCTGGCGCGGCAACACCCGCAGCGGAACAGGAGCGTGCGCCGTCCGCCGGTTCAGACGTACCGGAATAATGGTTCGCATTGCGCTTGCGCAACTCAACCCAACCGTAGGGGATTTCAGCGCTAATCTCGATCTCATTGTGGAGGCTGCGCAGGATGCATACCGCCAGGGGGCGCGTCTTCTGATCACTCCGGAACTGGCTGTATCCGGCTATCCGCCCGAAGATTTATTGCTGCGCCCCGCCTTTCGCATTGCAGCGGAAAGAACGCTGACCCAACTGGCAGCGCGTTTGAGCGCATTCGACGGATTCTATGCCGTCATCGGCCATCCTTATTGGCCTGGCTCCGGTATCGCGCGGGCGTCCAGTCCGCCAACGCACCCAGCCTGCTACAACGCTGCTTCAGTATTGCATCGCGGGCAGGTCATTGGCACCTATCTGAAGCATTTCTTGCCCAATACCAGCGTTTTTGATGAACAACGTTATTTTGCGCGCGGCGCCCAGCCTTTTATTTTCAACGCGGCTGGCATTGGTTATGCGGTTCTGATCTGCGAAGATATCTGGCGCCTGCACGTTGCGCAGCGCGCCGCCGATGCGGGCGCGCAGATATTACTCGCCCTGAATAGCTCGCCCTATCACATCGGCAAAGAGGCACAACGCATGGCGATGCTGCGCGCGCGCACCCAGAAAACGGGATTGCCGATTGTCTATGTCAATAGCGCGGGAGGACAGGATGAGCTGGTGTTTGACGGCGCCTCTTGCGTTCTCAATGCGCAGGGCGAATGCGTTGCCCGCATGCCGAAATTCGGCGCGGGCGTGGCGCTTGTGGATATAGACGGCGCAGCGCCTGATTTTTCAATCCGCGGCCCGATTGCGCCTGCAATTCCGATCGAAGCCGAGGTGTATGCAGCGCTGATGCTTGGGGTACGCGATTATGTGGACAAGAATGCGTTCCCAGGCGTTTTAATTGGATTATCCGGCGGCATTGATTCAGCGCTGACGCTCGCGATTGCGTGCGATGCGCTCGGCGTATCGCGCGTGCGCGCCGTTCTGATGCCCTCGCCGTATACGGCCGCAATATCGCGCATCGACGCGCTGGAGATGATCCGCCGGCTTGGCGTTACTTACGATGAAATTCCAATAACGCCCGTGTTTGAAGCATTGCGCAGCGCGCTCAAGCCAGCGCTGCGCAACGCCATGACTTCTTCCATTGATACGGTGGAAGAAAATCTCCAGGCGCGGATTCGCGGCGCGCTGCTGATGGCATTATCGAATCGAAGCGGCGCGATCGTTTTAACCACAGGCAATAAAAGCGAAATGGCGGTGGGTTACTGCACGCTATACGGCGATCTGGCCGGCGGCTTTGCAGCGCTTAAGGATGTGTCAAAGACCTGGGTGTACCGGCTGGCACATTACCGCAATTCGGCGGATACATTTGCGCTGCGCAACTTCATCCCCGAACGGATTCTGAGGCGCGCGCCATCGGCTGAACTGCGCGCAAATCAAAGGGATCAAGACCATTTGCCACCGTATGAGATTCTGGATGCCATCATTCATCTTTATGTGGAAGAAAACCGGCCATGTCCGGAGATTATCGCGCAGGGATTCGCCACAGAGGATGTGATGCGGGTCGCGCGACTGATTAAAGCCAATGAACATAAACGGCGCCAGGCGCCGCCTGGCGTTCGCATTACAGCGCGCGCGTTTGGACGCGACTGGCGATATCCGATTACCTCGCGTTTCGTGGAGAACGCAACAACACAATAACCACCCCTTCCCCGCCGTGTTGCAGGCGCGCCGGACAAAAAGCGATCACGTCCTCGATTTGCGCAAGCCAAAGACGCACTTTTGCTTTAAGTACTGGCTGGCCGTCCGGCGAACCCCATCCCTTGCCATGAATCACGCGCACACAGCGCAGCCCGCGCTGCACGGCTTGATGCAAAAAATCGCAGAGCGCCGCGCGCGCTTCAAAGCGGCGCATATGGTGCAAATCCAGTTGCGCCTCAATGCGCCAGACGCCGCGCCGGAGTTTGCGCACGATATCACGCCGGATATGCGGATGAGGAAAAACCGATCCCTCCTCATCCGTCAAAACTGCAGGCTCGAAATCATCAGAAAGGGCGGGCGCGGCGACGGGCAAAGGCGCTTCCTCCCGCCGCGCGCGCCGCAGTGGCGTTGCACGCGGGCGATGAACATCTGCGCGCGGCTCTACGGATAATTTTATGACACCCTTGACCGCGCGTTTGAACAGTGCAGCATCAGAGTCTGGGCACAAATCTACTGCGCGGCGCACCCTCATCCCC
Source organism: Candidatus Glomeribacter gigasporarum BEG34 (assembly GCF_000227585.1). GTDB lineage: Bacteria > Pseudomonadota > Gammaproteobacteria > Burkholderiales > Burkholderiaceae > Glomeribacter > Glomeribacter gigasporarum_B. Next base: position 109,548 of record NZ_CAFB01000037.1, on the reverse strand, counting down.
TCTAGAGGAACATCTCAATTAAACCTCCATCATTTAGACTGAATTCCGTGCTCATATCACCATTCTTGCATATTTCTTTTTCCAGAACCGTCCATCCACATCTTCGTTTATGTATTTTTAGCCAGATCCATCTGATGATCGTTGCCTAGGCGTTCTATTTTGACATTGAATCTGGGTGGAGATATGGACTTGCATCCCTCATTCATCAATACTGGAATGAAGAGGATGCAATATTTGGGAACCGGATACGCGAACGGTTCAAACAGGATTTTTTGGAAACTTCACAGATAAGAACGCTAGAAATTATTTCAGGCCAACCCCAGAAAAAATCGTTGGGCCAAGCGGATTGATTTTGAAGCCCGTTACATGCTTATTAATGACTTGGTAGTCGGTTACATAGGCGATGGGGGTAAACGGCTGTTCTTGTTTGAAGATTTTTTGCGCTTTGAGATAAAGCTGGGTACGTTCGTCGATATTGAGGTTTTGAACTGCTGTCTGAAGCAAAGCGTCAAAGGTCTGATTGCGCCATCTTGAGAAATTGAAGCCGTTGCGCGCCGCGTCAGAACTCAGACTCTGAAGCCAATTATCAGGATCGGGTACATTACTCACCTTGCCAGCTAGCAAGGCATCGTGCTCACCCTTAAAGGCTCGCCTAAGGTACTCGGCCACCTCGTAGCTCGCGATCCTTGCTTTGACGCCTATTTTTCCCCAGTCTGACTGAATCATTGCGGCTGTTAACTGCGGGTTTGGATTTGTACCAATCGAGTGCGGACTCCATAAAGAAAGTGTAAAGCCGTTTGGATAGCCTGCCTCCTTCAATAAGGCTTTTGCTTTTTCAAGATTGCGCGGCGCGTCTTGCAGCGTGTTGTCATACGACCATTGCAACGGCGACATTGGCGCCACCGCAATTTGCGCGTGTCCTTCATAGACCTGATCAATGATGGCTTGTTTGTCGATGGCCATATCCAGCGCGCGGCGCACCCGCACATCGCTCAAAGCTTTGTGGGTGGCGTTATAGGCCAGATAGCTCATATTGAAGCCTGGCGACTTCAGCACCTGGAAGTGGAGATCGTATTCAAACGTGGGGATATCCGTCGAACGTAAGTGAGTCGCCACTTGACATTCATCCGCTTTGAGCTTCTGCGCGCGCACGGCGGCGTCTGGCGTGATGTCAAAGATCAGCCTGGACAACCACACCTCATCGGGTTTCCAGTACTCAGGATTGCCTTTGAAGCGGATCGTTGCGTCTTTATCGTAGTTTTCAAAAATAAAGGGCCCGGTACCCACCGGTTTCCAACTGATATCAGAGGGCTTCCCTGCTTTCAGCAATTGCGCCGCGTATTCGGCAGAGAGAATGGATGTAGCATGTGCTGCTAAAAACAATATAAAAGGCGCCTGAACGGTATTCAGCGTAAATCGTACGGCGTAACCTTCATCCAGCGCCTCAATCCTGGAAATGACTTTGTCTAAGCCAAAATGGTGAAATACAGTAAATTCAACCGGATAGGCTTTACGGAACGGCATATTTGGGTTACGCATCCGCTCAAAAGTGAAAAGCACATCTTCCGCGTTGAATTCGCGCGTTGGCTTGAACCAAGGCGTACTGTGAAATTTCACGCCGCGCCGCAGATGGAATGTATAGACTTTCCCGTCTTTGGAGATGTCCCAACTTTCAGCGAGGCCCGGTTCAAGTTTCATCCCGCCGCGCTCAAATTCGATCAATCGGTTGTAGAGGGGGGCTGCGCTTGTTGTGAGCTCTGGAATGGATCTGGCCTGGTTTGCGTCGAACCCTGCTGGACTAACGTCAAAACAATAGACGAGCGTTTTATCCGGTATTGCGGCGATGCCTTTTGACATATTTATGGCGCTCATGCTAAAAATCATCTCCACTAGAAGCAGGCTTTTAGTCAATCCAGATATATGCGTCCTGCTCATTTTCAGGTATTGAGGGCAATTGGGAGAGCACATCATGCACAGCGCCTGACTTTAACTTGCTCTGCAGATTTGCGATATGACTGCTCACCGTTGCGTCCGCGCATTCCAGTTTTTTGGCCACCACTTTGTGCCTGGAATCTTCCCGCATCGACAATAAAACCCGCATTTCGTGATAGGTCGGTTGGCCGCAGAAATATTTTTCTAATTTAAAATGCTCCAAAGTTTTTTGAATGGCTTTCTTTATGGGATAGAATTTTTGATAAAGATGAAATATTTTTGAACAATGTAAGTGATGGGTTAAATCTTGCAAGACCGTCAAAAGAGCAACCACTTTGTTGCTGTATGAACTCAAAATTGGAATTTTTAGAACTCTTTGAAAATGAGCAATTCCATTAAAATCAAGAATAGATCGATGGATGCTGACAGGGCGCCTGCAGAATAGGGCTTGCGCTTCAAAATTTGCCATCCTGTTTACATTTTTTATTTCATCAGAAGCAACAATCGGATCCATATTGAGCTGATCCCTTCTTTGGAAGGCATCCGGCCCCCAAAGTTCCTTTGGGGTCATGCCAATTAAATCATGCATGGATTCAAAACCGCCCCTTTTCGCACTCAGAAAATTGGCAATCAGATGTTTTCTAGTGCATGCATCTCTTAAATGGGCTGGCTCAAAATAGCTCTCAATGAAATTTGATAAGAATTCGCCGCCACAACTGAGCTTTGTTAGATCCAGCGGAATCCGGGCAGTATTCATAGGGTTAGCCTTACGGATGGAAATTCTTTCATCAATTAAGACTAATCCCATTCTTTTAAAAAAAGTGATCTAATACAGTTTATAATTATCCTTCTTGGTTAAGAAATATTGAGCATTCCTCAAACCGGCAGCGTCAGAACCCGTTCTGCAGTCATTTATTGAACTGCGGAGAACGCGCGCTCCAACTGCTCCGACGTTAACGCACCGGCAAGCCGGTATCCGTTCGCGAAGAAGATCGTCGGCGTACTGAATACATTTAAACGACGGCCAAACGCAATATTCTGCGCGAGCGCATCGGTATCGCAGCTCACCTTGCCACCTGGCGCTTGACGGTTCGCCATCCAAGCGTGCCATGCAGCGCTGCGATTTGGCGCGCACCAAATCGCTTTGGCCTTGTCAAGCGAATCCGGTTTAAGAATGGGGAACGGAAAAGTATAGATGGTCAGGTTGTCGGCCTTGCTGAGCGTGTGTTCGAGTTCCCTGCAATGCTTGCAGTTCGGATCGCTAAACACCGCAATCTGGCGCGCTCCATTGCCCTTCACCACTTTGATCGCATTGGCAAACGGCAAACTTTTAAAATCAATCCGGTTCAGTTCAGTCAAGCGCCTGTCCGTGATATTTTCCATCGTCTTTGCATTCACCATTTTGCCGATCAGCAAATAAGCGCCTTGCGCATCGCTATATAGAATCGCTTTACCCAGGTTGAGCTCATAGAGTCCGGGAACCGGCGTTGGCGCAACGCTCTGGATTTTCATCTCCGGCCCCAAGGATTTCTGCAGTTTGGCTTTCAGCGCATCCAGCGCGGGCGCGGCGTGCGCATACGCGGTTCCCAGATACGCCAAAGCCGTCAAAAAAAGGAGTTTCATCAATCAGACCGGAGCATGAACAGAATAAGAAGCCAGCCAGCGCTTGATGCGCGGCATTGCATTGACCAGTTTAAAGCCCGCATTGCGCACGCCGCGCGGCACTGCGCCCGACCATGAGAAAAGACGATATAAACCGTCCGTAGCGGCCATCAGCAACTGAATATCGGCGCGCCGCGAACGTTCGTAGCGGCGCAACAACACCGGATCGCCGGGATCGCGGAACGGTTCGCGCGCCGCAACCGTTCTGGCAAGCGCCGCAACATCGCGCACACCGAGATTCAAACCCTGACCGGCCAATGGATGAATCACATGCGCCGCGTCTCCAACGAGCGCAACGCGCGGCGCGATTAAACGGCTCGCCTTGCATAATGCCAGCGCAAACCCGCGCACCGGCGAGAGGCATTGGAGTGCGCCCAGACGCCGTTCAGAACCCTGTTCTACCGCCGCCGCGAACGAGGGCACATCGAGCGCGCGCAATGCCCGCGCATGCGGCGTGTGCGCCGACCAGACCAATGAAACCTTGTTTTCAGGCAGCGGCAATAACGCGATGATCTCGCCATTGCGAAACCATTGATACGCGGCTTCTCGATGGGGCTGTTCCGCCTGGAACTGCGCAGTCAGCGCGGTTTGTCCATATTCGCGCTGCGTGCACGGGATGCCGCTTTGAGCGCGCACCCACGAATGCGCGCCGTCCGCGCCCACCACCAGCCGCGCCTTCAGCGGAGCGCCATCCTCCAGTTCAAGCGCCGCCATATCGCTCGATACTCTTAGTTTCTGCGCGCTGGCGTTCAAAATTTCCACTGATGGGTGGAAACCGAGCGCCGTATCCAGCGCGCCTTCAAGCAATGAAGACTCCACAATCCACGCCAGTTCCGGGACCGCGGCCTGAAAAGCGGAAAAATGCAGCTCGGCATGTGCATCACCGTAGACGCGCATATCATACACTGGACTTAGCCGCGCACGGTCGAGCGCCTGCCAGACGCGCAATCGTTCAAGCAGCCTTTGCGTACCGCCGCTCACGGCATACACGCGGCCATCGCATGCCGCGGCATTCGCAGGGAGGGGGGCTGGCGCGCGCGCCAGCAAGGCAACGCGCAATCCAGTGCGCGCAAGCGCCAACGCCGCCGTTTTGCCGACAATGCCGCCGCCCACCACCGACGCATCGAATATACTGTTGAAATCGCTCATTGAGATGATTCACCTCTAATTACATCCATCATACTGCAAGCGCACGACATACAATGTCATTTTTTTCATTTTCCATCTCATGCGCCTCAAATGCGGAATTGTCGGTTTGCCGAATGTCGGCAAGTCCACGCTCTTTAACGCCCTGACCCGCGCGGGCATCGCCGCCGAAAATTATCCATTTTGCACGATTGAGCCCAACCTGGGCGTGGTCGAAGTGCCCGACCCGCGCTTATCCGCGCTTGCGGCGCTCGTTCAGCCGGAGCGCGTCGTGCCGGCGGCGGTCGAATTTGTCGATATCGCCGGCCTCGTCTCAGGCGCTGCGCAGGGCGAAGGACTGGGTAATCAGTTTCTGGCGAATATCCGTGAAACGGATGCGATTGTGCACGTGGTGCGCTGCTTTCAGGAGCCGGACGTGGTGCATGTTTCAGGACAGGTCGATCCGCGCGCGGATATCGAGGTGATTCATACCGAGCTTGCGCTGGTCGACCTGGCAACCGTTGACAAAGCGCTGGCGCGCTCCGCCAAGGCAGCCAAATCCGGCCATTCCAAGGAAGCCGCTCAAATGCTTGCGCTGCTGCAAAAAATGCTTGCGCACTTAAACGCGGCGCAGCCGGCGCGCACACTCGGCCTGACGGCGGAGGAGCGCGCATTGCTTGCGCCTTTATGCCTGCTGACCGTCAAACCCGCGCTCTATGTGGCGAATGTGGATGAAGATGGGCTTTCAGAGCATCCCTTGCTCAACGCGGCCCAGCGCATTGCAGACGCTGAGCGCGCGCCGCTGGTTCCCGTGTGCGCGGCGCTTGAAGCCGAGCTGGCCGATTTATCCCAAGACGACCAGGCCGCTTTTCTGGCGGAAATGGGCTTAAGCGAGCCGGGCCTGAACCGCGTGATACGGGCGGGCTTTGAATGCCTTGGACTGCACACCTATTTCACCGCCGGCGTCAAGGAGGTGCGCGCCTGGACGATTCCGCGCGGCGCGACCGCGCCACAGGCGGCCGGCGCGATTCACAGTGATTTTGAGCGCGGCTTTATCCGCGCGCAAACGGTTGCATATGACGATTTTCTGGCGCATCAGGGTGAACAGGGCGCAAAAGAAGCCGGCAAGATGCGTTCAGAAGGCAAAGAGTACGTGGTGCAGGATGGAGATGTGATTCATTTTTTATTTAATGTTTGAACGATTTCCTGCGTGAAACGATGCACTCACGATGCATTCAAGCCAGTCGAGCAAAGCGTTGACTGAAGCCAGCCGCGCGCGGGCTGCTGTTTCGCCCGCGCCAATCTTGACCGACCAGCCGCCGCGCGCGTTCACTGCCTCAAAACCCGCTTCATCAGTCAGATCGTCGCCCGCAAAGAAGGGGATTCGCCCGGCAAACGGCGGCTCGCCCAGGAAAGCCGCAATCACCCTGCCCTTGTCGGCCTGTTTTGGCTTGATCTCAAACACCCTTTTGCCGCGCTGGACTGTATATTGATCCGCCGCCTGCGCAACCAGCCGCTCGACGGCGCGCAAAGCCGCCTGCTCCGCTTTCTGGGCATCGCCCTGCGCGGCGCGGAAATGCAATGCCAGCGCAGCGCCTTTATGTTCGAGCAACATGCCCGGATGCGCGCGCACCGTTTCTTCCAGCGCCTGGTGCATCCAGCCAAGCGGCGCCCGATCCGCCGCGGCGCGAAACACAGCGCCGCGCGCCGCGCGCCGCTCAGCGCCATGCACACCGGCGAGCGGCAGTTTTAAGGGCGCGAGCAGCGCATCGAGACCCTCTATGCTGCGCCCTGAAATCACCGCCACCGCGCCGTTTGACGCTTGTACGAGTCCGTCCAATACGGCGCGCGCGCGCGCGCTCAGCCGCACATCGTTAGGCGTTTCAGCCAACTCGGCCAAGGTGCCGTCAAAGTCCAAAAAAAACGCGCTTTCCCGCGCAGATAAAGAGTCAGGCAGACTTAAGGGCATTCAAAATCCACATACTAGTACATGCTAGTATTACATTTTTTTACTTAGAAATTTTATAGCAGACGTCATCTCTAGACTTGTGTAGAAACTGTCCAAAAAAATCAGCACTGTTGGCCGCAGCGCTGCTGGCGCTTTTTTTAGGCTGCCAACGCAACGAACCCTGGCAACTCACCAATGTGCGCGGCCATTTGCCCGATCTGAAATTTTCACTGACCAGCGATCAGGGCCATCCCGTTACTGAGCAGGCATTTCAACACAAGGTAGCGCTCGTCTATTTTGGTTATACCCACTGCCCGGACGTCTGTCCAGGAACGCTGGCCCGCCTGATGAGCGCGCTGCAAAAGCTTGGCAATGACGCGCGCGATGTGCGCATTCTGTTTATTTCAGTGGACCCGGCGCGCGATACGCCCAAAGCGATGCGCGCTTACGTACAGGCATTCGATGTGCGTCATATCATTGGCCTGACGGGTTCTCCACGTCAGATTGAAGCGCTTGCCCGACGTTACCGCGTGAGCTACCAGCGCGCTCCTGGATATTCCGATCAAAGTTATGAGGTGATGCACAGTCCAACGGTGTATATCTTCGACCAGAATCAGCGCGCGCGATTGATTGCAAAACCCGCGGACTCCGCTGGTCAAATCGCGCACGATATCCGTGCGCTGATCCACAACAGCGATTGAGGGAAACGATGAAATTTTTTGCCATATTCCTGACTGCATGCGCTTTAAGCGTGTTTGCATTTGCCGCGCCTGATGCCGCTCCGGACCCAGACAGCGAGCGCATCGCTGCGCAGGGCAAGCCTCTAAAAAATGCTCCAGCGCATTTTTCAGCGAGATTGCCCAAGGAGCGAGCGCGAAGACAGTATGAGCAATACGGCGAGCGCGAAGCGACACAGGGCAAGCCGTTGAAAAGTACGCTAGCGGTTGAGCGAGGCTGGGCGCGCTGGTTACCCAGCGAACGGCCCGCCGCTGCTTATATGATTCTGGAAAACCGCGGCGCGCAATCGGTCGATCTGATCTCTGCCAGCAGTCCGGATTATGCGCATGTGAGCGTGCATCAATCGGTGGTGCAGGACGGGAAAAGCAAAATGGTGAGGGTCAGGCGTCTGACTGTTCCAGCGCACGGAGAAGTCGGACTGATGCCCGGCGGCTATCATCTGATGCTTGAACAGGCCAGGCGCAAGATTGCACCCGGCAATACAATCAAAATTGAACTGCATTTTTCAGACAGCACAACCTTGGAGACTGAGTTACCGGTTCGCCCGCCCGCTTCAAATTAGAGCATTTTTCACACTTTACGCCCATTTCCAGCCAAAGCGATTAAAAAAGCGAAAGGCGGACGCGATGAAATATCCGATATGACGTCTGCCTTTTCTGGCCGCGCCGCCGCCGAAATGGCAAATGCGCACCGCAGGCACATAAGCAATGCCCGCAATCGCGCGGGTGCGCAGGCTTAAATCATAATCTTCAAAATACAGGAAATAGCGCGGATCAAAACCGCTCAGTTTTTTGAGCGCATCGGTTCGGAACATCATGAAACAGCCGCTGACTATCGGCGGCGAAAACCAGGATGCCGACGCTCCAGACTGCGGTAGCGTCCGATGGGCGTCGGTCAAATCGCGCAGTTCATAACGCGCGAGCCGGCGCGCAAAGCGTGCGCGCATCCAGGCAAGCGCAAAGCCGCGCAGCCATAAATCGAAAAGCGTTGGATAACGTCGGCACAGATATTGTGTTGCGCCGCCCTGATTGGAGGCATGCGGCGCAATCAGCGCAATATCAGGATGCGCGTCAAAAAAACGCAGCGCCTGAACCAGCGCGTCCGCCGCCAGTTCAACATCTGGATTTAAAATCAGGTGATATTGACTACGCGCGCGCTCAATCGCCAAATTATGCGCGCGACCATAGCCGATATTGCCGTGGCCTTGAATAACCTCACACTGAATCTCCGTCCCTTTGCATGCGTCACTCCAGTGTTCTGACAAAGGCATATTTTCATTATTGACGAGCCACACGCATACGGGCAGCGCGCCGTACCGCACACGCAGGCGGCCTATCGCGGCGCGCACACTGTCCAGCGTGCGCATCAGCAACGCAACGTCCGGCTTAAACAGAACGATGGAGATCGATAAGGCAATGCGGTTGGATTCAGGGCGCATGCGCCTCTCACATGCGGCGATGCTTTAATCCGCCGCAAGACATAACTGAAGCGCTGCACGCCAACCGGGCGGATGCAAACCGAATGTGTGCGCCAGTTTATCGGTGCACAGGCGGGAATGGGCGGGACGTTTCGCGGGTCGCGGATACTGTTCTGTGTTAATCGGGACCAATCGGGGCGTTCGAGCGGGCGGCGCGCATTCAAAAATGGCGCGCGCAAAGCCGTACCACGATGTTGCGCCTGCGGCGCTCAAATGATAAATCCCCGAACGGCGCATCCACCAGCCTTCATCGCTGCGGCTCGCTGCAACGCCCTGCGCAACAATCTGCGCGGTCAATGCAGCAATGGTCACGGCCCAGGTCGGCGCGCCAATTTGATCATCGACAATGTGCAGTTCGGAGCGTTCAGCGGCCAGACGGCGCATCGTCAACAGAAAATTCTTTCCGCGCCGTCCGTACACCCAACTGGTGCGCAGAATCAAATGCGCGCCGCAGGCTTCGGCAATCGCGCGCTCTCCCATCCATTTACTCCGCCCGTAGACGCTTCGCGGGTTTGGCGCATCGTCTTCCATATAAGCGCCCTCTTTCGCGCCGTCGAACACATAATCGGTCGAATAATGAATCAGGACGGCATTCAGCCGCTTCGCTTCTTCAGCGAGCGCGGCGGGCGCTTCCGCGTTGATCTGCATCGCCTGCGCAACTTCTTCTTCCGCTTGATCAACGGCGGTATACGCAGCCGGATTGACGATGACCGCCGGTTTCAATTCGCGCGCTACGCGGCGAATTTGGCTTACATCAGATAAATCCAATGCATTCCGGTCAAGCGCAATAACGCGCCCTAAACCCTGCAATGTGCGCATCAGTTCAAAGCCGACTTGACCGTTGGGGCCTGTCAACAAGATCGTTTGTGCAGAAGTCATGGACAGGCCTCCGCGTCGGCCAGCCGTTTCCCGGCTGCATCCTTGTCGGCGAGCAACGGCGCGCCAATGAGCGGCCATTCAATGCCGATTTCCGGGTCATTCCACAGAATACTGCGCTCGTATTCGGGAAACCAATAATCGGTCGTTTTGTATAGAAATTCAGCGCAATCCGAAATCACCACGAAGCCGTGCGCAAACCCCGGCGGAATCCACAATTGACGGCGATTTTCAGCGGATAAAGTCACGCCCGCCCATTGACCAAAACGTCTTGATGCGCGGCGCAGATCGACCGCGACATCAAAGACTTCGCCCTGAATCACGCGCACCAGTTTGCCCTGCGGATGCCGAATTTGATAATGCAGGCCGCGCAACACGTGTTTCAGGGAACGCGAGTGATTGTCCTGGACAAAATCAACGCCGGCGCACACTTGCGCAGCAAATGCCCGTGCATTGAAGCTCTCAAAAAAGAATCCGCGCGCATCGCCAAACATTTCGGGTTCGATGATTTTGACTTCGGGAAGACGGGTTAGAGTGAGTTTGAATGTCATGCAGTCGGTTCTGCCAGAATTCTGCGTAGATATTTTCCATAACCGTTTTTAGCAATCGGCGCGGCGAGCGTCTGAAGCTGTTCAGCGTCGATCCAGCCATTGCGGTAGGCGATTTCCTCAGGGCACGCGACCATCAACCCCTGCCGCTTTTGCAGCGTTTCGATAAACGCCGACGCCTCGATCAGCGATTCATGCGTGCCCGTATCCAGCCACGCATAACCGCGCCCCATCCTCTCAACGCTCAGCGCGCCGCTGCGCAGATAATGCGCATTGATATCGCTGATTTCGAGTTCGCCGCGCGCGGATGGCTTGATCTGCGCTGCAATATCACAGACTTGCTGGTCATAAAAATACAGGCCGGTGACCGCATAGTGCGAACGCGGCGCTGCGGGTTTTTCCTCAATCGAGAGCGCGCGGCACTGTGCATCGAACTCGACCACGCCGTAACGTTCAGGGTCATGCACGTGATACGCAAACACTGTTGCGCCCGTTTCACGGGCCGCAACGCTTTTTAATTGCTTGACCAAATCATGGCCATAAAAAATATTGTCGCCCAGAATCAGTGCGCTCAGATCATGGCCGATAAATGACCGGCCAATCACAAACGCCTGAGCCAAGCCGTCCGGATGGGGCTGCACAGCGTATTGCAGATTCAGCCCCCATTGGCTGCCGTCGTCCAAGAGCGCCTGATAGCGCGGCGTATCGATGGGCGTGGAAATGATCAAAATATCCTGAATCCCCGCAGTCATCAAGGTGGACAATGGGTAGTAGATCATCGGTTTATCGTAGACGGGCAGCAACTGTTTCGATATCGCCTGTGTAATCGGGTACAGGCGCGTGCCCAAACCGCCCGCCAGAATGATGCCTTTGCGCGCCATTTCATTCTCCTTTAGAGCATTTTTAGCGGCTTGCCCTGTGTCGCTTCGCGCTCGCGCCAGTGGCAATCTCACTGAAAAATGCTCCAGACGCTAGGCGCTGTGTGTAATTGAATTCCACCCAGTTGCGGTAATCGCCCGAAATGATGCGGTTCACCCAATCTGGATGGTCCAGATACCAGCGCACGGTTTTTTCCAATCCCGTCTCAAATGTTTCCGCCGGACGCCAGCCGAGTTCGTGTTCAATTTTTGACGCATTGATCGCATAGCGGCGATCATGCCCTGGGCGGTCTGCGACAAAAGTGATTTGATCTGCATAATGTCCGCGCGGCTTGGGTTTGATCCGATTCAGAGCCGTGCAGAGTGTCTGCACGACATCGAGATTGGTTTTCTCATTGCATCCGCCGATGTTGTACGTTTCGCCCGGACGACCGCGCGCGAGCACGGCGCGCAGAGCGGCGCAATGGTCGCCGACATAGAGCCAGTCACGGATGTGCAGGCCATCGCCGTAGACGGGCAGCGGTTTTCCAGCCAGCGCGCGGGTCAGCATCAGCGGGATCATTTTTTCTGGAAATTGATACGAGCCGTAGTTGTTTGAGCAATGGATTGTAAGTGCGGGCAATCCATAGGTATGGCGATAGGCGCGCACACAATGGTCGGACGCCGCCTTGGACGCCGAATAAGGACTGTTCGGCGCGTAGGCCGTGTTTTCCGTAAACGGCGGCGCATCCGGCGCCAGCGCGCCGTACACTTCATCGGTCGAAATATGCACAAAGCGGAATTGGGCTTTGTTCTCGCCCGTTAATTGATTCCAATACGCGCGCGCGACTTCGAGCAGCGTAAAAGTGCCGACGACATTGGTCTGAACAAAATCCGCCGGCCTGTGAATTGAGCGATCCACATGCGTTTCCGCTGCGAAGTGAAGCACGGCGCGCGGGCGATGCTGGGCGAATAAGCGGTTCAGCGTTTCACGATCATTGATATCGGCGTGCACAAACACATGCCGTGGATCATTGTGCAATGAACGCAGCGTGTCGAGATTGCCCGCATAGCTTAGCTTGTCGACATTCAATACCGGCTCAGAACAGCCCGCGAGCCAGTCGAGTACAAAATTGGCGCCGATAAAGCCCGCGCCGCCGGTAATCAGCAGCATAATGGCGACTTGAATACTCAAAAAAAGAAAAAATTATAGCGATCTATAGCCAAGCGCATTTAATTTGAGACAATTATCCTTTCCCCCTCTTGCATTCGGCGACATACAAGGCTGCCGTGACGCTTTTCACCGTTTACTTGCGAAAGCAGCGCCATCGCTCAATACACCGCTCTGGTTCACGGGCGATTTAATCAACCGCGGGCCGGATTCTCTGGGCGCACTGCGTGATGTGATTGCATTGGGGCCGCGCGCCGTTACAGTGCTGGGTAATCATGAACTGCACTTGCTTGCGATTGCAGCGGGGGCCGAGCATCCGCGCAGCGGCGATACGCTCGATGACATTCTCCATGCAGCGGACGCCGCCGCTTTGATCGACTGGCTGCGGCATCGTCCGCTCGCGCATTATGAAAACGGCCTTCTGATGGTGCACGCCGGCGTGTTGCCGCAATGGGATGTGCAGAAAACACTGGCGTGTGCGCATGAACTGGAAGATGCGCTGCGCGCGCCGAACTGGAAAACGCGCATTGCGCAATTGCGCGGATCAGAACCCGCATACTGGGATGAGACGCTTAAAGGTGAAGAACGGCTGCGCGTGATTGCAAACGCACTCACGCGAATCCGCTTTTGCAATGCCGATGGAAAGATGGACTTCAGCGCCAAAGGCCCGCCGGATACGGCGCTGCCCGGCACATTGCCGTGGTTTGACATTCCCGGTCGACGCACGTCTGACGTGACGGTTGTCTTCGGCCACTGGGCCGCGCTTGGCTTGATGATGCGCAATCACTTATGCGCACTGGACAGCGGCTGCGTTTGGGGGCGTCAACTGAGCGCCGCGCTGCTCACCGCTGATCCACATCAGCGCACGGTGACACAAGTCGACGCTCATCCCTCTGATTTGAACACGATACGGCCCGAAATAATCACGCTGCGCACGCGCGCGGACGCCTCATAGCCCAAGAACGGCGTATTCCGGCTCTGGCCTTTGAGCGCTTCTGGCGTCACCCTCCAGCGCGCGTGCGGGTCGAACAGCGTCAAATCCGCCGCCTGCCCGATTTCAATCCGGCCAATCTTCAATCCCAGTACATCCGCGGGCGCGCAAGTGACTTTTGCGAGCGCTTGAACCAGCGGAATATGTTCTTCTTCCGCCCATTTCACTGTCATTGATAACAACAGTTCAAGTCCGACCGCGCCTGGCGCCGCTTCGCCGAACGGCTGCTTTTTCGCGTCATCATGAACAGGCGTATGCGCCGAGCAAATCGCGTCAATCGTTCCGTCGGCCAGCGCCGCGCGGATCGAGGCGCGGTCGCGCGCGCCGCGCAGCGGCGGATCGAGGCGGAGAAGCGGATTAAAGGCGCCGATGTCGGTATCGACGAAATGCAGATGATTCAGCGTGACATCGCAACTGAGCGGCAGTCCTTCCCGTTTAGCCGACCGCACCCGTTCAAGCCCCGCCGCCGAAGACAAATGCGATAGATGCACGCGCGCGCCTGTTGCACGCATCAACTCGAAAATCGTATCCAGCGCTATCGTCTCGGCGATCTCCGGCACATCGGGCAGACCCAGTCTGGATGCGTATTCACCGCTCGCGGCCACGCCATGACGCGAGAGCGCCGCGTCCTGCGGACGCAGCCAGATGGCGAGGTCGAAGGTCGACGCATATTGCAGCGCGCGCCATAACACTTGCGTATCCGCCAGCGGCGCATCGGCATTTGAAAAACCGACGCAGCCCGCATCCGCCAGTTCGGATAGATTGGCGAGCGTGTGGCCGTTTAACTGAGAGGTCAGCGCGCCCAGCAGATAGATGTGCATCCGCCAAAAAGCGCCCGCGCGCGTCCTCAGCATTTCAACCCGCGCGGGATCGTCGAGCGGCGGATCGGTATCCGGCGGGCAGACAAGATGCGTGACGCCGCCGGCCAGCGCGGCGGCGAGTTCGGATTCAACACTGGAAAAACGCGCCCGTCCCGCCGCGCCAAACCGCGCGCACAGATCCACCAGTCCCGGTATCACGACAAGGCCGCGCGCATCCAGCGTCTGAAGTTTGGAATGCGCGTGAAAGTCCGGCGGCGGCGCGCCGATTCCGGCAATTTGGCCTTCTGAAATAAAAAGATCCGCCTGGGTATCCGTGCCGGTCGCCGGATCGATCAAACAACCGCCGAAGAGATGGAGATTCATCGATGTTGCAATGCCTGATAACGCCGCATGATCCACAGCTCCGGATCCGGCTGCCCTCTGACTGAAAGTTTTTTGCCTAAGCCGTCCGCCCAGCGGCGTAACCATGAAGGTCCAAACTTCCCGATATAACCATCCGGCGACGCATAGGCGGCATCGCGCAAGGCTTCATCGAGCGAGACGAATCGATAACCCCGCTGCGCCATACGGGTCAGCAGCGCATCCATGCGCTCCGCATTCAGGCGATTCGCGTGAAATAACGCAATTTGAGCAATCTGCCGCTTAAACAATTCTTGACTCATGGTTTCAAATGTATTCAATGCACGATCCAGATGAGCTGCATACGCGGCTTGCACACGTTTAGCCATCGCGTCGTCTCCACGACGTTGAGCGTCTTGGTACACGGCCGCGAAGACAAAGTCGTCCTGTTCAACGGTGACGGGTGCAACGGTATAACCGTGTCGCTTTAGAAAAGTCTCAAACGCCGCCTTGACTTCCTTGGACGATCCGGTTTGCGTATAGGGATGACGGTAATAACGCGGCGCTTGTCCTCTTGCTCGCAATAATCTGCGCGTCACCGCTTCTCCTTTGAGCACCGCGGCTTCATAAGCAGCGAGCGGGGTATTCTGTAAGCCCAAATGGCCGAGGTTATGATTGCCTAATTCCATGCCGGCATCCAGCCACGCCTCAAGTATGCCGATGCGCGCATTGACTTCACTCTGCTTAATGTACAACTTGTCTTCGTTTACAAAACCGATCGCCTTGACCCGATGCTTTTGCAAAGTTTTTAATAAAGCCCGCGTTTTTTTCTGGATATCCGTGATCGATAGCCCTTCATTGACAAAAGGCAAATCATCAAAGGTGATGGCAATCTGGCGCACCGGCACAGGCTTCTGTGCGAGCGCAGGGATTGGCATTGCACTGGCAATCAGGAAGGCAATCCATGCAATACACCATGAAAATGTGCAACGCGCATGACAAGGATGTTTCGTGAACAGTGGAGCTTGCGTACAGACTGACTTTGCCATGCTTTTCCTTGTTTAATCATCGTGACTGGCTGCTACCAGACTCATCACCGCCATTCGCACTGCAATACCAAAGCGCACTTGCGACAGAATCACGGATTGCGCGCCGTCGGCGACGCTCGATTCAATTTCGACGCCGCGATTGACCGGCCCCGGATGCATCACGATGGCATCCGGGGCAGCGCGCGCCAGACGCTCCGGCGTGAGTCCCCAGTTCCTGAAATATTCCCGCGCATCGGGCAGGAATGGGCCGTTCATCCGCTCGCGCTGGATACGCAACATGATAATCACGTCCGCGCCCTGCACGCCTTCATCGATGGAATCGAAGACGCGCACGCCGAACCGTTCGAGTCCGGCGGGGCGCAGGGTGCGCGGGCATACCGCGCGCACTTCGGGAACGCCCAGCGTGGTCAGCGCGTGAATGTCTGAACGCGCCACGCGTGAATGCAGAAGATCGCCGACCAGCGCAACGGTGAGCCGCGTGAAATCGCGCTTGTAATAGCGGATCGTATACATATCGAGCAGCCCTTGCGTCGGATGTGCATGCCAGCCGTCGCCCGCATTGATGATATGCAGATGCGGCGCGCAATGTTGCGCAATCAGGAAAGGCGCGCCGCTTCTCGGATGCCGGACGACGCACACATCCGCCCGCATCGCGCTCAGGGTATGAATCGTATCGAGCAGCGATTCGCCTTTCTGCGTTGAAGACGCCGGAATATCCAGATTCAGCACATCGGCAGATAAATATTTGGCGGCCATTTCAAACGTCGAGCGGGTGCGCGTTGAGTGCTCAAAGAAGAGATTGAAGACGGATTTGCCGCGCAGTAACGGACTTTTTTTGATCCCGCCGCCGCGAGCGTCGATCAACTGCCGCGCGGTATCCAGAATATGCGTGATGGACTCACGCGGCAGCCCTTCAAGGGTCAGCAAATGCTTCAGTTCACCGTGCGCGTTCAATTGCAGAGGGTTCACGGGCATATTCGTCGAAGAATTGTTGCAGGATAATGCGGGCCGCAATGGCGTCGAGCGGCGCAGCATCGCGCTGCGCTGCGGCAGATACGGATGAATACCGTTCGTCCACCCATAACACGGGCAGGCCGAAACGGCCTTTTAATTGACGCCCGAAACGCAGCGCTTGTTGAGTCATCACGTGCGGCGCGCCGTCGGGATGCGTCGGCAAGCCGACGACCAATGCCTGCGGCTGCCATTCTGTGAGCAGCGCGCCAAGCGCTGCGAAACGGCATGCCCGATTGCGGTTCTCAATCACAGCCAGCGCCTGAGCATGCCGGGTCAACAGATTACCAACTGCGACGCCGATCCGCTTTTCACCGTAATCGAACGCCAGAAGCGTTGATTCCACCGCCCGACGCAGCATGATGCCCGCGCAGTAAGATTGTGAACAGGCTCTCAGGCATGTCCGGCTTCTCTGGACAGCATCAGCGGCGTGATGCCAAGCAGCGACAAAGCTGCCGTGAAACGCTGCTCCGGCGGCACATCGAAAATAATTTTCGGATCCGCCTCAACGTTGAGCCAGCCGTTATGCGATATTTCTTCTTCAAGCTGGCCCGCTTCCCAGGCGGCATGACCTAGCGTAAGCAGAAACTTCTCCGGACCCTTGCCGCGCGCAACCGCTTCCAGCACATCTTTGGACGTGGTCATCGACAAACCGCCCGGAACAGACATTAAATACGTATATTGAGCATTGGTGGATTCATGTAATACGAATCCGCGCTCTGTTTGCACCGGCCCGCCAAAGTAGACGGGCATTTTCTGCAGCGGCTGGATTTCCAGTTTTAGATCAATACGCCTAAAGAGCGAGCCCAGATTAATATCTGTTGGCCGGTTAATCACCAGGCCAAGCGCGCCGCGCTCGCTATGGTCGCACAGATAAACCACCGTGCCGGAAAAAGCCGCATCGTCCATGCCCGGCATGGCGATCAGAAACTGATTGGTCAGATTGATCGAATCAATGTGCTTAGCCATCGGAACTCACATAGTGGTCAGAAATAACTGAAGAATCTCTAGATTTGCACCATCTCAAAATCTTCCTTACTCGCACCGCATTCCGGACATACCCAATCATCAGGCAAGTCTTCCCAACGGGTGCCCGGCGCGATGCCTTCTTCAGTACATCCTTTTTCCTCATCGTAACACCAGCCGCAAATCAAGCATATCCAAGTTTTGTACGGATACTCCATTCTGCTTACACCTGATCGTATCGCCTTCATTTTTTGCTCATTGCTGAATTTTCTTGCTTATTTGACCATCTTATAAAGGAACCACATTGAACAATGCGCTAATACAATATCTCGGCCTCCTGAACAGACCGGGCAGACTTTAATATCCGCAGCAGTTCATCACATGGAATCACGCGCCAGGACGCGCCAAGCAGGAAGGTTGCGCGCGCGGTTTTGCCGCGAAGATGCACTTGCACCGGCAAACCCGTTGGGCGTTCGGCGCCAGGCGCTTCCTCCGTCCGGTATGGACTCAGCCATTCGCGCAGTTGAACGGTATCCGCGGGCGCGGGTTGGTCGAACGTGATTCTCAGCGCGCGCGCAAAGCGGCTGCGCGCGGTTTTGAGGTCCATCACGGACTCTGCGATGATGCGAATGCCACCGCTAAACGCATCATGACGCGCGCTGCCGGCCACAATCAAGAGTGCGTCTTCGGTCAGCAGATTGCGGTGCGCTGCGGCGAGTTCATCAAACAATGTGATTTCACACTGACCCGCGCCATCGTCGAGCATTACAATCCACATTTTGCCGCGCTGGGTTGTCGCCGCGCGCAGGCTGCGGATGATGCCAGCGGCACGCGTACCCGCCCCTTCTGTCAACTGATTCAGCGCGTTCGGCACAAAGCGGCGCGCTTCATTCTTGTAGAGATCAAACGGATGCCCCGACAGATAAAAGCCAAGCGCCGCTTTTTCTTCCTGTAGCCTTTGTTTTTCCGGCCAGGCGGACACATCCGCCAGCGTGCACGCATGCTCAATGCCGCCGTGTCCTGCATCGTCAAATAGTCCGCCCTGCGACGCATGCGCGCTTGTCTGTTCCGCTGTCTCCAGCGCGCGCGGCGCGGACGCCAGCAATTGCGCGCGGTTGGCGTGCAGCGCATCAAAGCTGCCTGCGCGAATCAATGCCTCAAGCGCGCGCCGGTTGACGATGCGCCGATCCACGCGCCGGCAGAAATCGAATATATCCTGAAATGGCTGATCCGCGCGCGCACGTACGATTTCATCGCTCGCGCTCTGTCCAGAGCCTTTGATCGCGCCAAGCCCGTAGAGGATCTTTTCTTTAAGCGGTAAAAAGCGCGTCCGAGATTGATTGATATCCGGCGGCAACACCATTATCCTGTTCGCCGCGCAATCCTCAACCAGAATCTTGACCCGGTCGGTATTGTCCATCGACAAGCTCAAGTTGGCGGCCATAAATTCAACCGGATAATGCGCCTTGAGCCAGGCGGTGTAATACGCGAGCAGCGCATAGGCGGCGGCGTGCGATTTGTTGAAACCGTAGCCGGCGAATTTCTCCATCAAATTGAAAATTTCATCCGCCTTGGCGCGAGAAAGGCCATTCTCCGCGGCGCCGTCACGAAACAGCGCGCGGTGCTGTGCCATTTCTTCGGGCTTTTTCTTGCCCATCGCGCGGCGCAGAAGATCAGCGCCGCCCAGCGTATAACCGCCGATGATCTGCGCCATCTGCATCACCTGCTCCTGATACACCATGATGCCGTAAGTTTCGGACAGGATACTTTCGACGCGCGGATCAGGATAATCGATTTTTTCGTCCCCATGCTTGCGCGCGCAAAAGCTCGGAATCAGCTCCATCGGCCCCGGACGATAGAGGGAAACCAGCGCGATAATGTCTTCAAAGTGGTCGGGCCGCGCGTCTTTCAAGAGCGCCTGCATGCCGCGGCCTTCAAACTGGAACACCGCAATGGTATTGGCTTGTTGCAGCACTTCAAATGCCGAGGCATCGTCAAGCGGCGTTTCTTTTAAAGACCAGCGGGCCCGTTCCGGGATGCTGCGGCGAATATCGCGCTCGACCCAATCTAAAATCGTGAGCGTTGTCAAACCGAGCAAGTCGAACTTCACCAGGCCAATCGCTTCGACATCGTCCTTGTCGTACTGGCTGACGGTGCCGATCTCGCCATTCGCATTTTTCTGGCCGCTCTGCGCGTAAAGCGGACAAAAATCGGTTAGTTTGCCCGGCGCAATGAGCACTCCGCCCGCGTGCATGCCGACGTTGCGCGTCAACCCTTCAACGCGCTGCGCAAGCGTGAGTAACTGCTGCACTTCCTCTTCATTCTTACAGCGTTCGGCGAGCTGCGGTTCTTCCTTCAGCGCATCAGCAATGGTGATGGCGCGGCCGGGTCTGAACGGAATCAGTTTGGCGATGCCGTCGGTAAATGTATAGCCGAGATCAAGCACGCGGCCAATATCGCGCACCGCCGCCCTGGCGGCCATCGTGCCGAAGGCGACGATTTGCGAGACGGCGTCGTGACCGTATTTGCCGCGCACGTACTGAATCACGCGGTCGCGTCCGTGCGGGCAGAAGTCGATGTCGAAATCGGGCATCGAAACCCGTTCGGGATTCAAAAAGCGCTCGAACAGCAGGTTGTAGCGCAGTGGGTCCAGATCGGTGATGCCAAGCGCGAATGCAACGAGCGAACCCGCGCCCGAACCGCGCCCAGGCCCGACGGGAATATCGCTGTTTTTCGCCCAGTTGATGAAGTCGGCCACAATTAAGAAGTAGCCGGCAAAACCCATCTCGATAATCGTGTCGCACTCGAATGCAAGGCGCTGCGCGTAGACGGGCCGCTGACGCCCGCGTTCGTCCGCGTCAGCAAATAACTGTTCAAGCCGCGCTTCCAAGCCCTGCCCGGCCAACTGACGCAAATACGCATCCAGAGACAAAGCCTCTGGCGTTGGAAACAGCGGCAGCTTGGCTTTGCCAAGTTCGAGCGTGAGCGTGCAGCGCTTGGCAATCTCGACGCTATTGGCAAGCGCTGAAGGCAGATCGGCGAAGAGCGCGCACATTTCCGCCTGCGTGCGGAAGTATTGCGCGCGCGAAAAGCGCGGGCGGCGCTGCGCGTACGCAAGGCGTTCGCCGTGCGCAATGCAGACGCGCGCTTCGTGCGCGGCCGCGTCGTCCGGCGTCATAAACTGCACCGGCTGCGCGGCGACGAGCGGAATCTGAAGCTGCACGGCCAAATGGACGGCGTGCTGGATATAGATCGCTTCTTCGGGCTGGTCGGCGCGCTGCACCTCGATATAGAAACAGTCCGGGAACAGGCGCGCCCAGCGCTGCGCGCATTGCCGCGCCGCCTCCATATTGCCCGCGGCAATGGCGAGTCCGATATCGCCCTGCTGCGCGCCCGATAACGCAATCAGCCCTTCAGCAAGGCCGCTTTCCAGCCATTCAAATGCAATTTCGGCGCGGCCTTGATAGACATTTGTCAGCCAGGCGCGGCTCAGCAGTTCGCATAAATTCAGATAGCCGCGCGCATTGCGCACGAGGAGCAACAGACGCGAGGGTTGATCGCGCTCGCCCGGATTCGTAATCCAGACATCGCATCCGGCGATGGGCTTCACGCCCTGCCGGAGCGCGTACTGATAGAACTTGACCCAGCCGAAGACATTGCCCAGATCGGTCAGCGCCAGCGCGCCCTGCCCGTCGCGCGCCGCCGCGCGCACCGCGTCTTCCAGACGCACAATGCCGTCGGTGATTGAATATTCGGAATGCAGGCGCAGATGAATGAAGCGGGGTTCGGGCATCGTTCCCGTTAATACCAGTGCAGCGCTTTAGCGAATAAGCCAAACTTGCCGGTGAAAAAAGCGAGATCGATGCCGACGACCCACAAAACGATTTTGTTAACCGCTACTGCGATCTCAGTTCTAACTTGAGCGATTTCCGTCTTAACTTCGGCCTTAAAGTCAGCAATTTCAGCCCGAATTTCGGCCAGACTGGCACGCAATTGCTCGTTTGTAACCCATTGTGTCGTCTGAGAGGATTCCAATGCGCGCGTCAGGTCTTTGACCTGCTCTACGGAAAACCGGCCAGATTGCTCCAGCGTCGTCATGAATTGATAAGCGTTGAATAGGGTCGTATTTGAAATAGCTGTTCGATCTCAGCGCTACCCATCTGGCCGAAATCTTCCGGCACAAGGATTTCACCTTCCATAAAGCCCAGCCTTTGAATGGCTTGAGGAGCATCCAAAGGGACGACCTTCACCAGTGGTTTGCCCGCTTTGGCAATGATAAATGGCTCACCCTGAGCGGCTTGATTGACCAGCCGCGATAATTTGGTTTTTGCTTCGTGGATGTTAACGGCACGCATGATTCCTCCAATAAACTAAACCGCATTAGTTTAGTTTATTTTTGCACTTTGAGCATTTTTCAGTGAGAGTGCAAATGCTCTAAAAGGCTAACCCGCAACCGTCATTTTCTCAATCAGCACCGAACCCGTTTCTTTGGCGCTGTTCGCATACACATCCGCGCCAACAGCAACGATGTCTTTAAACATCTGTTTCAGATTGCCGGCAACGGTGATGCCTTCAACCGGATACTGAATTTCGCCGCGCTCAACCCAGAAGCCGACCGCGCCGCGCGAATAGTCGCCAGTCACATAATTCACGCCTTGCCCCATCACTTCGGTCAGCAACAGGCCGGTATCCAGCTTTTTCAGCATCGCGCGCAGATCGTCTTTGTCCCGCGTATGCGCGCTGCGCAGCGCCAACTGATGCGCGCCGCCCGCATTACCCGTTGTTTGCATACCGAGTTTGCGCGCGGAATAGGTGGATAAAAAGTAACCCTGCACGATGCCGTCCCGCACCACATCACGCGCGCGCGTGCGCACACCCTCCTGGTCGAAGGGCGCGGCGCCCATTGCACGCGGCTGGTGCGGCGCTTCGTGGATTTGAATATGCGGCGCAAAAATGCGCTCTCCCAGACGATCGACCAAGAACGAAGCGCGACGGTAGAGCGCGACGCCGCTGACGGCGCGCACAAATGCGCCGAGCAGGCCGGCGGCAAGCGGCGCTTCAAACAGAACCGGACAGGCGCGCGCGCTCAATGCGCGTGGCTGCAGGCGCGCCAGTGCGCGCTCGGCGGCGTAGCGGCCAACCGCTTCGGGCATGGCGAGCTCGGTCGCGTTGCGTTTCGACGATGACCAGCCATCGCGCTGCATATGCTGGCCGTGCTGCGCAATCGGAGCGCATGAAATGCTATGGCGCGAATATGGATAACCGGCCAGAAAACCGTGACTGGTCGCGAGTACAAACTGGCCGTGCTGTGCGCAGACGGTTGCGCCTTCCGAATTGCGAATCCGCGCGCCTGCATCGAACGCGGCCTGTTCGGCGCGGCGCGCCAATTCAGCCGCCGCTTCTGTATCGATACGCCAGGGATGAAACAGGTCGAGCGCGGGCGGCGCGCCTTCCAGACAATGCGCGTCCGCCAGTCCGGCGCAGGCATCTTCAGCCGCATGCCGCGCGAAATCGATGGCGGCGGCAACGGTGCTCTGGATCGAGTCCGGCGATAAATCATTGGTACTCGCATCGCCGCGCCGCGTGCCTATCCATATCGTGACGCCAGCCGCCTGGTCACGATGGCGCTCTATCGTTTCCAGCGCGCCGCGCCGCACCGTCACTGAAAATCCGCTGCCTTCGGAGATTTCAACGGCGGCGGAAGAAGCCCCCCCTTGTGCAGCGCAGCGAAGAATGCCGGCGGCGATTTCTTTGAGTTGGTCTTGTGTATGCGGGAAAAGAGGCGCGGCTGAAGTCATGTTTCAAAAGCGGAATCCAGACGGATAAAGTGCTCTCGATAATACTTCAGCTCAGCAATCGATTCCTGAATATCCGCCTGCGCCGTATGCAGGCCGTGTTTGTGAAACCCCCGGTAAAGCGCGGGCCGCCAGCGGCGGCACAGTTCCTTTAGAGTGCTGACATCTAGATTGCGGTAATGGAAGAAGGCTTCAAAATCCGGCATCCAGCGCGCCATGAAGCGGCGGTCCTGGCAAACTGAGTTGCCACAGAGCGGCGACTTTCCGGGCGGTACATAGCGATTCAGAAAGGCGAGCAGTTGTTCGGCGGCGTCCTGTTCATTCAGCGCGGAAGCGCGCACCCGTTCGATCAATCCCGAACGGCCATGCATTTTCTGATTCCACGAATCCATGCCTTCAAGCACTTCATCGCTTTGATGGAGCGCCAGCGCCGGCCCTTCAATCGCGATGTCAAGACTGGAATCCGTCACAACAACGGCAATTTCAAGAATGCGATCCGCTTCAGGCCGCAGACCGCTCATTTCCATGTCCAGCCAGACAAGATTGCATTCGTTCAGCGCAAGATCGGCCTCAACAGGCGCGACAGGCATGCAATCGGGCATCATCTCACCGCTTCGCAATGAGAGGCCCGGCCTGCAATATGGCATTTTCTGACCGGCTGGCCTGCGCTGTTCCATACCCGGACATCCCATTCGGATGGGCGGATCCGCTTCATGGTCATATAACCGAATCCATTCCACACATCAAAGTTTTGAATGCGCGCCCCCGCCATTGGCGTGATATCAGGCGCAAGCGTTGCGGGCACTGGCACGGTTTCCAGTTGAGTACCGGATATGCCTACTACAAACTGACTTGGATGCGCGGTAGAGAAACTGAGTTGTTCAAATAAATGAATGTGTCCGGACAGGACCAGATCCACATTGGACGGCAAGAAGTTCGGATTCAGCGTTCTGAATACCGACTGAAGACCGGGATTCTCAGGAAGCGGATGCGCCAAGTCGTCCGGATTTGGATAATTCCCCACAAAACCCAGCAGCGGATGATGCAACACCACGATATTGCGCCGTGCGCGCTGCGCCAGCGTCTCCAATTGTGTATAGAGCGTGCGGTATTGACTCAAGCGGATATCGCCGGGCTTGATCTCTTTATTTGGCGCATTTGAGGTATCCAGGACAATCAGCTGAGTATCATCGCCGATGGGAATCGCATACGGATGACTGTAGTCGCCCTTTTGATCATTGGCCGGATCATTACAATCCCGGCCCGGCAATAGCGGCCGCGGATCGAGAAATCGCCACCAGCCTTGTCCGGCGCGGGAACAGCTTTCATGATTACCGCGCGCCATCACCCAAGGGGCCGCGCGCAGCAACGGAGCCGTCGGCCTGAAAAAGTCTTCGCGCCATGTATCGTAACCGTATCCCCACGGGCTGTTGACGCAGCCCGTGTTTCCATCCGGGCAGGGCGTCTCGCGATAATGGTAGTCGCCTACGTGAATGACCAAATCGGGTTTCCAGCGCGCGGCTAACTGCGCCACTTTGACAAAAGTAAATTGCTCAGAATCATTACATGCTTGAAATCCCGCCCCGCCCTTTTGTAAGCGGCAGCCGGTATCTCCAATGACCACAATGCGTCCAGGCGCTTCTTTTTTTAACGGCAAAGGACGGCCATCAATCGAGGCATGGCGTATTTTGGGCGGCAACTGCTTTTCACAAGTCAACACTGGAAAGGCAGCGGGCTTTGCTGAAACGGAGGCTGACAGCCGCGGCCGCGCTGGCATGACGCCCGCCGGCGCGCGCACTTCCATACGCTCAGAAACGCCGTCTAGCTCAATGAATGGGCACTGAAGCTCTTCCGTGAGCGCGCGCGCGGTTTGCGCTCCTTCTTCCCCAAGCACGACGAAGGCCGTGAACGGCCGCTGAGCGGATGGCGGCGTCAGACTTGAGCGGCTGCACGCGCTCAGCGAAATATAAATCACGCTGAACGCGGCAAACGACCATACACAACGGTTGATCTTGATCATCAGACTTGAGGCTGCAGTAGTGGGAGCACCCCTTCAGACTGGACCATACGCCTAAGAACCTGTTCACGATCTGTGACGAGCGCCTGGAAGCCTTGGAGGGCCCGCCGGAACGCTGCCCGAGAGGCCCGCGAAGCGGGATCGGTTTGTTGTAGCGGGCCACAAGCCGCGCGGCAACCCGGCGGGCAGTGCGCCGCTCCGGGGTCGCCCCCATCGCAAAGCGAGGCAGACCTGCTCCGCCCTGCGCGGCGCAGCGCAGGAACCGGAGCATATACGTAATATGTGAGGAGTCCTGCTACCTCCCGACGCAGGCTCACGGGCGCGCAGAAAGAATCATGAACAGGTTCTAAGGCGCACATGGTACAGCGAATGGGACTACCATTGGAATCCAACCCCTACTCCCCCGCCCCATTTTCCGCGATTATTGGTGGTTAAAGAAGCTTTGAGGACCCATCGGTTGTCTTTGGTTACCGTCGATGCGCCAATCGCGACTGCGCTGTGTCCTTGATAGACGCCACTGGCCGCCGCCATCATGCTTTTGCCGGCTTCCGTAGGCTGCGGCAGATTGGAAACAGCGATTGCGGCTGCGGCGCTGCTATCCGCATTCCGCTCGGAGGCTTCAAATTTCTGGTCCGCGTATTGCTGGGCTTGCGCCAATGTGCCGCGGCCCACTTGATCAGCATAATCCTTAGACAATTTTAAGCTGTCATCCACTCTTTGGTCAGTATATTCATTCGATTGCGCAACCGCTGTATTCACTGCACGATCAGCCGCTTCATCCGTATATCGATAAGCCTGTCCCAGGGTATTCTGACCCACTTGATTGGTATACGCATTTGCATCCGCCAAAGTTCGCGCGTCGCCTGCATCAGCATAATCTTTAGACAATTTTAAGCTGTCATCCACTCTTTGGTCAGTGTATCCGCTCGATTGCGCGACCGCTGTATTCACTGCACGATCAGCCGCTTCATCCGTATATCGATGAGCCTGTCCCAGGGTATTCTGACCCACTTGATTGGTATACGCATTTGCATCCGCCAAAGTTCGCGCGTCGCCTTTATCGGCATACCCGGTTGCCGCATCGAATACGTTCTGCCCCACTTGATTAGCATGCGCTTTTGCACCCGCTAGTGTCCGCGCGTCGCCTTCATCCGCATGCGCCTTTGCAGTCATTAACGTGTATATATCACCTTCATTGGCATGCGCTTTCGCCTCTTGCAGCGCCTGCGTACCCACTGCATAGGTATATGCATTTGCAACCTGTAATGATTGCTGGTTCACTTGATCGGCATGCTCAGTTGCATCCGCTAATACCGCCACGCCATTCGCTGTGGCATATTCGTTTGCANTCACCAGCGTTTGCGCGGCGCCCANATCAGCATGCCTGTTTGCNAACGCTAACGTTCGCGCGTCGCCTCGATTGGCAAGCGCGTTTGCGGTCGCCAACGTGTGCGCATCAAGTGCGACTGCAGCCGCTAACGTTTGCTGCCCCACTTGATTGGTATGCGCAGTTGCCGCATTGAATGCGTACCGATTCACGTGATTGGCATGCTCGATTGCTTCCTGACGCGCCTGGTTACTCACTGCATTGGCATGCCCAATTGCATCCTGGCGTACCTCGTTAAACTTTTGATCGGTATATCCGGATAAGTTCTGCTCTACTCGTTGAGTATATCTGGTTGCCTCATTGAATACGTGCTGACCCACTTGATCGGTATGCGCGTTTGCGGTCTCTAACGTCTCCATGTCACCTTCAAGAGCATATATTTTTGCGTCAAAACCGACTTGATTGGCATACGCAGTTGCAGCTTGCTGCACCCGATCACTCTTTTGATTGGTATATGCGTTTGCGTTCTGTAATGTGTGCGCGTCACCTTCAAGAGCATTCTTCTTTGCATCGCGCCCTACTGCATGAGCATGCGCGATTGCGTCCTGGCGCGCGTGCTGACTCACTCGATCAGCATGCGCGTCTGCAGCCTGGAGCGTCTGATTACTTTTTCGATTCGCGTATGCTTGCGCATCCTGGCGCGCCCGGTCACTCACTGCATCGGCGTCAGCTTTTGCATCCCGGCGCGTCTGGCGACCTACTTGATCGGCGTACGCTCCTACGTCATTTATGCTTTGGCCCAATTGCAGTATGCGCTGTGTAGCCTGTCGTATATTTTGATGGAGTAAATCCAAGTCTTCAACAGTCACCTCTTCATGTGCCCTTGCCTGTGTTCTACTGGGCATCAGCAGCCCGCCTAGAATGGCCGCGCAGGCAATAGGCAAGGTCAGACCTTTCATCTGAATAAATTCCATAGTATTTGCCCTCTCGTCTCAATTTTTGACTTTTTCCCGTAACTTGGAAAAAGAAGTAAGCGCAAAAATTCAATTCAGAATGCTTACTCAGTGCGATTAGGATGTTGCCTATTTCTGATTGAGAGAGATGTGAGGAAATGTATGGAAATGTAAATCGGACGGCGCGGGCGCGAAGCGACACAGGGCAAGCCGCTGAAAAAATGCTCTAGGAAACGTTAGACTTCTACGCGAAGCCTCTGAGCCAATGCAGATAATGGCTCATTTTGAGCGGCGGCGGGCAGGCAACGCTGCGAGAGCGCAAGCATCCCCATACTCAAAGGCAAGATCAAGATCATATCCAATGGGGATCCAATCCATTGCATTCCGCCGCCGTATGCGCCCGCATAAGAGAAGAGTAATAAAGAAGCGAGATAAGCAAAGAACCAGGATACGCCCCGTCCGCACGCAAACAGGCTTTTGCGCTGACAGATCAGATAGACCGCCAGCCCAATGCACACGGCGGCGAATAACTTCCACAGAATGATCAATCCGCACCAGTACAGCATCAGATTGCACACGTAAAAAGCGAGATGACAGAAGGCGCGACTTTTGGCAAGCTGAAACGGACGTTTGAGATGAGGTTCCAATGTGCGCAACGCGAGCAGACAAATTGGCCCGATTCCATAGGACAGAATGCTGGTGGACGATAAAAAAGCGACCATTTTCTGCCAGCCCGGAAAAGGCAGGAACGCGAACATTCCGACCAGAAGATTTGCGTACAAGGTCACATAAGGGATTTTATGGCGGTTCAGCTTGAGCAGAACGCCGGGCAAATGTTGGTTCAACGCCATGCCGTACAGAATGCGCGAGGTCGCTGCCGTATATACGAGTGTTGTGCCCAAAGGCGAAAAACACGCATCAAATAACAATAACGCGCCGACGGTTGTCAAACCCAGCAGCAAAGTCAGCCCCACCAGCGGGCCGCTATCGCCCGCGAAACTCAAGTGTTGCCAACCCTGCGCCAGACTGGAACGGGGCACTGCCGCAATAAACGCCAGTTGCAGCATGAAATACAACACAAAACCGATCGCGACCGCGCCCAGAATCGCAATCGGAATATTGCGCTGCGGATTTTTCACTTCACCCGCGAGCATCAGGCCATTCTGGAAACCGGTAAATGCAAATGCAACCCCGCCGACCGAGAGCGCCGAAAAAATCTGTTGCCAATCGGTTTGAGTGGATAAATGAATCTGAATATTGTCAAAAGAAGGGGAGGTATACAGCAGGCTGGCGACGGCCAGCGAAGGCACGCCAAATTTGATCAGGCTCGCGTATTTATTGCATTCGGCGAGGAGTTTGACGCCATAGGTGTTCAGTACTGCAACGAACAGCATGATCGCGATCGCAAGCGCATACCCTAAAACAGACAGGGTCACCATTCCCTCCGCATTTTTGACGATCAGCGCGGGAAAGAAAGTGCTGCCATATTGCAGAATCGCCTGAATTTCAATCGGCGTCATCACGACATACGACAGCCATGAGACCCACGCAAATAAAAACCCGACCTCATGCCCGTGGGTATAGGTCGGGTAATTCGACATGCCGCCCGATAGCGGCAGCATTGCGCCCAGTTCGCATAGCGGCAGTGCAATTAAAACCATAAAAACCGCTGCTATGACCCAACTGATTAACGCATTGCTGCCGGCGATCTGCGCGCTGACAAAAGGGCTGAACAGCCAGCCCGACCCAATCATCCCGCCAGCCGCGGCAATCAACACATTGGCGGTGGAGATTTCTCTTTTCAGTTTCTGGTCGGGCGGCATGGGATTTTATTGATTTAAAAATGGAGTATTTTGCATCCCTTACTCAAAGCTATGACAATTGTTCAATAATCCTGTCAAAAAGAGCGGGCGACTTTTGGCCGATGTTTTCTGCAAGCTGACCGTGTCTAGCGCTGACTGCGTCATGCAGCTCCCATTCTATTGTTCCCATAAAATCGTTTGTCACCTTATACATTTCCACCTGTGTATTTTCCTTCAGCCCGTTTTCCAAAAAATTTTCACTGATTTCGATCAACTTCATGCAAATATTGTAAAGCTTGCTGCTGCTATCCGCATCATTTTCAGTAATGTCTGACAGACGGGATTCAATGCGGCCTACAATCTCCTGACCTGCCTGATCATTTTCAAGTTCCAACAGCTCTTTCAGCAAGCCTGCGCTTTTTGTATCTGTCCACTGATTCAGTTCATTTAAAATTGTTTGTGTATTTTTGATCTGAGTACCCGCCTGTTGCCTCGCCAAATCGATTGAAGGAGGAGTATTAACAGCCAACATAATATATTTCCTTAAAATAATTTTTATTGAATAAGTTCAGCATTTCAAGGGGCGCAAAAACGCCCTCTGGCGCGTCAGGCGCCAGATTCATGAAACGCTGCGCAGGATTTTGCGCGCGCGATGAACATCAGAATAGAGAGGGTTTTTAGTGGCTGGAACCTGGAATTTGCATTAAGCGCCGATCAACTGGCAATAGGCAGCGGCGTCTTTAAGCGTATTCGGCCTAAGCGCCGCCTGCTCAGATAGCTTGAGCTTGAACAGCCAGGCGCGTTTCAACGCGCACCCATTCGTGCGATTCGGTATATTTCAAATTTCGCGGCCCGATCCCGCTCCGCGGGTCCCTCGGGCAGCGTTCCGGCGGGCCCTCCCCTGCCTGACGGCCCCTCGCCTATTTATGAAATGACTCCTAAACCGGCCGCCTTTACTGTATAGTTCACTGTGCCTAACTCGTCAAACAGTGCGATCCTGGAAAAGCAAAAACAGCCAGAACCAGAAGTAATACGTCTATACAACTTCTTAGCATCTTTCCTGATAAAGCTGCCGCGCGGCTGTACTTTGAGGGCGCACCCGCAATACGCATGGCTACCCGCCCACTGACCCCAGGAGCTGACTCATGCCTAGGCCGGACAGGGTGATTGAACCCATTGAAGATGATTTTGACAGCGTTGTGTCCAACGCGGCACAACCTTTAAGAAAGAACAAAAGAAAGCAGACCCAAAGAAACGAGGGTTTAACAGAGCAATGGGTGAATCATACCCTGCACGATTTGGGTTATTTTAAAAATGAGACGCTTATTGTTGAACCCAAAAAGTCCGAAAAACCGCAAATCCAAAAACTACTTTCTAATGCCACAAAAAAGCTTGGTGGCATAGGCGCAGGGTTCCCTGACTATATTATTCGAGATACCCGGCAAGAAAATATAGTGGTTGTCATTGAATGTAAGGCTGACATTACAAAACATATCAGCGAAAATCTTGATCACTTCCAGGACTATGCTGTAGATGGCGCGCGTCTGTATGCGGATTATCTATCAAAAGAATTGGATGTGCTCTACATTGGGGTAAGCGGGCAAACTGAAAAAGGACTCAGAATATCGCACTACATCAAACTTCACGGAAAAAAAGAACATAAAGAGATATTACGCGGCTGCGGACTTCAAGATTTTCCTACTTATGTAGAGCAATTAAAAAATCAGCGTTTTAGAGTTGATTATTCTACTTTGCTGGAATATATAGGAGGCTTGAATAAACAATTGCATGGCAAGCGTATTCCAGAGAAGCAACGAGCTATTTTATTTAGTGGCATTCTGCTTGGCCTGGAAGATGACACGTTTAGAGAAACGCATAAGGGTCATGCCAATTCTGCTGACTTAATGGATACGCTGATTACTCGCGTTTCCAAAAAACTCAACGATGCAAATTCAAACTACAAGCATAAATTTGCGAGCCTAAAAGATGAATTTGCTACCATTCAACATAGTCCAGCGCTTATTCGCGATGGTTATTTCAAGGAGTTGGTTCAGGAAATTGAAGAGCGCGTTCATTCATTCATAAAATATAACGAATATCACGATATTATTAGTCGCTGTTATATTGAGTTTCTGAAATATGCCAATGATGATGGAAGTTTAGGCATTGTTCTGACCCCATCGCATATCACTGAACTATTTTGTGAGCTTGCACGGGTGAGCAAGGATAGCGTTGTGCTGGACAATTGTTGTGGCACTGGAGGGTTTTTAGTGGCGGCGATGGGAAAAATGATAAGCGCTGCCCAAGGCGATAGAAAGAAAATCGAGCATATTCAGAAGTCCCAGTTAGTCGGTGTTGAATACCAGCCCCATATTTTTAACTTGGCTGTTTCCAATATGATTATTCATGGCGATGGAAAATCGAATATTTTTCACGAAGATTGTTTCAAATCTACCGAGCTTGTTAAATCATTTAAACCCACGATAGCCCTATTAAATCCGCCATTCAATGACGGTAGCGGTATTGACGAACTGGAATTTGTTGAGCAAGCCCTAAGCTGTTTAGAGCCTAATGGCATTGCCATTGCAATTGTACCGATGAGTTGCGCCATGTATGAGAGGGGTGCAGGGCTAGAACTCAAGCGCAGGTTATTGGAAAAGCATTCTCTGGAAGCCTCTATGTCTCTCCCAACTCAGCTTTTTAACGATAAAGGAGTCAATACTTGCGCATTGGCATTCCGTGCCTATTTGCCGCATGATCCAAAAAGAAAAACCTGGTTTGGCTATTGGCGCGATGATGGCTTTATAAAATCCAAACGCAAGCGGGAAGACAGCGCAGATCAGTGGTCTGCTATCCGCGAAAAATGGATTGACAGTTTCCATAATAGAACCTGTGAAACAGGTTTTAGCTTACTTCAATCTGTCGGAGCGAAAGATGAGTGGCTTTGTGAAGCATACCTGGAGACGGATTACAGTACCATTACTAAAGAAGATTTTGAGCGGGATGTAAAGCGATTTGTGCTTTATAGGCTTATACTGGAAATACAGGGAAACAGTACTGACGAGGCAAGTAATGGTGAGGCTTGATCAGCTATTTGATGTTAAAAATGGCATCGCAAGCAGCCATGTTGTGGTGCTCGGGAAACCCAAAGCGGGAACGATACCTTACGTCAGACCCGCAAAAAATCAGCAAAGAACCATTGCCGGTTGGGTTGAGAAAAATACGGTTCCAGCCAGACATTGCCATCCAAAGCATACGATCTTTGTGTCAACGAATGGTGAGGGGAGCCACACCTACGCTTATGTTTCCGATTTTGAGTTTGTGGCTAATAGCGATGTTTCGATTCTGTTACCCAAGCAGAAAATGACATTAGCAGAAAAGATTTTTTACGCAAAAGCCATTTCTTTGAACCGCTCAAAATTTTCTTATGGCAGAAAACCCAAGGGGGAGCGTCTTAAATCCATAAAATTACCCGACCATCCGCCTGCTTGGGTTGCTCATACAGTCCATCACATAAAACCATTTTCATTCTCAGTGTCAACCAGTTTTGCTAGGAAAAAAACGAAATTAAACAAACCCATAGACTTAAAAACAGTTCCACTAATTGATTTGTTTGAAGTTCAATACGGGACAGATCTTGGGTTAATATATTTAATAAAAAATCCTCAAGGGATTAATTTTGTTGCGAGAACCTCTCAAAATAATGGAGTAGCGGCCAGAGTACAGCGGCTCTATGATGTAGAGCCAACCGAGGGAATGGTTTTAACGGTTGCTGGCGGCGGTTCAGTTCTGGAAACTTTTTTACAAATTGACCCTTTTTATTCAGGACATGATTTGTTTGTTTTGAAACCAAAATGCCCCATGACTATCGATGAAATGTTGTATTACGCCACTTGTATAAAAGCCAATCAATACAAATATAGCTATGGCAGACAGGCCAATAAAACTTTGAGAGAATTGCCTATTCCTGCCTATGAGTCCATTCCTCAATGGGTATATGGTGCAATCAAGCGCGCAGCAACTGATTTCACACATCTATTACAGATAGCGGAGTGATCACCTACGCCACTATTTTTCCATGCCGCACAAAAGGCAATTTCACCATGCGCGCGGCCCGACGCTCGTCCAGTTGCGAGCCGTAATGCAGTGGTATCGTCCAGCCGCCAAAATCGACCATCCGCGCGCCTAAAGCGCAATACACTGCATATAGCGGCGTTTTCAAGCATTGTCATGGCAATGCGCTAACGATGTGCGGCCTCCCGATACGCTTTCGACTGCATCTCGGTCAGCCTGGAAACGGTGCGCGCAAATTCATGCGCGTAGGGGCCTTCCCGATACAGCTCAGTCATAGGCGCCGCCGCCGACATCAAGAACCTGACGTGATGATCGTACAGGATATCGATCAGCCAGGTAAAGCGCCGCGCGGCGTCCGCCAGGCGCGGCGTCAAGCGCGGCACATTCGATAAAATCAGGACGTGAAAACAGTTGGCAATTTCGAGATAGTCATTTTGCGAGCGCCCGTCGCCGCATAACACATCAAAATCAAACCAGATGACATCGCCTGCACACCGCCGCGCGCGAATTTCACGCGCTTCGATGGTCAATACCGGAGGGTTGTCCGGCGCGGTTGCCAGCGTTTCAAAAGCGTCGTGCAATGCGGCATCGGTCGATGCATCGATTGGAATGTAATACGCGGGCATCCAGTCGAGCGCGCGTTGCCGGTAGTCGATGCCGGCATCGACATTCAGCACGTCGAGCTTTTCATTGAATAATGCAATTGCAGGCAAGAAGCGGCTGCGATGCAGTCCATCCGGATAGAGAGCATCAGGCGCGTCATTGGACGTCATGATGAATTGCACGCCTTGCCTGAACAGACTGCCAAATAACCGGTATAGCAGCATTGCATCAGCGATATCCGACACATGGAATTCGTCAAAGCAGATCAAACGGTGCCGCTGTGCAATGCGTCGGGCCAGGGTGTGGAGCGGATCGGCAATGCCCTTAAGCGTTTGCAATTGCCGGTGCGCCTCGCGCATAAAGGCATGGAAATGCACGCGCGTTTTGGACTTGACTGGAACGCAGGCATAGAAACCGTCCATCAAAAAACTTTTGCCGCGTCCAACGCCGCCCCACAGATACACGCCTTTCGGCGTTAACTGCAAAAACCATGCGGGCAGACATTTGACCAGAACGTTGAAACGGCGCGTTTCGAAGCGTTGCCATTCATCCGCGCAGCGCTGCAAACGATTCAACGCCGCTATTTGCGCCTGATCTGGTGAATAACCGTGCAGACTCAATGCGCGGACGCAATAATCAACAACGTTCAATTAGAAAAATGTCTTAAGAACCAGAGAAGCGACTGCAGATATGTATTCTCCAGATCAGATAGAGTTGCAGTCATACTTTTATATATTCAGCGCGCGCCCTTCAACCGCCAGCGCCGCTTCGCGCATCGCTTCTGAAAGCGATGGATGCGGATGGCAGATGCGCGCAATATCTTCAGACGCTGCCTTGAATTCCATCGCGCTCACCGCTTCGGCGATTAAGTCGGATGCGTTGCTTGAGACGATATGCACGCCAAGAATTTCATCGCTGCGCGCATCGGCGAGCATTTTGACAAAACCGTCCGCATGTCCGATGCCCAGCGCGCGGCCATTGG
Organism: Candidatus Glomeribacter gigasporarum BEG34; assembly: GCF_000227585.1. Classification (GTDB taxonomy): domain Bacteria; phylum Pseudomonadota; class Gammaproteobacteria; order Burkholderiales; family Burkholderiaceae; genus Glomeribacter; species Glomeribacter gigasporarum_B. The sequence goes on along the minus strand of NZ_CAFB01000037.1, from coordinate 74,484 downwards.
CCGCGAATGGAAATTGCCCGGTCTTGTAGGCGCGCCCTTCCCGTTTGAGTTGCTGCTCGGTATTGCCGACCCAGGCAATTTCGGGCGCGGTATAAATGACCCAGGGAATACAGTTAAGATCGAGATGCGGTTTTTGCCCGTCGATGATCTCGGCGACCATCACGCCCTCGTCTTCCGCTTTGTGCGCGAGCATCGGGCCGCGCACCACATCGCCAATTGCATAGATATTGGGCGCGCGCGTGCGGCAATGATCGTCCACATCGATAAAACCGCGTTCGTTTACGTTTAGCCCGATGTTTTCAAGGCCCAGGCCGTCGGTATTCGGCACTCGACCGACGGCGACGATGAGCCGGTTGGCCTCAAAGGTGTATGACTGTCCAGAGGCATCGGCATAGGAAACGGCAACGCTCTGGTCACGAGTGTTGACGGCTTCGATCTTAACGCCCAATTCAATCGACAAGCCCTGTTTGCTGAATAACTTAAACGCTTCTTTAGAAACGCTATCGTCTGCAGCCGGCAGAAAAGCGGGCGATGCTTCCAGTACTTTGACCTGCGCGCCGAGACGCCGCCAGACAGAGCCAAGCTCAAGACCGATGACGCCCGCGCCAATCACCGCAAGCTGGCGCGGCACGGACTCAAACGCCAACGCGCCTTCGTTATCGACCACGAGACGTTGATCGACCTGTACGTTCGGCAAATGCCGCGCTTTAGAGCCTGTCGCAATAATCACGTTTCGCCCCGTCACCGTTTGCGCTTCGCCCGCGCCGCTCACTTCAATCTGAATGCCTTCAGCGCTGGCGGATACAAATCTGCCATGCCCTTTGAGCCAATGGATTTTGTTTTTACGGAACAGGAACTCGATGCCTTTGGTCATCTTGTTCACAATACCGTCTTTACGCGCCATCATGCGGGCAACGTCCATCGCAACGCTCTGAACCGCAATGCCATGTCCAGATACATGATGCGCCGTGTTTTCAAATAATTCGGAGGAGGCGAGCAGCGCTTTGGATGGAATGCAGCCGACATTCAGGCACGTCCCGCCCAATCTGAACTCACCGCGCGGGTCTTGCCATTGTTCGATACACGCAACCGAATATCCCAGTTGCGCGGCGCGGATCGCGGCGATATAGCCGCCTGGACCCGCGCCAATCACAATGACGTCGAATGATTTAGACATGATGATTGACTTTTTTCTATCAAACTTTACAGTGCATTTACGCCGTGACTGCGCTGATATCAGCGGGATGAGGGGATATAGGCAAATTGAATATCGACACTTAGATATGAAGGTGCCATCAATGAGATTTATATGCTTTACGCCCTAAATTGTAACAACCCTCCATCCTGCCTTCTTCTCCAATTCTGAAAAGGACAATCTAACTCTAAACTCCTCGCCTCTCGTTGGAGCGTTGCGTCCGGCTTATATCTCAACGGCCTTACTGTGATAATCGCGGATAGCTCTAACCACCAAGCGCAAACAAGATTGTTCGACTTCTTCAATCTCATTCTGCATTTGTTCGCTCTTCCGCAAGTTGCGCATATTTCTTCAGGCGATCAATACCAACGTATTTGCGATTTAACCGCTTTGCAATAGTGGTCGTTGTTCCTGAACCGACAAAAGGGTCTAGGATAACATTGTCTTTATCCGTGAACAGACGAATGACACGTTCAGCAAGCATTTCAGGAAATTCACATTCATGCCGCCCATTACGCTGAATTGATCGGATATTCCACACCGCCCGTGAACCCCTTTCGGCCCATTCGTTTTTTTTCAACCGCGCGCGATCAACCTTGACAATCCCCGTTCTCCAAAAAACATATAAATACTCAAATTCATCGGCTGCCCTGTAAGAATTGCTGTGCCAACGACTATTCGCCCAACAAGGATCTTTATGCCATATTCTGCGATCATAAAGATACAACCCAACGGCTTCCGCCCACTCCTGCAACAAACCTCCCACCGTCAATACTTTTGTGCCCGCAGATGATTTCCCGCCGCGCACATTGTTATGTTCAAGACGCCGCTGAATGGTCTGTTCACTACATCCAACGATAGAGGCCAATGTGCGCCTATCAGCATCAGGATAATCGTGCTTTACCTTTAGAATATCTTCACGACTAATTTTGACTTTTTTATTACTGACATTATTTGCCATGAAGCGCGGCATATTCTGATCGGCAAAGCATAGAATATCGTTTATGTTGATGACCATGAACGCGCCCTCCTTCATGATTCTGGCATGTTCAGAGATCACCCCGCGAAGAAGGTCTTTCCAGTCCTGAAAGTTCAAATGTGATTCATAGTTTTTGCCTACAAAGTAAGGCGGCGACCAGAAACTAAGGTCTATCGAGTTGTTGGGAAATGTCGCCATGACTTCTCGTGCGTCGCCAACATGCACTCTATTTAACCAATCAACATTCTCCATTCTGCATTTTTCTCTACGGTGCGATAATGTGAGACAACCCTCTCAAAGCGCGGTCACACATTCAGCAACAAGCGCGCCGGCTCCTCCAGCGCTTCTTTAATTGAAACCAGGGTAAGTACAGCTTCCCGGCCATCAATCAAACGATGGTCGTACGAAAGGGCCAGATAGTTCATTGGACGAATCACAATGTGGCCGTTTTCGACAACGGCGCGTTCTTTGGTCGCGTGCACGCCCAAAATCGCGGACTGCGGCGGATTGATAATCGGTGTCGAGAGCATTGAGCCGAAGACGCCGCCGTTTGAAATCGAAAAAGTGCCCCCGCTTAATTCTTCCAGCCTCAGTTTTCCATCCTTGGCTTTCTGGCCAAATTCGGCGATTTTCTTTTCAATCCCGGCAATGCTCAATTGATCGGCATCTCGCAGAATGGGCACGACCAGCCCGCGCGGCGAACCGACCGCAATGCCGATATCAAAATAGCCATGATAAATGATGTCGCTGCCATCCAGAGAAGCATTGACAATCGGGTATTTTTTCAGCGCATACACCGCCGCCTTCACGAAAAAAGACATAAACCCCAGGCGCACGCCGTGCGCCTTCTCAAATTTCTCTTTGTATTTTGCGCGCAGATCGATGACCGGCTGCATATTGACTTCGTTAAAGGTGGTCAGAATCGCATTCGTGCGCTGCGATTCAAGCAAACGCTCGGCAATGCGCGCGCGCAAACGCGACATCGGCACGCGCTGCTCAGGGCGGTCCGTGTTCCATTGATCTGTCTCCAGCGGAGCTTTGACAGCGGGTAATGCAGATGGCGGGGCAGCGGGCGCAGCGATGTCTGCTTTCGTCCTTTCTTCCGTAGCCGCTAGAGCATTTTTCAGTGATTTTCCCTGTGTCGCTTCGCCGTTCTGTGTATTCGGGATCGCTGCGGGGTCGCCTCCATCGCTGCGCGATGGAGACCTGCTCTGCCCGCATCGATCCCCATACTGTCTTCGCGTTCGCTCCTTGGGTAAATTGACTGAAAAATGCTCTAGCACATCCCCTTTGGTCATCCGTCCGCCGCGTCCGCTGCCTTGTAATTGGGACGTATCAACGCCCTTTTCATCGATCAGTTTTGCGGCTGCGGGCATCACAGCCGGAGTGTGGGTGCTGCGTTTCTCCGGCGCGGCGCTCAATTTCGCGCTGGCCGGTTCAATCTCGGCGGGTTTTTCTTCCGCCGCCGGCGCGGCGGGCTGCGCTTCGGTATCAATCGTTGCCATCACTTCGTCCGCAGTCACTGTATCGCCGGATTGCCGGACAATATCTTTGATCACGCCCGCCACAGGCGCGGGGACTTCGAGCACCACTTTATCCGTTTCGATCTCGATGACGATTTCGTCCGCCGCAACCGCATCGCCCGCCTTCTTCTTCCACTGCAGCAAAGTGGCTTCAGAAACGGATTCAGAAAGTTGCGGAACCTTCACATCTACCATTGCCATTGACTTCTGCCTTTATATCCAGAGCACGTTCAGATTGTGTGGCAACTGGCGCGAGCGCAAGCGGCTCAGTTGCAGCGCAATTTGAAAATGCGCTCATTAGACTTTTACTGAAAAAATGCTTTACTTGACAAGCACGGACCCTTTCAAACGTCCAAACGCGCCTTCGACGAGCGCTTTTTGTTGCTCGTGATGCTTCGCGTAATAGCCGGCCGCGGGCGATGCGGAAGCTGGACGTCCGCTATAAGCCCGTTTCTGGCCAGGCTTCATCCCCTCGTATAAATGATGTTCGATATAGAACCACGCGCCCTGATTTTGCGGTTCATCCTGCACCCAGACAATTTCAGTCGCGTTCTCGTATTTTTTTAGTTCAGCGCCAAAGGCTTTATGCGGAAACGGATACAGTTGTTCGATCCGGAGAATGGCGATGTCGTGACGTTTGATGGTGCGGCGATGCGCAATCAGGTCATAGTACACGCGGCCTGAGCACACCAGGATGCGTTTGACTTTTTTTGGATGGACGGCGGTATCCGTCTCGCCAATCACGGTCTGGAATGCGGCTTCGGCCAGTTCGCTCAATTGGCTTACCGCTTCCTTATGGCGCAACAGAGACTTCGGCGTGAAGACAACCAGAGGTTTCCGAAGCAGGCGGATCATTTGCCGGCGCAGCAGATGGAACATCTGCGCCGGCGTAGTCGGTTGCACCGCCTGCATATTGTGATCGGCGCACAGTTGCAGGAAACGCTCGATGCGCGCCGATGAATGCTCTGGTCCCTGGCCTTCATAACCGTGCGGCAGCAGCATCGTTAAGCCCGACACGCGGCCCCACTTGACTTCGCCGGATGAAATGAATTGATCGATGACCACCTGCGCGCCATTCGCAAAATCGCCGAACTGCGCTTCCCACACGACCAGCGTCTTCGGATCGGCGGTTGAATAGCCGTACTCGAAAGCGAGCACCGCTTCTTCGGAGAGCACCGAATCAATCACCTCGAAACGCGCCTGATGATCGGCGACATTCTGCAATGGAATATAAGCGCCGCCGTTCCAGCTCTCCCGATCCTGATCATGCAGAACCGCATGCCGGTGCGTGAAGGTGCCGCGCGCGGTATCCTGGCCCGTCAGCCGCACCGCATAGCCCGACGCGACCAGCGATGCAAATGCCAAATGCTCGCCCATTCCCCAATCGAGCGGCGCCTCAAAGCGGCCCATCGCTTGACGGTCATGAATCACCCGCGCAACCAGCGGATGCAATTTGAAATTTTCGGGAATGGCTGTAATGCGCTCAGCCAGACGTTTCAATTCAGCCAGCGGCACTGCTGTATCCGCGGCATCTATCCATTTGCGGTTTACGAACGGCATCCAGTCAATCGCATACTGGCCTTTGTAATTCGACAATACAAGATCTTTAGTGTGCCGCCCCTCCTCAAGCGCTTGGCGGTACCGTTTCATGTATTCATTTGCATCGTCCGCGCGAATAACGCTCTGCGCGCGCAGTTTTTCCGCATACAACGCGCGCGCGCCAGGATGCTGCGCGATCTTTTTGTACATCAAGGGTTGAGTGACCGCGGGCGTATCCTGTTCATTATGGCCGAGCCTGCGGAAACAGATGATATCCACCACCACATCCTTGTGGAAAGCGGCGCGAAAATCCACCGCCAACTGCACGGCGAACACCACCGCTTCAGGATCATCGCCATTGACGTGCAGCACCGGCGCTTCGATCATTTTGACGACATCCGAGCAGTAGAGCGTCGAGCGCGCATCGCGCGGATCGGAAGTGGTAAAGCCGATCTGATTATTGATGATCAGATGCACCGTGCCGTGCGTGCCGTAGCCGCGCGTCTGCGCAAGATTCAGCGTCTCCATCACCACGCCCTGAGCGGCAAACGCCGCGTCGCCGTGGACCTGCACCGGCAGCACCTGCCGCCCATCGGTATCACCGCGGCGCACCATCCGCGCTTTTACCGAACCTTCGACCACCGGATCAACAATCTCAAGATGTGAAGGATTGAATGTCAGCGATAGATGCACCGGCCCGCCTTCGATCGAGACATCGCTGGAAAAACCTTTGTGGTATTTCACGTCTCCAGACGGCAAATCGCCGCCCGGCTTGCCTTCAAATTCGGCGAATAAATCGGCCGGCATTTTGCCGAGCGTATTGACCAGCACATTCAAACGGCCGCGGTGCGCCATGCCAATCACGATTTCCCGCACCCCCATCGCGCCTGCGCGTTGCACGAGCGCATCCATCGCAACGATAAAACTCTCGCTGCCTTCCAGAGAAAAACGCTTTTGTCCGACAAATTTGGTATGTAAATAGCGTTCCAGTCCTTCAGCAGCCGTTAATTGTTCAAGGATGCGTTTCTGCCGCTCGCTTGAGAAATCCGGCGTTGCGCGAATCGATTCAAGGCCTTCCTGCCACCAGCGCCTTTGTTCCGGCGCGGTCAAGTGCATAAATTCGGCGCCGATTGTTCCGCAGTACGTATCGCGCAGCGCCTGAATGATTTCACGCAGCGTGGCCTGCTCAACGCCAAAATACAGATTGGCTGCATGAAAGCTCTGTTCCATATCCGCTTCGGTTAAACCGTAAAACGCGGGGTCCAGATCGGGAATCGCCGGACGTTCCTGAAGTCTGAGCGGATCGAGATTCGCCCAGCGCGCGCCCAGAATACGGTAGGCGCCAATCAGCGTTTGAACATGAACCTGTTTGTGCGCGGTTGCCAACCCGCCGGCGCGCACCGGCTGCGCAGGATGTTTCGCGCGCTGCGCGAAGGATTCGATGATCGGCGCATGCGCGATATCGTTGACGCGAGCGCCATTCGCTGCATAGATATTTTGCAGAGCGTCAAAATAATCGCGCCAATACTCGGCCACCGAGGCGGGATTGTCGAGGTAGGTTTCGTACAGTTCTTCAATATACGCCGCATTACCGCCGAATAAATACGAGTTTGACTGAAAGTGTTTCAACATCCTGCGCTTACTATTCCACGAGTGTTCCGAAAAGCAGCGGATTCATCACCCTCCGCGCGATGGCCTGACCATTGCGCGGATGCGGATCAAGAAATGCAGCATAGCATGATCGCGTGATGCTGCTCACATTTTCTTTTTCCTGAACTTGCGTCAGGCGGGCCTGGCAAGATGGAGGAAAATCCGCGGCGGAAAATATGACATGTGAGCATTCCAGGCGCCGCCCGACGCAAACTCACGGGCGCGCAGTAAGATCATGAACAAACCCTAGCGTTCGATGAAAGAGTGATTGAATTCATGTTTGATGCATTCCTTCCCAGATCTCATGCTTTTGTACGGCGGATTTTGCCGAATCGCTGGGACTTTGCCGCGTTTCCGCTGATACTGGGCGCTGCCGCGCTGACGGCGAGCGGCTTTCAGCAGGCGATGGCGCCGCTCTCTGAGCTTGAAGCGCAAGCGGTCTCGCTGAACCCCGCCTGTCTTCCCGAGTATGCGCTGCGCACAACGCTACGCATGCTTGCTGCGATGGCGCTCTCTCTTCTATTTACGTTCATCTACAGCGCGCTGGCCGCCAAAAACCGCCGCGCCGAAAAAGTGCTCGTGCCGTTGCTCGATATTGCCCAGTCCGTACCGGTGCTGGGTTATCTGTCGTTTACGGTGACTTTTTTTATCGCCCTGTTTCCCGGCCGCATCCTTGGCGTCGAATGCGCGGCGATTTTCGCCATTTTCACCAGTCAGGCGTGGAATATGAGCTTCAGCTTCTACCAGTCGCTGCGCACGGTGCCGCGCGATTTGCTTGAAGTCTCGCGCAACTTCCAGCTCAGCGTCTGGCAGCGTTTCTGGAAACTGGAAGTCCCGTTCTCAATGCCGGGCCTCATCTGGAACATGATGATGTCGATGTCGGGCGGCTGGTTCTTTATTGTCGCCTCCGAAGCGATGACGGTTGGACATCACACCTTCCGGCTGCCGGGCATTGGCGCCTATCTGGCGCAGGCGATTGAGGCGCGCAATCTGGCGGCGGTCGGCTGGGTCATTGTGACGATGATCGCGGTCATTCTGATCTATGATCAATGCTTATTCCGCCCGCTCGTCGCGTGGGCGGACAAGTTCCGGCTTGAAAACACGGACACAGGCAGTGCGCCCTCCTCCTGGCTACTTGATCTGATTCAGCGCACGCGGCTGATTCGGCGCGCGCTCGTTCCGGCCAGCCGCCTGTTCGCGCGGATTGCGCGGATGCGCATCCGTCCCATTGGCCGGGGCATAAAAAGGCCCGCATGGTCCAGATTCCCAGCAGCCGGTTCTATCCAGATGCAGCGCTGGATATCCAGAACGGGCGATGCGCTCTGGATATTGGCGATGATTTCCGTCACCGCCGCTCTCGGCTGGCATGCCTTTGTCTATGCTCGCGCTCACATCGACTGGAATGAGGCGGCGTACGTGTTGACGCTGGGCGCGATCACGCTCGCGCGCGTGCTGCTGCTGATACTTCTCGCCTCGGTGATTTGGGTGCCGGTGGGCATGTGGATCGGTTTAAGGCCCGCGCTTGCGCAAAGAGTACAGCCGCTCGCGCAATTTCTGGCCGCATTTCCGGCGAATCTGCTTTTTCCACTCTTTGTCGTCGCGATTGTGCGATTCCAGCTTAATCCCGATCTTTGGCTCTCGCCGCTGATTGTGCTCGGCACGCAGTGGTACATTCTATTTAATGTGATTGCTGGCGCCAGCGCCTATCCGAATGATTACCGGGAAGCGGCTGCGAGCCTGCATATTCGCGGCTGGCAATGGTGGAAGAAAGTCATGCTGCCGGGTATTTTTCCCTATTACGTGACCGGCGCGATGACCGCGTCCGGCGGCGCATGGAACGCGAGTATTGTGTCCGAAGCCGTCTCCTGGGGCGATACAAAACTGAGCGCGCATGGCCTAGGCGCGTATATCGCGGAAATGACCGACGCGGGCGATATGCCGCATATGATGCTCGGCATTGCCGTGATGTCTGTATTTGTGACGGCGTTTAACCGCCTATTATGGCGTCCGCTGTATCTTTATGCGGAAAACAGGCTGCGGCTGGATTAGAGCCTTTTTCAGCCCGCCCCACATAAGGCCTGATAGCAAATTCAATGGAAAATATTCCAGGATAAGCTATATACTTTTTTAACAAATTTTGATTTATATCTGATGGCGGAATCCGTTATAAACACAGCGCTCCTCGACAAAAAAGCGCAACAAGCGCCAGACCTTGATACTGATTCGGACCCAGACATTGGGGATTTTTGCCGTCTGGCTGAAATACCGTGAGCTTGTCAGAAATTCTGCGCGTTACGCGTGTACAGCGCGGATTCAAGAGAACGTATGGCGAGTTGCGCGTCCTCGACGATGTCAACCTGAGGCTTGCTGAAGGCGAAATTGTCGGCCTGCTGGGGCGCTCTGGTTCAGGAAAATCGACCTTATTGCGCATCATCGCCGGCCTGATCGAGCCGAGCGGCGGCGCCGTCGAATATCTTGGAAAACCCTTATCGGGGCCGGCGCAGGGCGTGGCGATGGTGTTTCAAACCTTCGCGCTGTTTCCGTGGCTCACTGTGTTGCAAAACGTTGAAGCCGGACTTGAAGCGCTTGGCGTTGGCGCGCGCGAACGCCGCCGGCGCGCGCTGGCCGCCATCGATCTGATTGGTCTGGACGGTTTTGAAAACGCCTACCCGCGCGAACTGTCCGGCGGGATGCGCCAGCGCGTCGGCTTTGCGCGCGCGCTCGTGGTCAATCCAACTTTGCTATTGATGGACGAGCCATTTTCTGCGCTCGATGTGCTGACAGCCGAGACACTACGCACCGATCTGCTCGATCTGTGGAACGAAAGACGGCTGCCGATCAAATCGATCCTCATCGTCACGCACAATATTGAAGAAGCGGTCTTTATGTGTCACCGTATTCTGGTGCTCTCCTCGAATCCGGGACGGGTGATGGCTGAAATCCGCGTGCCGTTTGCGCATCCGCGCGACCGGCTCGATCCGACGTTCAAACGTCTTGTTGACGATATTTACGCCAAAATGATTACAAGAGAAAGCATTGACGCAACGCGCAAAACACTTGCACTCGGCAGCTGGCTGCCCGACGTGTCGACCAATCTAATGGCGGGTCTGATTGAGACGCTCGCAGCGCCGCCCTACAATGGAAAAGCCGATCTGCCTGAAATTGCGCGCACGCTGCATCTTGAGGTCGATGATCTATTTCCGGTGGCTGAAATGATGCAACACCTGAATTTTGCTCACATGCGCGAGGGCGATATTCTGCTCACGCCTTCCGCCAGACAGTTCGCCGAATACGGCACACAGGAACGCAAACAACTGTTCGCTGAACATTTGCTCGCGCACGTACCGCTCGCGGCGAGCATCCGGCGCGTGCTGAACGAACGGCCCGGCCATCGCGCGCCGCGCGTGCGCTTTGCGCAGGAGCTGGAAGATTTTTTATCTGATAGCGCCGCGCAACAAACGCTCGATGCCGTGATTAACTGGGGCCGTTATGCGGAGATTTTTTCCTATAACGACCAGACGGAGACCTTCAGTCTGGAAGACGTCGAAGGAGATTAGGCGTTTCGCTCTTTAGAACAGGCGTTTCGCACCGCCGCGCTGGCAAGGCGCGCCTTTGCTGCCAGTACAATGAGTACGGCAAGGGGCGCTGCGCCGACCAGCGCGGCGGTGCGAAACGCCTAGGAGATTAGAAAGATTGAATAGTAGATTAATTGTAGTATCAAATCGCGTTGCGCCGCCCCAAGAAGGGCGTTCAGCAGCCGGCGGACTTGCGGTGGGCGTCTTCGATGCGCTCAGGGAAACAGGCGGCCTCTGGTTCGGTTGGAACGGCGACACTGCCCCCGAAGCCAAAGCGGCGAAGCTGGAGGCGCGCGGCAACATCACTTATGCAACGGTCACTTTATCCAGAAAAGATTACGACCAATATTATCGGGGCTTTTCAAACGCTATCTTATGGCCGACCTTTCACTATCGAAACGATCTCGCGCGCTACGACCGGCAGGAATACGCGGGCTATCTGCGCGTCAACGACTGGCTCGCGCGGCAGCTGATTCCCCTTCTTCAGCCCGATGACCTGATCTGGGTCCACGACTACCACCTCATCCCATTCGCCGCCGCGTTGCGCAACGCCGGCAGTCGCCATCCAGTCGGTTTCTTTCTGCATATCCCTTTTCCGATGCCGGAGATTCTGCGCACGATTCCGCCGCACGCCGCGCTGATCGAAGCGCTCTGCCAGTACGATGTGGTCGGTTTTCAGACGCGCACCGATCTACAAGCGTTCACCGATTACATTACGCGGTACGCGCCAGGCACAGTCGACCGTAACGGCGTCGTCCGTTTACATGGCCATGCGCTGAAAGCGGCCGTTTATCCGATTGGCATATATCCCGATGCGATTGCAAACGCCGCGCAACGCTACTCACACCGCCGTCCGGTGACCAGTTTGCGCGTCTACCTTCAGCATCGAAAACTGATCATCAGCGTGGACCGGCTCGATTATTCAAAAGGATTGATTGAGCGTTTTCTCGCGTTCGAGCGGCTGCTGCAGAATGCGCCGGAACTGCACGGCAAAGTCACTTTTGTGCAGATCGCGCCGCCGACGCGCACCGATGTGCAGGCATATCAGCGCATCCGTGGCGCGCTCGAAGGCGAGGCGGGGCGCATCAATGGCCGCTTTGCGCAGCTCGACTGGACACCGATCCGCTATCTGAACCGCAAATACGAGCGCAATGTCCTGATGGCGCTCTTCCGGGCGGCGCACGTTGGCTACGTCACACCGTTGCGCGATGGCATGAATCTGGTGGCCAAGGAATACGTCGCCGCGCAGGCCCCGCATGACCCAGGCGTTTTAGTGCTCTCGCAATTTTCAGGGGCCGCCGACGAATTGACAGACGCGCTGCTCGTCAATCCCTTTGATTCCGCACAAATGGCCGAAGCGCTTCAAGCGGCGCTCTCGATGCCGCTTGAACAGCGACAGGCGCGTCACTGCGCAATGATGCGGGCGCTCCATTCAAAAAACCTCTCCGTCTGGCTGAATGCATTTTTGCGGGACTTGCAGCGCACCGCCGCACATTAAGTAAGGGATTTGGACCGAGATACCTACATCCGTATTTCAATCTTTCTGAAAACTCAGATTTTTCTCGTTCGGATGGCGCGGCAGACGTTCTTCTTTTTTTGTCCGTTGGTGCATTCAACAGAATAGTTGATATCTATCTCACCTTGTTTAATAATGACCGCGACTGGTTCAGTCAGGTGAGTCTCGCTTTAATTTTTAAGTTCCTTGGACTTGAGGAGATTCTTATGAGATCGAGAATTTAGAAGAACTTTTCTGTCTTGTCGATGATTTGTGCCAGCTATGCATGCCGCAATGGGAGCAGCACCTGTTAAGCACGGGCCTCAAGAAGCGAAAGCGCCCAGGCTGTATGACGGCCAGCGAAATCATGACGATTTTTATCCTCTTTCGTCAGATGCAGTGTTCGGGATTTCAAGACTTACTACTGCCAGTTCGTGCAGCATTTTTTGCTGCCTTATTTTCTAAGGCGCATCAGCTACAACCGGCTTGTAGCACTCCTGAAGTCCGTTCTCGTCCCGCTTTTTTGCTTTATGCAACGCTCTACACGACAGGAGATAGGTGTGTATTTCATAGATAAGGGGTACGTATCACAGCCGCTTTTTGATTCACTGCTTGAGCGGGGGTTGCACCTTCTCACACGCCTCAAAAAGAACATGAAAAATAAGCGCATGCCACTTGTCGACAAGCTGCTGTTATACAAACGTGGCATCATCGAGTCGGTCGATGATCAGCTGAAAAACATCAGCCAGACCGAACATACACGGCATCGAAGCTCTGGAATTTTGCAGCCAATATCCTAGGGGCATTGGCGGCTTATATTCTGCAACCCAAAAATCGGCTTTCTGATGGGGAGCTTATCCCACACTGACATTATCTTAAAAGAAGTCTACTGCCATTCAACAGAGAAATTTTCGGTTTGTTATAGAGCCAGCAACATGAATAAGCATTTGCTTGGGGGTAATCATGACTTCTACCGATATTCAGATGCAAGTTACGCACCCTGCCATCCGGGAATCTTTACCAGATCTACGAGACATCATCTACTCGGAGAAGCTGTACTTTTTAATGGAATGCCACGATCCTCTCTCAGCAGCCATTGCGATTCAGGCTGGATTTAAAGGCTTGTGGGCATCGGGACTTTCAATATCCACCAGCCTTGGTTTTCGCGATGCCAATGAAGCGTCCTGGACCCAGGTGGTCGACGTCGTCGACAGAATAGCTGACCTGACCGGTGCACCGATTCTCGTCGATGGCGATTCAGGCTTCGGAAACTTCAATAATGCACGTCTCCTTGCTTATAAATTGTGGCAGCGCGGCGCATCGGGAATCTGTTTGGAAGACAAGGGCTTTCCCAAGATGAACTCGTTCATCGGTGACAGGCACCCCTTGGCGGATACCTGCGAATTTTGTGGCCGCCTAAAGGCATAAAGGATGCAGTCCCCGATCCGAATTTCATGCTGGTAGCCCGTATCGAAGCCTTGATTGCAGGTCACGGTCAAGCAGAAGCCTCGGAACGCGCGCACGCATATGCTGCCGCGGGTGCAGACGCCATCCTGATTCATTCAAGACAGTCCCATGCGGACGAAGTCCTGAGCTTTGCGGAGGCCTGGGGCCAGCAGCTCCCTGTACTTGTTGTGCCAACTAAGTATTACCGAACGCCGGTCGAGGCCTATCGGCGAGCCCAAATTTCCACAGTGATTTGGGCAAATCACAACCTGCGTGCAGCCGTTGCCTCTATGCGTAAAGTGTGCAACCGGATTCTCCATGAAGAAAGTATTGCCGGTATCGAGCACGAGGTAGCAAGCCTTGAAGAGGTGTTTGGGCTGTTACGCTATAACGAGCTGGCTGCCGCAGAAAGGAAATATCTCCCTGAGCGTCGGCCTGCGGCGGTTGATAAGTGACACGATAAGCGGTGCGTTTTTTAGATGAGGAGTTTAAGATGCATGATCGCATGTCCACAACGGCAAGTGAAATAACGGATGACGTTCAAGTCCACCGCGGCCTAGCAGGTGTCTATATTGACCACACAACGATCTGCGAAATCGATAATGACACCCATAAACTGCGCTATCGCGGCTACGACATCGCCGAACTGGTGCAGCTAAAGAGTTTCGAGGAGGTTGTGCACCTACTGCTTTATGGGGAGCTTCCCAATGCAATGGAACGTGTACTTACAGCAGACCAGCTTGCACTTTACACAACGCTACCGCAGCAGCTCCGCCAGATCATCGAACTTTTACCCCAGTCAGCGGAACCCATGGCGGTGTTGCGAACCGCCGTCTCGGTATTAGGTTGCGAAACAAGTCAAACGCTACCTACAGAAGATGAGTGCCGCCAGGCCGCTTTAGGTTTGGTTGCACAGTTTCCCCTCATCCTAGGCGCGTTTGAGGCGCATCGGAAAAGTCAGCCAGCACCGCTTCCTTGCCGTGACACCCCTCACGCGCACAGGGTGCTTTCTCAATTGACCGGCAATCCTGAACCTGAGGCGCAAGACGTTGTCATCATGGACAAACTCCTTGTTATCCACGCGGAGCACGAGCTTAACGCTTCCTGCTTTTCAGCGCGCGTTACGGCCTCTACGCTTTCTGATCCCTATGCCGCGATAACCTCCGCCATAGGAACGCTCTCCGGAGCTTTGCATGGGGGAGCAAACGAGCGTGTTCTGGAGAATGCTGAAAAGGTGGGAGAACCTAGCCGGGCGGACGATTTTGTTGCGGAGGTGCTGGCTCGTAAAAGCAAAATACACGGCTTTGGGCAGCGTGGCTGCAAAGCGGAAGATCCACGGGCGGTGATCCTGCGTGGAATTGCCGAAGAACTCGCTACGCGCAAAAACGATCGCCGTATCCTGGATATCCTGTTTGCATTAGATACCGCGATGCGCAAGCGCCGGGACATCTGGCCCAATGTGGACTTTTATTCCGCGTCGATTCTATACAATCTCGGTATACCGAAGGACCTGTTTACCCCCTTGTTTGCATGCAGCCGGGTAATTGGCTGGAGCGCGCACATCCTGGAGCAATGGCGGGACAACCGGCTGCTGCGTCCCAAGGCGAAATATGTGGGATTGCCCTACCGCCCCGTGCCAAGCGCCGAAACAAATAGGTAAGGGATGTATGGCAGCTAGCGCGAACCGCAGCTATGGCGCACATCGACACTCATCCACCGACTTCCATTCGCGCAACATAGCCATCGCAGTAGCGATGGCATTGCCTGGAGATACTGTGCTTTATCTCCTGTTGCCAATGCATCACGCAGTTTTCGGCGCCACACTGGCACAAGCGGGCCTTTTACTTGCCGCCAATCGGCTCATCAGGCTCTTAGGTTATGGCTGGATAGCCAAGTTGTATATGCGAAAAGGCAGCCGTCTAACCTGTGGGCTTGCTGTAACGGCTGCCAGCCTCTGCACGCTGGGGTATGCCACGCTCGCGGGTTTTTGGGGCTTGCTGATGGCGCGCCTGCTATGGGGAGTATCGTTCGCAGCCCTGAATATCTCCCGTCAAGCGCTGATTACAGCTGAGCCCGCGGGGGCCAGCCGCCGCAGTGGACGCTCCCAGTCCATCGTTGCAGTTGGGCCCTTGCTAGGCTTATTGGGCGGCGCTTTTTTGTCGCAATGGCTTGGGCCGCGTGCTGTGTTTTTTCTATTAACAGCGGTTGCTCTACTCGGTCTTTTATTCGCGCTGCAACTGCCTGCGGGAGCTGTCGGCCCTTATCCAAAGTCACCCAAGAAATTCAGATGGCCTAAGCCCTTGCATCTCTGGTCTTTTGTGCAAGGTTTGGCCTTAGACGGATTTTTTACCACAAGCCTTTCAGTACTGAGCGCGCAGGCGCTGCCTGAGAATGCAGCCTTGGCGGCAGGCGCTGTTATGGCCTTGCGATATTTGGCAGACATTGTACTGAGCCCGCTGGGCGGGTATATGGCGGGTCGTTGGGGGGCTGAAAATCAGTTGCTGGGGCTGTCGTTTGCAGCCGCCATTGCCATGTTGGGGATAGGGTTGGAGTGGCTTTGGATCAGCGCTGTTGCCGTTGTGATTTTGCGCTCACTCGTGATTCCTATGGTATCGCCTATCGTTGCCATGCAAAATCCTGGTCCCGCTCGTGTGGAGGCCTTAGCGGCCTGCACCGTATGGAGGGACCTCGGCGCCGGTATCGGGCCTATGCTCGCTGGTGCACTGTTACCAATCGGCTCCAATTTGATCCTCTACACTGGTGCAGCGGCCATGATTGCCGTCAGTGTCATTGCCTGTTATTTCGAGTTGAAGAAATAAGAAGCGTCAGTTCGGGATAAGCTCCCATCAGAAAGCCAAACGAGCAGCCCTTGCAAGGGCTGCAACTTATCACACGCATCAAAAAGAACATGAAAAATAAGCGCATGCCGCTTGTCGACAAGCTGTTGTTATATAAATGTGGCTTCATAGAATCGGTCAATGATCAACTAAAAAAACATCAGCTAGATTGAGCATACGCGGCATCGAAGTGTCTGGAATGTTGTGGCCAATATCTTAGGCGCATTGACCGCTTATACCCTGAAGCCTCAAAAACCCCACTTTGCATTTGAATGCTGCTCGTCTGGCTTTTTAACAAGCGCGCTTATCCCGAATTGACGTTAAATTAGGGCATTTCCATTTCACTCACACTCAAGTTCTATGCGGAGTCGGCGCATTTTTGGGGCAATCCAAAGAATACTTTCCTCTGTTCTTGTCCGCTGTTAAAGCGCGCGGCGGAGCAGGCTCTCTTGCGCTCTACCTCTCGCCGTCCACTCAACTTCAGCAACTGGAACACGGCGCAAGAGAGCCGTTACACCATCCTTTGATTATAGATCGTGGCTGGCACAACCGTGCCTATCCCATCAGAGTGAAAATGTCAAGGTGAAAAAAGGTTGATTTTTTTACGGATGGCTTTTAATCTGAAAAATAGACAGGGTGACATTTTGATCGGACGCACGTCCGCCTCAGCCAGCCGCAACGCTTTCGAATGACCGGATTGAAAAAAATCGCTATCCGTTGAACCCAAGAGGGGAACCTGAGGAAGAAAATGAAATGCTTGACCAAACCACGAACGACCTGCTAACGCATGTTGGTCCCAATACTCCGTGCGGAAACCTGTTGCGCCGTTACTGGCATCCAGTGGGCTATTCATCGGAATTGACGGGGCTGGGTCGAACAAAGCGGGTTCGTATTCTTGGGGAAGATCTTGTGCTAGCTCGTATCGGAAGCGGAGCTCTGTTGCTAGTGCAGGAACGTTGTCCCCATCGAGGTGCATCGCTTCTTTACGGATTTGTCGAAGGAACGAACATACGGTGTGCTTACCACGGCTGGCTTTATAACCAGGCGGGTGAATGTATCGAGCGGCCCTTCGAATCTGAAAAGGCGAATCGCATCTGTAAGAAAATGATCGAGAGTTACCCGACGCACGAATGCGGCGGCCTCATTTTTGCTTATCTTGGTCCTGCCGTGGATCAGCCAGCATTTCCGAATTGGGACATCTTGATCCGTCAGGATGGCGTGCGGCACTTCGAAGTGCAGGACGACCTAGCGTGCAACTGGTTACAGATGCAAGAAAACGCGGTGGACGTCACCCATACGTACTACCTGCACTCGAAGTATTTCGAGCAGCTTGGCTTGAATGACGGATCAGGTTTTGGTAAGCCGTTTAAGCGCTTCGGATTTCAGCGGTTTGATTGGGGGATTGTCAAGAGTTGGGAATACGAGGAAATGGGGCGTGGCTGGGGTAACCTGATGGTCTTCCCGAACATGCTGCGCATCATGACAGAAATGCATTGGCGGGTGCCAATCGACGATACGACAACACGTATCGTGTGGGTATCCTTCACGCCATCGACCGATGGCAAACCTATGCTGGCAAACGAAGAGCCAAAGATCGTGCAACAGCCGAAGCGCAAAGACGAAACTGACCGCTATCTGATGGATACGTTCATGAGCCAGGACGCGATGGCTGTCGAAACGCAGGGGCTAATTCTAGACCGCTCCAAAGAAAATCTTGGCGTATCGGATCGAGGCGTTGTCATGCTCCGCCAGATGCTTCTGGAACAGATCAAAGTCGTTCAGGCGGGTGGGCGGCCTATCGCGAACGTATATGGCGCGGAACCGGAAATGACCGATCTGAGGCAATGGATGGGGGGCTATCTTCCGATGAGTTGCCAGCCAGATCCGACTTTTCACCAGACGCGCGAGTTCAAGGACATCTTTGACGATACACATAAGGAGTATGAAATTCCCGCAAGCTCGTCCGTAATGCGCTGATGACTGGCACAGAGTGGCCTGTTATCAGACAGAGAGAAACGAGGTTGGAGAAAAAAAATCTCGCCACGCTGATATTACTCGTGGCAGGTTTGTCTGCGATCCTGCTTCTGGTGATGGGTGGCAAGATGTCGGCAGCAAACGCACGGATTATTGCGATTGTATTTTCATGCATCCTGTTGTGGGCAACGGCAGTCATACCTGGACTCCTTGTATCGTTGCTGTTTTTTTTTCTGTCGACGCTTCTAACGCCCGTACCGACTGCGCAAATATTCTCCGGCTTCGCATCGAGTGCATTCTGGCTTGTATTTAGCGGTTCCGCTATTGGCTTCGCGCTCAAGGAAAGCGGTTTAAGCGACCGGATTGGGATAGCGCTCGCGCAATGGATTGGGGGTTCATATCTCAAAGCGCTTACGGCATTTGCGATCCTGACGTTTCTGTTATCGCTTGTCATGCCGTCTACATTCAGCCGCATCGCCATCCTCGTTCCTATCGCGCTCGGCTATTGCGATGCCGTGCATCTTGCCGAGCATAGCAATGGACGACGCGGTATCCTAATGCTCGTTATAGTGGGTTCATATGAGCTTGCTGCAGCGGTACTTCCGGCGAATCTGCCCAACGTCATTATGACTGGGATCCTTGAACAGTCACAGGGGATTCATCTGACCTTTTCTGAGTACCTGCTTTACTTCCTGCCTGCTGGCGTAATCGTGCGTGGCGCAATATTAATTACCGTATCGTATAAGTTGTTCAGCGACTCAGTGCACGAAACCGTCCGTCTTGGTGCCTATACGCGCATCTCGGGGCGCGAAGCATATGTGATTGTCCTTCTGTCGATCACACTTATCTTCTGGTTTGCCGATTCGATCCATCATATCGCGCCGGGGTGGATTGGTCTCGGTTTCACGCTCGTATATTTCCTAACTTCTCCAGCAGAGCAACTGACTCGTTTTACGCATATTTTAAAAATGGATCTACTTTGGTTCATCGCAGCGATCATCGGTTTGACTGCGCTTGTTCAACATCTTGACATGCAGCTACTGAGCTTGCTTGGGAGTGCGACGCTGATGGGAAACCCAGCGCTCACTTACGCCATGCTGATTGCCAGTTCGGTTTGTCTGTGTCTTCTTGTAACTTCGAACGCAGCGCCAGCGCTGTTTATCCCTCTGGCGGCGCGCATGGTGGAACAAGGCGCCCTGTTGAAGATGGGTATGCTCTCACAAGTGATGGGATACTCGACAACTTTCCTTCCATACCAGTCACCGCCGATCATATTCGGCAATGAACTTGCTCAGATCGATAGAAGCGCCTCAATCAAGTATTGCCTCGGCACTGCAATATTGGGAATCGTCCTAGTTGTTCCGATCAACGCTCTGTGGTGGCATATGATTGGGTTCCTCTAATGAACATTACCCCTGACCTTTTTCCCTATGAGCCGCGTCATTGATGAGTTAAGAAATCCGACCATGGTTCAGCCATTTCTACGTTTCTTCACAGCCCGCTGGGCGACGCGATAGACTGATAGATACGCTTGTGATTCACCTTGGAGAAGGCAGGACGCAGCAATCACTGAGATGCCTATCGCCAAACCGTCGGCGGGGTTGAGCGATATCGATTATGGCCGCGCTTAATGCGGCGTTTTTTGAATCGGGTACTGGCGGATTCCGATCATCGTTCTTCAGTTTGACATTCTCTGTTTCAAGCGCTTTGAGCCGTTTGGCCTCTGTGGCCTCCATACCGCCGTATCTGGCTCGCCGTTGACAAAACACCGTGTCTGAAAACCCGACTCGCCGGCATCACTCTTTAACCGAAAAACTTGCTTCAGATATCCGATGATTGGCTTTTCTGCAATCTATTCTGTTTCATTAGCCGTCATCTGCTCCATTTTTATTTTCTGACGGACTTGTCTAACTGCTTTTGGGTACGGTTAGCGGGGGCAGGTCAATCGTTTCTTTGCTGGCGCCATTGTTTCTTCTTCTCCTGATGGCTAACCCTTAAAGGACAGATTGCCCCGACTTCAGCCGTTGGCCGCATAATCGGGTCTTTCAGGCGTTTCGCCATGATCAGAACCGTATTGTGCGGATTCGCGTTCGGCGTATGGAGCCTGCAGCAGCGCGCCGCCTTGCCTTCAACCCCCGGCATCGCCGGATACATGGCGTGCGCGGCCGCAGCCGCTGCATTCACCGCGCAACGCATCCCGCGTTGCGCCCGCTCCCGATCTATTCTGCTGCGCCGCTGCGCGGTCTATCTACTGATTCTAGTTGCCGCATGTTTAGCGGGTTATAGCGGAGCCGCCTGGCGCGCCCATCTTCGCTTGGCGCGTTTTTTGCCACACACGCTGGAAGGCCGCGATCTGTGTGTGACTGGCATTATTCGCGGCGTTCCAATTATCGACGCCCGCCATGCGCGTTTTGTATTTGAAATCGAACGCTTCGCAGATCAAGGCATCGCGGTTCAATCCATGCCGCGCTTCGTTCAGCTCAACTGGTACGCGCGTGACGACACGCCGCTGCCGCGATTACGCGCCGGAGAACGCTGGCAGCTTACGATACGGCTCAAACGTCCGCACGGCAGCGCGAACCCGCACGGCGCGGACTTTGAAGCCATGATGCTCGAACGCAATCTGCGCGCGGTTGGCACAGTGCGCGCTTATCCTGCGCCGAGGCATGAAACGCACAACGCGCACGGCCTGGCGATCTTTCTGGCACGCTGGCGGGACGCAGAGCAGCGACACATTAAAGCCGTATTGTCTGGCGCTCCGCATGCCGGCATTGTGATTGCATTGGCCACCGGCCTCCAGAGCGCGATCTCCGCAGACGATTGGCAGCGCTTTACGCGCACCGGCACCAACCATTTGGTGGCGATTTCAGGACTTCATATTTCACTGGTCGCCGGGCTGGCCGCATGGCTGGCGGGCGGCGTCTGGCGGCGCATGCGTCTATTCGGACGCGCAGGCCCTTTATGGCTCGCAACGCCGCGCATTCAGGCGCTTGCAGGCGCAAGCGCGGGCATGCTATATGCCGCGCTCGCCGGCTTTGGCATTCCGGCGCAGCGCGCCTGTGTGATGCTGACGGTGGTTGCACTCGCACTCGTCCTTGGACGCGGCGCTGCCTCCTCAGTTGTACTCGCCTGGGCGCTTGCCGCGGTGGTCTGCATCGACCCCTGGGCCGTGACTTCCGCCGGCTTCTGGCTCTCATTCAGCGCGGTTGCCATTATTCTGGCCGCGGTGCGCGCGCAAAGCGGCGCTGCGCATCGCGCATCCCCTTCCCCCCCTTTCCCCCCTTTCGCAGCCGGAACGGCGCACAGCGCGCGCAAACGCTTGACGCGCGCCCTCCGTGCGGCAAGACTGAAAATTGTTCACAGCATTCGCATCCAGAGCGCGGTATCCATCGGAATGATTCCCTTCATCGCGATCTGGTTCTCGCAAATCTCGCTGATCAGTCCGCTCGCGAATCTATGCGCGATTCCGTGGTTCAGCTTTCTAATCACGCCGCTGGCGCTCATTGGTGCCATACTGCCCGCGCCAATCGATGCATACGCTTTCCGCGCCGCGCACGCGCTGCTTTCCGGGCTGATCCGGATTCTGGATATTTTGACCGCGCCCTCTTGGGCGCTACTGCCGCTGCCCGCGCCGAATTCGCTCGCGCTTGGATGCGCTGCCGCCGGTCTTGCCATTATGCTGATGCCGCGCGGCGGGCCGGCGCGCTGGACGGCATTTATCCTGTTTGCGCCGCTTTTCCTTCCGCCGCGCGCGGTGCGCTCCGCCGGTCAGTTCCGGCTCACGGCCCTGGATGTCGGTCAAGGCAGCGCGCTATTGATCGAAACCGCGCATCACCGGCTGCTGTTTGACGCCGGACCGCGCTATAGCGCGCAATCCGATGCCGGCCAGCGCATCGTGCTCCCCTTTTTGCGCGCGCACGGCATTCGCCGGCTCGACGCGCTCGTCCTCAGTCATGCCGACGCCGATCATGCGGGCGGCGCGCGCGCCACGGTCGAAGCCGTACCGGTCGCGCGGCTGCGCGCGTCCTTGCCTTCCGCGCATCCGCTCTGGCGCATGGCCCGCACTGCGGGCATCCGCGATGTGCAACGATGCCGCGCGGGCGAGCGCTGGCAATGGGATCAAGTGAGTTTTGAACTGTTATGGCCGGACATGGCCGCGCGCGCATCGGATTCAACGCCCGTGAACACAAACGCGCAAAGCTGCGTGCTGCGGATTTCCAACCGCCGTCACGCCGCGCTCCTGACCGCGGACATCGATGCGCGCACCGAGCGCGCGCTGGTTGAACGCTATGGCGCAGCGCTTTCGGCAACGCTATTGATCGCGCCGCATCACGGCAGCCGGACTTCATCGACCGAGCGCTTTCTCGACGCCGTCCATCCCCGCGCCGTCGTGTTTCAGGTCGGCTACCGGAATCCGTTCCATCATCCACATCCGAGCGTTGCGGCGCGCTACGCGGCGCATGGCATTTTGTCGTATCGCAGCGACCGTGACGGCGCGGTGCAGGTTGAAAGTTTTGGGCATACGCTTGTGGTTGAACGTTATCGTGTGATGCACCGGCGGTACTGGATGGGGCATTAAGATTGTATAATTTGGAGTTTTGCGCACTGCGCACCGATGTCTTAAATGAGCGCTACGCTGACTAACGGCACCCTTCTTTCAAAAACCGTGCGCGCTGAGGTTGCCAGGCGGGCGGCGCAGTT
Source organism: Candidatus Glomeribacter gigasporarum BEG34 (assembly GCF_000227585.1). Lineage (GTDB taxonomy): Bacteria > Pseudomonadota > Gammaproteobacteria > Burkholderiales > Burkholderiaceae > Glomeribacter > Glomeribacter gigasporarum_B. The sequence goes on along the minus strand of NZ_CAFB01000037.1, from coordinate 51,570 downwards.
GGCTGCACAAGGATGTCGGCCTGGGCTGGCGGTCATTCTAGTCGGCGACGATCCAGCCAGCAGCATCTATGTGCGCAACAAAATCAATGCTTGTCAGGAGAGCGGCGTGCATTCAATCTGCGACCGCTACCCGGCGACCTTCACCGAAGCCAGACTGCTCGCGCGCATTGACGCGCTTAATCAAGACCCGACGATCCACGGCATTCTGGTGCAACTGCCGCTGCCGTCGCATTTCAACCGCCGCACGGTGATCAATGCGATTTCCCCTGATAAGGATGTAGACGGTTTGCACACCATGAACGCGGGCGCGTTGATGAGCGGCGCGCCACGTTTTTTGCCCTGCACGCCCGCCGGCGTGATGCGCATGCTCGCGGCCATGCATATTCCGCTCGAAGGCAGCCAGGCGGTTGTAATTGGCTGTTCGGAGAGCGTTGGCAAACCGATGGCGCTGTTATTGCTGGAGGCCGGTGCAACGGTCGCTGTCTGCCATCGGCAAACGCGCGATCTGGCACTCTACACGCGCAGCGCCGAGCTGATTGTCGTCGCAGCCGGACATCCTAAACTGCTCACTGCGGAGATGGTGAAACCCGACGCTGTCGTGATCGATGTCGGGATTCACCGGACGGCTGACGGCAAACTCTGCGGCGATGTTGATTTCGATGCGGTGAGAAAGGTTGCCGGCTTTATTACGCCTGTGCCCGGCGGCGTTGGCCCAATGACGATTGGCATGCTGCTGATGAATACACTCCAGGCGGCTGAATACGCTTTTAAAACACGTCCTTAAATCTCTGCTTGCGCAATGACTTCTTCCAATCCTCTGCTCGACTTTTCTGATCTGCCGCGCTTTGATGAAATCCGCGCCGAACATATTACGCCCGCGCTCGATGCGCTGCTCGCGGATGCCGCCGCCGCCATCGAGCGCGCGTGCGCGCCCGATACGCCCGCGACCTGGGAAGAGGTCGTGCAGCCTGCCGAACGCGCGACCCAGCCGCTCGCGCGCGCATGGGGCGTGGTCGGCCATTTAAACGCAGCTGCGGATACGCCCGCATTGCGCGCCGCGCACGCAGAAAATTTGCCGCGCATCACGCGCTTTTGGTCCAGTGTCGGACAAAACCGGGCGCTCTATCAAAAGTACAAGGCGATTGCTGAAAGCCGCGCCTTTGACACATTTTCTCAAGCGCGCCGGCAAGTGATTCTGAACGCGCTGCGCGATTTCCGGCTCGCGGGCGCTGAACTCGACGACTCGGAAAAGCCGCGCTTTGCCGCGTTGCAGGAACGTCAGGCGGCGTTATCCAAAGAATTCGCCGATCATGCGCTTGATGCCACCGATGCGTATTCGATCCGCATCACCCAGGAGGATGAGCTGGCCGGATTGCCGGACAACGCCCGCGCAGCCGCACGTAACGCTGCCGAAAAAGCGGGCGCCGCCGGCTGGCGGTTCACGCTGCATCTTCCTTCCTATTTACCCGTACTGCAATACGCTGAGCATCGCCCGCTGCGCGAAGCGATGTACCGCGCCTATGTCAGCCGCGCGTCCGAACTGGGGGCGGAATACGCGCACGGCAAGGCCGAATGGGATAACACTGCGAATATGGCCGAGCAGCTCATGCTGCGCGCGCAGGAAGCGCAGATGCTGGGGTACCGCAATTTCGCCGAAGTCTCGCTGGCGTCAAAAATGGCGGAATCCCCGCAACAGGTGTTCGCCTTTCTCCAGGATTTAGCGCAGCGCGCGCGCCCCTACGCAGAGCGGGAATGGCAGCAATTGCGCACTTTCGCCGCGCAAGAACTCAATTCTCCGGAACTCGCGCCGTGGGATATCGCTTTTGCGGCTGAAAAACTGCGCCAGAGCCGTTACGCATTTTCTGAGCACGAAGTCAGGCAATACTTTCCGGTCGATATGGTGCTCACCGGGATGTTCAACATTGCTCAGACGCTTTTCTCTATCACCATTCGCGCCGATGATGCGCCCGTCTGGCATCCCGACGTGCGCTTTTTCCGGATGGAAAACCAGAACGGCCAACTGATCGCTCAGTTTTATTTGGATTTATACGCGCGCGAAGGCAAGCGCAGCGGCGCGTGGATGGACGATGCACGCGGCCGCTGGTGCACCTCGGATGGCGAGCTTCAGACGCCGGTCGCTTATCTGGTCTGCAATTTCCCTGCCCCAGTCAACGGTAAGCCCGCATGCTTATCGCACAACGAAGTACTCACCCTCTTCCATGAATTCGGGCACGGACTGCACCATATGCTGACGCGCATCGATGAAATTGCCGTCTCAGGCATCAACGGCGTCGAATGGGATGCGGTCGAACTGCCCTCGCAATTTATGGAAAATTTTTGCTGGGAAGAAGAAGTGTTGTGTTCGATGAGCAGGCATGTCGATACAGAAGAACCGCTGCCGCGCGCCTTGCTCAAAAAAATGCGCGCCGCGAAAAACTTTCATAGCGGCCTCAATATGCTGCGGCAGATCGTATTCTCGATCTTCGATCTGCACCTGCATTCGGATTTCGACACGGGCGGAGCAATCACCGTGAATGAACTGGCGCGCACCCTTCACGCGCGCTATCACGTGATACCGCCAGTGGAATTTTCACGCTGGCCAAATACATTCAGCCATATTTTCGGAGGTGGCTACGCGGCGGGCTATTACAGCTATAAATGGGCCGAAGTCCTGTGCGCGGATGCGTATGCCGCCTTTGAAGAAGCGGCGCAGAAAAAAAGGAGCAGCGTGCTCGATGCGCAGACGGGTCAGCGCTTCCGCGCTGAAATACTTGAAACCGGCGGCAGCCGGCCAGCGATAGCGTCATTCAAAGCATTCCGAGGCCGCGCGCCCACGATTGATGCGCTATTGCGTCAGCATGGAATGTCGGCAGCCTCTTCAATCCACGCGGACTGAATCGCTTCCAGAATCCTCTCGCCGGAGCGTTTCGGGTCGTCATCAAATCCTTCCAGCGCCATCACCCAGCGATACAAATCTGTAAAGCGCACTGTTTTGGGGTCAGTGTCCGGATGTATTTCAGCCAGTGCAATGGCAATGTCTTGGATGTCGGTCCATTTCATAGAATGCCCTTCCCCTTTCTACTTCACGCTTTTCAGCATGTAATCAACCGCCGCCTTCACATCCGTATCGGATGCGTTTGAGCCGCCTTTAGGCGGCATATTCCCTTTGCCCTTTAAAGCATAGCGGTAAATCGTTTCCATCGATTCTTTCAGGCGGGGCGCCCAGGCCGCTTTATCGCCCTGTTTAGGCGCGCCCATCAAGCCGCTCGCATGGCACGCTTGACAAATCTGCTCGTACAGCGCTTTGCCCGCTTGCTCTGTATCCGCGCTTGGACGGCTGTGTGGTTGCGTTGCCGTTTTCGCAATCGAAGCCAGCGCGGCGCGCGCTTCAGCCTCTCCCAAGGGTGTCTCAGGCGCTGTATGCGAAGCAGCGTCGGTGGCGTTATTTGCGGCCTCTGCCTGCGCAGCGCGAATTTCAACGTGGGCAACGGGCTGGAGGCGCTGGACAATCGCTGCGTCCGACATCGCCGCGGAACCCGCGCCTGTGCGGCTGAACGTCTGGACATATTGAATCAGCAGTATCAGCACCAATACCGGTGCCAGAAAACCAGCGATCACGGCGATGATGAACAACTTTATTTTTTTGATCGAGGCTGCTTCAGAGCGCTGTTTATTCATGGAATCCCGAGCCGCTTTTGAAAACCTGTACACTCACTGCGAGGCTGTGCACAGCCGTTCGTTACAGTGTATGTGCGTTATTTCAGGGACTTTACCAAATCTTAACTTGCGCTTCTTGGTCGCGCGCCATCGCGTCGCCCCTTTACAACTGAATGCCTCAGCGAAGCTGGGGAGGTTAGACGGCGCGCCGACCCCGCCGTCATTCAGCGCGGCGTTATTTCTTGCTGTCCATTGACCGTGTTGCCGTAAAAGGCGAAGTCCTCGTTCTGGAATGCGGGTGAGATTGGTTCACGAACAGGTTCTCAGGAGCTTACTCGGATTTGATTCGCCCGAGCAGCAAAAACTCCATCAACGCTTTTTGCACATGCAGCCGGTTTTCCGCCTCAGTCCAGACGACGCTTTGCGGCCCGTCAATCACCTCCGCGCTGACTTCTTTGCCGCGGTGCGCGGGCAAACAATGCATAAACAAGGCGTCGGGCCGTGCGCGCGCCATACACTCAGACGTGACTTGCCAGCGTGCAAACGCCTGTTGACGCGCCTCGTGTTCAGATTCAAACCCCATGCTGGTCCACGTATCGGTTGTCACGAGATCGGCATCTGCGCACGCGGCGCAAGGCGCTTCGATCTCTTCAATGCAGGTGGCCTGGCCCTCATTCAAACGCGCGCGGTCGATCCGGTATTCGGGCGGACTGGAAATGCGCAGCGTGAACCCCAGCAATTGCGCCGCATCCGCCCATGTATGCGCCATATCGTTGGCATCGCCTACCCACGTCACGACTTTATGTTGAATCGGCCCGCGTTGTTCGATATACGTGAACACATCGGTGAGGACCTGGCATGGATGCATTTCATTGGTCAACCCATTGATCACAGGTACGCGCGAACAGGCGGCGAAACGTTGCAGTTTGGCCTGCTCAAAGGTGCGGATCATGACCAGATCGACCATGCTGGAAATGACGCGCGCCGTATCTTCAATCGTTTCTCCGCGGCCCAGTTGCGTATCGCGCATATTCATACATACAGCATGTCCGCCGAGCTGGGCAATGCCCGCCTGGAATGAAAGCCGCGTGCGCGTTGAATTTTTTTCGAAAAGCAACGCAAGGGTGCGGTCGCGCAGCGTATGGGTCGTTTCATGGCGCCTGAATTTCTGCTTCAGCGCGCGGGCGCGCTCAAACAGGTCGTCACACTCATCGCGCGACAGATCATTGAATCTTAAATAATGGCGAACCGATGGTTCATTCAGGCTGTGTGCGTCCATATTCAATCCCGTGTGTTTGCATTGAAATCAGCGTTCCAGCGCTCCCATTGACCAGTTGCTCAAGCGCGGACAATGCACCGATGACGGCGCGGCGGCGTGGATCGCGCGAGAATTGGCAAGCAGCTTCAACCTTTGGTTGCATTGAACCCGCTTCAAAGCGCAGCGCGCTTAGAGCATTTTTCAGTGATTTTCCCTGTGTCGCTTCGCCGTTCTGTGTATTCGGGATCGCTGCGGGGTCGCATCCATCGCTGCGCGATGGAGACCTGCTCCGCCCGCATCGATCCCCATACTGTCTTCGCGCTCGCGCCAGTGGCAAATCGACTGAAAAATGCTCTAAGTCCTTCGGATGCGCGCGCAGAATGGGGCGTTGTGTAGGCAAACCCCAGTCTGCAAAGACGGCCGGCACATCGGTCGCAATCACCAGAGCATCCGCATGGATTTCATCCGCGAGCAGCGCGGCGCAGCGATCCTTGTCAATCACCGCTTCAACGCCGCGCCGCGCGCCATCTTGATCGACTGTTACGGGAATCCCGCCGCCGCCTGCGCAAATCACCACCGCGCCTTTTTCCAGCAGCCAGCGGATCGGGCGCATTTCAACGATCCGTTTAGGATGCGGGCTTGGCACAACGCGCCGCCAGCCGCCGTTACCCGGCGCAAATGTCCAGCCTTTGTCGCGCGCCAGACGCTGCGCATCCGTTTCCGGATACACGGGCCCGATGGGTTTATCCGGCGCGCCGAACGCGGCATCTTCCGGGTCAATTTCAACCATCGTTAGAAGCGTTGCACAAGCACGACCGGCCGGCAGCGCATTACTCAATTCCTGCTCGATGATATAGCCAATCATGCCTTCCGTCTCGGCGTCCAGCACATCGAGCGGAAACGGCGCCGCGTCCGGCGTCGTATCTGATTGACGCGCGAGCAAGCCGACTTGCGGACCATTGCCGTGCACGATGATCACCTCGTGCTGCGCGGCAATATCCGCAATTTGCTGCGCAGCACACCGTATATTAGCGCGCTGTGCATCCGCGCTGACCCGTTCTCCGCGCTTCAAAAGCGCGTTGCCGCCGAGTGCAATGACGATTCGCATGCGTCAATCGCCTTTTATTCGCTCAAAATGGGGTCGCGCACAATCGGACAACTCAAGCAATGCGCGCCGCCGCGCCCGCGGCCCAATTCTCCGCCGGGAATTTCGATGACTTCAACGCCGGCTCGGCGCATTTTCCGGTTTGTTTGGCTATTGCGGTCATATGCAATGACGATGCGCCTATCGAGCGTGAGCACATTATTGCCATCGTTCCATTGTTCGGATTCAGTTTCATATCGATTGCCGCCTGTGCTCAGAATGCGTAGCGAAGGCATGGCCAGCGCATTGGCAATGACGTTCAGAAAAGATTCGTCATGACGCTGAGTGCGGATTTGCCCGGCTTTATCTGCGGGATACAGGCTGGTGCAGCGGATGTGGTTCACGATCGGCGGATAAATGCTGACAAAATCGATATCAAGAAAGGTACAGACGGTATCCAGATGCATCGCTGCGCGCATTTTCGGCAACTGACAGACAATCACGCGCTGCGCGCCGCGCTGTTCAAACAACGCGCGCGCCAGCCGGGTAATTGCCTGCGCACTGGAGCGCTCGCTCATTCCGATCAGTACGACCCCCTTCCCAATCGGCATGATATCTCCGCCTTCCAAGGTTTGACGGCCCGGCGGCGTATCGACATCGCCCCACCATACCTTGACTGCGCCGGCAAAGCGCGGGTGAAAGCGATAAATCGCCGCCGCCAATAGCGCCTCCCGCCGCCGCGCCGGCCAGAACATCGGATGCAGGATCACGCCATTATATATCCACGCGCTTGGGTCGCGCTGAAAAATCAGATTGGGGAGCGGCGCAATGACGAAGTCCGAGTCTTCCAGCGCGCCGCCAAATAAACCGCGCGCGTCGAACGGCAGTTCGGATTTGGCCACGCCGCCGGTCAACGCCTCCGCCAGCCGGTGCGCAGGCAGTTCTTCCAGCCAGAGCCGGCTCTCGCGCAGCATGCCAATGCCGATTTCTTCTTCGTTGACGACACGGTCGAGCATCCAATCGCGCGCGTCGGAATTCAGGCAGACTTCGCCAAGCAGATGCTGGAGTTCAAGCACTTCAATGCCACGCGACTGCATTGCCTGTACAAATACAGCATGATCGGCGATGGCCCGATCCACCCAGAGCACATCATCAAACAAGAATGAGCTGCGGTTCCCGGGCGTCAATCGCCGTTGCGCAAGACCGGGCCGGCAGACCAGCACCGTGCGCAGTTTGCCCGCTTCGGAATGTACGCCGAACGCCGTCATCAGCCAGCAGCGTCAGACGTGCAGACGCTGCGGTACACAGGCAGACCCAGCGCGAACAGCAGCACTGACATCAGCACAAATTTTGGTCCAGCGGCATACAGCAGCCAGCCTGAATAGGCCACACCGAGCGCGCCGCTGACGTATATCTGACGGCGGCTGATCTCCGACGCCAGATGATTTTTGAAGGCGCACCGCCACAAATACGCAGCGCTGGCGAGATAAGACGGCAGGATCATCACGCCCGTCATCGAAATCAGCCAGCGCCAGATATCCTCTACGCCCCACGCAATGAAGAGCATGACCTGCATCAGGCCGCTTGAAATCCACAGCGCCGGCGCCGGCGCGCCAAAGCGGTTTGTGCGCGCCAGAAATTTTGGAAATACTCCCCCTTGCGCCGCTTCATAAGGCAGCTCGGACACCAGAATCGTCCAGGCGAGCCAGCTATTCAACAATGTCACCAGCAGCGAGGCCATCACGAGCATTTGCCCGCCTGTGCCGAGCACATTCCGAAGCACGGAAGCGGCCGAGGGCGCAGCCAGTCCGGCCAGTTCGGGCTGGGTCATCAGCCCGAATGGCAACACAGACATCGACACATATAAGCCCGCGCAGATCGCCAGACCTGCGAAGGTCGCAACGCCAATATGCGCAGGCTTCAACGCGCGGCCGGAGAGCACCACCGCGCCTTCAACGCCAATGAACGTCCACAGCGTGACGAGCATCGTGCTTTTGAGCTGCGTGAGAACGCTGCCCAACTGCGCGCGCGCACCCCAGAAGTCAAACAGGAGCCGTTCCATCTTCACTGCGCGCGCCATCAATGCAAGGATGACGCCGATCATCACCAAGTTGAGCATGCTAGAAGTTAAATTCAGAACCAGCGCTCTTTTTACTCCAAAAAGCACGATCCCGTGCATGATCCAGATCAATAATGAGCCGGAAAGAATAGACAGCGCGGCGTGATCCTCTAATGCTGGAAAAAAATAGCGCGCCGTGCGTTGAATCAACACTGCAAACGCGACATTGCCAAACACCGCTGAAAGCCAATAGCCCCAGGCGATTTCAAAGCCCGCGAGCGGGCCGAAGCCTTCTCGCGCATAGGCATAAATACCCGCCTTTAAATCAGGACGTAGACAGGCCAGAAGACGGAAGGCATTGGCCAGTGCGCACATTCCCGCAAAGGTGAGGATCCAAGCGAGAACAATTGCGCCCAGGCCCGCGCCGGCCGCCATATTCTGCGGCAGATCGAAGATGCCGCCGCCCAGTATTGAGGTCATCACGGCGCCGGTTAACAGCGCCAGACCGAGCGGCTGGCGGCGAAGTCCAGAAGATGCGCTGCTCATGCGGACTGAAAGCTAGCGGATTTGCGCGCGGCGTAACTTACGTATTGCCGCCAACTGTGCAAGGGTCGTTTCAAGCTCAGCGGCGACCGTTGCATATTCAAACTTTGACCGCGTATTGCGCAGCGCTGCTTCAGCCGTTTGGCGCGCTTGTTGCGCTTTGGCTTCTTCCAGGTCTTCGCCGCGGACTGCGGTATCGGCAAGCACGGTGACTTCATCTGGTTGAACTTCGAGAATCCCGCCTGCAACAAAGATCAATTCTTCCGCGCCGCCTACCGTTTTAATTTGAACCGCGCCAGCGCGGATGCGGGTCATCAGCGGCGCATGGCCGGGCAAAATGCCCAGTGCGCCCATCGCGCCGGGCAATTCAACGAAATAAGCATCGCCTGAAAAAATTTCTTCTTCAGCGCTGACGACGCTGACTTTCAGGGTTTTTTGTTGCTGCGCCATGATTATGCGGCCGCGGCTTGAAGCACGCCGGCCTTGTCAAACGCTTCGTCAATGCCGCCGACCATATAAAACGCCTGTTCGGGCAAATGGTCACATTCGCCGTCGACAATCATCTTGAAGCCGCGAATCGTATCGACCAGCGGTACATATTTGCCGGGCGAGCCGGTAAAGACTTCAGCCACATGAAAGGGTTGCGATAAGAAGCGCTGGATTTTGCGCGCGCGCGCAACGGCTAATTTATCTTCTGGGGAGAGTTCGTCCATACCGAGAATGGCGATGATGTCGCGCAGCTCCTTGTAGCGCTGCAAGATTGCCTGCACGCGGCGGGTTATCGTGTAGTGCGCGTCGCCAATCACGTTCGGATCGACCTGGCGCGAAGTCGAATCAAGCGGATCAACGGCCGGGTAAATGCCTAATGAGGCAATATCGCGCGATAACACCACGGTTGCGTCCAGGTGTGCGAAGGTCGTTGCGGGCGATGGATCGGTCAAATCATCGGCCGGCACATAGATGGCCTGTACCGAAGTAATCGACCCGCCTTTAGTTGACGCAATCCGTTCCTGCAAACGGCCCATCTCTTCAGCGAGCGTCGGCTGATACCCGACCGCGGACGGCATCCGGCCAAGCAAGGCTGAGACTTCAGTCCCGGCCAATGTAAAGCGGTAGATATTGTCGACAAAGAACAGCACATCGCGGCCTTCGTCGCGGAAGTGTTCAGCCATCGTCAAGCCGGTCAATGCAACGCGCAAACGGTTGCCGGGCGGCTCGTTCATCTGCCCGTACACCAGCGCTACCTTATCGAGCACGTTGGACGCCTTCATCTCGTGATAGAAGTCGTTGCCTTCGCGCGTGCGCTCGCCGACGCCCGCAAAGACTGAATAGCCGCCATGCGCCTTGGCGATGTTGTTGATCAACTCCATCATATTGACGGTTTTACCGACCCCCGCGCCGCCGAACAGGCCGACTTTGCCGCCTTTGGCGAACGGGCAGATCAAATCAATCACTTTGATGCCGGTCTCCAGCAGTTCAGTGGCTGGAGAGAGTTCGTCGAATTTCGGCGCGGGCTGATGAATCGAGCGCTGTTGGGCCGCATCAATCGCACCCGCTTCGTCGATGGGACGACCCAGCACATCCATAATGCGCCCCAGCGTCGGCGCGCCGACCGGCACCTGGATCGGCGCGCCCATATTTTTGACCGTCAGGCCGCGCCGCAATCCTTCGGCAGAACCCAGACAGATCGCGCGCACCACGCCATCGCCGAGTTGTTGCTGGACTTCCAGCACCAGATCGGAGCCTTCCAGAATCAAGGCGTCGTAGATTTTTGGAAGCGGCGCGCCTTCAAATTCGACATCAATCACCGCGCCGATACATTGGACAATGTTGCCTTCTGCCTGCATTTGTTTCATTCGCTTTCCCTCGTTCAAACGGCTGCTGCGCCGCCCACAATTTCAGACAATTCCTTGGTAATCGCCGCCTGCCGGCTTTTGTTATAGACCAGTTGCAGATCATCAATCACCGTCTTCGCATTGTCTGATGCCGCCTTCATCGCGACCATCCGCGCTGATTGCTCGCACGCCATATTTTCCAGCACGGCCTGATATACCAGCGTCTCAACATAACGCGGCAGCAATGCGTCGAGGACTGTTTTCGGGTCCGGTTCGTACAGATAATCCCATTGGTAATGCGGCTCGCCCGCTTTGCCGCTGCCCGATGCCGCCTCACGCGCATCCAGATGCGCGTCGGTCAACGGCAAAAGCTGTTCAATCACTGGCGCCTGCTTCATCGTGTTCACAAAGCGGGTATACGCGAGCATCACCGCGCTCAGTTCGCCTTGTGCGTAGGCATCCAATTGCACTTTGATCGCGCCAATGAACCTCTCCAACTGCGGCGTATCGCCGAGTTGCGTCACTTGCGAAACGATGTTTGCTCCCAGACGATTCAGAAATCCCGCGCCCTTGCCGCCAATCGCAGTGGCATCGACCGCGCGCGCCTGCGCTTCAAGCGCCTTAAACTGAGCGAGCGCCATGCGCAGGATATGGGTATTCAGGCTGCCGCACAGTCCTTTATCGGTTGTCACCAGAATTAGACCCGCGCGTTTTGCATCCGGATGCTGAACCATAAACAGATGTTGATATTCGGGGTTTGCATGGCTTAAATGCGCTGCAATCACGCGCATTTTGTCTGCATACGGACGCGCCGCGCGCATCCGCTGCTGTACGCGGCGCATTTTCGACACCGCGACCATCTCCATCGCCTTGGTGATTTTGCGCGTGTTCTGAACGCTTTTCACCTTGTCGCGGATTTCTTTCATGCCGGCCATCACTGATCAAGCTAACTCAAGCCGTCTTTCAATGCGTTGGATGCGTTCAATGATTTTGTCGAGACTGACCTGTTGACGCGCATCCGTTTCATCCCCATGCGCGACTTCACGCTTCACAGAGACCATAGCGGATTCAAGGCTAGACATACGATTTTTAAGGTCATGGTTATCTTCCACAAGCTGATCCACTTTGCTGCGAATATGGCGCAAATGTTCCAGCACTAAACTTTCCATATTGTCTGTCATGACGGCCCCTTAACCGAGTTGCTTGAATTCAGCAATCGCTGCGTGCAATGCGGTTTCGTCGTCCTTTGAAAGTTCTTTACGCGCTTCAATACGCGCAATCAATGCCGCATGGCGCATACTCAGATGCTCGCGCAATTCTTTTTCAAAGTCGAGCACTTCAGCCACCGGAACGTCGTCAAGATAAGCATGGTTTGCGGCGAACAGCGAAACGGCCAGTTCCCACACTTGCAGCGGCTGATATTGCGGCTGCTTCAGCAACTCGGTCAGCCGCTGGCCGCGTTCAAGTTGTTTGCGGGTTGCGTTGTCCAGATCGGAGGAAAATTGCGCAAATGCCGCCAGTTCGCAGTATTGCGCCAGATCGGTGCGGATGCCGCCCGATAATTTCTTGATGATCTTGGTTTGCGCCGCGCCGCCGACGCGCGACACGGAAACGCCCGCGTTCATCGCGGGCCGAATGCCGGCGTTGAATAAATCCGTCTCCAGAAAAATCTGGCCATCGGTAATCGAAATCACATTCGTCGGTACAAAGGCGGTGACATCGCCCGCCTGCGTCTCAATCACCGGCAGCGCCGTCAGCGAACCGCTTTTGCCCATAACCGCGCCCTTTGTAAATCGTTCTACATAGTCTTCGGAGACGCGTGCGGCGCGTTCGAGCAGACGCGAATGCAGATAAAACACATCGCCCGGATAGGCTTCACGGCCCGGCGGGCGGCGCAGCAGCAATGAAATTTGCCGGTACGCCCATGCCTGGCGGGTTAAGTCGTCGTACACAATCAGCGCATCTGCCCCCCGGTCGCGGAAATATTCGCCCATCGTGCACCCGGCATAGGGCGCGATGTACTGCATCGCCGCCGGGTCCGACGCGGATGCGGCGACGACAATCGTATAGTCAAGCGCGCCATGTTCTTCGAGCTTACGCACGACATTCATCATCGAAGAGGCTTTCTGACCGATTGCCACATAAATACAGATCAAGTCCTTGCCTTTTTGATGGATAATCGTATCGACCGCAACCGCTGTTTTGCCGGTTTGGCGGTCGCCGATAATCAGCTCGCGCTGGCCGCGCCCGATCGGCACCATCGAATCAATCGCTTTTAATCCCGTTTGCACCGGCTCAGACACGGATTTGCGCCAAATCACGCCCGGCGCAATTTTTTCAATCGCGTCCGACTGCTTGGCGTGGATCGGCCCCTTCCCATCGATGGGTTGACCGAGCGCATTCACCACCCGGCCAATCAATTCCGGCCCAACTGGAACTTCAAGAATCCTGCCCGTGCATTTGACCGGATCGCCTTCGGAAATTGATGTGTATTCACCTAAAATCACCGCCTCAACCGAATCGCGCTCAAGATTGAGCGCCAGGCCAAATACGTTGCCGGGAAACTCCAGCATTTCACCTTGCATCGCCTCGGATAAGCCGTAGACGCGGCAAATGCCGTCGGTTACCGACACAACGCTGCCTTGGGTGCGAATCTGGGCGCTGGATTCAAATCCTTGAATCCGCTCTTTGATCAATGCGCTAATTTCAGCGGGATTGAGCTGCATAAAGTGGACTTCCTAATGGACTGCCTGATTTTTAACTTCTCATTAATTCAACGCGCATCTGCACCAGGCGCGCCCGCGCCGAAACATCCAGCACTCGATCTCCGACCGTGACGCACACGCCGCCAATCAATGAGGCATCAGCCTCCGCTTTTGGCGCTAACTTGCATCCGAATCTGCGCTCAAGTGCGGCGGTCAGTGTCTTCAGCGCCTCACTTTCAAGCGGAAAAGCGCTGACAATCTTCGCTGCATGGATTCCCTCACGGGCCAGTTTGAGCGTGTCAAATTGCGTCGCGATTTCAGGCAAGACGTGAAACCGTCGATGGTCAAGCAGAAGTCGCACAAAGTTTTTAATCTGCACCCGCTGAGCAGCGGCAACGATGGGCGTCAAGATGTCAACAAGCACAGTGCAGAGATATTCACGTTTCAATTGAGGCATCGCGATCATTCGCCGCACATCCGGATGACGGGCGAGCTGCGCGGCAGCATCGAGAACGGCTGCCCAGGCATCTAGCGCGTCTGGCTGCGCAATGCTAAACAATGCGCTCGCGTATGGCCGGGCCAGCGTTGCCAGTTCAGCCATGATTAAAGCGTCGCTTTGAGTTGATCAAGCAATGCGGCGTGCGCGCTGCGATCCATCTCGCGTTGCAGAATACGCTCAGCGCCGCGCACAACGAGGTCGGACACCTCATTGCGCAACGCTGCGCGCGCCTGCGCGAACTGCTGCTCAACCTGCATTTTCGCCTGCGCCATTAGACGCTCCGCTTCGAGCTGTGCGTTGCGTTTAATTTCTTCGGCCACGGCCTGCGCGCGCTGCTCAGCGGCATGAATTGTTTGCTGGCCCTGTTCGCGCGCATGCGCGAGCGTTTGCTGCGCGCGCGTCTTGGCGATTTCCAGTTCCGCCTGGCTCTGCTTCGCAGCCGCCAGGCCATCGGCGATTTTCTTTGTCCGCGCGTCAATCGCCTGTATCAGCGGCGGCCAGACAAACCGCATCGCAACCCAGGCGAGAATGAAAAAGACGACTGTCTGCGCAAACAGGGTGGCGTTGATATTCACGATGCGTTCTTACGATGGATACACATATGAGAGGATGAATAGCCTATCAACGCGCCAGGATCGACAGCAGCGGGTTGGCGAATGCAAAAAGCATCGCCACGCCAACGCCAATCAGAAATGCGGCGTCAATCAGGCCCGCGAGCAGAAACATTTTGGTCTGCAACGGATTCATCAATTCAGGCTGGCGCGCGCAGGCTTCAATATATTTACCGCCCATCAGCGCAATGCCCAGGCACGCGCCAATCGCGCCGAGTCCGATGATGACCGCAATCGCAATTGCGGTCATGCCTTGAATATGAGCGGCGACATCTTGCATGGTGACTCTCCTTTTTAGTTTGAATAAATGGAAAATGCTCTAGGGCATTTTTCAGTCGATTTGCCCGAGGAGCGAGCGCGAAGACAGTATGGAGATCGATGCGGGCGGAGCAGGTCTCCATCGCGCAGCGATGGAGGCGACCCCGCAGCGAGCTCATACGGCGAGCGCGAAGCGACACAGGGAAAATCAGTGAAAAATGTTCTAGTGTTTATCGTGCGCCTGGCCTAAATATACAAGCGTGAGCATCATAAAAATAAAGGCTTGCAGCACAATGACCAGAATATGAAAAATCGCCCACAGGCTGCCCGCAATCACATGTCCAACCAAACCCAGCGCGCTGGCGTCCAAATGCATGCTCCACAGACTGCCGAGCAGCGCAATCAGCAGAAACAGCAACTCGCCCGCATACATATTGCCGAATAGCCGCATACCGAGTGACACGGTTCTCGCCAGATATTCGATGATATTGATCAACAGATTGCAGGGCCATAACAGCGGATGGGCGCCAAAGGGCGCCGAGATCAGCTCATGCGCAAAGCCGCGCGGCCCCTTGATCTTGACGCCGTAGTACAGCGCCAGAATCAGCACGCCCAACGCAATCCCCAGCGTGCCGTTCAGGTCGGCGGTCGGCACAATGCGATGGCGATCAATCACGTCCGACAGGCCCAAGCCCTGAATGACCGCTGCCGGAAGATCGACCGGCACTAAATCGAGCGCGTTCATCAACGCAATCCAGACAAATACGGTCAGCGCGAGCGGCGCGATAAAACGGCGGTCGCCAGGAATGATCGCTTTGGACTGTCCTTCGACCATCTCAACCAGCATTTCAATTGCGCCCTGAAAACGGGACGGGACGCCGCTGGATGCGCGGCGCGCAGCGCAATAAAACAGTAAAAGCGCAACTGCGCCCATCAGAACCGACCAGAACAGGGTATCCAGATTCAATACTGAAAAATCAACCACTGAGGTCTGGGATCGGTTGGAGAAATTCTGCAGATGATGCGCGATATACCCTGAAGGGCTCTGCGTTTCAGTGCCAGCAGTCATGAGACTTGGGTATTGAATCGTCCAAAGAGATTTGAAAAACAGGGGCCAGCAGCCCGCGCATGAAGATCCGCCTGCATAAAGCGGGCGGATTGTACGCGATTATGGAGGCTAGAGGCAATCTCGCTAGAACATTTTTCAGTGAGATTGCCACTGGCGCGAGCGCGAAGCGACACAGGGCAAGCCGCTGAAAAATGCGCTTGGCTATAGACTTGCCAGTTCAACAAAGCGCTGTTTCTGCTTATACGGAACGATGGCCGATGTATATAGAACTGCTCTAGTCCCTCATACCACCGAGCAGATGTTCGATCTGGTAAACGATGTGGCGGAGTATCCGGACTTTCTGCCGTGGTGCGGCGGGGTCGAGATTTTCCGGCAAGATGAATGCCATCTCGAAGCCAGAGTCAATATTCATTTCAAAGGCATCCGGCAGCATTTCACCACGCGCAATACTTTGCAGCGGCCAACGCGCATTGAGATGGTCTTTCTGGATGGCCCTTTCAGGAAATTCACCGGTTATTGGCATTTAACGCCGCTGCGCGAAAATGCCTGCAAGATTGAATTTGCATTGCATTATGAATTTGCCAGCCGTCTGCTTGAAGTGCTAATCGGGCCGGTTTTTCATCATATTGCCGATACCTTCGTCGAAGCCTTCGTCAGACGCGCGCGTATCAAGTACAAAACGCCTATGTGCTAGACTCATTGATTTTTATCCTGTGCAAATCACGGCGCGGCCTTTCTTCCGTGACCGCCTGTTTTCAAGGAAAGAGGATGCCTGCTGCAACCGATTCAAACACTGTGACTGTTCAAAATACGCATTCTGAAAAATCCGCCCTGATCGCGAAATTTGCGCGCGGCGCGGACGATACCGGCTCTCCTGAAGTCCAGACTGCCTTGTTGACTGCGCGTATCAATGCGTTGACCGCGCATTTCAAAGTCCATCTTAAAGACCATCATAGCCGTCGCGGACTGATCCAGATGGTCAGCCGCCGCCGCAAGCTGTTGGATTATTTGAAAAAGAAACATCTGGATCGCTATTCTTCGCTGATCAAGGAACTGGGGCTTCGGAAGTAGAAGTCATCTCTAGAGCATTTTTCAGCGGCCTGCCCTGTGTCGCTTCGCGCTCGCCGTATTATTCATACTGTCTTCGCGCTCGCTCCTTGTGCAAGCTCACTGAAAAATGCTCTAAGAACCTTGTATCTGTTCACGGTCTTACCGTGCGCCTGCGTCCACGGTCTATATTTTTAATGGCAATTCAAAACCAGGAGGACTCTTACATGGAATTCCTGAACACCCTCAAAGACGCGCTGCCTGATTATGCGAAAGACATCCGCCTGAATATCGATAGCGCAATTGCCCGCTCATCGCTGGAAAACACCGAAGCCGTAGGCGTTGCACTGGCCTGCGCTTTTGCGGCACACTGCCGCGTCATTGTCGCGGCGATTCGCAACGCGGGCGTGTTATCCGCCGAAGAGCAGAATGGCGCATTGACCGCGGCGGCGCTGATGGGGATGAATAATATTTGGTATCCCTACCCTGAAATGGCCGATGATGCAGAACTGAACGACACACTGCGCAAAGAGGGCCTGAATACCGTACAACTGCGCGATATTGACCGCATTGCCGCCACCATTTACGCCGTCGCGCAAGTGATTGCAGTTGAACATGGATGATGCGTTTTCGACCCATTTTCACTCATGCGCAGCATCAAACCGCTCTTTGACTAAACTTCGTGCTCGCTCAATCCCGACGAAAAAGCCGGTTTGATCGCGCCAATGGCGCCGGTAATCCACACATAGACCTATTTGCCCAATTAGGCCCCCAAATAGGCCCCCAAAAAATGCCAAAACGCCTTTCTCTCCTAAATCAATTGCTCACACGGCCTAATGTAAGGAATGATGATGTTCAATAAAGTTGTCAAACAATTTCAGTGGGGCAATCATCCGGTGCGTCTGGAAACCGGCGAAATCGCGCGCCAGGCGGGCGGCGCGGCGCTGGTGGATGTCGATGAGACGCTGGCGCTGGCCACTGTGGTCGGCGCAAAAAGCGCGAGGCCAAGTCAGGATTTCTTTCCGCTGACAGTCGATTACATTGAGAAAAGCTATGCCGCGGGCCGGATTCCAGGAGGATTTTTCCGCCGCGAAGGACGGCCGTCCGAAGGCGAGACGCTGATTTCCCGCTTGATTGACCGGCCGCTGCGCCCCCTCTTTCCAGAGGGGTTGCGTAACGAAGTGCAGATCGTCGTTCATGTGTTATCGCTCAATCCGGAAGTGCCAGCGGATATTCCCGCCCTCATCGGCGCGTCCGCCGCGCTCGCGCTTTCAGGCATTCCGTTCAACGGGCCGATTGGCGCGGCGCGCGTTGCCTATATCAACGGACAATACGCGCTCAATCCAACCCGCGCCCAGATGAAGGAATCGGCGCTTGATCTGGTCGTCGCGGGCACCGAACATGCGGTGCTGATGGTCGAATCGGAAGCCCGCCAGCTTTCCGAAGAAGTGATGCTTGGCGCGGTGATGTTCGGCCATCAACAGATGCAAACAGCCATTCAGGCGATTCATGCACTGGTCAGCGAAGCGGGCAGACCGGAATGGAACTGGCGGCCCGAACCGCGCGATGAAGCGCTTTTTGAACGTATCCGCGCACTCGCTTACGAAGATTTTCGCGCCGCTTACCAGCGGCGCGAAAAAACCGCGCGCAGCGAACAACTGCGCACGGTGCGCGCGACGGTCACGGCACAGCTCGCCGCGGAAGCGGAAGCCGCGGGCGGCGTTGCGCCGGAGCACGCAACCGTCAATGCGATGCTATTCGAGCTGGAAGCGCAGATTGTCCGCGCGCAAATCCTATCTGGAGAGCCGCGCATCGATGGGCGCAGCACGCGCGCGGTCCGTCCGATCTCCATCCGCAGCGGCGTTTTGCCGCGCGCGCACGGCAGCGCGCTGTTTACACGCGGCGAAACGCAGGCGCTGGCGGTTACCACGCTCGGCACGAAGAGCGATGAACAGATGATCGACGCGATTGAAGGCGAATATCGCGACCGCTTCATGCTGCATTACAACATGCCGCCGTTTGCAACGGGCGAAACGGGCCGCGTCGGCGCGCCAAAACGGCGCGAAATCGGGCATGGCCGGCTGGCGCGGCGCGCGCTCGCGCCGGTTCTGCCAGACGAGCAAAGCTTTGGTTACACAATCCGCGTGGTCTCGGAAATCACCGAATCCAACGGTTCATCGTCGATGGCCTCGGTATGCGGCGGCAGTCTGGCGTTGATGGATGCGGGCGTGCCAGTCAAGGCGCACGTTGCGGGCATCGCGATGGGCCTGATTCTGGAAGGCAATCGCTTCGCCGTGCTGACCGATATTCTGGGAGATGAAGATCATCTCGGCGATATGGACTTCAAGGTCGCTGGCACTGCGCAGGGCATTACCGCTCTGCAGATGGATATCAAAATCGCTGGCGTGACCGAAGAGATTATGCGGATTGCGCTCGCGCAGGCGCGGGAAGGGCGGCTGCATATTCTTGAACAGATGCAGGGGGCCATCGCTGGCGCGCGCAGTGAATTGTCAACATTCGCGCCGCGCATGGTCACCATCCGGATTCCCACGGACAAGATTCGCGATGTCATTGGCAAAGGCGGTTCGGTGATTCGCGCGCTCACCGAAGAAACCGGCGCGACAATTGATATTTCCGAAGATGGCTCAATCACTATTTCAAGCGCCCGCAGTGAGGCGATTGAAGCAGCCAGGCGCCGGATTGAAGAGTTGACATTGGAGGTTGAAGTCGGCCAGGTGTATACCGGCACTGTTTCAAAGCTGATGGACTTCGGCGCAATTGTGAACCTGCTGCCAGGACGGGATGGCCTGTTGCATATTTCAGAGATCACCCATCAGCGGGTTGAAAAAGTCAGCGATCATTTAAAAGAAGGCGCGCTGATCCGGGTCAAAGTCATTCAGAAAGATGAAAAGAACCGGATCCGCCTTTCTGCAAAAGCGGTTGGGGAAGCGCTCAGTTAAATAGAAGTTTCGCGCTTTTCAGACACACACTCACTGGCGCTTCCCCTCTCCCGCTTGCGAGAGAAGGGGCAAAGGCGTGAAACTCGTGAAATATACTGGAAGCGGGGGCGTGATGCATCAAATCCTCATTATCGGAGGCGGCGCGGGCGGACTCGAACTTGCCACGCGGCTGGGCAACCGGCTTGGAAAACGCAAAAAAGCCAAAATCGTACTTGCCGACCGCTATCCCGTACACGTCTGGAAACCGCTGCTGCATGAAGTGGCTGCGGGCAGTATGGATCCATTCGCCCATCAGCTTGAATATGCCGCGCAGGCGCGCTGGCATGGTTTTGAATTCCAGTTGGGAGAATGTATTGCGCTGGATAGAAGCGCGAAAACCATCACGCTTGCAGCGGCGCACGACGAGGAAGGCATTGAATTATTGCCCGCCCGTACGCTGAAATACGACACTTTAGTCATCGCGATTGGCAGTACGACGAACTTCTTTAATGTCTCTGGTGCGCAACAGTATGCAATCGCGCTTGACACCACCGCTCAGGCGGAGCGTTTCCGCCGCCGTCTGATCGCAACGTGCATGCGGGCGCATACGCATAGGAGCAGCCGCGCATCGGGAACCGCGGCGCGCATTCAAATTGCCATTGTAGGCGGCGGCGCAACGGGGGTTGAGTTATCCGCTGAACTCCGTCAGACAGCGCAGACGCTGGCTGCATATGGCATCCATGCGCTGGAACCCAACAGGGATATTGGCATTACCGTGATTGAATCGGGGCCGCGTATCCTGTCTGCATTACCTGAGCGGGTATCGACTGAGACCGCCGTTCTGCTGAAGAAACTGGGCATTGAACTGAGTGTTGGCGAACATGTCACCGAGGTTCTGCCAAATACATTGCGCACCGCGAGCGGCAAAACATTGTCCGCGGATTTAATCGTCTGGGCCGCTGGCATTCAAGCGCCTGCCATATTACAACAACTGGACGGTCTTGCAACCACGCCGCGCGGCCAGCTTAAAGTGCGCATGACGCTGCAAACCGAAAATGATGACGATATTTTTGCGTTCGGCGACTGTGCAAGTTGTCCGTGGCCGGCACAGCATAGCGCTGTTCCGCCGCGCGCACAGGCGGCGCATCAACAGGCGAGCTTTTTGTCGCGCGGGCTGATGCGCCGTCTTGCCGGGAAGTCATTGCCCGCCTTTAGCTACCGCGACTTCGGCTCGCTGGTCTCATTGGGGCGCTTTGGCGCAGTCGGCCATTTACTGGGCGGCAATCTATGGGTCGAAGGCATCGCCGCGCGCTGGATGTACGCATTTTTATACCGGATGCATATTGCAGCGCTTCATGGCATACCCAGAATGGCGCTCGATACCCTCGCTCACTGGCTGCGCCGTTCAACCTTGCCGCGCGTGAAACTGCATTGATGCGTGCGCAGCTCGCCCACAAATATAGCCAAGCGCATTTCATCTGATATGGCGGCTTCAAAGCTCGCCGTATTGCTCATACTGTCTTCGCGGCTGCTTCCTTGTCTCAAATTAAACGCGCTTGGCTATACAAAAAAACCGGCTAAAAGCCGGTTCGCGAAGAATATTTCTCACTTTATTTATTTTCGTTTCCTTCGCTTTTTTCAGCATCTGAAGCTGGCGCTTCCAGCGTTTCCGCAGGCTGTTCTTCAGGCGCCGGAGCCGCTTGATTTGCGTCTGGCGCCGCTTCCTCCGGCGCGTTCTCTGTCGTTTCAGGCGCAGCCTGTTCAGCCGGTTTATTGCACGCAGCCAGAGCAAAAGCCGCAATTAAAGAGGCGATGAAAAGGGATTTCTTCATGGTCACTTCCTTTTTATGGTTAAGCCAAATAACAATGACAATGCGCGGTTCAGCCGTATGCGCTTCTGCTGATGAAGCAAGGCCGAAGTATATAGTGAACGAGCGAACTGCGCATTGAATCGCATACCGTACCATCTGTATGCGCAGGATGTCACGACTGGCTCCGCGCATGAGTCCAGGATCATAATGCAAATTCCTTGTTGCAACGCCGCCAGCGCGGCTGTGCGACACTCCTGTTATTGCCCGCGCAGAAAGAGCCGGTCTAAATCGGTCAAAGACAATTGATACCAGGTTGGGCGGCCATGATTGCATTGATTGGCGCGTCCGGTGACTTCCATCCGGCGCAATAACGCATTCATTTCGTCCAGACTCAGACGCCGGTTGGCACGCACTGCGTGATGGCACGCCAATGTGCTGAGCAGTTCATGCTGATGCTCGGTCAGCGCGCGCGAGCCGCCCCATTGATCCAGGTCGTGCAATACGGCGCGCACCAGCGCGTCCAGTTCCGCTTCCTTAAGTAATGCGGGCACCGCGCGGACCGCAAGGGCCGTTGGCGATTGCGGTGCGACATCGAACCCCAGTTCAGCCAGCAGTGCGCGGTTTTCTTCGGCAACCGCCATTTCAACCGCATTGACCGGCATCGAATGCGGAATCAGCAGGGTTTGCGCCTCAACCGCGCGCGCCGCCAGCGCCACCTTGAGTTGTTCATACAGAATCCGCTCGTGCGCGGCGTGCATATCGACCAGCACTAAACCATGCGTATTTTGCGCAAGGATATAAATCCCGTGCAACTGACCGAGGGCAAAACCTAGCGGGTAAACGTCATCGCCTGCCACTGTCGCG
This sequence comes from Candidatus Glomeribacter gigasporarum BEG34, assembly GCF_000227585.1. Taxonomy (GTDB): domain Bacteria; phylum Pseudomonadota; class Gammaproteobacteria; order Burkholderiales; family Burkholderiaceae; genus Glomeribacter; species Glomeribacter gigasporarum_B. Next base: position 29,331 of record NZ_CAFB01000037.1, on the reverse strand, counting down.
GGCGCAGTCTGTGCGCCGCTGGATAGATTCGCGCGCTTCTCCGCTTCCAGACCGTCAACCGGATTGGCTTGCTCCACCGCAGGCGGCGCAGGACGCTGTCCAAACAGCAGATCGTATTGCGCAAGCGGCTGCGCAGCCGCGGCGGCGCGCACGCTGGATGAGGCGCTTTGCCAAAACCGGCCTTGCGTTGACGTGCGCGCGCCAATCGCGCCGGATGGAGCGCGCAAGGATGCGCGTCCGCCCGGCATGGAATCCGCGTTCACCTGCGCCGCGTGTCCGCCCGCCGTGGCGGGCGTGATTTCACCCGCGCCCCGCGCAAGCGCGCGCGCAAGTGCGTGAAAGACACATTGATGAATCGCGTGCGCATCCCGAAAGCGCACTTCCGTCTTGGCGGGATGCACATTGACATCGACCGCTTGAGGCGGCAATTCAAGAAACAGCGCAAAAGCCGGATAACGTCCGCCGTGCAGCACATCCTCATAAGCGGCGCGCACCGCGTGCGCGAGCACCTTGTCGCGCACCACGCGCCCGTTCACAAAAAAATATTGTTGATCGGCGCGCGCGCGGCTGATCACCGGTAAGCCAACCAAGCCGCGCAGACGCAGAGCGCCGGCGCGCTCTTCAAGCGATAAATGCGCGCCCGCAAAAGATTCGCCCAGAATATTTGAGATGCGCGTTGCCGCATCGCTGGCCTTCCAGTGCAAAATCGCGCGGCCCAGATGCGAGACTGAAATCGTCACATCTGGCCGCGCAAGCGCGGCGCGGCGCAATGCCTCCAGACAATAGCCAAGCTCAACAGACTCGCTTTTCAGGAATTTCCGGCGCGCCGGCGTATTGCAATACAATTCGCGTACTTCAACCGTAGTTCCAGCCGCGCCGGCCGCGGGTTTACACACGCCCGTATGCGCATCGATTGAGCTTGCATGCGGCGCGGCCGCAGTGCGGCTGGTGATTGATAGTTGCGCAACAGAAGCGATTGCGGCCAGCGCTTCTCCGCGGAATCCGAGCGTGTGAACAGCCTCCAGTTCAGCAAGCGAGCGGATTTTGCTGGTGGCATGGCGCGCCAGGGCGAGCGGCAATTCGTCCGCGGGAATGCCGCAGCCATCATCGGTAACGGCCATCCTCTTGACGCCTCCAGCGTCCAGCATTACGCGCAGCGTGCGCGCGCCGGCGTCGAGCGCATTTTCGACCAGCTCTTTCACGACCGACGCGGGCCGTTCGACCACCTCTCCCGCGGCAATCTGGCTGACCAGAAGGCCGGGAAGAACAGCAATTGACCGCGCGATGGGCAGCGCAGAACGTAGAATTTCAGATTGCTCAGACATATCTTAATTAGAAGCCATTTATGAAATGACTTCTATATTTTGAAGGATAGAACCCCTGTGGACAACCTGCTGCACCTTGCCGCGATGGCGCTCAATATCGACCGGTTTCTGGGCGCTTTTATTCTGGAATATGGCGCTTGGGTATATCCGGCGCTTTTTCTGATTGTATTTTGTGAAACAGGGCTGGTGGTTTTCCCTTTTCTGCCAGGCGACTCACTGCTGTTTGTCGGCGGCGCATTCTGCGCAACGGGCGCCCTCACATTACCCGCGCTGATAATGCTCTTGCTGGTTGCCGCGGCGCTCGGCAATACCGTGAATTACCAGATTGGCCGCATGATCGGCCCTAAAGTATTTGAATCGAACTGGCGCTTCCTGGATCGCGCGGCGTTGACTAAAACGCATGATTTTTACCAGCGGCACGGCGGTAAAACGATTGTGCTCGCGCGCTTTATACCGGTGGTGCGCACTTTTGCGCCGTTCGTTGCGGGCGTTGGCGAGATGGGCTTTGCCCGTTTTCAGTTTTTCAATGCCGCCGGCGCGCTGGCGTGGATATTAAGCCTGGTCTTCGCTGGCTATTTCTTCGGCAATTTACCGTTTATCCGCCGATATTTGAATCTCATTGTGCTGGTTGGCATCAGCGCCGCCGTCGTGCCGTTATTGATTGGAACTGGATGGCGCTTACTGATGCGGCGGAGTTAAAAACTCCAGCGCCTTATTTCCCGATACAAAACCGGCTGAATATTTCTCCCAATAAATCATCCGGCGTGAATTCGCCGCTCATGCTGCTCAACTGCTGCTGCGCCAGCCGCAACTCTTCCGCGAACAGATCAAGTGCCTGCGCATCGCGCGCGGCATGCCCGGCGGCGTCCAGATGCTGGCCCGCGACCGCCAGCGCATCCAAATGCCGCTGCCGCGCGGAATAAACGCTTTCAGACGCTGTCCGCCCACCCGCTATTTCCAGCAATTGCGCGCGCAGCAAATCAATCCCGTCCGCAAATTTTGCCGATAAACGCACCGTGCGCATATTTTCGTTCACTTGCTCCACACAAGGCGCAATCGGCGTTAAATCGGTTTTGTTGAACACCCGAATGACCGGCGCGGAAGCGGGAAGGCGCGCTGCAATCGCCTGATCATCAGGCGTTGCGTCCGTCGAGGCATCCAGCACATGCAATATTGCGCCCGCGCGTTTGATCTCTTGCCAAGCGCGCTCGATGCCCATCCGTTCAACCTCGTCTTTTGCCGTGCGCAAACCGGCGGTATCGATGATATGTAAAGGAATGCCTTCGATCTGAATGCTTTGCGTAATTTGATCGCGCGTTGTTCCGGCAATGGGCGTGACAATCGCCCGTTCCGCTCCGGCCAGCGCGTTCAGCAATGAAGACTTTCCAACATTTGGCCGGCCGGCAATCACAATCGTCAGCCCTTCGCGCAGCAACGCGCCCTGCCGCGCATTGCGCCGTATTTCCTCAAGCGCGCGCCGCAGATGCGTCAATTGGCCGTGCGCATCCGCGCGAGAAAGGACATCGATCTCTTCTTCAGGAAAGTCGAGCGTTGCTTCAACCAAAGCGCGCAGACTTGTCAGCCGCTCGATAAGCGCGCAAACCGCGCGGGAAAACTCGCCCTCGAGCGAGCGCTGCGCGCTGCGCGCCGCTGCGGACGTATGGGCTTCGATCAAGTCCGCAACCGCTTCCGCTTGCGCCAGATCAAGCTTGTCATTCAAAAAAGCGCGGCGCGTAAATTCTCCAGGTTCGGCCAGACGCATGCCGAATGCCTGTCCGGCTTCAAGGCACCGTTGTAAGACGAGTTGCAACACGATCGGCCCGCCGTGTCCGTGCAATTCAAGCGTGTGTTCGCCGGTATAAGAGCGCGGCGCTGGAAAATACAGGCCAATGCCCCGATCCAGCGCTTCGCCATTGGCGTCCAGAAAGGGTACATAGGAAGCGTGGCGCGGAATTAAGCGTTGTCCAAACAGCGCCGTCATCAGCGCGTTCACCGCATGCGCATCCTTGCCGCCGAACGAAATCCGGACGACCCCAATCCCGCCTCGTCCGGGCGCGGTCGCAATCGCGGCAATGGGTTCATGATCCCTAATCGCCATTGAACAATCGGATTCCTCAGGGCCTGTTTATCTGTGCAGAATATCGAGTAGCTTCCGCAGTTCAACGCGCAGCTCAGTCATGTCAAGGAATGGATGATCAGTATGAGTGTCGCGCGCAGTCCGCCGCTCCGGCATTGGCTGACTCATATCCACGGCGGCGCTTCTGGATGCGTTCAGGCGATTGCGCGCGCCGTGGATTGTAAAACCCTGTTCATACAGCAATTCCCGGATGCGTCGAACCAGTAATACTTCGTAGTGCTGGTAATAACGCCGGTTACCGCGCCGTTTCATCGGCTTGAGTTGCGCAAATTCCTGCTCCCAATATCGCAACACATGCGGTTTCACCTCACATAGTTCACTCACTTCGCCAATCGTGAAATAGCGTTTAGCTGGGATGGGCGGAAGATGCGTTTTTTGCTCGTGACCGGGATATTCTCGTTTCATGTTGAAGCGCGTCGGCCCATTTCAACGCGTATTTTCAATTTTTGGCTCGCGTGAAAAGTGACGACACGACGCGCAGCGATCAATATCGCTTCGCCTGTTTTCAAATTACGTCCAGGGCGCTGGCCTTTATCGCGCAGTTGAAAACTGCCAAAACTGGATAATTTCACCTGTTGGCGCTTTTCAAGCGCATCGAGAATCAGTTCAAAAAAGGCTTCGACCATTTCTTTCGCTTCGCGCTTATTCAAACCGAGTTCATTGAACAGCAATGCAACGAGACCGGCTTTTGTCAACGTAGAGCGGTCTGCTCGCAATATCGCAGCGGCAGACTGAGCGCCTGTTCCCAAATCTGCTGCGCGGGCGCTATGCTGCGTCGGTCGGCGCTCGGAATGCTCACCTATTGCAATATGCTCCGCTTCCTGCGCTCCGTCTTCCTTGCCTAGCGCGCGCTCGCTACGATTTGCGGACAGGTTCTGAGATTCAGTTCCGCGCGATGGATAGAATACTCGTGAAGACATATCAAACTATCCATTAAGTGCGCACCCGCACGTCATAGACTCGCGCCAAATGCTCGACCATCGTTTGAATCGCGCGATTTACAGCATGTTCGTGCAATGTACCCTTCTTATCCTGCAAAATAATCCGGAACGCAAGGCTACGCTCGCCTTCCTTGAAGGCCTCCGGACGGTTGTCGTTGGGACGGAATTCATCAAATAATGCGATATGCTGGATAGACCGGCACGCACTCTGCTGGCGCAGCGCGTGCATTGCGTCGAGCAACTGCTGCGCTTCAATCTGGGCGTTCACCATCAGGGCAATATCGCGCGTGACCAGCGGAAATTTCGATATTCCGGAAATCGCCGGCAATGACCGCTCCCTCAAGGCGTGCGCCTGCACCTCGAATAATATGGGCGGATGCGGTAAATCATACTCTTTGAGCCAGCGCGGATGCAGCTCGCCAATCCAGCCAATGCTCTGATGATCCAGATCAATGCGCGCGCTGCGGCCTGGATGCAGCGCCGGATGTTCAGCTTTCACAAAGCGCGCCGGATGCGGCGCAAGCAAGGCTTCAAGATCGCCCTTCACATCAAAAAAGTCAACCAGACGCGTTGCGGTACCCCATTGTTCTTCCCATACCGGTCCGTAAGCGAGGGCGCCCGTCATCAGCGTTTGCGCGAAATCCGCAATGTTGAATGTATCCGCGGAGATCGTCGGGTCGGCGTGAAATACGCGCCCCGCTTCAAATAATCGCACGCGCGCCGCTTTGCGGTTCAGGTTATGGCGCAACACATGAACCAGACTTCCGAAAAGCGTACTGCGCAGCGCAGAATAGTGCTGAGCGATCGGGTTTAATAGACGCACGGGCGTTGCATTGCCCGCAAGATCGCGTTCCCAGCGCGCATCCACAAAGCTAAAATTGACTGTTTCAGTATAATCGCGCGCCGCCAGTGCATGCCGTACCGCATGGAGCGAGCGGCGCGCGTGCGGGTCCTGGGCCGGAGGACGCAGCCGGGTCTGCGCAACCGGCATGCGCGCCGGAATACGATCAAAACCGTGGATGCGCGCAATCTCTTCAATCAGGTCGATTTCGTGTTCGAGATCGAAACGGTAGGCAGGCGGCGTGACCATCAATGATGCGCCGTTGCGCGCAAATGGCAGCGCAAGGCGCGCCAGGATTCCGGCCATTTCATCCGCGCTCAGCGTGATGCCAATGCACTGGTTGGCGCGCTCGATGCGCAACTCAACCGGCGCGCGCTCCGGCGCTTGAGCGATCTGATCATTGATTGGTCCGGCCTGGCCGCCGCAAATATCCAGAATCAGCCGGGTCAGATATTCCAATTGTTCGGTGGTATCCGAATAATCCACGCCCCGCTCAAAACGATGCGCGGCTTCGCTGGAAACGTTATAGCGGCGCGCACGGCCGCGGATCGCGTCAGGATGCCAGAACGCCATCTCAACGCGAATATGGCGCGTATCCAGCGATACCGCTGTGTGCGCGCCGCCCATGATGCCCGCCAAACTTTGCGCTGCATGTGGGTCCGCAATCACGCCCGTGTTGGTATCCAGCGTAATGGTTTGCCCGTTGAGCAATGTAAGCGTCTCGCCCGTGCGCCCCCAGCGCACTTCAAGCGGCGCTGTAAGCCGTTCAAGATCAAATACATGCGATGGATGGCCAAATTCGAGCATTACATAATTTGAAATATCGACCAGCGCCGAAATGCTGCGCTGGCCTGAACGCTCCAGATGTCCGGCCATCCACGCCGGCGTTTTTGCGCGCGCGTTCACATTGCGAAGCACGCGCGCTGAGAAGCGTCCGCATAATTCAGGCGCGCGGATATGGGCCGGCAGGATTTCTGAAAGAAGTGTGGGAACCGGATTGAACACCGGCCGGTGTAAAGGCGCGCCCGTGATCGCGGCCACTTCGCGCGCGATGCCAAACACCGACAAACAATCGGCCCGATTGGGCGTCAGTTTGAGGGTGAAAATTTTTTCATCCAGGCCCAGCGCGATGCGAATATCCTGTCCAGTGGGCGCATCTTCAGGAAGAATGAGCAGCCCGCCGCCGTCCGCGGATATTCCAAGTTCACGCGCCGAGCACAACATGCCTTGGCTGTCGACACCGCGCAGCCGGCTGGCGCGGATCCGCACAGGCGTGTCGCGCTCCGGTCCCGCGGGCGGCAATTGCGCGCCGGGCTTCGCGCACGGCGCTTTAATTCCCGGCGCGACATTCGGCGCGCCGCAGACAATGCTCAGCGTTGCGCCGTTGCCGATGTCCACCGTGCACACCCTGAGCCGATCCGCATCTGGATGCCGAGACACGTCCAATACGCGCCCGACCACCACGTCTGAACAAGGCGGCGCAACGGTTGATAGCGCTTCAACTTCAAGTCCAGCCATCGTCAGCGCGTGAGCAAGCGCTTCGCTTGACAACGGAGGATCAACAAAACTTCTGAGCCAGGATTCGGGGAATTGCATGGCTTCTATGGCAGAGTCCAGGCGTTTCGCACAGCCGCGCTGGCAAGGCGCGCCGACGAAGACAGTACAATGAGTACGGCAAGGGGCGCTGCGCCGACCAGCGCGGCTGTGCGAAACGCCTCATCATGCAAACTGCTTCAAAAAACGCACATCCCCCTCAAAAAACAGACGTAAATCCTCAATGCCATAACGCAGCATCGTCAGCCGTTCCAGACCGCTGCCAAAGGCGAATCCCATATAACGCTCAGGATCCAGTCCCATATTGTGCAACACATTCGGATGCACCTGACCAGCGCCCGAGACTTCCAGCCATCTTCCCGCATACCGGCCCTGCTCAAATTTCATATCGATTTCAGCCGAAGGCTCGGTAAATGGGAAATAGGAAGGGCGAAAACGGATATGGACATCGTCGCGCTCGAAGAACTGACGCAGGAAATGGATATATACGCCTTTTAATTCTGCAAAACTGAGGCGCTCATCAATCCATAGTCCCTCAACCTGATGGAACATCGGCGCATGGGTGGCGTCACTGTCCACACGATAGGTGCGTCCTGCGGTAAGCACCCGCAGCGGCGGGCGATGCGCGCGCGCGTAACGAATCTGCATCGGACTGGTATGGGTGCGCAACAGTAAGCGTTCGCCTGTTGCACGATGCGCGTCAATATAAAAAGTGTCCTGCATGGAGCGCGCTGGATGGTTCTCAGGACTATTGAGCGCTGTGAAGTTCGTCCATTCTGTTTCAATTTCCGGCCCATCTGCGATATCAAAACCGATGCCGCGGAATATATTCTCCGCCCGTTCCCAGCTGTTCATCACCGGATGCAAGGCGCCCGGCCCGATACCGCGGCCTGGCAAGGTGACGTCAATCGCTTCAGCGGTGAGGCGGCGCTGCATCAGGGCGCGCTTCAGTGTTTCACGCCGGGCGCGCAGCAAATCTTCAATCTGCTGTTTTGCTACGTTCATCCGCGCGCCTTCCCGCTTGCGCGCGGCGATATCCAGCGCGCCCAGCGTCTTTAAAAGCGTGGACAACTCGCCTGTTTTGCCTAGAAATCGCGCTTTTGCATTTTCAAGCGAAGCGATGTCTTCAGCCTTGGCAAAGACATCGCGCGCATGAGCAACGATCTGCTCAACATTCATGGGCTGCTGTAGCAATCAGAAGGCAGGATTCACTTGCTTGACAAGCACCTCAAACGCATCCTTATCCGTCACCGCCATATCCGCCAGAATCTTGCGATCCAGCTCAATCCCGGCTTTTTTCAATCCGTTGATCAACACGCTGTAAGTCATCCCATGTGCGCGGGCGGCGGCGTTAATGCGCGTAATCCACAACGCGCGAAATACCCGTTTGCGGTTGCGGCGATCCCGATAGGCATATTGCCCGGCGCGCATTACGGCCTGCTTGGCGACCCGGTATACATTTTTGCGCCGGCCTCTATAGCCTTTGGCTGCGTCAAATATCTTTTTATGACGCGCGCGGGCGGTGACGCCCCGTTTAACTCGTGGCATGGGTTCTCTCCTGTCCGCCCAATGTTAAACGAAGGGCAGCATTGCGCGCACAGCGTGCACATCCGCCGCATGAATGGAAACGCTGCCGCGCAATTGGCGTTTATTTTTGGCGCTTTTCTTGGTCAAAATATGGCGTTTAAAAGCATGGCTGCGTTTAATCGTTCCCCCTGGCCGCACCGCAAAGCGCTTTGATGCGCTTTTTTTTGTTTTCATCTTGGGCATATAAAGCTCCTCTTATACGAACACTTAGGCGTGCGGAAATCATTCCACCCTTATAGAACCCCGGTTCGCCTGTTTCATTTTTTCTTTTTGGGCGCAAACACCATCGTCATTTGCCGGCCAGCCATTTTAGGCGTTTGCTCGACTTGTCCGTATTCATCCAGTTCATGGCGCAAACGCTCCAGAACGCGCATGCCGATGTCCTGGTGAGCCATCTCCCGGCCCCTGAAACGCAATGTAATCTGCGTTTTATTGCCCTCTTCCAAAAAGCGTTTCAGGTTATTCAATTTAACATTGAAATCACCTTCATCCGTTCCTGGACGGAATTTAACTTCTTTGACTCGAATAATTTTCTGTTTGAGTTTCGCTTCGCGCGCTTTCCTGGCTTCCTGATATCTGAATTTCTGATAATCCATCAGCCGGCAGACAGGCGGAGTCGCGCGCGGCGCAATTTCCACCAGATCGACCTCTGCCTGTTCCGCAAGACGCAGCGCTTCAGCGAGCTTCACAACACCGATGGCTTCATTGCTGACGCCAATCAAACGCACTTCCAGTGCCGTGATATTACCGTTGATACGGTGTACAGATTTGTCCGTAACGATGTTCGTTATCCTTGAAAGTTAGAATCCAGAGTGTTTTTCAGAACCCGTTCAAGACCTTCAGCTCATCACGCAGTTTCTCGATAAATGCATCCACCCGCATTACGCCACAGTCCAAGCCGCCGCGCGCGCGCGCCGCAACCGTCTGAGATGCGCGCTCCTTCGCTCCAACGACCAGTAAGTACGGAATTTTCTGAAGCGCGTGGGCGCGGATTTTATAGCCAATTTTTTCGTTGCGCAAATCCGCTTCCACCCTGAATCCCTGTTTTTTCAACCTTTGTTCAGTCTGGCGGGCATATTCCGCCTGGCCCTCCGAGACGGTCAGCACAACCGCCTGGACGGGGGCCAGCCATGCCGGCAAAGCCCCCGCGTAATGCTCAAGCAGAATACCCGCAAAACGCTCCATCGAACCCAATATCGCCCGATGCAGCATCACCGGCCGGCGCCGGCTGTTATCTTCAGCCACATACTCGGCGCCCAGCCGTTCGGGCAGCACAAAATCCAGTTGCAAGGTGCCGCATTGCCATGAACGGCCAAGCGCATCTTTAATATGATATTCCACTTTGGGCCCGTAGAAGGCGCCTTCGCCGGGACGCTCCTCCCAACGGAGCGCGCAGGCGGTCAATGCCTCGCGCAGTCCCTGTTCAGCGCGCTGCCAGACTGCATCGGCGCCCGCGCGCAGCGTTGGACGCAGCGCGAGCTTAATATCGATCTGCGTAAAACCAAAATCTTTATAGACTTGCAGCGCCAGCGTATTAAACGCGATTGTCTCTGCAATGACTTGATCCTCGGTGCAAAAAATATGCGCATCGTCCTGCACAAAGCCGCGCACGCGCATCAGGCCATGCAGCGCGCCCGACGGCTCATTCCGGTGGCATGCGCCGAATTCTGCCAGCCGCAGCGGCAAATCGCGATACGAACGCAGCGCATGATTGAAAACCTGCACGTGCCCAGGGCAACTCATCGGCTTGATCGCGTAGTCGCGCTTTTCAGACTCGGTCGCGAACATCTGCTCGCGGTAGTTTTGCCAGTGGCCTGAGCGTTCCCAGAGCAGGCGATCCATCATCTGCGGCGTGCGGATTTCCTGATAACCAGAAGCATCAAGCCGGGCGCGCAGATAGCGCTCTATCTGCTGCCAGAGCGTCCAGCCCTTCGGATGCCAAAATACCATCCCCGGCGCTTCATCCTGCAGATGAAATAAATCCAGTTGTTTGCCAAGTTTGCGGTGGTCGCGTTGATCGGCTTCTTCAAGCCGGCGCAAATAGGCATCCAATTCCTGCCGGCTTGCCCAGGCGGTGCCGTAAATGCGCTGCAATTGCGCATTGCGCGCATCGCCGCGCCAGTACGCGCCTGCAACCTTCATCAGTTTGAAATATTTAAGCCGGCCCGTGCTTGGCACATGCGGGCCACGGCATAAATCGGTGAAACTGCCTTGAGAATACAGTTTGATTTCCTCCGTATCGGGAATGGAGGCGACGATCTCGGCTTTGTAATGCTCGCCCATGCCTTTGAAATATTGAACCGCGTGATCGCGCGATACAGTGCGCCGCGATATGGGCTGATCGGCCTGCGTGAGCGCGCGCATCCGTTGCTCTATGGCCTTTAAATCTTGGGGCGTGAAAGGACGCGCGTACGCAAAATCATAGTAAAAACCCTCTTCAATGACCGGCCCAATGGTCACTTGCGCTTCAGGATATAACTCTTTAACTGCGCACGCGAGCAAATGCGCGCTGGAGTGACGGAGGATCTCCAGCCCTTCCTTATCCTGGTCTGTAATAAGCGTTAAGGCGGCATCGCGTTCAATCAGCGTCGAAGTATCGACCAATGCGCCGTCCAGCCTGCCTGCCAGCGCGGCTTTGGCCAGTTTGGGACTGATGTGCGCGGCCGCTTCCGCTACGCTGACTGGATGATCAAACTGACGCACCGCGCCATCCAGTAAACGCACCGCAAACATTCTATTCTCCTGACCAGGCCAAAAAAATACGGCCCTGAGGCCGCAAATCTCGAAAATCCGTTGGTAGGCTCGATTGGACTCGAACCAACGACCCCCACCATGTCAAGGTGGTGCTCTAACCAGCTGAGCTACGAGCCTATTAGAGCATTTTTCAGCGGCTTGCCCTGTGCAACGATGCGCTCGCGCCAGTGGCAATCTCGCTGAAAAATGCTCTAGAAGCGCCAAAAGAGCGCCATTCTAAAGGTTCTGCGCTGAAAAACCAAGATTTAGGTCATATGGCGTCTTCTAGAGCATTTTTCAGTCGATTGGCCCAAGGAGCGAGCGCGAAGACAGTATGAACAATACGGCGAGCGCGAAGCGACACAGGGAAAATCACTGAAAAATGCTCTAAAGCGCTTTTGCCTTTTGGCAGACTGTGCAAGCGCTGCATGAATATCTACAGTGCTTCATCTGTATCCCGCGTCCATTTGCACTGTTTATGCACATCACTTTTTCAAAGGCGCGCCATCCGCATGGGTTTACCTTGGTTGAACTGATGGTCGTATTGTCCCTGCTGGCGATGATCGCGGCAGCAACAGCGCCGGCATTCGGACATTGGTTTGCACGCCACCAGGTCGATCTACAAGCGCACACTCTACTTTCGACATTCGCATATGCGCGCAGCGAAGCGATCTGGCGGGGAATGCGCATTGCAATATGCCGCGATGACGGACGCGGCCACTGCAGTACGCGCGCGCAAAACTGTGCAAAAACGCGCGTCGCGGCACAAGATTGGGCCTGCGGTTATCTCGTGCAAACGGAACCATTGGCGGGCCCAGGCGGCGCAAATGGCAGCCAGTTGTTACGCATTCAGTCGGGCGATGAGCGACTGGTCATCATGGGCACCGCTGCAACGCGCGTGTTGTTCAGGCCGCCCGCCGGACAGATTATTGGAGGTTTTCGCCGCTTTGAAATTGGCATACGCGGCGCAAGCGCTGATGCGCGCGCAGGCGAACTGCGCCGCTGCATCCTGATTGCTTCCAGCGGCCGCGCGCGTCTGGTCAAGGCGGCATGCTAGCGCTCAGACATGAAAAGGCATCTTCCACGCTGCGCATATCCAAGGCAAACCGGCGATACCCTGCTCGAAATTGCACTGGCTTTATGGCTGATCGGCATTGCCGCATTGGGCGCGATTCGTCTACAACTCTGGGCGGAACGCGCGCACCGCGCCGCGCTTTGGCGCATCCACGCCGCCTATCTTGCGGACACGGCTGCCGAAGCATTGCGCAGTGGAGCCGCAACCGCTCGCGTGACGGCCGCGGGCAACGCGCGCGCCGCGGCCAGACTGCCAGGCGGCGGCATGCGTATCGTCGATCAAGGGCCTGAAATCCGATTGATCGTGGTGCATTGGAATGAAATAGCGCCGTGGCCAGAGGCTCAACCGGGTAATGCGCAGGATTGCCCGCCATCGGGAACTGACGGAATGACCCGGTGTTTATTTGTGACCGTCGCAAAATGACAGGAATTCTGCACAGCCGCGCAGCCATTTCTGACATGCCCGCTTATCAGGGCCATACTTTGCTGGAGCTCGTCATCGCGCTTGCGCTGGGACTGATCTTGACGTGCACAGGCTTATCCTTATATCAAAGCCAGCATGTCGCCTCTGAACGCATGGAAGAACGCGCGCGGATGACGGAAGCCGGTTTTGCGGCATTGCATCTGCTCAGCGCTCATTTACGTCTGTCGGGCTTTTCAGCGCCTCCGGGCGCCCCATTTGGCGCGGCCCTGTTCGGTTGCAGTGCGGGGCGTCCGGTCAGCGCGAACAATTCAAGCGGGGGTTCCGTATGCCAGCCGGATCGCGCCATCCGCTCGGATAGTCTCGAAGTGCGGTACGTCGCAGATTCAATTTCAACCTGGCCGGCTTCAAATGGAAAACCCACCGATTGCCTGGGCCAGGCGATTCCTGCAACGCAAACGCCTGAATCCTCACGCGCATTCGCCATCAATCGCTTTTTTGTCCGTAAAAGCCCAGCGAGCGGCCAAAACGAGTTGTCTTGCGAAGGCAGCGGGCGGCGCGGTGTAGCGCAACCGCTTGTCGAGGGGATTGAACATTTAAGCGTCCGTTACCAATTGGCCGGTTCCGAGGAATGGCTGGATGCAAGAGCGCTGCAGCCCGAACAGTGGAACACCGTCATGGCGGTTGAACTTTGCGTACAGGTCAGCGGGACGCGATCTGCAACGCCGCTCTCCTATCTGGATTGCGATGGCGCGCGCGCAACGCCGCCCGATGCGCGGCTCCGGCAGACGTTCACACGGCAAATTGCGCTGCGAAATCAGTTGCTCCGGAAATGATTTTTAAAACTGGCGACACGCCTGTATGAAATGACTTTATGCAGATGCGCAGACATCAGACGGGGGCAACGCTGCTCATCGTATTGTTTTTAATTGCCATCCTGCAATTACTGGCGGTTGCAACGCTCAATCGCATCACCCTTCAGACGCGCATCGCCGCCAATACAAGCGATGGAATACAAGCCTTTCATGCCGCAGATGCCGGCGTACTGCTGTGCGCGCGCCGCTTTGAACAGGAGGGCAATATTCCCGTGCATGAATGGCCGGGACGCGAAGAACCGACTTATTGGCGCACGCCAGTGGCATTTGAAGGGGCTGCGCCAGCGGCATTTGAGATTGCGGCCTCATGGCCGCATTCGATCAAACCGCCTCAATGCCTGGTTGAAGTCTGGTCGCCTGTGCCTTCTGAAGAGAAGATGATGGCTTTAATCACGACGCGCGGATTTGGCTCCACGATGAATGCGCAGGCATGGCAACAGTTGATCATGGAAAGAGGACATCCAAAAGAAGGCCGTAATTGGCGCTCAGTGGCGGCGCGGCCGTATTGATATGGATAGAAAGCATGCGGCGTAAGAACGATATAAAGGGCATGAGCCTGCTTGAACTCGTGATTGTGCTCGCCATCGTTGCCATATTAAGCGCCTATGCAATCCCGGCCTATCAAAGCTACATCCGGCGCGGACATCGCAGCGCGGTTTGCACAGCGCTCTATCGGGCTGCACAGGCAGTTGAGCAAATGCTTGCCGAGCGAAGCGCGACAGGAGAACGAATGAAATTACCTTCCAGTCTGAACCAGTCTCCGCCGGATACAAAAGCAGTCTATCGTCTGCGCCTGCAGGTCCGGAATCCAAACAATGGACACTACACGATTGAGGCTGATCCCGTTGAAACGGGTCCCATGAGGGATGATGGATGCGGCAGTTATGTGCTGGATGCAAACGGGCAACGTTCAAACCGGATCAATGGCGAGCTTAGCGTTGACAGAGTTGCGCAATGCTGGGAAGGAAAGTGAACAAAGAATGTTTATCCTGGACGGTGCGTTTTGGCCGAGCGCAATATATGCACCCCTTGCCAAAACGCAAGGCCGAAAACGCTCCAGTAAATAAGGGATTTTGCCCGCTTCACCCTGTTTAAAAGTACCGTGCGCGCTGGAGTTGCCCATAAGATGGAAAAGAGGATTCCCAGGATTGGATGCCGTTCCAGGGAACCGCCAAGCCAGCTCGCTGGCCGCACAGGCCAGCGCAACAGCCATTGCCTGAATGTGTTCAGGGAGGCGAATTTCGCGCCGAGTTCGGTGCGCGCCTGCGCAAACTGGGCGCGTTCAACGGCGGCGCGGTCCAACAGCCGCTTTTTGCGGCTTTCAAGGTCTTCCCGGCGAATGGGAGACTGTAAACGACCGGTCTGCTGAATCATTGGAAGAGAGGGAAGGATGAAAAACAAGGGCCAAGGCTAAGGGTCTGCTCTACTGCGATTCTGTCAATGCTTTGCAATCCTTTGCAAATTCCGCGCACGTTGCCGAGAAAAATGGCGGCGCGGTGCGAATCCTTGCGCGGACTCTGAATGCGCACAACACCGCGATGACGGAATACATGGCCGTCAATATTGCGAGTACTTGCCAGCGATAGCGCTCCCAGAATACGGTTACAATCAGCGCCGTGAGCGTCATCAGCGAAAGCATGCCGAACACCGCTGCCGTCAGGCAAATACAGATATTTGTAAACAGACGCTCTTTTTCTTCGGAAAGTTCGATGCTTATCAGCTCAAGGCGCGTCCGCGCCAGAGCGCACACTGCGCCGAACATGCGTTTGAGCGGACTCCGTTGGCGTTTCATTTGCGGTTGATCAAGAGCCCGAGTAAAACGCCTATGCACACGGCAATGCCCGCTGACTGCCAGGGATGCCGGTGAACATAGCCATCCGTTGCATAAGTCATCTGCTTACCTCTCTCGACGATGGTCCCTTGTACTTCAGCAGCTCTATCTTTTGCAAGCTTGAGCTGCGCAAACGCTTTCTCGCACAGTTCTTGCGCGCGCTCGCCCGTTGCATTCGCCGCCTCTTTTAGAGTTTCTTCTGTATCCGACAGAGCGCTTTTGATATTTGCCATCCCTTTCTCCTTATCAGTTGCCATGAACGTTCATACCACAATTCTTGCAAGCAATATGCCCTATGCACAAAGTGCCAGACATTATCAGCGTTCAGTATAGTCTTTCTTTCCACGGAAACAAAGCAGACCCGGCGCGAGCGAAGAACCGCGCCGGCGCACATTTTAATCTAAAAATAAATAAACATACTTTTCTACAATGCATTTCCTTCCAAAGAACTTATCCGGTTTTTTATATCATTTCGCCCTGAAATTTCGCGGACAGATTATTGCCGCTCAATTATGCGCCTTTGCCTGGACGATCAATTCAACATTATGGCCATATTTAATCAAGAATCTGATCGATGCGATGAAAAATTATCGTCCCGCACTGGATTCTTTTACTTCGATATTTGTGCCGATATTCAGTTCAATGGTGGGTTTATGGATAATAGCAAGCTGCATGTTCCGCGCGCGGGGTTTGCTGTTTGCCTGGATTGTGCCGCGTTTTGAAGAGCAGGTGCGTCTGGGCGTTTTTGATTATTTATTGCAGCATTCCCACCGTTTCTTTCAGGAACAGATGGCGGGTAATCTGGCCAATAAAATTGCGGATATTGCGCAGCGCCCGGCAAGAATTTTTCATCTGACAAATAATTTTTTTATTCCGACAGTACTGGCTGCCCTCATCACAGCGGTTGTTTTCTCCCGGATAAGCTTTGTATCCGCCATTATTTTTATTGTGTGGGTAAGCGCCCATACTGGAATTTGCCTATATTTCGCGCCCCGGTGTAACGCGCTCTCGGAGACTCATGCGCAAACGCGCAGCCGTCTGCAGGGAAGAATCGTGGATGTGATTCACAATATGCTCAATGTGCGCATTTTTGTGCGCCAGAGATTTGAACATCAGCAGCTCCTGCCGTTGCTGCAACGGGATCGTATCCAACAAAACCAGGCGCTGCTTTGTTCAGAAAAAATGCTGCTATGTCTGGACGCCGCCTGTTTCGTACTGCACTTCGGGCTGCAAATGGGCCTGGCGTTCTTCTTTTGGCATCGCGGTGATTTAACAATGGGCAGCGTCGTGCTGATTCTGAATACGACTGTAAATATCGAGATTATGGCTTTTTTATCCGCAATGGAATTGCCCAATCTGTTCAGGGAGATTGGGGTTTGCCAGCAGGCCCTTTCCTTTATCCAGACCGAGCCGGAAATCAAGGATAATCCTCAGGCAGCGCCATTGCGCGTTGCGCGCGGAAGAATTGAATTTGAGCGCCTTAGCTTTGCTTATCAGGCGCAGCCCGTTTTATTCAAGGAAATATCGCTCGTTTTGCAAGCCGGGCAAAAAACCGGGCTGGTCGGCTTATCCGGAGGAGGCAAGAGCACTTTTGTGCATTTAATTTTGCGGCATTACGATCTTCAGTCCGGGCGGATTTTGATTGACGGACAGGATATCCGGCATGTGACCCAAACTTCATTGCACGAGCAGATCAGTTTTATTCCACAGGAACCTATCTTGTTTCACCGCGACTTAATGGAAAATATCCGCTATGGGAAACCCGATGCCAGCGATGAAGCGGTGTTTGAGGCAGCGCGCCGCGCGCATTGCGATTCATTCATCATGCAATTGCCACATGGATATCAAACGCAAGTGGGCGAGCGCGGCACAAAATTATCGGGCGGGCAACGCCAGAGAATTGCGATTGCACGCGCTTTATTGAAAGATGCGCCGATTCTGATTCTGGATGAAGCAACTTCTGCGCTGGATTCCATCACCGAAAAGGCCATTCAGAATAGCCTGGCCGATTTGATGCAGGGGCGCACCGCCATTGTGATTGCACACCGCCTTTCAACCCTGGCTAAGATGGACCGGCTTCTGGTATTGCAAAATGGGAAGCTCATCGAAGACGGCACCCATCGCGAATTGCTCGCCGCCGGGGAACATTACGCGGCCTTATGGCGGATGCAGAGCGGAGGTTTTCTGCCGAGTTGAAAATGCTCTAGCGCTATGTCTGATTCCATTTCTCCTGTCTCGCCCGAACCCGCCGCGCGCGGGTTCGGGCGCGCTTTGATGCTCTGGTTTGGTATCACCCTCACCGCGGCGGGCGTCATCGGCGCGCTGCTGATTTCATACGCGCTGGTGGTGATGGTGCCAAAGCTGCCGTCGCTGGATGCGCTGATCAATTACCGCCCCGCCGTGCCGCTGCGCATCTATACCGCGGATCATGTGCTGATTGGAGAATTCGGCGTGCAGCGACGCCAGCCCGTGCGTTTACAGCACATTCCGGATGTGATGAAAAAAGCGGTGCTGGCAATTGAAGATGCGCGTTTTTACGCGCACGGCGGCGTTGATTATCTTGGCATTGTGCGCGCCGGTCTCGCAGACCTCGTACATGGCGGCGCATCGCAGGGCGCGAGCACGATTACGATGCAGCTCGCGCGTAATTTCTTTCTGACAAGCGAAAAAACCTATACGCGCAAATTATACGAGGCGCTGCTGGCGTGGCGGATTGAGTCGGCGCTGAGCAAAGACCAGATTCTTGAGATTTATATGAACCAGATTTATCTGGGGCAACGCGCCTATGGCTTTGCGGTTGCGGCGCGCGTGTATTTCGGCAAGGAACTGAAAGAGATCACGCTGGCCCAGGCGGCGATGCTGGCCGGCCTGCCCAAAGCGCCATCCGCATTCAACCCAATTGTGAACCCAGTTCGGGCCAAAGCCAGACAAGCGTATATCCTGAAGCGGATGCTTGGCCTGCGCTATATCGATCAAGCGCAATATGAAACCGCGTTGAACGAGAATCTGAATCTCAAGGGTCTTGGCAAAGAGTTCCGCGTGCCCGCGCAGTACGTCGCCGAAATGGTGCGAAACATCATGGTGGCGCAATACAGGGACGAAGCTTATACGCGCGGCCTGAGCGTCGTCACAACGATCCATTCAGCGGACCAGATCGCCGCCTATCATGCGGTGCGCCGCGGCGTGCTCACGTATGAGCGGCGGCGCCATTACCGCGGGCCGGAAGCGTTTATTGAGTTGCCGGATACGCCCCAGGCGCGCGACCGGGCCATTGAAAACGCGCTGCTGGACTATCGCGACGATGACGAGCTGCTTCCTGCCGTCGTTGTATCCGCAAGCCCAAGATCTGTTCAAGCCAAATTATTGAGCGGTGAGACGCTGAGCATTCGCGACCAGCGCCTGGGTTCTGTCTCCGACGCGCTCCTGGCGCGCGCGCCGGACGCAATCCGCATCCGGCCTGGCGCTGTCATCCGGGTGCGGAAAGACGCGCAGGGCGCGTGGTCGATCACCCAATTGCCGCAACTCGAAGGCGCGCTGATTTCAATCACGCCGCAGGACGGCGCAATCCGCGCGCTGGTCGGCGGCTTTGATTTCAATAAAAACAAATTTAACCATGTGACCCAAGCATGGCGGCAGCCGGGTTCAAGCTTTAAGCCCTTCATTTACTCGGCGGCGCTTGAAAAAGGTTTTGGGCCGGCCACAATCATCAACGACGCGCCCTTATTTTTCAGCGCCGCGCAGACCGGCGGACAGCCCTGGGCGCCAAAAAATATCGGCGGCATTTATGATGGTCCGATTACGCTGCGTACCGCGCTCAAAAGATCGAAGAATATGGTGTCGGTCCGCATCCTGAACGTCATCCGTCCTAAATACACACAAAAATTTCTCACCCGTTTTGGTTTCTACGCTTCGAAGCAACCCGCGTATCTACCGATGGCGCTCGGTGCGGGAGAGGTCACGCCAATGCAAATGGCGGTCGGCTATGCCGTATTCGCTAACGGCGGCTACCGGGTCAATCCTTATTTGATTCTGGAAGTCAGCGACCAGAGCGGCGCAGTGATTTCGCGCGCGCAACCACTGGTTGCCGGGAAAGACGCGCCGCGCGCGATTGACGAGCGCAACGCCTGGCTGATGACAAATCTGCTGCAATCCGCTGCGCAACATGGCACCGGCGCGCGCACCAATGTACTCAAACGCAGCGACCTTGCCGGCAAAACCGGCACGACAAATGATTCAAAGGATGTATGGTTCGCGGGTTTTCAGCGCACGCTCGCCGCAGTCACCTGGATGGGGTATGACCAGCCGAAAGACCTGGGCAAAGGGGCCGTCGGGGCCGCGCTGGCGCTGCCCATCTGGATCGATTACATGGGGCCTGCGCTGCGCGGCATCCCCCAATATCCTTATCCGCGCCCGGAAACAGGCATTGTCGAAATCGGCGGCGAGTTTTATTTTGATGATTTCACGCCCGGACATGGTTTTATCAGAGGCGTCGACGTGAGTCTGGCACCGCTGCCGGAGAGCGACGGCGCAAAACCCGATTTATCGCAAGCTGGGCAGACGGACGAGCTGGCTTCATGAGGCGATGACTACACTGCCTTCCGGAATTCGTGATGGAAGCGTATCGGTGCGCCCGGAGGAATCAGGGCCAACAAGCACTCCGCGCCGATTGATCCCAACGCGGATTAAATCATCCGTCATCGATTCCGACAAATAGCCAATCAATCCAGGCGGCGCAGCGGTGCGGTACACGTAAACCCGGCTGGAAGCCAATACATGCCCCATATTCCAGCTTTTTAAAAACCAGGACGGCAAGGCAAGCGCGGATTCGTCAACCGTGCCATTGAAGTCCGGGTGCACGCGAGCGTAATGCTGCACCGCGTTCAGATAGATGCGCATCCGGTCGCCCGTAATCGCCGCTTCTGCGTCGGCCTGTGCATTGGCGGCCTGTTGCTGAATATGCACCGTATATCCGCTCAGGCACATCAGCAGCATGATGAGCGGGATCAGCATCCACATCTTAAAACTTGTCCAAAAACTTATTGCGCGGGCTTATCAAGCCCTGCATCAACGACTCGCAGAATGCGCTGGTCCTTTAAAAGCAGAAAGTCCAGCTCCGGCGCACGGTTGGCAATCCATTGCAGCGCATCCAGAAAAGAACCGGTATATGCAGCCGGATGAACGGTTTGAACGGCGCGGAGTGCGCGCCATTCCAGCGTTCGATAGCCCGCCTGGCTCACCCAGCGCTCCAGGTTGCCGCGCAGGGATTGGCTCGCTGTGAGCGTCCATGTGCGCGGCGGACGATCGCGTATTGCCGCGGGCACTGCAGCAGCGTTTGCATTGGCATCCAGAGTAGAAGGATGGGGCGTAGCGGTTGCAATGGGGCGTATTGCAACAGGCGCGTCCTCATCGATATAAAACGCTGCCCAGGCCGCGCGCGCGCTGAACAATGCAGTCATCAGGAACAGATAGACGCGAGCAGGCATGGCAGATATCCAATTTTCATCAATCCATTGCCTGATATCAAAACGCATCCGCGAAAAGCGCGCAATCCCCCAAATGGCCGACTGGACGCGGCAGCCCGCAAAAAACTACTCTGCCGCAATACCATGACTCCGGGCCACGGTTCTGATGGAGACTGTCTGCCCCCCGAATCCGGATAGCGCCGCCCTGCCGCCCTCGACGCTGCAGCAACGCGCGCAGCAGCGCAAACTGGAAGGGTTGCGGCGCGATTTCGGACCCCTTTGTCTACAATTGCTCGATACGCCGGATGTGATCGAGTTAATGCTCAATCCGGACGGGCGCATCTGGATCGATCAACTGGGTATTGGAATGAAAGACACGGGATATCGAATGCCGCGCGCGCAGGCCGAGAAACTGCTTGGCGATCTTGCCGCCATGCTGGATACGGAACTGACCCGTGAAAAACCGATTCTGGAAGGAGAGTTGCCGCTCGATGGCAGCCGTTTTGAAGGTCTGATTCCGCCAGTGGTTGTGCAGCCTGTTTTTTCAATCCGGAAAAGAGCGGCGCTAGTGTTCACGCTGGAAGATTATGAGCAGCAAGGCATTCTGAGCTGTTTTGACGACCGGCTCAATCAACACCATTGTGCATCGCCCAGTTTCGCCGATTCGGTACGCGGCAAATCGCATCGCGATGTGATCCGGCTCGCGGTTCAACAGCGCAAAAATATTCTGGTGATTGGCTCAACGGGTTCGGGCAAAACCACGCTGGTCAACGCCATTTTGCATGCGATCTGCCAGCTCACGCCTGAGCATCGCATCATCTTGATCGAAGACACGGGCGAGATTCAATGCGCGGCGGAGAATGCCGTCGCGCTGCGCGCCTATCCGGGCGACGCTCGACGCGATATCGCCGCGCTGCTCAGAGCAACGATGCGCCTGCGTCCAGACCGGATCATTGTTGGAGAAGTGCGCGATGGCGCCGCGCTGGCGTTGCTGAAGATGTGGAATACCGGCCATCCGGGCGGGCTGGCGACAATTCACGCAAACGATTGCGAGCATGGACTGGTGCGCATGCAGCAACTGATTGATGAAAACGCGGGCATCACTGCAAATCCGCATGTCATTGCGCACTCGATTGATTTATGCATTTTTATCGAGAAGGAAGCGTCCATTGCAGCAGGCAGAAAAGTAAAGCAGGTGGCGCTGGTCGAGCGGTACGACGAAACGCGCCAGAAGTATGTGGTTCGACAGATTTAATTGTTTTCTTATTCATTCAACCTAGAGCATTTCTCAGTGAGATTGCTACTTTCGCGAGCGCGAAGTGACACAGTGCAAGCCGCTGAAAAATGCTCTAATTCTTGTGGAGAAAAACCATGCCTATCCCGTCACACTTCAATGCAGCGCGCCATGCCGTTCATCGCTTATGGGCGAGAATGTGGAGCGTCCTGATATTCAGCCTTTATGCCGGATTGACGATTGCGCAAAAAGCGGACGATGCCTCCCCAGGCGGTGGAGGGAATGCGCCTTGGGAATCCGTGTTATGCAATATCGCGCACTGGTTTCAAGGCCCGACGCCGATCGCGGTCGGCACGATTGCCTTCGGCGTTGCGGGCGCGAGTTTTATGTTTGGCGAAGAACTCACCGGCATTTTAAAAAAAACCGTCAATATCACGATGGGAACCTGTTTGTCGGTGGGCGGCGTGACCTTCCTCGGCTGGATTGCCGAAAAGACGAACGCAGTCGCGTGCACAGTCTAGAACGCAGAAGCGACACAGGGAAAATCACTGAAAAATGCTCTAAGCAGCGATGAGCGAGCAGAATCCACACAATCCATTCACCCCGGTTCCCATTCATGCCTCAGGCGTGCGGCCTCTGACGTTTATGGGCGGTGAGCGCACGCCCGTTTTGGCTGGATTGTTCTTTTGTTTCTACTGCGCTTTTTTTATTTCACTGCGCTATCGCGTATGGATTGGCGTGCCCGTTGGTGTCGTCCTATGGATGGGGTGGCTGGCGATGACGCGCGCGATGACAAAAGCAGATCCGCAGATGTGGCAAATATTGCGGCGTCACCGGAGCTATCGGGCATTTTATCCGGCGCGCGGCCGGTTGAATGCGCCGGGCCCCGTTTATAGAGACTTCAAGTAAAAATGCAGGGCTTCTGGTTCACGCTGATGCTGGGGATCGGCGGCGCGGTTGGATATGCGCTTGCGGCGGGCCGTTTTGGCATGCGCAAGGAATATCGCGATGAAGCGCAAGGCTTGGCTGACCTGTTGCGCTATGCAAGACCAATCGAGCCGGGCATTCTGCTTGGCAAAGGTGGCGAGCTGATCGCCGGTTTTTTCTATCGCGGCACAGATACCGAATCGGCCAGTCATGGCGAACTGGAAGCGATAGCAGCGCGGCTCAACGATATTCTGCGTCAGTTCGGTTCGGGCTGGATGCTGCATATCGACGCCAACCGCATCCCTGTACTGGATGCGCCTGAGCAGAGCGGATTTTCATCGACCATTGCAAGTCTGATGGACCAGGAGCGCACGCGCCAATACAGCCAGGAAGGCGCGCATTTTGAGAGCCGCTATGCCCTGATTCTGACGTATCTGCCGCCGTTGCAGGTGCACAGTCAAGCCAACGCCTTAATGTTTGACAAAAGCGCAGAATTAGAGACGCGCGCTGCCGCGCTGCAAGATCAAATCATCGCCCGCTTCAAAGATCAGCTCAGCCAGTGCGCGGTGCAGTTGAGCGCCCTTTTCGACGGATTTACGCGCATGGGCGAGCAGTCAACGGTCCATCCTGCCGACGGCTCAGCCGTTGTCGTTGACCATCTGGCAAGCTATCTGCACTACTGCGCCACAGGCATTGTGCAATCCATCGTCAAACCCGCGGCGGGCGTGTTTTACGACACATTGATTGGCAGCCAGGACTTTGTGGGCGGCAATACGCCGCGAGTCGGGCGCAAGCACATCCGGCCAATCGCGATTGAAGGCTTTCCAGCGGCGAGCGCGCCAGCGATGCTCGCGGCGTTGAACGAATGGCCGCTTGCGTACCGCTGGAGTACGCGCTTTGTCTTTATGGACGCGGAAGAAGGCAAAAGCGCGCTGGCTAAATTGCGCAAAAAATGGCGCCAGAAAGTGCGTGGTCTCCACGACCAGCTGCTGAGCACAGCGCGCGGCCCGCTGGATCAGGATGCGCTGGCAATGGAAGCCGATGCGCAGACCGCGATGTCCGAAGCCGGCGCCGGCCTGGTGCGCTATGGTCATTACACCAGCGTGATCGTATTGATGGACGAAGATGAGACGCGCCTGAAACAGAACGTCGAAGATGTGATCGCAGCGATCCGCGCGCTGGGTTTTGCCGCGCGGATCGAAGATGTAAACGCGGTGGAAGCCTTTTTGGGCACATTGCCCGGACACGGTTACGAGAATGTGCGCCGGCCGATTCTGCATACGCTGAATCTGGCGCATCTGCTGCCGACCACGGCGGTTTGGCCGGGGCTGGCATCTAATCCATGCCCTTTTTATCCGCCCAACAGCCCGCCGTTGCTGCTTGCGAAAACCAGCGGCCATACCCCGTTTCGCTTCAATCTGCATGCTGACGACGTGGGACATACTTTAATGATGGGCCCGACCGGCGCTGGAAAATCGACCCATCTCGCATTGATTGAAGCCTCGTTTCTGCGTTACCCGCGCGCCAGAATCTGCAAATTTGACAAAGGTTATTCGTCCTTTGCGCTGTGTCATGCACTGGGCGGCGCGTATTACGACATCGGCAATATCGATGGCGCAGGGATGGGCTTTTGTCCGCTGCGGCATGTCGACCAACCGATGGAGTCTTTGTGGGCGGAAGAGTATCTTGAGACCTTGCTGAGCTTACAGGGATTCAAGGCGCTGCCCGCGCACCGGAATATCGTGCGGCGCGCATTGCGCGTATTGGGCGAAGGCGATGCAGATCGCCGCTCGATGACCGAATTCGTCCAGCAAGTGCAGGATATCGCGCTGCGGCAGGCGCTGGAGTCTTATACGCTCGCGGGCGGCAATCCCATCCTGGATGATACTGATGATCGATGCGCGCTCGACGCTCCATATCTCATTTTCGAGATGGAACATCTGATGGAGATGGGCGAAAAATACGCAACCCCAGTGCTACTGTATCTGTTTCATTGCATCGAACGCAATCTGGACGGCGCGCCGACGCTATTGGTGCTCGATGAAGCCTGGTTAATGCTCAGGCATCCGCTTTTTCAGGAAAAAATCCGCGCCTGGCTCAAAACGCTGCGTAAGGCCAACTGCGCAGTGGTATTTGCGACTCAGTCGATTTCCGACGTCGGGACAAGCGCGTTACGGGATGTGCTGTATGAAAGCTGTCCGACCAAGATTCTGCTCGCCAATCCTGAAGTCAATGGCAACGAAGAATGCGCTGAACATTATCGCGCGCTGGGCCTGAATCCGCGCCAGATTGATTTGATCGGGCATATGGTGAAAAAGCGGGACTATTACTATTTATCGCCGCTCGGACGCCGCAAATATCAGCTCGGCCTTGGGCCGCTGTGTCTGGCGTTCACAGGCGCATCGGGCAAAGACGATATCGCGCAGGCGCGGCGGTTGATGCAAAGCCACGGCCCGCGCTGGACGGTGGAGTGGCTCAGGCATTGCAATCAGCATAAAGAATGGGGCAAAGGTCGTTTGACGGAATGGATTGAGGCGCTGGAGCGGCACAGTGCAAGCCGCTGAAAAAGGCTCCAAAAAAATTGATCGAATGGCCTAGTCGCACAACGCGCAGCATCAAAATAGACTGGGTCATATGCGCTCTTCATCCTTTCTTAGAGCATTTTTCAGTCGATTTGCCCAAGGAGCGAGCGCGAAGACAGTATGCACAATACGGCGAGCGCGAAGCGACACAGGGAAAATCACTGAAAAATGCTCTAAATCCGTATTCGTTCTGTTCGCGCTGCTCGCATTACGGGCGGGCCGCGCGAGCATTTTTGCGACTGAGCCGACTCAGATTCTGAACAATATTGAATTAGTGGCCTCCTATGCCGAACAGGCCGAGCAGACGCTGGCGCAAATCAACCAATACCAGCTGATGCTGCGCAACCTGATGCGAATCACGCCGGATACGCTCCTTTCCGAAGCCGCGCAACAATTATGGCGCGACCATGATATGTCAGCCGCGTTCAAGGATTTACACACGCTGATCAAGGCGGGACGCAAACTTGAAATGACCGCCCGCAATACCCGCCGGATATTTCGGGATCTGCATCCAGGCTACGGCTCAGCGTTCGACTTCAAGCATGCCTATCAGAACAGCTCGAACAATACATTGAACGCGCTTGAACGCGCGCTCACAGTAACGGGCGCTCAGGCACAGCATTTCGGCAATGAAGCGCAATTAATCCAACGTTTGCAGACACGCTCGCAAACGGCGCAAGGGCAAATGCAGGCGCTCCAGGCGGGGAATGAGATCGGCGTGGCATTGCTCGGTCAGATGCAGCAGTTGCGGCAACTCCAAATGGCGCAATTGCAGGCGCACGCGCACTTTATCGCCGCGCAGCAGGATGCCTCCGACGCGCAACATCACGGTGCCGAACGGATATTCGGCGCAATACACAGTCCGCGCGTGCTGCCATTGCATTCTGCAAAGACGCGCTCCGCGATGTATGAATGAGCACATGCACCCGCTGGATGGTGCAGCGCGGCTGGCGCGCCGCGCTGCGGTTTTGCTGATCTTCATCAGCGCGCCGCTGGTCGCGTGCGCGCAAGACCGGTTTTCGTTCCTGAATGCAGTGAATACCCGGTTTGGGGTTTTGCAGCAGAGCTGGTACGCCATCATCAGTATCTACGCGCAGCGCTTATTTTGGGGATTGGCGGCGATTGATTTCGGATGGACGGCACTCACGCTTATCCTTGACCAAAATGACCTCCTGGAATTCTTCGGCGTTCTGGTGCGCAAGATCATCACGCTGGGATTCTTTTTTGGCCTGCTCAAAATGGCGGGCGTCTGGATTCCGGACATCATCGATTCTTTTCGGAGAATTGGCGCCGCCGCGGGCGCGGTGCCCGCAACCACCACGCCGGATGGCGTGGTCAATGAAGGTTATGAGCTGGCGCTCGGCGCTTTTCAGGCGATGCGCGAATTAGGCGTGCTCGATGCCATTGCGGTCGTTTTACCCGTGGTCCTGCTCGCGGTGCTGATCTTTCTTGCCTTTCTGCTGATTGCGGCGCAATTACTGGTCACGCAGATTGAATCGTATCTGTGCATCGGCGCGGGCGTGATTCTGCTCGGCTTTGGCGGCGCGCGCTGGACAGAAGATATTGCGGCGACCTATATGCGCTATGCCCTTTTAGTGGGCCTTAAGCTGATGATTCTGTATCTGGTGATTGGTGCGGGCCAGACCTTGTTCGACGGGCTCAAACTGGACCCCAATCATCTGATTCACAGTTGTCTGGCCGTTGCGGGCAGCGCGCTGGTGTATGCCTATCTGACGACCCAAGTCCCTGCGATGGTGCGCGCCATGCTGCTTGACACGTCGAGCCTCTTCGGAGAAGGCGTTCCGCGCGCGGCGCTCAGAACAGGAGCGGCCGTTGCGCTGGCCAGCGGGTCCGCTGCCATTGCAGGCGTTAAAGCGCTCTATCGCAGATATGCCTCTACGGCCTCTTCAGAGCATGAATTGACACAGGCAGTCAATGTGGAGCGGCATTTAAAACATCGGCCTGAACTGTATCGCGCACAGGATGAGGCACAGATAGGCGCCCGGACTGGAACGCATCTGGACAGTTTAGGGTTGCCGCATCGGACTTTAGGATCCAAACCGCATCCGGCGCCGCCCAGAGATTCTTAAATGTTCAGTTTGCAGAAGTGGATAGCGTCCCGTTTTTCCGCGCGCAAAAAGGCGGCGCCGCCAGATATGGCAAGTCAGACGCCGCGCCGGAAAATCCCGCGCTCTCCTTTCTTGCGCGCCCATAGCGGAGCGCAGGACGACCGCTATATGAATCTGTCGATTGCAACGCGCAACTGGCAACTGGCCTGGCAAATCACGGCGGCGATTCTCGCAGTATCGGTCGCGTTCAATGGCTATTACATGATGTCAAGCAAATTCGTGCCCTATGTGATTGCAGTGGACAAACTGGGCGCGGTGATTTCGGTTGGAACCGCGAACCGGGCGCATCCGATGGATGACGCGCGCGTCATACGCGAACAAATGATCCGCTGGGTTGAATATGCGCGCCTGATTGTCGCGGATTCGGAGGCGCAGAAACGTTTTATGCACTGGGTCTACGCGCGGGTGCAGAGCGAAAGCGCCGCGAAACGCGCGCTGGATCGCTTTGTATATCAGCGCAAACCTTTTGCAACGGCGGCGCAGCGCACGATTGACGCGCATGTCACGCTGGCATTGCCCATCTCAAAACGCAGTTACCAGGTGGAGTGGACTGAAACCCTGCATTTGCCGAATGGCGATGTAATACGCACAGAGCGCTGGAAGGGACTGCTCAGCTATCGCATCGCACCGCTTTCTACCGATGAGGCCATTCGCGCCAACGGCGCGGGGTTTTTTATTACGCAATTTAGCTGGTCGAAGGTTCTGGACTGAGTGATGCAGCGTTGGACTCAACTTTTGCGCATGGCGATCTGGATTTGGCTTGTAGCAAGCGCGCCCGCGCGGGCAGATCGTCAGCGGTTTTTGACGCAGCGGGATGCAGTTGCCGCACAGGCCGAAGCATGGCGGCAGAATGGGATTGCAAAGCCGATCTTGTCGGACGACGGACGTATTCTGTATCCCTATGGTCAAACAATGCCAAAACTGATCTGTACGCTGCTGCGCGCCTGCGATATTCAGCTCGAACCCGGCGAGCGGCTGACTGGAAAACCGGTTGCGGGCGATACCGTGCGCTGGCTGATGAGCAAACAGGTCTCAGGAACCGGCGCGCAGGCGGTCACGCACATCATTGTCAAGCCGACAGATGTGAATATCGACACCAATCTGATTATTACGACCGACCGGCGCACGTATCAAATCGCCCTCTATTCCAGTCCAAACAAGAAAAGTTATCTGCATGCCATCGGCTGGTACTATCCGGAAGATGTCGCGCAGCAATGGGACGAGTCGGCCAGCATCGAAGCCGAGCGTCAACGCGCGCGGGAACGTCTGGTCGCGGCCACATTATCCGCCGGCTCCATTGAAAAACTTGATTTTTCCTATGCGATCAGCGGCGATGCCAAGGTGCACTTCAAGCCGGTGCGCGTCTATAACAATGGCGAGAAAGTCTATATCCAACTGCCTGAGGCGGTGAAAACCGGCGAGGCGCCGGTACTGTTTTTACTGGGGCCGGACAATCGGCCCCAGATTGCCAATTACCGGGTCAAGACGCCGACCTTGTATGAAGTGGACAAATTATTCGAGCGCGCCGTTCTTGTCGTGGGGACGGGCGGAGAAGAACAGAAAGTGAGCATCCGCTGGACAAAGAATGAACGCGCTTTTCAATGGCCGTGGTCGCGAGGGCATTAAGTGACAGGCGTTCAGATGAAAGGCGCGCTCACGGGTGTCACTCGGCTCTCCT